>CBIHLJ010000039.1:0-37233 GCA_966210745.1 uncultured Pseudoxanthomonas sp.
TGGCTGTCGTTGAAGTAGGCCGGCACGGTGATGACGGCTTCGGTGACGGTCTCGCCCAGGAAGGCTTCGGCCGTCTTCTTCATCTTCTCCAGGATGCGCGCGGAGATTTCCTGCGCCGACAGCTTCTTGCCGTCCGAGGTCTGCACCCAGGCGTCGCCGTTCTCATGCGCGATGATGCCGTAGGGCACCAGGTCCAGGTCCTTCTTCACTTCGGCGTCGGTGAACTTGCGGCCGATCAGGCGCTTCACCGCGTAGAAGGTGTTCTTCGGGTTGGTGACCGCCTGGCGCTTGGCCGAGGCGCCGACCAGGACTTCGCCGTCCTTGGTCCAGGCGACGATGGACGGCGTGGTGCGGTCGCCCTCGCTGTTCTCGATGACGCGGGCCTTGCCGCCTTCCATGATCGCCACGCACGAGTTGGTCGTGCCGAGGTCGATGCCGATGATCTTGCCCATGGTGGATGCTCCCTAGCAAATTCTGTCTGGATCCGGCCGGTGGCCGGGTGGATGGTCTCGATATAGGGGTGCGATGGCGCCGTTCAAGCGCCCCCGCGAGTGCGTTCAGTCGTGTTTCGCCACGACGACCAGGGCCGGACGCAGCAGACGGCCGTTGAGTACATAGCCCTTCTGGAACACCTGCACCACGCTGCCGGGATCGGCGCCGGGGGCGTCCGTCTGGCTGATGGCCTGGTGGTGCTCGGGGTTGAAGGCTTCGCCCGCCGGGTCGAGCAGGGTCAGGCCGTTGTCGCCAGCCACCTTCAGCAGTTGTTTGTAGGTCAGCTCAAGCCCGTCGCGCAGCGGACTGGGCTCATTGCCCGCCGCTGCGAGCCCGGCGTCCAGGCTGTCGAACACCGGTAGCAGATCGCCCAGCAGGCGTTCGTTGGCGAACTTGCGTGCCTGCTCGATATCGCGCGCCACGCGCTTGCGCTGGTTATCCAGGTCGGCGCGCTCGAGCAGCGATGCCGCTCGCAGCTGGTCCACTTCGTTGCGGAGGGTTTCCAGTTCGGCGATCAGCGCGCCTTCGACGTCCTGTGGCTCGTTGCCGCCGCCCAGGTCGGAATCGTGTTCGTGTTGGTTCATTTCGGGTCCCATCGCGGCAAGTCCGGCCGCCCAAGCACCAACCTATGGGGCCGGCGTTTCCGGATTCAAGGCCGCACCGAGTACATCCGCCGCCGCCTGCACCACCGGAATGATCCGGTCATACGCCATCCGGGTAGGCCCGATGACGCCCAGCACGCCCAGCACCTGCCCGCCCGCCATGTAGGGGGCGGTCACCACCGAGACGCCGTCATGCGGCGCCAGTCCGGTGTCCTCGCCGATGAAGATGCGTACGCCCGGCGCGTGGATCGTGCGCTCCAGCAACTGCAGGATCTCGCGCTTGCGGGCGAACGCCTCGAACAGGTCCCGCAGCCGTTCCAGGTCGGACAGTTCCTGCACCCCCATCAAGCGGGTCTGTCCTGCGAGCACCACATCGTCGTTGGGTGGCGTCAGGGCCTGCTCCGCCAGTTCGATGGATTCGGCCAGCAGCCCTTCCATCTCGGTCTGCGCCCTGCGCAGGTCGTGCAGCAGGTTCGCGCGGATCTCGGACAAGGGCCGGCCGGCGAACTGGGTGTTCAGGTAGTTGGCGATGCGCTCGAGTTCGGACCGGTCGTAGGCCCGGCGCGTTTCGATGACGCGGTTCTGCACGTCGTTGTCGGCGAATACCAGGATGGCCATCACCCGCTGGCCATCCAGCGGGACGAAGTCGATGTAGCGGAAGGCGAACTGCTCGCGCCGCGGCACGCTGACCACGCCGACGAAATGGGTCATAGCCGACAGCAGCTCGGAGGCGTTGCCCAGTAGCGCCTGGGTCCCGGCGCCGGCCGGCAGTTCCGAACGCAGCCGGGCCACTTCGCCGTCCCCCAGCGACTTCACCTGCACCAAGCTGTCCACGAACACGCGGTAGCCCTGCGCCGTCGGGATGCGCCCGGCGGAGGTATGCGGCGAACTGAGCAATCCGACCTCCTCGAGTTCCGAGAGGATGTTGCGGATCGTCGCCGAACTGACTTCCAGCCCGGCGTGCCGGGCCAGGGTCTGCGACCCCACCGGCTCACCGTCGCGGATATAGCGCGAGATCAGCGTGCGCAGCAGTTGGCGGGCGCGAGGATCCAGCGGGGGCGACGGCGAGTTCATGCCCGTTAGATAGCGTTGCGCCCGCGGCATTGCAAGTCGAGTGCCCCCCGTGTCTCAGAACCTGAGCCGGCACCGCTTACAATCCGCGGCATGCTCAGACACCTCGCCATCAAGGATTTCGCCGTCGTCCGCGCCGCCGAGCTGGAATTCGGCGATGGCATGACGGTCATTTCGGGTGAAACCGGCGCCGGCAAATCGCTGCTGGTGGACGCCCTGGGCTTCCTGTCCGGTCTGCGGGCCGACAGCGGCGTGGTCCGGCATGGCGCCGAACGCGCGGAGCTCTCCGCCGAGTTCTCTGCCGGAGCGGGCTCGCCAGCACAGGCATGGCTGGCGGACAACGAACTGGATGACGACGGCCAATGCCAGTTGCGCCGGGTGATCCGCGCCGATGGCGGCTCGCGTGCCTGGATCAATGGCCGCAGCGTGACGCTGTCGCAGCTTTCCGATCTCGCGGCCCGCCTGGTGGAAATCCACGGCCAGCATGAACACCAGGCCCTGCTCGCCCGCCAGAGCCAGTTGGACCTGCTGGATGCCTTCGCCCGCAACGGCGACGAGCGCAGCGCGGTGCGCGGCGCGGCGCAAAAGTGGAGCACCCTCCTGCGCGAACGCGAACAGTTGTCCGGCCAGGGCGATGTCTCGGACCGGATCAATTATCTGGAGCACCAGTTGGCCGAGCTGCAACGCGAGGACCTGTCGCCGACGGCGCTGGAGGCCCTGGTGGCCAGCCATCGCCGCCAGGCCCACGCCACCGGCCTGATCCAGGCCTGTGACGCGGCGCTGGGCCAACTGGCCGGCGAAGACGCTCCGTCGCTGACCCGCCACCTGCAGCAGACGCGCGCCGACCTCGCCCGCCAGGCCGAACACGAGCCGCGGCTGCGCGACGTGGATGCACTGCTGGATGGCGCGGCGATCCAGATCGAGGAGGCCCTGTCGCTGCTCGGTCAGGTGCGGGACGACCTCGATGGCGAACCCCTGCAGTTCGATGCGCTGGAGCGCAAGCTTGCCCGCGTGCACGACCTGGCGCGCAAGCACCGCGTGCCGCTGGACGGCCTGCTGGAGCAGCATGACCGGCTGGCGGCCGAGCTGGAGTCACTGCGCGGCGCGGGCGAACGCCTGCTGCAGCTCAACGGCGAGATCGATGCCGCGCAGGCGCATTGGCGCGACGCTGCTTCGGCACTGACCCGCACACGCCAGCATGCGGCCAAGACCCTCGGCGCCACCACGACCGCTCTGATCGGCGAACTGGGGATGGGCGGCGGCCGTTTCGAGATCGCGCTGGAGGCCCAGGAGGGCGAGCGTCCGGACCCGACAGGCGCGGAACGCGTGGAATTCCTGGTATCCGCCAACGCCGGCCAGCCGCCGCGGCCTCTGCGCAAGGTCGCCTCCGGCGGCGAACTCGCGCGCATTTCGCTGGCGATCGAAGTGGCCGCGCTTGGCCTGGATGCTGTTCCCACCATGATCTTCGACGAAGTGGACACCGGCATCGGCGGCGCAGTCGCCGAGATCGTCGGCCAGAAACTGCGCGCACTCGGCGCCCAGCGACAGGTGCTGTGCGTCACCCACCTGCCCCAGGTCGCCGCGCAAGGCCATGCGCACTATCGCGTCAGCAAGGCACCGGTGGATGGCATGACCCAGAGCGCGGTCGAAAAGTTGGCGGCGAAGCAGCGAGAGGAAGAGCTGGCCCGCATGCTGGGCGGCGTGGAAGTCAGCAAGGAGGCCTACGCCGCCGCGAAACGGCTGCTGGCCAACGCGATCTGATCCACCCTTGTTGTTTCTGTGGGAGCGACGCAAGTCGCGATGATGGGCCGCGGTGCCACATCGCGACTTGCGTCGCTCCCACAGTCCGGATTCTCGAGGCGTCAGCGCTTCTTGCGCACGTACAGCACCAGTGAGTGTTCTTCCAGCTCGTAGCCGTGCTTGGCGGCGATCTCGCGCTGCAGTTTTTCGATCTCGGTGCTTTCGAACTCGATGATCTTGCCATTGTCCACGTCCACCATGTGGTCGTGGTGGCCGCCGCGGTCCAGTTCGTAGACGGCCTGGCCGCCCTCGAAGTTGTGCTTCAGCACCAGGCCTGCCGCCTCGAACTGGGTCAGCACGCGATACACCGTTGCCAGCCCGATCTCGTCACCGTGATCCAGCAACTGGCGGTAGATGTCTTCCGCGCTCAGGTGGTGCTGGGAGTTCTTCTGCTCCAGCAACTCCAGGATGCGCATGCGCGGGTGGGTGACCTTGAGGCCGACTTTGCGAAGGTCCTGCGATTCCATGGCGTCTCCGTTCACTCTCGGTTTAGCGCCAGCTGCCTGAAGCTCGGTTGCGGCGGTGCGCGGGAGTGTATCATCGGCCCGGTTTCCTACCGTACCTGCCCCATGCGCAAATTCCTGCTGGTCGCCGTCCTTGCTTCCGCCACTGCCGGCTGCGGCATTCTCTACAAGCAGCCGATCTACCAGGGCAACCTGCTCGAAAAGACGGCCGTCGACCAGTTGCAGGCGGGCCAGACCAAGCAGCAGGTGCAGTCACTGCTGGGCAGCCCGTCGATCGCCGATCCGTTCCATGCCGACCGCTGGGACTACACCGCCAGCAACCGCACCAATCGCCGTGGCACGACCGAGATCAAGAATCTCACCCTGGTGTTCAACGGCGACGTACTGGCCAGTTGGGAAGGCGAATACTTCCCCGAAGCCGACCTCCAGCTGTCGCGCGACGTGCGCAAGTTCGGCCCCAACCTGGCCAAGGAAAAGAAGAAGGGCGGCCGCCGCTGAGGCGCGGCTGACCTGCTATCTGCGCGCCCGTCGACGGCGCGCGTCCTTCGGATCGATCACCAGCGGCCTCAGCACTTCCACGCGATCATTCTCGTTCAACACGCTTCCTGCCGTCGCATTCACGCCGTGAATCGCGATCGCCGCCGATTGCACGTCGTCGAAACCGCTCGCAACCAGCGCATCGGCCACGGTGGCGCCGGCTGGTAAATCCAGTTGCACCGACTCGAACCGGTGCGGCCAGGCCCGGATCACCTCCACGCGCATATCATTCCCCACGGTCGGCGGCGCGCACGAAGTCGTCCACCATGCGATCCGCCAGCGTCTGGAACCCGATCGCCATCGCCGGCGCCAGCAGGCGGCTGGACGGCTCGAATTCGAGTGTCAGCGTGACCTTGCAGGCCGATTCATCCAGCGCATGGAAATCCCAGCGGCCATGCAGCTTGCGGAACGGGCCATCGACCAGGTTCATGTCGATACGGTGCGGACGGTCCAGCGTGTTCTCGGTGGTGAACCACGTGCTCAGCGAGCCCAGCCCCAGGTCCAGCCGGGCCATCAGCCGGCTTTCATCCTGCTCGATGAGGCGGGCGGCGCTGCACCAGTCGAACCGGCGGGGATAGGCCGCCACGTCATTGACCAGGTCGAACATCCGGGTGGCCGAGTGTTCGACCAGTGCGCTGCGGCGGATCGTGTGCATGTGGCTCGCGTAGGGTTCCGCCTTCGGCGACAATAGGACGGATGGCAAAGAAACCGGACAAGAATAAAGCAACGGGCACGATCGCGCTGAACAAGCGCGCCCGTCACGAGTACCACCTCGAGCAACGCCATGAGGCGGGCCTCGCCCTGCAGGGGTGGGAGCTGAAGGCCATCCGCGCCGGCCGCGCCAACATCACCGAGGCCTACGCCACCATCCGCAATGGCGAGATCTTCCTGTTCGGCGCGCAGATCACCCCGCTGATCCAGGCTTCGAGCCATGTGGTCGCGGACGATCGCCGCACGCGCAAGCTGCTGCTGCACCGGAACGAGATCGACAGCCTGATCGGCAAAGTCGAGCGCGACGGCTATACGCTGGTGCCCACCTCCCTGTACTGGAAGGGCAACAAGGTGAAGGCCGAACTGGCGCTGGCCAAGGGCAAGCAGACGCACGACAAGCGCGCCACCGAGAAGGACCGCGACTGGGCACGCGAGAAGTCGCGCGTCATGCGCCGGCACAACAAGGATGCGTGATTCCATCGCGCAACGCGATGAAATCCCCAAGATTCGCTACGCGAATCTCGGGTCCCAACGCTTGCTTCCGATCCCCCATCCGCGCTGACGCGCGAATTCGTGCCCTTACCAAGGGGGGCTTGGCCTCACGAGACTGAACATCGCCCTTGCTGCGCCTTGTGAAGCGAGGTGCCCGCCCCTACACTTGCCCTTGTCAGGACGTTTCTGACTCCCGGGGGTGCACTGGCTTCGACGGGGGTTGCGAAGTTGCCTGGTGCATGCCGAGGGGGCAGCTTTCCTCGTAAATCCAGCGGCAAAACTCTAGTTGCCAACGACGACAACTACGCTCTCGCCGCTTAAGGCGTAAGCCCTGAAACTGCTTGTGTCCGTGCTCGCAGCGTAAGGTCATCATCACGGAATCGCCGGGAGTGGCTGCCTGTCAGCACCCGGTCAACCTAAAACAGGCTGGTTCTGCGGTGCGCTTTGCCCACCGTGCTGCTGCAGGACGAGACTCAACGGCGGGATAAGCATGTAGTACCGGGGATGGAGTGCCTTCGGACGGCGGTTCAATTCCGCCCACCTCCACCATTTGAAGAGAAGCCGGAACCGCGAGGTTCCGGCTTTTTCTTTGCCCTCCCGCATCCGTCAGCTCAGATTACCGATGAACGGACCATTTGCCGGTCAGTCGACTTGGTGCTTCCTGTAAAATCGCCGTCTTTTTTGAGCATCAGCGTGGCAGCAGTGCAACAACGGGCGCCGGTGTCGGCCCCGGCCTTCGTACGACTTCTTGCCCGACTGGGCGACGTCGGCGCGCCTTCCGCCGGCCCCGCCCTTTCCGAGCGACTGGGCCAGTGGATCGACTGGAACCGCGCCATCGCGCTGTCGCGCGCACTCGACGCGGTGCCAACGCCCGGTTCCTTCCCGATCCAGGCCGAAGGCGAAGAAGCCGCCTGCGCCCGCGTGCGCGCCAACTTGCGGACCGCCATCACGCGCACCGACAAACTCGAGAAACTGACCGGCGAGGATTTCGCGCCGTTCCGTCGTCACTGCGTGGACCTCCAGCGGTCCATGCTGGCGTCCACAGGCCCGTTGCGCGGGCGCCTGCGTGATGCGCTGGCCACGGGCTCATCCGAGCAGGCGAGGCTGGCGGAGGTCGATGCCGTCATGGAGATGACGCTGAGCCCGCGCGAACACGCCCTGCTGGCCACAACCCCCACCCTGCTCGGCCAGTACTTCGAGCGGCTGAAGCGGGCCAATACCGACGCGCCCGACGACGCCTGGCTCCCTACTTTCCGCCGCGACCTGCAGGACGTCCTGCTCGCCGAGCTGGACGTCCGCTTCCACCCCATCGAAGCGCTGCTCGCCGCCCTTCGCACTTCGCACGTTTCCGGAACACCATGATCAGAACCCCTCTCCTCGCCGCCCTGTTCCTGCTGGGTCTCGCCATCGTCACCTGGATCGGCGTGGGTTACGTCGGCACGCATGCGCTGGGCGTCGTGGTCACGCTGGTCATCTGCGGCTGCTATGTGGCCGGCGCAGTCGAACTGCACCGCTACCGGCAGGCCACTGCCACACTGGTGCGGGCCGTCGCAGATACCTCCGCCGCCGGCAGTGGCCTGCACGCGTGGCTGGCGCTGCTGCCTCCGGGCCTGCGCCCGTCGGTGCGGCAGCGCATCGAAGGCGAACGCGTCGCCCTGCCCGCACCGGCGCTGACGCCTTATCTGGTCGGCCTGCTGGTGCTGCTGGGCATGCTGGGCACCCTCCTCGGCATGATGGCCACGCTGCGCGGCACCGGCCTGGCGCTGGAAAGCGCCACGGATCTCGACGCCATCCGCGGTTCACTGGGCGCGCCAGTCAAAGGGCTTGCGTTCGCCTTCGGCACCTCGATCGCGGGCGTGGCCACCTCGGCGGTGCTCGGCCTGCTGGCGGCGCTCTGCCGTCGCGAACGGTTGCAGGCCGTGCAGGACCTCGATGGCGAGATCGCGACCTCGCTGCGCGTGCACTCCCAATCGTTCCAGCGCGAGGAATCCTTCCGCCTGCTGCAGCAGCAGGCCGCGCTGATGCCCGACCTCGTGGACCGGTTGCAGGCGATGGTCGCGTCGATCGAACACCAGAACAACGCCACAGGCGAACGCCTCGTCGTCAACCAGCAGGCGTTCCACGAACGCACCGAAGCAGTGCAGGTGCAGCTCGCGGCGTCACTGGAGCAGGCCTTGAAGTCGGGTGTCGACGCCAGCGCCCGGGCCGTCGTCGCCGCGTTGCAGCCGGCGACCGACGCGACGCTTGCAGGGCTCGCACGCGAGAGCGCGGCGATGCAGGACGCCGTCACGCAGGCGGTGCAGCGCCAACTCGATGGCCTGACCGCCGGTTTCGGCGCCGCCTCCACCACCGCGGCCGCCAGCTGGACCACGGCGATCGAGCAGCAGCGCCAGACCAACGACACGCTCACCGGCCAGATGCAGGCCTTCTCCGAGCGACTGGCCGCCAGCTTTGAGCAGCGCAGTGCCGCCGTTCTGGACGGCATGTCCACGCGGCTGGAGCGCAACGCCGCCGAACTGTCGGACAACTGGAACCAGGCGCTTGCGCGACAGGAGGCCACCAGCGCCGGGATCGCCGCGCGCAACGAACACGCGCTGGCGGTGGCGGCAGGCGGCATCGAACGCCATGCCACCGAGCTGCTGCAGGCGATGGAGCGCTCGCATGCCGGCCTGCAGCAGACGCTGGCGACACAGGACGACCAGCGGCTGGCGGCGTGGGCCGAACGCCTGGCCGCAATGAGCGCCTCCCTGCGCGAGCAGTGGGAACATGCAGGTGCGCAAACCGCCCGCCTGCAACAGGACATCTGCGATGCGCTCGCACGCAGCGCGGAGGACATCACCACCCAGGCGCAGGCGCACGCCGCGCAGACCATCGCCGAGATCTCGCAACTGGTGCAGGTGGCGTCCGAAGCGCCGCGCGCTGCCGCCGACGTGATCGCGGAACTCCGCCAGAAGCTTTCCGACAGCATGGTCCGCGATACCGCCATGCTTGAGGAGCGCACCCAGATGATGGGCACGCTGCAGACCCTGCTCGACGCGGTGAACCATGCCTCCACCGAACAGCGGGGTGCCATCGATGCGCTGGTCGCCACGTCCGCCGACCTGTTGGATCGCGTCGGCACCCGCTTCACCGACCACGTGCAGGCCGAGACCGGCAAGCTCGAACACGTCGCCGCGCAGGTCGCTGCCGGTGCCACCGAGGTCGCCGGCCTGGGCGATGCGCTGGGCAGCGTGGTCGCCCGCTTCGGCGAATCCAACGACGCCCTGCTTGCGCGCCTGGAAAGCCTCGAAGGTGCGCTGGAGCGCTCGCTCGTGCGCAGCGATGAGCAGTTGGCCTACTACGTGGCGCAGGCACGTGAAGTGGTCGATCTGAGCCTGTCCGCGCAGCGCCAGATCACCGTCGACCTGCAACGCCTGTCCGGGGCCGAAGCCGCATGAGCGTGGAGACCGGAGACGACGCGGACCTTGGCGCGCCCGTCTGGGCCAGCTTCGGCGACCTGATGTCGGTGCTGCTGGGGGCGTTCGTGCTGGTGCTGGTCGGCGTGATCGCCGTGCAGGCGCAACTATCCCAGCGGCTGGACGAGGAAGTCCGCAGGCGCGAGCTGGAAACACAGCAGCGCGATGCACTCGAGAAGGCCCTCGCGGTGCCGCTGGCCGAAGGGCGGGTGACGCTGGTGGATGGCCGCATCGGCATCCGCGGCAACGTGCTGTTCGCACTGAACTCCGACCAGTTGCAGCCCGAAGGCCGTGACCTGCTCAAGGGTCTCGCCGCTCCGCTCGCGGGCTACCTGCGCACGCGCGATGAGATCCTGATGGTCAGTGGCTTCACCGACGACCGCCAGGTGCGCGACAGCAACCGCCGGTTCGCCGACAACTGGGAACTCTCGGCGCAGCGTTCGCTGACGGTCACGCGCACACTGATTGCAGAAGGCGTGCCGTCATCGTCAGTGTTCGCTGCCGCGTTCGGCGCCGAGCAACCGGTCAGCGCGAACACCGACGAGGAAGGCCGCGCACGCAACCGCCGTGTCGAGATCGCCCCCATCCCCCGCCCCGCCAAACGCAGCGGTGACGATGGACGGTGACGCGTTGCCGTTGACGGCGCAACTGCAGGCGTGGCGTGCCCAAGGCGCGGACCGCGCGGACCCGGCGCGCTTCGACATCCTGCAGGCGCTCGCCGCGCGCATGGCCACGCAACAGGGTGAAGCCCGTCGCCTGCTGGAAGCCCGCGTCGCCGGATTGATCCGGGCGTACGCGGAGGCGTTGGCACAGCGACCGCCTGTGGCTCCTGCGACGAAACACGCGACCGTGCCCGCTTCCGGGTTGCGCGAACTGGTCGCCGCACTGCAGCTGCGTGCCGGCCCCGGCCCCGGCCACGACACCCCGCGAGTGGCGCCTGCCATGTTGACCGAAGCGCGCGAAACCTGGGCCCAGGTCCGCACCGACAGCCAGCTGCGCGCCTCCCTGCACGACCTGCCCGCCGACGCCGGCCCGCTCAACTCCGGCATGCTCGTGCACCGCGCCCTGCACCTGATGCGGGCCACATCGCCCGGCTATCTGCAGCACTTCATCGCCTACGCCGACACGCTGTCGTCGCTGGAGCAACTCCAGCACGCCGTGGCGCTCCTGACCACGACAGCCTCCGATGCGCCGCGTCGAGCGCCACGCAAGCGCAGGCCAGCGGGAACGACCTGAGCCGCGACGGGGCACCGGTAGAGCCGCGTTGCGGCTTTTCTTTTGGGAGCGCGCAAGTCGCGATAGAAGGCCGGTAAAGCCTCATCGCGACTTGCGCCGCTCCCACGGATAGCCCTCCAAGTCGTCCTTGGATGCCCCGAGCGCAGGCAGGGAATCTAATGCATCGGATAGAGCAGATGCTGCTGGCGCAATGTGCTGAATGTCTTCAGTCCCGGCTGCCAGCGTGCTTCGATGACGTCCAGGGTGTCGCCGCGCGCGATGGCGGCGCGCAGATCATCCACGCCGGCCAGCCGGTCGAAGAACGGCGGCTCGCCGGGCAGGAAGGCGAAGTCCTTCGGGTGCTGGTCATGCAGGGCCTTCAGGACCGCGATGCCAGTACGCACGGGAAGGAATGCCGCCCGGTCGATCACGTGCAGTTGCACCCCGCCGCAGACCTTGCCTGCATGCTTCGAGAACGTGGGCGTGAACCACGTGGCGCGGAAGCGCACCCCGGGCAGGTCCATGGCATTGAGCCGCGCGGCCAGCGCCTGCGCATCCACCCACGGCGCGCCCACGGTCTCGAACGGACGTGTGGTGCCGCGACCTTCAGACACGTTGGTGCCTTCCAGCAGCCCCATGCCCGGATACACCAGCGCGGTGTCCGGCGTGGGCATGTTGGGAGACGGAGGCACCCACGGCAACGCACCACGCAGCGGTTCATCGCCACGCTGCCAGCCCTGCATCGTGATCACATGCAGTTCGGCACCGATGCCGAAGCCGGTATTGAACAGCGTCGCCAGCTCGCCGAGGGTCATGCCATGGCGGATCGGAATGGGGAACATGCCCACGAACGACGCCAGCGCCGGATCCAGCACCGGGCCCTCGACCCGCATCCCACCGAGCGGATCGGGCCGGTCCGCCACGATCACCGGAATGCCAGCGCGCTTCGCCGCGCGCATCACGCCCGCCAGCGTGTACGGATACGTATAGAACCGCGTGCCCACATCCTGGATGTCGAACACCAGCACGTCGACGCCGGCCAGCATCTCCGGCGTCGGTTCGCGGTGCTCGCCATACAGGCTGTGCACCGGCAACCCGGTGGCGGCATCGCGCGATGAGGCGACCTTGTCGCCCGCCTGCACGTCGCCCCGCACGCCATGCTCCGGCCCGAACAACGCCACGAGCGTGAAATCGGTGCGTGCGGCGAATCGATCCACACTGCTGCGCAACGCATGGTCCATGCCGGTGGCATTCGTCACCAGACCCACGCGCTTGCCACGCAGCAGGTCCAGGCGCGAGGTGAGCAGGACATCGATGCCCAGCAGCGGCACCGTGGTGGCGCAATCGCAGGCCGCGGCATCCAGCGGCGATGTCGCAGCGGATGCCCCGTTCGCGCCGCAGGCAAGCGCCACGCCGAGCACCAGCAGCGCGATGTGCCGGCGCGGGTGGCGCGGCGCGGCATGCAACGGTCGCACGTTCCGGGGCATAGTGTCGCTCTCGTTTGCTATCGTTGTCATGACGATAGCAGCCCGCGTCGGGCGCCGCGCAAGGGGAACATCGCCGGTCTCGACACCGTCTTCCGTTGTCTGATGAGGGATCCGATGTCCCGTACGGCGAATTGCATCATGCGAAGCATGTCCTTCCTTGCCATGGCCGGTGTCCTGGCCCCCGCCACTGCGCAACCTGCGCCGTCCCGCCTGGGCGTGACGCCCTCGGCGCAGTCGCAGGACTTCGTGGCGCACAAGCAGCAGTTCCAGTTGCACAGCCTGCTGACCGAACAGCGCCACCCGCGCAGCTTCGACCTGAGCACGCGCATCGCGGCCGACACCACCGACGGACTGGTATCGCTGCTGGCGGTGGACGAGGACATCGCAAAGGCACTGCAGGGCGTGGCCGACGATCCGGCACGGCGGGCAGCGCTTGAAGCGGCCTCGCACGACATCACCCGCGCGCTGCGCGACGGGCATCGCCTGTACTTCTATGGCACCGGCTCGACCGGACGCCTCGCTGAAACGATCGAAAGCGGATTGTGGCGCCCGTTCTGGCAACACGCCGCCGCATCGCCGGCGATGACGAAGATCGAGGCGCGCTTTCCCAGCCTGGGCGAACGCGTGCGTGGCGAGATCACCGGCGGCGACCGTGCACTGATCGCCTCGCTGGAAGGCTTCGAGGACATCCCCGAGATCGGCCGCCTGCAGTTGCAGGACAACGGTATCGAGCGCGATGACCTGGTCTTCGCGGTCACCGAAGGCGGTGAAACCTCGGCCGTGATCGGCACCGCGCTGGCGGCCGCCGACCAGGCCGGCGTGGACGCGCGGCGTACGTGGTTCGTCTACAACAACCCAGACGACGTACTGCGTCCGTTCGAGCGCAGCCGTCGCGTGCTGGACGATCCGCGGATCACCAAGATCGCGCTGCCCACCGGGCCGCAGGCCATCACCGGCTCCACCCGCATGCAGGCCACCACCACCAGCCTGTACGTGCTGGGCGTGGTGCTGGAGGATGCGACGCGCACGCTGTTGAGCGAGGTGCTGTCGGCAGACGAACTCGCCGCGCTGGGTTTCAGCGACGCCAGCATCGCCGATCGCCTGCGCGGCTTCGCCGGCATCCAGCAGACTGTCGCAGCGGCCGCGCCGAAACTGGCGGCGTGGACCGAGCGCGAAGCCGCAAGCTACGCCGCCGGACACCGTGCCACCTACCTGGCCACGCGCGCGTTGATGCCGGTGTTCGTGGACGTCACCGAGCGTGCACCTACCTTCCGGCTCGGCCCGCTGGACCCCGTGGATGCACCGGAACGGCGTTCGTGGATCCAGGTATGGACGCCCGCAGGCAATGCGCGACAGGCCTGGCAGGCACTCCTGCACCGTCCCTTCCACGGACTGGACAAGGCGCTGTACCTGCCGCCGTTCGAAACCGGCATCCCGGACCCGTACCTGCGCGAATCCGCGCTGCGCGGGCTGGCCAACGCAGGCGACGAACAGCAGGCGTTGTACGACCTGTCGTATTCCGACGCCAACATGCGCCGCAGCGGACCGCGGTCGGGCGATTCCGGTGCGCTGATCCTGCTCGGCGATGAAGCACATGACGATGCGAACCGGCGTTGGCTGCAGGCGTTCGCTTCAGCAGGTGCGGAACTGGTGCTGGTGTCGGTGTCCGCACGTCCGCTGGCCTCCGAGGTCGTGCGCGACGCCGCCGCCCTGCCCCGTCCCGTACCGGTGATCGCGGTGACGGTGCCGCAGCGCGATGCATTCGAGCTGGACCAGACCATCGCGCTGAAGATGCTGCTCAATGCGCATTCCACCGGCGTCATGGCCAAGCGTGGCCGCGTGGTCGGCAATACCATGACCAGCGTGCAGCCGGGAAACCTGAAACTGATCGGCCGCGCGACCTGGCTGATCCTCTCGCACGTCAATGCGGTGCTGGAGACGCCCGCGTGGCGCAGCGCACACGGCGCGACTGAACCGCTGTCCTACCCCGAGGCCAATGCCGTGCTGTTCGAGGCGATCGAACAGCGCCGCAACGCACCGGGCGCGAGCGGGCTGCCGGAGGTGGAATTGTCAGTCGTGGCCGTGCTGGACGCGCTGAAGGCCGGCGCGCCGGTCGACTGGAGCGCGGCCGCCACGCGGTTGCGGACCGGCGGACTGAGCCACTACCTCGCGCCCTATGCGTCGGCGACTCGGGACAGCGGGCCGTGATGTGCAGGAGCGAGCGATGCAAGTCGTGATCGGAAAGGAAGCCCCCACGCACCTTCTCTTTGCGGTGCCGACCTGCCGGTAGGCTTTCGCGACTCACGTCGCTCCCACATCCCTCCGTCGATCAGCCCTGCCCCTTCGCCCGCGCGAAGGCCGCGGCCAGCGCATTGTCGGCTGGCGCTGCGCCGGGCTTGGCCGGGGCCGGGCCACGCCGGTTGTCGCGGGAAGGACCACGCTCCTGTCCGCGCGGCGTACGCAGATCGTTCGCGCGTGCTTCGCGCGGCGCCTGCGGCGCAGGTGCATCGTCGAGGCGGCGGGTCAGCGCGATGCGCTTTCGGGCCACGTCGACCTCCAGCACCTTCACCTTGACGATGTCGCCGGCCTTCACCACTTCGCGCGGATCTTTCACGTAGCGGTCGGCCAGCGCGGAAATGTGGATCAGGCCGTCCTGGTGCACGCCGATGTCGACGAACGCGCCGAAGGCGGCGACGTTGCTGACCACGCCCTCCAGGATCATGCCTTCGCGCAGGTCCTTGATGTCTTCCACGCCTTCGGCGAAGCGCGCGGCCTTGAACTCGGGACGCGGATCGCGGCCGGGCTTCTCAAGCTCCTTCAGGATGTCGCGGATGGTCGGCACGCCGAACGTCCCGTCGGTGTACTGCTCGGGCTTCACCGCGCGCAGGAACACGATATCGCCGACGATCTGCTTCACCTGCCTGCCGCTGCCGGCCAGGATGCGTTCCACTACCGGATAGGCTTCCGGATGCACGGACGAGGCGTCCAGTGGCTCGTCGCCGTCGGCGATGCGCAGGAAGCCGGCACACTGCTCGAACGTTTTCTCACCAAGGCGCGGCACGCCCAGCAGTGCCTTGCGCGTACGGAAGGCACCGTGTTCGTCGCGGAAGCGCACGATGTTCTCGGCCACCGTCGACGACAGGCCGGACACGCGCGTCAGCAGCGCAGCCGAGGCGGTGTTGACGTCGACGCCGACGGCGTTGACGCAGTCCTCCACGCGCGCATCCAGCGCCCGCGCCAGGCGGAACTGGTCCACGTCGTGCTGGTACTGGCCTACGCCGATCGCCTTCGGTTCGATCTTCACCAGTTCGGCCAGCGGGTCCTGCAGGCGGCGTGCGATGGAGACCGCACCACGGATGCTGACGTCGAGGTCCGGGAATTCCTTCGATGCGAATTCCGAGGCGGAGTAGACCGATGCGCCGGCTTCGCTGACGACGATCTTCTCCAGCTTCAGGTCCGCGGCCTGTTTGATCAGGTCACCGGCCAGCTTGTCGGTTTCGCGACTGGCGGTGCCGTTGCCGATGGCGATCAGCTCCACCTGGTGCTTCGCGCACAACGCGCGCAGCACGTGCAGCGATTGATCCCACTGGCGCTTGGGCTCATGCGGGTAGATGGTGGCATGGTCGACCAGCTTGCCGGTGCGATCCACCACCGCGACCTTCACGCCGGTGCGCAGCCCCGGGTCCAGGCCAAGCACGGCCTTCGGCCCCGCAGGCGCCGCCAGCAGCAGGTCCTTCAGGTTGTCGCCGAACACCGCGATGGCCTCGGCTTCGGCCTTCTCGCGCGCCTGGTTGAACAGGTCCAGCAGCAGGTGCATGTGCAGCTTGGCGCGCCAGGTCAGGCGGCAGGCATCCAGCAGCCACTTGTCCGCCGCGCGTCCCTGCGAGGAGACGCCCGCATGCACCGCCACACGGCCCTCGGCCTGCAGATGGCCGGCCTCGGCGTCCATACCCGGGTCGAGATCGAGCAGCAGGATCTCTTCGCGGCGCGCGCGGAACAGCGCCAGCAGACGGTGCGAGGGAATCTTCGCCAGCGATTCGGCGTGATCGAAGTAGTCGCGGTACTTGGCGCCCTCGTTCTCCCTGCCTTGCGCCACCTTCGCGCGGATCACGCCGACGTCGGCCATCCATGCACGCAGCTCGCCGACCAGCGCAGCGTTCTCGCCCCAGCGCTCCATCAGGATGGCGCGCGCGCCGTCGAGTGCGGCCTTCGCATCAGCCACGCCTTTGTCGGCATCGACATACGCCGCGGCCGCGACCTCCGGCACCTGGGTCGGATCGGCGAGCAGGCCGTCGGCCAGCGGTTCCAGTCCCGCCTCGCGCGCGATCTGCGCGCGCGTGCGACGCTTGGGCTTGTAAGGCAGATAAAGGTCTTCCAGGCGCGCCTTGCTGTCGGCGGCTTCGATGTCGGCGCGCAGCTCGTCGGTCAGCTTGCCCTGCTCGTCGATGCTGGCCAGCACGGCGGCGCGACGGTCTTCCAGTTCGCGCAGGTAGGTCAGGCGTGTCTCGAGGTCGCGCAGTTGGATGTCATCCAGCCCGCCGGTGACTTCCTTGCGGTAGCGGGCGATGAAGGGAACCGTGGCGCCTTCGTCCAGCAGCGCGATGGCGGCCTTGGCCTGCGCGGTCTGTGCGCCGATCTCGGCGGCGATGGTGGCGGCGATGTGCTGGGCGATCTGGGGATTGCGGTCTTGCATTGCGTCCGTACTGGAAAACCCGATGGACCGGGTGGGATGCCGATTGTGGCAACGGATGGCAGCGCTGGGAACGGGTTGACAGCACCCGGCGGAACAGACAAAGAAAACGGGCCGCTTGCGCGGCCCGTTCCCCATATGCTGCGACGATGGCTTAAGAGCGCACGGGCAGCACGCGGACTTCGACGCGGCGATTCATCGCACGACCTGCGTCGGTATCGTTGCTGGCAACCGGGTACCGCTTGCCCATGCCGACGATCTCGAAGCGCTCGCGCTGCAGGCCCTGGCCGATCAGGTAGTTGCCGACTGCGGCCGCACGCTGTTCGGACAGACGCTGGTTGACCGCGTCGGAACCGATGCTGTCGGTGTGGCCGCTGACTTCCACGATGGTCTGGTTGTACTCGCGCAGCGTGGACGCCACGTTGTTGAGCGCGGGATAGAACTGCGACTTCAGGTCGGCCTTGCCGAAGTCGAAGGTCACGCCATCGGGCAGGTTGAGCTTGATGACGTCGCCGTCGCGGCTGACATCGATGCCGGTGCCCGCGGTCTGGCGGCGCAGCTCCGCTTCCTGGCGATCCTGGTAGGCGCCGATGGAGCCGCCCGCCAAGCCGCCGACACCGGCACCCACCAGCGCGCGCTGGCGGCGTTCGGTGGCATCGCTGCCGCTCAGCAAACCGGCCACGGCACCGATACCGGCACCGATCAGGGCGCCCGTGCGGGTGCGGTTGGGGTCGTTCGGATCGTTGGTCTGGCCGGTATAGCTGGCGCAACCGCCCAGCAGGGTGACGGTGAGCGCAGCCAGGGCGCCGGTCTTCAGCATCGTATTCATGGATCCTCCTTGTGACGTCGGGTGAATACCCGGAACGGTCGCAAGCCTAACCATCGTGCTGTGTAGAACGTGCGATTTTCCCCCTGTTCATTCAGGTGGCGGCGGGGATCAGGACAGCAATGCGCTCGCCGTCGGCGCGTCCAGCGTCCGTTCCCAGTCGCCCATCAGCGACAGGTACAGAAGCTTGTCGAACTCCGGTCCGAAACGCCGGATCACCGCGTCCGGATCCGGGATCAGCTTGGCGTCGGCGATCAATCCGAAGTGCACGCGGCCGTTGTAGCTGAGGATGGAGACGCCGATGCCGATGGAACCGGTCTGCGGCACCCAGAACATCATCTCGCGCAGTCGCGATCCGCCCATGTACAGCGGCTGCTGGGGACCGGGGACGTTGGTGGCCACCGCCGTGGCCTTGCGCGAGAACAGCTCTAGCGCGACGCTCTGGATGGCGGAAGGCGCCATGCCAAGCGCAGCCAGAAGTCCAAATGCAACAATGGCTTGCCGTGAGTTCTTCAAGTCGCGCATGCACTCCGCCACGCGCTCCAGCCGACGGATCGGATTGTCCTCGCCCACCGGCAGGTCCAGGAACACGAGGCCGAAATGGTTGCCCAGCTTGCGGGCATGTTCCAGCGGCCGCAGGTTGACGGGAACGGTGGCGCGCAGGGTGACCCCATCGATCTGCTCGCCACGCTCCAGCATGTAGTTGCGCAGCGCGCCGGAGGCCGCGGCCATCAGTACATCGTTGACGGTGCAGTCGCAGGCGCGACCAACGGCTTTGACTTCCTCCAGGTCCAGCGGCTCGGCCCAGGCCACCCGCTTGCTGACGCCCAGCTTGCCGCGCAGCAGCGTTGGCGGGTCATCCGAAAGCGACAGCGCATGCAGCAGTTCGCGCCCGATCTCGCCGCCCTCTTTCGCCAGCACCGTGGCCAGCGAGGGATCGCGGTACATCTCCATGCCCTTGCCCAGCACCTTGCCGCCCAACTGCATGTAGCGGTCGATCGCGCCGACCCGGCGCACGACCTCAACGCCATCCTTCTTCAGCCAGGCCGAGCGCAGGTCCTTGCCGGCGTCCGGCTTGCGACTGGTATCGGTCAGCGACAGCAGCACCTGCACCAGCGCGATGCCGTCCGCATAACTGTGGTGGATGCGGGCGACCAGCGCCGAACCCGTGCCGTAGCGTTCGATCAGGTGGAATTGCCAAAGCGGCTTGGTCTTGTCCAGCGGCGTGGAGGCCATCTGGCTGGTGAAGCGTTCCAGCGCCTTCTTTTCGGAAGCGGGATCGTGGCGCCCCGGCAGTGCCGAGAGGCGCACATGCCAATCGAGGTCGAAATCCGGATCGGTCACCCAGGACGCCCCGGCGGGTGTATCGACAGCCTTCTGCAGGAAGCGCGGATAAGCGAGGAAACGCTTCTTCACCACCTGCTTCAGCCGGTCGAGCGTCATCGGCTCGTCGAACATCAGCACACCGGTGATCATCATCGGGTTGGTCGGACGACACATCCGCAACCAGGCGGTATCCACCCGCGACATCGGCTCGCGACGCGGCTTTGCCGGCGCCTTCTTCGTGGCCATGCTTGCCCTCCTCTCCCGCGCCGAGTGAAACACGCGGCGACGAAAGGCGTCAACGCAGCTCAGCTCACGGTCTGGCGGTAGGCGGCCAATGCGCCGTCGCGACCAGCGGCAAGATCAACGATGGGGTAGCACGGGTACGCCGGCGCGAGCCTCGCCAGCAGCTCCGGCCTCTGCCACGGCGAAAAGCGCAACGGCACCGGCACCTCTGCCAGTTCCGGCACCCATCGCGCGATATAGCTGCCTTTGGGATCGAACTTCTCCGCCTGGGTGACCGGATTGAATACACGGAAGTACGGCGCGGCATCGGCGCCGGTGCCAGCGGTCCATTGCCAGCCCAGCGTGTTGCTGGCGAGATCGGCGTCCACCAGCGTGTCCCAGAACCAGCGGGCGCCGTGCAGCCAGTGGTAGCGCAGGTGCTTGGTCAGGTAGCTGGCCACGACCATGCGGACGCGGTTGTGCATGTAGCCGGTGGCCCAGAGTTCGCGCAGGCCGGCGTCGATGATGGGCACGCCCGTGCGGCCGCGTTGCCAGGCGTCCAGGGCCGCGGGATCGACCTTCGCCCAGTCGAAGTGTTCGAAGCGCGGATTGAGGTTCTGCGTAGTGGTCTGCGGGAAGTGATGCAGCAGGTGGTAGCCGAATTCACGCCAGCCCAGCTCACGGATGTAACCGTCCATGTCGGCGCTGTTGGCTGCCGTGCGTGTGCGCTCCAGTCCGGCCACGATGCGCCACGGTGCGATCTCCCCGAAGTGAAGGTGCGGGGACAGGCGCGAGGTACCGGTGCGGTCCGGGCGGTCGCGGTCGCTGCGGTAGCCATTGAGTGCGCCGTCGATGAAGACCTCGAGTGCTTCGCGCGCGCCGGCCTCACCCGGCGTCCATGCGCCCCAGAAGCCTGCATCCCAGCCAAGCGACGGCACGAGTTTCCAAGCATCCAGCGGCTCGCTCCGGAGCGCGGTGTCGACGGATGGCAGTTGCGCCGGCGCGGTCCACGGTTCGGGGACCCGCCACTGCGACAGGGCGGCGCGCCAGAATGGGGTGAAGACCTTGTAGGGCGTGCCCTGCTGCGTGGCGAGGTCCCACGGCTCGAACAGCAGCACGCCCTTGAAGCTCTCGACCTGCACGTCGCGCTCGCGCAGTGTCTTCTTAAGGGCCGCATCGCGCGGCTGGGTGGCCGGCTCGTACTTGCGGTTCCAGAACACGGCCTGCGCGCCGGTCTCGTCGAGCAGCGCGTCGAGCGATGCCGCGCTGGAGCCATGCCGCCGCAGCAGACGCGATCCGCGGCGCTGGAGGTCGGCATCCAGCGCGGCCAGCGAGCGATGCAGCCAGGCGTTGGACGCTGCCCCGGGCGTCCACTCGCCCTCCTCGTCCGGCGCATGGAGGTACACCGGAACGGGCGTGAAGCCCTGCGCCAGCGCGGCCCGCAGCGCCGGATTGTCGTCCAGGCGCAGATCGTGGCGGAACCAGACGAGAGCGGTCGGCATGCGGAAAATCCGATAGGACGGTGCGCCGGCTTACGTCGCGGACGCCAAGCCGGATGCGGCACCGACGTATTCGCGCGGGATGCGGGCATTGAGCCCGGTCAGTATCTCGTACGGAATGGTGCCGGCCGCCAATGCCACCGCTTCGCACGACATGGCATCGTCGCCCTGGCGACCGATCAGCACCACTTCATCCTCGTTGTAGGCACTGCCTCCCGGCCCGAGGTCGACCATGAACTGGTCCATGCACACGCGCCCGACGATGGGATGGCGCGCACCCCGCACCAGCACTTCGCCCCGCGAGGAAAGCGAACGCGGATAGCCGTCGCCGTAGCCGATCGGCACGGTGACGATGCGGGTATCGGTTGGCGCCGTCCAGGTGGCGCCGTAACTGACCGTGCGACCGGCGTTGACCACCTTGAAGTAGACCACCTTCGAAACCAGCGACAGCGCGGGCTTCAACGCCACGGTCGGGCGCGAGGCGGGATCAGGCATCACGCCGTACAGCGCGATGCCGGGGCGTACCATGTCCAGGCAGGTTTCGGGGAAATGCAGCACGCCACCCGAGTTGGCCAGGTGGCGGATCGGCATCGGCGCACCGATGCGCTCGAAATGCCGGCAGGCGTCGAGGAAGCGCGTGAGCTGTCCCTGCGTCATCGGCGAGGCGGGATCGTCCGAACACGCCAGATGGGAATAGATGCCCTTCAAGGTGCACCAGCGTGAAGCGAGCGCCGCTTCGATCAATGGCCCGGCATTCTCGCTGTGCACGCCGATGCGCTCCATGCCGGTGTCCACTTTCAGATGGATCACCGCGTGGCGTCCCAGCGATTCCGCCGCCAGTTCCACCTGCCGCAGCTTGGCGATCGAGGACACGGTGACTTCAAGATCGCATGCCAGGAACTGGCTGACCTGCGGCGCATGGATGCCGCCCAGCACCAGGATCGGCACCGTCACACCCGCGCGCCGCAGAGCGATGCCCTCCTCCACCAGCGCCACGCCCAGTTGTCCGATGCCCTGGGCCTGCAGGTACCGCGCGACGGGCACCAGCCCGTGCCCGTACGCATTGGCCTTGACGATACCCATCACCGGCACGCCCGCGTGCGCCTGCAATGCATGGAAGTTGTGGCTCAACGCATCCAGGTCCACGCGTATGCGCGTGGGACGGTCGTTCGCCTCGGGCCGGAACGAAGCCGCGAAGTCCATTTCCTCGATGTGGTCAGGTCCAGGCATGGGGTGATTGTAGCGGTGCGAATGCGGATGCCCGCTGCTTCAGCGTCCGTCCTTCTCGTCACGACGCCCAAGCAACCAGCGTTGCCACCCGCGCGGCCGCGCGCGGTAGGCGAGCGCCGCCGGCACACGGACGTAGACGCAGGTGCCCTCGCCCGGTCGCGATGCGACGTCCAGCGTCGCGCCCAGCCGCTCTGCGCGCTCGCGCATGCCGGCCAGCCCCCAGTGCCCGTGTCGGCCTCCGCTCGCCAGCACATCGGGCTCGATGCCGCGGCCGTCATCGATGAAGCGGAGGCGCACGCCATCCGTTCCCTGTTCGATCACGACTTCGATGCGCTCCGCCTGGGCATGGCGGAATGCATTGAGCAGCGCTTCGCGCCCGATCTGCACCAGTTCGTCCTGTACGATCGGATCCAGTTGCGCGGCTTGCCCTTCCATCGTCACCCGGAAGGAAACGTCCGTATCGCTGGCGAGGTCGGCCGCCATCCGGACAAAGACATCGGACAGGCCGCCCGCATGGTGGCTCGCACGCAGATCGAGCACGCGGTCGCGCGCCTCCACCAGCACATCGTCGGCGCGCTCCAGCACCGACTCAAGGGCCTGGCGCCCCGGCGCACTCGCCCCCAGCGATCCCGCCACCGCGTGGAAGCGCAGGATCAGCCCCTGCACGCTCTGCAGCAGGGTGTCGTGCAACTCGCGGGCGATGCGCTCGCGTTCCCGGTGGCGCTCCTGCAGGCGGTCATGGATCTGCCGGGATACGCGGCGAAGACGCATCAGGTAGGCGACCCACAGTAGTCCGGCGATCAGGGCGACGCACAGCAGGGCGAACCATGGGGTCTGGTAGTACCGCGGCGCGATCGAGAACGCGATGCTGGCGCCCTCCTCGTTCCACACGCCATCGTTGTTGGCGGCAAGCACGCGGAATACATAGTGCCCCGGCCCGGGATTGTTGTAGTAGGCCACGCGACGCGTGCCGGCTTCCTGCCATTCCTGTTCATAGCCTTCCAGCCGGTAACGAAACCGGACTCGTTCGGGGATGGCCAGACTCAACGCGGTGTAGCCGATCTGAAGGTTGCGCGCGCCCGCTGGCAACGACAGTGATGTGCCCTCCAGGCGATGGGTCCGGCCGTCGACGGAGAGCGAGCGGACCACCACCGGCGGCGGCAACGGATTGCGCCGGATCGCCTTCGGATCGATCGACACCACGCCGCTGGTGGTGGCGAACCAGAGTTTCCCATCGCCGGCCTGCAGTGCGGTCGGGATGGGCCGGAACTGCGCGGGGACGCCGGGCAGTCCATCGAGGAAGTCGAAGAGATCGTACGCAGCCTGCGGCGTATTCTGGAGCACGTCCTCGATGGCGCTGGCCGGAACCCGCACGATGCCGCGCGCGCCGTTGAGCCAGAGATCACCGTCGGCTGTCTCCACGATGCCGGAAATACCGCGGAACGGGCTATCCGCTTGCGCACGCAGGCTCTGGATGCGGTCACCGCGCAGGCGCGCGAGCCCCTGCTCGCCCCCGATCCAGATAGCGGCACGCCCCTGATGCAGCGCGCTCACGTTGCCCACATCCAGCCCCCTGGAGGGACCGAATACCTGCAGGCTGCCCTCCCGCATCCGCGCGATGCGATTGTGCGCGAAGCCCATCCACAACTGCCCTTCCCGGTCGGCAAGCAGGCTCAGCGGCGACGAACCGTCGCGCGTGCCCGCAAGGTCACGCAGATGGGTCCAACGACCGTCACGCAGACGATGGATGCCTGGCGTGTTCAGCGACACCCACAGCGTGCCGTCGGTCGTCCGCGCGATCGCCTGCACACCCGAATACGCCCTGACCGGCAGTGGCGCCGCCGGCGCCAACGTGTCATCACGCAATGTCCAAAGTCCTTTGGGGCCACCCAGCCAGACCACGCCCTCGTCGTCCCTGTACGCGGCGGTCAGCGGGGGAGGCAGCGGCAGCGTCTCGAGCATGCCGTCCCGCAATCGCATCAGGGGCCGGTTGCGACTTCCCGCCAGCACGGACGCGCCCTCACCGGCGACGATGGCGAAGTCGTGCGCGCCATCCGGCAGGCGGGCAAGCACAACATTGGCATGGCGGAAGCGGTCCAGCCCGCGACTGCTGCCCAGCCAGATCGTGCCTTCGCGGTCCTCCAGCAGCGGCAATGCGTAGTCCGAACTCAGGCCATCGCGCTGGCGATAGCTCTCGAAGTGCGACCGCCCTTCGCCGGCCAGCCGGTAGACGCCGTCACCCAGCGTGGTGGCCCATAACGCGCCGTCGCGATCGAACAGCAGGCCGGCCGATGGCAGTGGCAGCGCAGCGGTCGACGCCGGAGTACCCGGCAAGGGCAAAGCACGCACCGCGCGATCCGCCTCGGCAATCCAGATGCCGCCGTCCGGCGCTTGGGAAAACTGGCTGATCCGGCCAACCGCTGCGTGCACACGCTGGAAGGCCCGGGCTCCACGTGGCAGGAAGGCAACGCCTTGCTCGCTCGCCACCCATAGCGTGCCGGCCGCATCGGCGAACACGGTGCGCGCCTGCCGGCCAGGGAATTCCCATTCCGGTCCCAGCGCATGCCAGCGCCCCCGCTCCAGATAGACCAGTCCGGTGAAGGTGGCCGCCCACAGCCGGCCATCGGCATCGCGCGCGAACCCGAACACGGTGCCACTGGGCAGGCCTTGTGCCTCACCGTAATGAGTCAGCGCGCCGCCATGGATATGGCTGACGGCGCCGTAGCGGAACCCCACCCAAAGCCCGCCTTCCGGAGATGCATGCAGGGCCGAAACACTGGTCGCGGGCAGCGCCTCGCCGGCCGGCGGTTCGTAGCGCTCGAACTGCACGCCGTCGAAGCGATACAGGCCGATCTGGGTAGCCAGCCAGAGGTAACCGTCCGCCGTCTGCGCCAGCGCGGTGATCTGACCCGGTGCACCGTCCTTGACGCTCCAGGCCGTGTGGTGGAATTGCGACAGCTGGCGGTGGATCTCGAGTGCGGACGCGGTCTGCGCGAGCACGAGCAACACCAGGCCGGCCCATGCCGCCCGCCAGCCACGCCATCGCCTGCTTGTGCCCGCGCCCGACGCACTGGCCACTGTATTCCCCTGGATGTACTCGCTGGCAGATCTGTTCCCGCCGCTACCATCGCCACTGCGGCGGACCATCTGCTGGTCATTCGTGATCCGGACCACCACCGTACCGGGCATCTCGTCCGGACGCCCCGCAGCGCCCGTCAATGCCTGATGTCGGCTCCCCCGTGGACCGGTCCTGCCGGATGCAGCGTACTACGCGGCACACACCGACGTGAACATCGATCCGATCATTCGAATGCGCCGATGCTGTCGTGGCTCAGATTGTCGAAGCGTGTGTATTCGCCGAAGAAGCGCAGCTTGCACGAACCGGTCGGGCCCGAACGCTGCTTGCCGATGATGATTTCGGCCAGGCCTTTGTCCGGCGACGTTTCCTTGTTGTAGTAATCGTCGCGGTAGATGAAGACGATCATGTCGGCGTCCTGCTCGATGGCGCCCGATTCGCGCAGGTCCGCCATCACCGGACGCTTGTCGGTACGCGTTTCCAGCGAACGATTGAGCTGCGACAGCGCGAGCACCGGCACGTTGAGTTCCTTTGCCAGCCCTTTCAGGGACCGCGAGATCTCGGAAATCTCGGTGGCGCGGTTCTCGCTGTTGCCCGGCACGGACATCAGCTGCAGGTAGTCGATGACGATCAGGCCCAGGTCGTGTTCCCGCTTCAACCGGCGCGCCTTCGAGCGCAGCACGTCCGGCGAGAGTCCGGGCGTGTCGTCGATGAACACCTTGGCCTGGTCCTTGAGGATGCGGATGGCGCTGGTGACGCGACTCCAGTCCTCGTCTTCCAGCGAACCGGTGCGCAGTCGTGTGGCATTGATGCGGCCGACCGAAGAGATCAGTCGCATCGCCAGCTGCCCGGCCGACATTTCCATCGAGAACACCGCGACGGCCTTCTTCGACTTGATGGCCGCGTATTCGGCGATGTTCAGCGCGAACGTGGTCTTGCCCATCGCCGGACGCGCCGCCAGGATCACCAGGTCGGTGGGCTGCAGGCCCGCGGTCATCATGTCGAACTCGGTGTAGCCGGTCGGCAGGCCGGTGACGGTGCCGCCGCTTTCCGAGCGCACGCGCAGGACTTCGAACGCATCCTTCAATGCATCGTTCATCGCCACGAAGTCGGTGCGCCCGCGTGCGCCCTGCTCCGCGATCGCGAACACCTTCTGTTCGGCGACCGCCAGCATCTCGTCGCTTTCCTTGCCCTCCGGCTGGAAGGCGTCGTTGACGATCTCGGTGCCGACCTCGATGAGCTGGCGCATCACCGCCTTGTCGCGCACGATCTCCGCATAAGCCGTGATGTTCGCCGCCGACGGCGTGGTGCTGGCCAGTTCCACCAGGTAAGCGCCACCGGCGACCAGTTCCATGTGCCCCTGCGACTCGAACCACTCTCCCAGCGTCACCGCATCGAACGGACGGTTCCGTTCCGCGAGTTCGCCGATGGCGCGATAGATCAGCTGATGGTCGCGACGGTAGAAATCATTCGGCGTGAGCTTGTCGTTGATGCGGTCGTACGCTTCCGGTGCCAGCATCAGGCCGCCCAGCACCGCCTGTTCCGCCTCGATGGAATTCGGCGGAACGCGCAGCTGTTCGATGCGCGAGTCGTGCGGGTCGGTGCGGAAGCCGGTACGTGCGGGCATGGACAGTACAACCAGGTCGGAATGGGGCCGGACCGGACATCGTAGGAGCCTGGCCTGTGGGCACGCGACGGAACAACCTGTGGATAACTACCTTCAGACTGATCTTTTGTCGTCTCACCCGCTGCGACGGTGCGGGCTACCTGTCGGCATGCGCCGACGGCAGAAACAGAACAGGCGCCTTTCGGCGCCCGTCTGTCGGCATCACGGATGATGCGCTGGCTGGATCAGGCTTCCGCCTGCACCACGACCTTGACGGTCGTCTGCACGTCGGCGTGCAGCTTCACGGCGATTTCGTACTCGCCGATGTTGCGCAACGCGCCTTCGCCCATGATGACTTCGCTCTTCTCGAGCGGCAGGCCGGCGGCGGTGAACGCATCGGCGATGTCGCGCGGACCGACCGAACCGAACAGCTTGCCTTCGGTCGCGGCATTGGCGGTGATCGTGACGCTTGCACCTTCCAGCTTGGCGGCGCGGGCTTCGGCGTCGTCGTGCACGGCCTTGGCCTTGGCTTCGTACTCGGCGCGCTTGGCTTCGAACTCGGCGACGTTGGCGGCGGTGGCCGGCACGGCCTTGCCCTGCGGCACCAGGTAATTGCGGCCGTAGCCCGGCTTCACGTTGACCTTGTCGCCCAGGACGCCCAGGTTGGTCACTTTCTGCAGAAGAATCAGTTCCATCGTATTGCTCCGTATTCGTTAGCAGGCATGGCCTGCAGCGATTGGCTGTCCGAATGACAGTAGGAAGAAGAACCTCCCCGTGCGGGGAGGCCCTGGATTACACGTCGTGGTTGTCCGTGTACGGGATCAGCGCCAGGAAACGGGCGCGCTTGACCGCGGTGGACAGCTGACGCTGGTAGCGGGACTTGGTACCGGTGACGCGGCTCGGCACGATCTTGCCGTTCTCGGTCAGGTACTGGCGCAGGGTGTTGAGATCCTTGTAGTCGATCTCTTTCACGCCTTCGGCGGTGAACTTGCAGAACTTGCGGCGGCGGAAGAACTTGGACATGGGTAGGATCCTCAGGCGGCTTCGGCGGTGTCGGAATCGGTCGAAGCCTCGGTGCTGGCCTCGCCTTCGTCGTCGTCACGGCGACGACGCTCGCCACGCTCGGGCTTGTCGCCCTTCTCGTCCTTGTTCTTCATGATCAGGGACTGCTCGGTATCCGGGCCATCGCGCTTGATGACCAAGTTGCGCAGCACCGCATCGTTGAAACGGAAGCTCTCGACCAGTTCATTCAGGACGGCCTGGTCAGCCTCGATGTTGAGCAGCACGTAGTGGGCCTTCACCAGGTTCTGGATCGGGTAGGCCAGCTGGCGGCGGCCCCAGTCTTCCAGACGGTGGATCTTGCCGTTGCCCGTCTCGATCAGCGACTTGTAGCGCTCGATCATGGCCGGCACCTGCTCGCTCTGGTCCGGGTGGACCAGGAACACGACTTCATAGTGACGCATCGTTTTTACCTTTCGGATGTGGGCCCGGCACGCGGAATGCACGCCGGGCGGGACAGCCCCCCGACCACTCCGCGCGGATGCCGGCGGGGTGCGGTGGGGCAAGGACCCGCGGCCAGCAGGCCATCGGGAGCCGGAAATTATGTCAGGTCAGTGACTTAGGGGCAAGCCGGGCGATTCATGCCGGCGGCGGGGCTGCATCCCCCGCCCTGTGCGCTCAGGCCGCGTCGGCCGTGGTGGTGAAGCTCTCGCCGCAGCCGCATTCGGCGGCCGCGTTGGGATTGTTGAACAGGAAGGTCTCGCTCAGGCCCTGCTTCGCGAAATCGATCTCGGTGCCATCCACCAGCGCCAGGCTGTCGGCATCCACATAGATCCGCACGCCCTGGAACTCGAACACCGTGTCTCCCTCGCGCTGGTCGCGGGCCAGGTCGGCCACATGGCCCCAGCCGGAACAGCCGGTGCGGGTCACTCCGAAACGCAGGCCCAGCGTACCCGGGGTCTGTTCGACGAAACGCTGCACGCGTTCAAGCGCAACCGGGGTGAGGGTGATGGCCATGCGGTGCTCCTGCGGGACAACTGGGGAGGAATTATAGCGGCGGCCACGCAGCGTGGGCCGCGCGGCTCTTGTAAACTCCGCGTTCCATTAATGTGTCTGTTTACGGAAGGATTCAAGCCATGACGGTGGTGAGCGTCGAACATGCGCTGGCGGGCAAGCTCCCGGCCGGTGGCGAAGTCACGGTGCGCGGCTGGGTGCGCACGCGGCGCGATTCCAAGGCGGGCCTGTCCTTCGTCAACGTCAGCGACGGCTCATGCTTCGCGCCGATCCAGGTGGTGGCGCCCGATTCGTTGTCGAACTACGAATCCGAGATCAAGCATCTGACCACCGGCTGCGCCGTCGTCGCGACCGGCACGCTGGTGCCTTCGCAGGGCCAGGGCCAGAGCTTCGAGATACAGGCATCATCCATCGAGGTCGTGGGCTGGGTGGAAGACCCCCTGACCTACCCCATGCAGCCCAAGCAGCATTCGCTGGAGTACCTGCGCGAATTCGCCCACCTGCGTCCGCGCACCAACCTGTTCGGCGCGGTCACCCGCATCCGCAATTCGCTGGCGCAGGCGGTGCACCGGTTCTTCCACGAGAATGGCTACTTCTGGATCAGCACGCCGATCATCACCACGTCCGACGCCGAAGGTGCCGGCCAGATGTTCCGCGTGTCCACGCTGGACCTGGTCAACCTCCCGCGCGACAAGGAAGGCGCGGTGGATTTCTCGCGCGACTTCTTCGGCAAGGAGACCTTCCTGACCGTCTCCGGCCAGCTCAACGCCGAGGCCTATGCGCTGGCGATGAGCAAGGTCTACACCTTCGGTCCGACCTTCCGTGCCGAGAACAGCAACACCACGCGCCATCTGGCCGAGTTCTGGATGATCGAGCCGGAAGTCGCGTTCAACGACCTGGCCGCCAACGCGCAACTGGCCGAGGACTTCCTGAAGTACCTGTTCCGTGCCGTGCTGAGCGAGCGCGCCGATGACCTGGCTTTCATCGCAGAACGCGTCGAACCCACCGCGCTGACCCGTCTGGAAGCCTTCGTCAACTCGCCGTTCGAGCGCATCGACTACACCGATGCGATCTCGCTGCTGCAGAAGTCCGGGCAGAAGTTCGAGTTCCCGGTCGAATGGGGCCTGGACCTGCAGACCGAGCACGAGCGCTGGCTGACCGAGCAGCACGTCGGCCGCCCGGTGGTGGTGACCAACTACCCCGAGCACTTCAAGGCGTTCTACATGCGCCTGAACGACGATGGCAAGACGGTCGCCGCGATGGACGTGCTCGCGCCCGGCATCGGCGAGATCATCGGCGGCAGCCAGCGCGAGGAGCGCCTGGACGTGCTGGACAAGCGCATGGCGCAGTTCGGGCTGGATCCGGCGCACTATGGCTGGTACCGCGACTTCCGCCGCTACGGCTCGGTGCCGCATGCCGGCTTCGGCCTCGGCTTCGAGCGGCTGGTCGTGTATGTCTGCGGACTGTCCAACATCCGCGACGCCATCGCATACCCGCGCGCACCGGGCAACGCGGAGTTCTGATCGATGCTGTTGTTCTTCGCTCTCTGCTTCGTCGGCATCGCCATCGCCGGGTTCTGCGCGTTCGTGATCTTCTGGCCGCTGACACTGGTGCACATCCGTGACCGCCATGCCGCGCTGGGCGCGCAATGGGGCGAAGGCGCCTTCCTCAAACCGGCCGCACTGCGCTGGCTGTTGGGTGGCGGCTATCGCCGGATCACCGACAGCTCGCTGTCGGGCTTGGCCACCCCGGCACGGATCTCGCTGTGCGTGATCTTCATCGGGCTGGGCATGGCCGGGCTGTTGTGGCTGTGGGCGGAGGCCCTGGGATGAGCGACCACATGAGCGAACACTGGTACCTGGCATCATTGGGCCGCACGCTGATCTGGGCGCGATTGCGCGTGCTGGAGGCGGGCACGGCCGAGGTACTGGACAGCGACGGGCATACCCTGCCCTACGACAGCGAGGACACGGCCCGCGCCGCCTTGTTCGACGCGGAATTCGTCGCCTGGGACGGCCTGGATGAAGATGACGCGCTTGCACGCGGCTTCTCGCTGCACGACGTATCGCCCCCGCATGCGGACAGCGACGACATGCTGCGACCGATGATGGTGCAGTCGCTGGGCGCCCGCGCCTGAGGCACGCGCCATGTACACTCCGCGCGCGTTCACCGAAACCGATCTCATCGAACTCGACCGGCTGATCGCCCGCGATGCCTTCATCACGCTGGTCACGGTCGTCGACGGGCTCCCCTTCGTCAGCCATTTGCCGGTGCTTTACGCGCGCGAGGGCGAGGGCATCGTCATCGAAGGCCATTGGGCCCGACCGAACCCGCAGGCGCGCCATGCGGGCCCTGCCCTGCTGATCGTGCACGGCCCGCATGCCTATCTGTCGCCGGGTTGGTACGCAGACAAGGAAGAAGCCGCCCGCGTGCCAACCTGGAACTATGCGGTTGCGCACCTGCATGGCGTGCTGGAGACCACCGACGACGCAGCCCGATTGGCCTCGATCGTCGATCGGCTCAGCCAGGTCAACGAAGCCCGGGTAGGCAACGATTGGCGCTTCGAGCACGACCGTGACGACCATGTCCGCCAGCTGCGCGGGATCGTCGGGTTCCGTTTCGCCGTCGAACGCGTCGAACTGAAGTTCAAGCTCAGCCAGAACCATCCTGCCGCCAATGTCGAAGGCGCTGCTGCAGCACTGCAGCAGTTGGGCGGCGAAGATAACCTGGCGGTATCCGAGCTGATGCGCGAGCGCCTGGCCCGCCGGGCAGAATGATGTGGGAGCGACGCAAGTCGCGACACGATCACTTTACCCTTCAGGATGGTCGGGAAAGCATCGCGACTCACGTCGCTCCCACAAGGCTAAACTCGCTCCACTTCCGCCTTGGATCCTTGCATGGACCTCAACCTCGCCGGCCGGCACGCCTTGGTTTGCGGTGCCTCCGAAGGCATCGGCCGCGCAGCCGCCCATGAGCTTGCCCTGCTGGGCGCGGACGTGACCGTGCTGGCCCGTCGTGCCGAGGTGTTGGCGGACGTGGCCGCGGCGCTGCCGCGCATGTCCGCCGAACAGCACCACGGCAGTCTCGCCATCGACGTCGCCGATGCCGCGGCATTGCAGGCAAAGGTCGGCGTACTCGTGGCCGCCCGTCCCGTCCACATTCTCATCAACAACACCGGCGGCCCGCCGGGCGGACGCGCCATCGAGGCCGGCGCAGACGACTACCTGGCCGCCTTCCAGCGCCATCTGCTGGCCAACCAGTTGCTCGCGCAGCTGACGGTGCCCGGCATGCGTGAAGCCGGCTGGGGCCGCATCGTCAACGTGGTCTCCACCTCGGTGAAGGAACCCATCGCCAACCTCGGCGTGTCCAACACCATCCGCGGCGCGGTCGCCAGTTGGGCCAAGACGCTGTCGAGGGAACTGGCCCCGGATGGCATCACGGTCAACAACGTGCTGCCGGGCTACACGCGCACGCAGCGACTGGAGCAGATCCTGCGTGACCGCGTGCAGGCCACAGGCAAGGATGAGGCCGCCATCAGCAGCGCGATGCTGGCCACCGTGCCGGCAGGTCGCTTCGCCGACGCGCACGAGATCGCCGCCGCCATCGTCTTCCTCGCCTCGCCCGCCGCGGGCTACATCAACGGCGTCAGCCTGGCCGTGGATGGCGGCCGCATGCAGTCGATCTGACTTGCCGGCACAGGGGGCTTGCCAGCCGGGTTAAGCTAATGGGCATGGACCGCTTCAGCCATTTCATCGCGGGCGAACTGCGCCACTCCGGCGCCTGGCGCCCCGTGTTTGAACCCGCATCGGCCCAGGTCTATGCCGAGGTCGCGGATGGCACCGAAAGCGACGTACTGCATGCAGTCGATGCGGCGGAATCGGCATTTCCCGGCTGGGCGGCGCTGACCACGACAGGGCGTGCGCGCTGGCTGGAAAAGCTCGCCGACGCGCTCGAGGGCCGCCTTGAGGAATTCGCTGTCGCAGAATCGCGCGACACCGGCAAGCCACTTGCGCTGGCGCGCGACATCGAGATTCCTCGCGCTATTGCCAACTTGCGCTTCTTCGCCCATGCGGCAACCCAGTTCGCGAGCGAATCGCACCATGGCGAAGCCGGCCTGAACTACACGCTGCGCCAACCCTTGGGCGTGGTGGCCACCATCTCCCCGTGGAACCTGCCGCTGTATCTCTTCACCTGGAAGATCGCCCCGGCATTGGCCGCCGGCAACACGGTGGTGGCCAAGCCTTCCGAGATCACCCCGGCCACGGCCTCCATGCTTGGCGCATTGGCCGCAGAGATCGGCCTTCCGCCCGGCGTGCTGAACATCGTGCATGGGACGGGCCCGGCGGTGGGCGAGCCGTTGGTGCTGCATCCTGTTATCAGGGCGGTGTCTTTCACTGGCAGCACGGTGGTGGGCCGCCGCATTGCCGGCCTGGCCGGACCGCTGCTGAAAAAGGTCTCGCTGGAACTGGGCGGCAAGAACCCCACGCTGGTGTTCGCCAACAGCGACTGGCGCGCGCACCTCGACACCCTGCTCCGCTCCGCTTTCCAGAACGCCGGGCAGATCTGCCTGTGTGGGTCGCGGTTGCTGGTGCAGCAGGCCGTATATGACGAGTTCCGCGCTGCCTTGATCGAACGCGCGCAGGGACTGAAGGCTGGGCCGCTGGACGACCCCACCACGCGCCTAGGCGCGATGGTGTCGCAGGCGCACTTCGACAAAGTACTGGCCTGCATCGCGCGGGCGCGAACCGAGGGCGGCCGTGTGCTGCTCGGCGGGCACGCGCTGGAGCGGCCCGGCTGGTTCATCGCGCCCACGGTCATCGAAGGTCTGGGGCCCCAGGCAGCCACCAACCGCGAGGAGATCTTTGGCCCGGTCGTGACCCTGCAGCCATTCGAGGACGAGGCCCATGCGCTCGCGCTGGCCAATGCCGGCGACTACGGCCTGGCGGCCACGCTGTGGACGCGCGACCTGGACCGGGCCCATCGGCTGGCGTCGCACCTGCGTGCCGGCATCGTCTGGATCAATACCTGGATGACCCGCGACCTGCGCACGCCGTTCGGCGGCACAGGCGCATCCGGTCTCGGCCGCGAAGGCGGCCACGAGGCCATGCGTTTCTTCACAGAACCCAAGAACGTCTGCGTGGCGTTGCGCTGAGGATGATCGAACCGAATGTCTGACCTTTCCGAACTCGAAAAGCTGCTGCAGAACAACCGCGACTGGGCCGCCCGCATCAAGCAGGAGGATCCCGGCTTCTTCAAGCGCTTGTCGCAGCAGCAATCACCGCGCTACCTGTGGATCGGCTGCTCCGATTCGCGCGTGCCGGCAAACCAGATCCTGGGCCTCGACCCGGGTGAGGTCTTCGTCCACCGCAACATCGCCAACGTGATGTCGCACGGTGACCTCAATGCGCTGTCGGTCGTCCAGTTCGCCGTCGACATCCTGAAGGTCGAGCACATCCTGCTAGTCGGTCACTATGGCTGCGGCGGCGTGCATGCCGCCATGACCGGCCTGCGCGTGGGCCTGGCCGACAATTGGCTGCGCCATGTCGCCGATGTCGCGCTCAAGCACAACGATCTGCTGGAACAGGTGGATACCGAATCGCTCCGCCATGCCCGCCTGTGCGAACTCAACGTGATCGAACAGGTGTTCAACGTGTGCCAGACCACCGTGGTGCAGGACGCATGGGCTCGCGGCCAGCCGCTCGCGATCCACGGCTGGGTCTACAGCCTGTTCGACGGCCGCGTGCGCGAACTCGGCATGGACGTGGCCGCGCAGGATGAGCTCCAGCCTGCCTACCAGCGCGCACTTGCCGGTGTGCCGGCCAAGGGCAAGCGCGATGAGTGACGTCGTCCACGCCGAGGCCGCGCCGAAGCCGGTCGGCCAGTATCCCCACGCGCGGCGCGTGGGAGACCTGCTGTTCCTGTCCGGCATCGGCCCGCGCGATCCGGCCAGCAACGCCATCGTCGGCAACGTGCACGACGCCGAGGGCCGCCTGATCAGCTACGACATCGATGCGCAGTGCCGTGCCGTGTTCGCCAACGTCCGCGCAGTGCTGAAGGCCAGCGGTGCACGCTGGGAAGACCTGGTGGACGTGACGGTGTACCTCACCGACATGGCGCACGACTTCAAGGCGTACAACCGGGTGTGGGCGGAGTATTTCCTCGACCCGGCCGCGGCGCCCTGCCGCACTACGCTGGGCATCACCGCGCTGCCGACGCCGATCGCCATCGAACTGAAATGCATCGCGCACCTTCCCGAGGCCCGCTGACATGCTGCCCAACCCGCTCATCTTCCAGGCATGGATCGACGAGCACCGCCACCTGCTGAAGCCGCCGGTGGGCAACAAGGTCATCTACGACGGCGACTTCATCGTCATGGTGGTCGGCGGCCCGAATGCGCGCACCGACTACCACTACGACGAAGGTCCGGAATGGTTCTACCAGCTGGAAGGCGAGATGGTGCTGCGCATCCAGGAGAACGGCGCGGCGCGCGACATTCCTATCCGCGCTGGCGAGATCTTCCTGCTGCCCCCGCGCGTACCCCATTCGCCGCAACGCATGCCGGGCTCGGTCGGTCTGGTGATCGAACGCAAGCGCCTGCCGCACGAGGACGACGGCCTGTTGTGGTTCTGTGAGCGTTGCAACGCAAAGGTCTATGAGGAGTACTTCCACCTCAACGACATCGAGCAGGATTTCTTCCGCGTGTTTGAGGCGTTCTACCGCAACGACGATCTGCGCACGTGCAAGGCCTGCGGCCACCTCAACCCCCGCCCGAGCCGCTACGAGATGCAAGCCGATTCGCAAGCCGACATCACCTGAGCTTGCACCTGCCCAATCCGGGCATTATCGTACCCGATATGGGCATGAACGATGATTCCAGACCTCCCAGAGTGAGTGAAGCAGCGGCACGCTACGCGACGGCCAGCCTGTCAAGCGCGCTGTTCACCACCACCCAGCAGCGCGTGCTGGCCTGCCTGTTCGGCGAATCCGGGCGCAACTACGCGGTCAACGAGCTGATCCAGACCACAGGCGCCGGCAGTGGCGCCGTCCAGCGCGAACTGGCCCGGCTGGCCGGCAGCGGACTGCTGACCGTCGAGCATGTCGGCAATCAGAAGCGCTACCGCGCCAACCCCGATGCCCCGATCCACGACGAACTGGCCTCCATCGTCCGCAAGACTTTCGGCCTGGCCGGGCCGCTGCGCGCGGCGCTGGCGCCGCTGGCGGACCGCATCCACGCCGCCTTCCTCTACGGTTCGGTCGCAAAGGGCAGCGACACCGTCCGCAGCGACATCGATCTGATGGTGCTCGCCGACGACCTGGCTTACGCCGAGGTCATGCTGGCCCTGCATCCGGTGGCGGAACGGCTGGGCCGGCAGATCAATCCCACCGTCTACGACCGTGACGAGCTACGCACCCGCCTCGACGCCGGCAACGGCTTCGTCACCCGCGTGCTGCAGCAACCGCGGCAATGGCTGATCGGTAGCGACGATGACCTCCCCGCTTGAGAAGCTGGGCGACGTCGACGACGTTCCCCTCGCGAAAGACGGCTCGTCCAAACCGCAATACCTTGAATCACCCCTCGCCTTCATTCAGGTCCGCACGGGTTGACTGTCAGAGGGCATAGAATCCCTCCAGGCAGAAGACCGATGCCGACACCCACCCACTGCCCAGCGCTTGACCACGCATTCGCATGGTGTCGATCGAAGTAGAATTTCCCTTGCAACTTCCCGGCCTACCGGAGCAACGCAGATGAACCCGCCCGCCGCTCTTGCCCGCACACCCAAGTCGGTACTGCGCGATGCCATCGACGCCCAACCGGACGATGCCAGCTACGAAGAAATCCTGCGCGAACTGGCCTTTGAACGGATGCTGGAGCGCGGCCTGGCCGATGTACGCGCTGGTCGCACGGTCCGCCATGACCAGGCGCTGGAAAGAATCCGCTCGTGGCGGAGCTGAGGTGGTCGGCCGAGGCTTTGGCCTGGCTGGAAGCCATCCACGGGTACATCGCCGCCGACGATCCTTCGGCGGCGGCCAAGGTGGTGGATGGCATCGTGCACCGCGCTGAACAGTTGCAGCACTTCCCCGACATGGGCGCGCGTCTACGCACTGAAACCGACGGAGACTTGCGTGTACTGCTCTACGGGCACTACCGCATCGCTTACCTGCATCACACACCCGACCGGATCGTGTACATCGTGGGCGTCTTCCATGGCGCCCTTGACATCGACCGCTATCTGCCATGACGCCCGCATCCCCTTCATGCTGAAAATCGACACCCACGCGCACTTCCTGCCCCGCGACTGGCCCGACCTGGCGGCCAAGTACGGTGACCTGCGCTTCCCGGTGATCCACCACGGCGATGACGGGCGCCACCGCATCTACAAGGACGGCAAGTTCTTCCGCGAGATCTGGCCCAAGACCT
>CBIHLJ010000040.1:0-34064 GCA_966210745.1 uncultured Pseudoxanthomonas sp.
CCGGTCTACAAGGTCACCATCATCCCGCGCGGCCGCGCGCTGGGCGTGACGATGTACCTGCCGGAAGGCGACAAGTATTCGCTCAACCGCGTGGCCATCGAGTCGCAACTGTGTTCGCTGTATGGCGGCCGCGTCGCCGAGGAGTTGATCTTCGGTGCCGACAAGGTCACCACCGGCGCCTCCAACGACATCGAACGCGCCACCAAGATGGCGCGCAACATGGTCACCAAGTGGGGCCTGAGCGACGAGATGGGCCCGATCGCCTACGGCGAGGAAGAGGATGAAGTCTTCCTCGGCCGCTCGGTCACCCAGCACAAGAACGTGTCCAACGAGACCGCACGCAGGATCGATGAAGTGGTGCGCACCATCCTGGATCGCGCTTATGGCCGCACCAAGGCGATCCTGACCGAGAACATGGACAAGCTGCACGCCATGTCGCAGTTGCTGCTGGAGTACGAAACGATCGACGTGCCGCAGATCGACGCCATCATGGAAGGGCGTGAGCCGCCGCCGCCGATGGGCTGGAACAAGACCGGCAAGGACGACGACAAGCCCGAGTCGCGTCCGCTGCCGCCGATCGGTGGACCGGCCGCGCAGACCTGAGGCGCGTTGCCAGCGTGATGATGAAAGGCCAGACTTGCGTCTGGCCTTTTTTCTTCAGGGGACAGGGAGACGATGAGCAAGAGGATAGGGGCAGCCCTGCTGGGCGCGTTGTGCGCCGCGTCGTCGGTACAGGCGGCCGAGTTCAAGGTGCAACGGTCCGTGCCGTATGGCGAAGACGCGATCGTGGCGGGCAGCATCAAGCGCGAGTGCGCAATCGACACGCAACTGGCCGATGCACTGGCGCGTTTCGCGGTGGCCGGTGGCCACCAGATCGAGCTGCAGGACGCACTGGACACGACCACCGGGCAGGCGCTCAAACTCGAGTTCCACGATGCGCAAAGCGCGGGCAATGCCTGGATGGGACACCGCAAGTCCGTGACCGTGAAGGGCTGGCTGTTCCGTGATGGGCAGCAGGTCGCGAAGTTCGTCGCGCGCCGGAACTCCGGGGGCGGATTCGCGGGCGGATTCAAGGGCTCGTGCGCGGTGCTGGAGCGGACGGTGACCGCCATCGGCAAGGACATCACGGGTTGGCTGGCCAATCCGGTGGATGGCGGCCAGCTCGGCGATCTTCGCTGACGTCTTCCCGGCTATCGAAGGAACCTCCATGTTCGACACCGTCCCCCAGCTCGACTGCGCCGGCCGCATCCTCCGGCTCGACCGCCCGCAGATCATGGGCATCGTCAACGTCACCCCGGATTCGTTTTCCGATGGTGGCGCGCACGACACGACAGAAGCGGCCGTCGCGCACGCGTTGAAACTGGTGGAAGAGGGCGCGGACCTGCTCGACATCGGGGGCGAATCCACGCGTCCCGGTGCGGATGACGTGCCGGTCGAGGAAGAACTGCGCCGCGTCGTGGCGGTGATCGAGCGGCTGGCCGCGCAGGTCGCCGTGCCGATCAGCATCGACACCTCCAAGCCGGACGTGATGCGCGCCGCCGTGCAGGCCGGCGCGGGCATGATCAATGACGTCTGCGCACTGCGTCGCGACGGTGCGCTCGACGCCGCAGCGGCGCTCGGTGTCCCGGTGGTCCTCATGCACATGCAGGGCGAGCCGCGTTCGATGCAGGCCGCCCCGCAGTACGACGACGTCGTCGGCGAAGTGCACCGGTTCCTCGCCGAACGCATCTTCGCGGCCGAAATGGCCGGCATCGCCAAGAAGCACATCCTCATCGATCCCGGCTTCGGTTTCGGCAAGGACACCCCGCACAACCTGCAGTTGCTGGCGCAGCTGGACCGCTTCGTCGAGCTCGGCGTGCCGGTGCTGGCGGGCCTGTCGCGGAAGCGCAGCATCGGACAGCTCACCGGCCGTGATGCGCCGGCGGATCGCGTGGCCGGATCGGTGGCCGCGCACCTGATCGCCGCGCAGCGCGGCGCGGCCATCGTGCGGGTACACGACGTGGCCGCCACGGTGGATGCGTTGAAGATATGGAATGCCGTCGCGGCCATCCCGGCGCCCCGCAAGGCGGCGGCCGCGCCGACGATCCGCTGGCCCGACGACGAGTAGGTAGCCGGCCCAGCCACCACGCCGGGCTGCGTGGCGGACGGATGCGACAATACCGGCATGCCGCTCGATGCCCGTCCCCTCGCCATCGCCATCATGGGCCCGACCGCGTCGGGCAAGACCGCGTTCGCGCTGGAAGTGGCGCAACGTTTCGATGGCGAGATCGTCAGCGTGGATTCGGCGCTGGTCTACCGGGGCCTCGACATCGGCGCGGCCAAACCCACGGCGGAAGAGCAGGCATGCGTGCCGCATCACCTGCTGGACGTACGTGATCCGTGGCAGGCGTATTCCGCCGCCGAGTTCGCGCAGGACGCACGTGGCGCGCTGGACGGCATCGCATCGCGCGGACGATTGCCGATCCTCGCAGGCGGCACGGGACTCTACTTCCAGGCCCTGCTCGAAGGGTTGGCCGCCATGCCGGCGGCAGACGCCGCATTGCGCGCCGACATCACCGCAGAAGCGCAGGCGCAGGGCTGGCCGGCCCTGCATGCGGCGCTGGCGCAGGTCGATCCCGCCGCCGCCGCGCGCATCCACGCCACCGATCCGCAACGCATCCAGCGGGCGCTGGAGGTGTATCGCCTCACCGGCAAGCCCATCAGCCAGTGGCAGCGCGAAGCGCGCGGCATGCGCCTGCCGTTCCGCGTGCTGAAGCTGGTACTCGCACCAGCCGACCGCACCGTGCTGCATGAGCGCATCGCGCGCCGCTTCGATCTGATGCTCGAGCAGGGCTTCCTCGACGAAGTCCACCGCCTGCGCGCACTGCCCGGCATGCAGGCCGTCGCCGTCCCCCTCGACCTGCCGGCGGTGCGTGCCGTGGGCTATCGCCAGGCGTGGGAGTACCTTGACGGCCAGGGCGATGCGGCGGCCTTCCGCGAGCGCGCCATCGCCGCCACCCGCCAGCTCGCCAAGCGCCAGCTGACCTGGTTGCGCGGAGAACGCGACGCGCGCTGGTTCGATCCGGCCACCGAGCGCGCCCGCCTGGACGACGCACTGGCCCTGTTCCTGCCGTGATCGTGGGCCGTTTGGGTCACATTGTCCGGAATTGGGACCCGTTGCCTGACTTGGCAACGCCCCGCCGGGCCGATGTTGTGTAACATCGGGGCTCCGGGACGACAGGGGAGCAGTTCGTCGGCCCGGCACGGCACCACATACCTAACTATAAGAACGCAAGGCGGGAGTACGTCATGTCCAAGGGGCAATCCCTGCAGGATCCTTTCCTGAATGCACTGCGGCGCGAGCGCGTCCCGGTGTCGGTCTACCTGGTCAACGGCATCAAGCTGCAGGGCACCATCGAATCCTTCGACCAGTTCGTGGTCCTGCTGCGCAATACGGTCAGCCAGATGGTCTACAAGCACGCCATTTCCACCGTGGTGCCGGCGCGCAACGTGCGCGTGGGGCCGGGCGGCGGCTACGTGCAGCAGGGTGACGAAGACGCCGAAGGCGGCGACGACGAAACCGCGTGATAATGCGTGCCTCGATTGAAGAGGCACGACCCCATTGTTTGAAAGATCCCGCAAGGGCGAGCATGCGCTGCTGATCCAGCCGTATGCGAGTGGCCGTCTGGACGAAGGCGTCACCGAGGAGTTCAGCGACCTGGCCCGTTCGGCCGGCGCCAGCATCGCCGCGCTGATCACCGCGCGCATCGACCGTCCCAATCCGTCCACGCTGATCGGCAGCGGCAAGCTGGACGAAGTGAAGGCGGCCGCCGATGCCACCGGCGCCGACCTCATCCTGGTCAACTTCCCGCTCTCGCCGGGCCAGGAGCGCAATCTGGAGAAACTCCTGGAGCGCCGGGTGCTGGACCGCACCGGGCTGATCCTGGACATCTTCGCCCAGCGCGCGCGCAGCCACGAAGGCAAGTTGCAGGTGGAACTGGCGCAGCTGCGCCACATGGCCACGCGTCTGGTGCGCGGCTGGACCCACCTGGAGCGCCAGCGCGGCGGTTCCATCGGCCTGCGTGGCCCCGGCGAAACCCAGTTGGAAACCGACCGTCGCCTGCTGCAGAAGCGCGTCGAACAACTGCAGAAGCGGCTGGAAAAAGTGGAGGTGCAGCGCACCCAGATGCGCCGCGCCCGCGTGCGCAGCGAACTGCCGCGCGTCGCGCTGGTGGGCTACACCAACGCCGGCAAATCCACGCTGTTCAACGTGCTGACCGGCGCCGAGGCCTACGCCGCCGACCAACTGTTCGCCACGCTCGATCCCACCGTGCGCCGCATCGACCTGCCCGGCGGTGCGGTGGTGTTGGCCGACACGGTGGGCTTCGTGCGCGACCTGCCGCACGAACTGGTCGCGGCGTTCCGCTCGACGCTGAGCGAAGCGCGCGAAGCCGACCTGCTGCTGCACGTCATCGACGCCGCCGATCCGCACCGCGAGGAGCGCATCGCACAGGTCGACGAGGTGCTGCAGGAAATCGGCGCCGGCGACCTGCCGCAGATGCTGGTGTTCAACAAGATCGACCGCATCGAAGGCGCCGAACCGCGCCACGACCAGCCCGACCCCGGCGTGGACGAAGGCGAGGCCCCCAGCGCCGGCATGGGCCGCGAGCGGGTATGGCTGTCCGCGCGCGACGGCGTCGGCATCGACCTGCTGAAGGGCGCGCTGGCGCAGCGACTGGGCTTCCAGCGCGTGCGCGGCGAACTGCACCTGCCGGCGAACTCCGCGCGTCTGCGCTCGCGCCTGCATGCGCTGGGCGCGGTGCTGGCCGAGGATTTCGAAGAGAACGGCTGGCGCGTCACCCTCGATCTGGCCCTGGCCGATGCGCAGCGCTTGGCCTCGCAGGCCGGCGGGCATCCGCTGGAGGCGCTGCTGCCGAAGGTGGAGCGGGAGGAGTGGCAGTAGGGATTGCCTGCTTTCTGTAGGAGCGACGTCAGTCGCGACCGCACGGCCGGATCGGCAGGATCATTCGTCATGGCCGGGACGTGTCCCGGTCGCGACTCACGTCGCTCCTACAAAGGCCCGAATCCGGGGCGCGCATGACCTCCCGGCCTTGCCTCCGGGCCGGATCGCCCCTATCTAGTAGAATCGAAACCTGCGCCGGCCCCGGCCGCGCGAATCTTTCAATACGGAGTGGGCATGGCCTGGAACACCCCTGGCAGTGGCGGCGGCGGATCTGGCAACAACGGCAACCGGAACAGCAGCTGGAAGCCGCGCAACCCGCAGGGAGGCGGTGGCATCGGCGATGTAGTCGACCGCCTGCGCGGCCTGTTCGGTGGTTTCGGCGGTGGCGGCAACCCGTTGCGCTGGGTGCTGCTGGGCGTGGGCATCATGGTGCTGTTCTCCAGCTTCCAGCTGATCGGCGAACAGGACCGCGGCGTCGTGCTGCGCTTCGGTCAGTACGTGCGCACCATGCAGCCGGGCCCGAACTTCAAGTTCCCCTGGCCCATCGAAAGCGTCACCAAGGTCAACGCCACCGGCGTGCGCACCTTCAGCAACAGCCTGCCGGTGCTGACCCGCGACGAGAACATCATCACCGTGTCGTTCAACGTGCAGTACCGCGTGGGCGATCCCAAGCTGTTCCTGTTCGGCACCACCGACGCCACCCGCGTGCTGGAGCAGACCGCCCAGAGCGCCGTGCGTGAAGTGATCGGCCGTTCCGACCTGGACGCCGCGCTCAACAACCGCGGCCCGCTGTCGGCCACCGCCGGCACCGCGCTGCAGGCCTCGCTGGAGGCCTACCGCACCGGCCTGGTCGTCACCGAACTGAGCCTGCAGGACGCCCGCCCGCCGGAGGCCGTCAAGCCGGCGTTCGACGAGGTCAACAGCGCGCAGCAGGAGAACGAGCGCCTGGTGTCGCAGGCACGCGCTGTCGCGGCCAAGATCGTGCCCGAGGCGCGCGGCGACGCGCAGCAGATCCGTACCCAGGCCGAAGGCTACAAGACCGCCGCCATCGCCAAGGCGACCGGTGACGCGACCCGCTTCAGCCTGCTGCTGGACGAGTACCGCAACGCACCCGAAGTCACCCGCAAGCGCCTGTGGCTGGATACGGTGCAACAGGTGCTGGCCGACAACCGCAAGGTGGTCGGTGGCGACAGCCGCCAGCTGATCTACGTGCCCATGGGCAACGCCGCGGGCTCGTCCGCCGGCCAGCTGCCCGCGGGCGTGATTCCCACCGAAATGATGCCGCCCGTGGAAAGCACCCCGTCCAGTTCCCGCAATGCGGTGCGCTCACCGCGCCCGGCCGGCCGTGAGGAGGCGCAGCCATGAGGAATTCCCTGATCGTCGGCATCGTCGTCGCCGTCCTGCTGGGCCTGATGGGCTCGGTCTACGTGGTGCGCGAAGGGCAGGTGGGCCTGGTGCTCAACCTGGGTCGCGTGGTGCGCAGCGAGATCGGCCCCGGCCTGCATTTCAAACTGCCGCTGGTGGAAACCGCGCGCGTGTTCGATCGCCGCTTCACCGCCAACGAGTTCCCGCCGGAACGCTCGCTGACCTCCGAGCGCAAGGACGTCAGCGTCGACTTCATCGCCATCGGCTTCATCGTCAACGCGGCGGACTTCTACCGCGCCACCGGCGGCCAGGCCGAACTGGCCACCGAGCGCCTGGCGCCCATCATCAAGGAATCGCTGCGCAACGAGATCAACTCGCGCACGCTCACCCAGCTGGTGTCGGGCAACCGCAACGAGCTGATCGAGAAGCAGCTGCCCGGCATCAACGCCGGCGCCAAGAACCTGGGCATGCAGGTGGTGGATATCCGCTTCAAGCAGATCGACCTGCCCACCGACAGCGAAGTCATCGACCAGGTCTACAACCGCATGCGCGCCGAACGCACGCAGGTGGCGAGCGCCCTGCGCGCGCAGGGTGCCGAGCAGGCGCGGATCGTGCAGGCGCAGGCCCAGCGTGACGTCGCGGTGCTGTTGGCTGAAGCCGAGCGCGATGCGCAAAAGCTGCGCGGTGAAGGCGATGCCGAAGCCGCCCGCCTGTACGGCCTGGCCGCCAACCGCGACCCGGCGTTCTACGCCTTCCAGCGCAGCCTGGAGGCCTACCGCGTCTCGTTCAAGGACGGGCAGGGCGTGATCGTGCTGGACAAGGACGACCCCTTCCTCCAGTACATGCGCAGCGACCGCTGAGCCTCCTCCACCGGCCGCCCCAGGGCGGCCGGTGCCGTTTCAGCCCTCCGTCTTTCATCGCCCTGCGGCGTGGTCGCGGGGCCGGGAATCCGTCCATGTCCGACCTCTGGTCCGCCCTGTGCCTCGTCGTCATCCTCGAAGGCCTGGTGCTGTTCGCCATTCCTGCCGGGTGGAAGCGCGCCGTGCTGCAACTGCTGCAGATGTCCGATGGCCAGGTGCGCGCGGTCGGCGGCTTCATCCTGATCTTCGGGCTGACGTTCCTGTGGGTGTTGAAGCGCTGAGGAGTCGCTTGCGGCTTGGGGTTCGCGTCAGCGGATGGGAAAGCGCCCCTCATCCGCCTTCGGCACCTTCTCCCCGCTTCGCAGGGAGAAGGGGGCAATCACGGCTTCGCTTTTTCCTTCTCCCCGCCTGCGGGGAGAAGGTGCCCGAAGGGCGGATGAGGGGCGAGCGCGGTGGCGATTGTGGCCAGTACCGCGTCCGTGTCGCGCAGCACGTCGTCGTTCCAGAACCTCAGCACCCGGAACCCCTGCGTTTCCAGGAAGCTCGTGCGTGCGTCGTCGTGACGCTGTTGGGTCAAATGCTGGCTGCCATCCAGCTCCACCACCAGCATGGCTTCCACGCAAGCGAAGTCCGCGAAGTACAGCCCAATCCTGTGCTGCCGCCGGAACTTCCACCCCAGCAGGCGCCGGTCACGCAGGTGCTGCCACAGCACGCGTTCGGCGTCGGTCTGGTCGCGTCGTAGCTGTCTTTCGCGGCCATGATTCGTTCTCCCGCGCATGGTGTCCCCTCGTTGCTCGGAGGGCAGCGTGGAGCTTGGCGCGTCCGTCATGCCATCGGAAAGCTCTTTATTGGCGGATCGGAAAGCGCCCCTCATCCGCCCCCGTATCGAGTACGGGGCAGGCTCTCCGGGCACCTTCTCCCCGTTGTACGGGAAGAAGGAGAAGCATGTGCTCGCGCATGGAACAGGGCGGCCACGATTCTTCCTTCTCCCCGCCCGCGGGGAGAAGGTGGCCGAAGGCCGGATGAGGGGCTGCTCTTCGCGCGGACCTTCACGCGCTTGCATCCTTCTCCCCGCCTGCGGGGAGAAGGTGGCCGAAGGCCGGATGAGGGGCCGCTCTTCGCGCGATGCCTGAACCCGCAGCGCGGGCCCCCCGGCAGGGTAGCCCCCGTCCCCCTAAACCCGGATAATGCACAAAAGCCGGACGGGCTCCCTGCGTGGGAAGCCCGCCGGCTTTTTCCGTGTCTGGGCCCGGCGTGGCGGGCGGCTCCCCGATGGAGTCTGCCGGCAGCAACGGCGCCGTGGACCAGCACGACCCTTCCGGTGGCCCCGATGGCCGCCAACAATCGAGGAGTTACCCGTCATGGGTCAGTCAGTCGTCGTTCTCGGCGCCCAGTGGGGCGATGAAGGCAAGGGCAAGATCGTCGATCTGCTCACCGAGGAAATCGGGGCCGTCGTCCGTTTCCAGGGCGGCCACAATGCCGGCCACACGCTGGTCATCGGTGGCAAGAAGACCGTGCTCCACCTGATCCCGTCCGGCATCCTGCGCCCCGACGCGCTGTGCCTGATCGGCAATGGCGTGGTGCTGTCGCCGGCCGCGCTGATCAAGGAAATCGACGAACTGGAATCGGCCGGCGTGGAAGTGCGTTCGCGCCTGAAGATCTCCCCGGCCACGCCGCTGATCATGCCGTACCACATCGCCCTGGATCAGGCCCGCGAGAAGGCCGCCGGCGGCAAGGCCATCGGCACCACCGGCCGCGGCATCGGCCCGGCGTATGAAGACAAGGTGGCGCGTCGCGGCATCCGCGTGGCCGATCTGCATTACCCCAAGCAGCTGGAAGAACTGCTGCGCACCGCGCTGGATTACCACAACTTCGTGCTGACCAAGTACCTGGGCGTCGAAGCCGTCGACTTCCAGAAGACCTACGACGAAGCACTCGCCTTCGGCGAATACGTGCAGCCGATGAAGTCCGACGTGGCCGGCATCCTGCACGACCTGCGCAAGCAGGGTAAGCGCGTGCTGTTCGAAGGCGCGCAGGGTGCGCTGCTCGACATCGATCACGGCACCTATCCGTACGTCACCAGCTCCAACACCACCGTCGGCGGCGCGTTCGCCGGCACCGGCGTGGGTGCGGACGCCATCGACTACGTGCTGGGCATCTGCAAGGCCTACGCCACGCGCGTGGGCGGCGGTCCGTTCCCGACCGAACTGGACGACGACGTCGGCCAGGGCATCCGCGACCGCGGCCAGGAATACGGCGCCTCCACCGGCCGTCCGCGCCGCTGCGGCTGGATGGACATCGTGGCGCTGAAGCGCGCCGTGGCCATCAACGGCATCTCCGGCCTGTGCATCACCAAGCTCGACGTGCTGGACGGCATGAAGACGCTGAAGATCTGCATCGCGTACGAATACCGCGGCAAGCGCACCGAATACGCGCCGCTGGATGCGGGCGGGTGGGAAGAGTGCACGCCGGTGTACCTGGAATTCCCGGGCTGGGACGAGAACACCCACGGCGTCACCGAGTGGGAGAAGCTGCCGCCGGCCGCGCGTGCCTACCTGCGCGCGCTGGAAGAACTGTCCGGCTGCCCGCTCGCCATCGTCAGCACCGGCCCCGACCGCGACCACACCATGGTGCTGCAGGACCCGTTCGCCTGAGTCGCTTTTCCCTTCTCCCCGCAAGCGGGGCGCACGCTTCTCCTTCTCCCCGCAAGCGGGGAGAAGGTGCCGAAGGCGGATGAGGGGCGAGCGCGATCCATCACCCCACCAGGAAAGCCCCGCTAACGCGGGGCTTTTTTCTTGCGCGCCCACATTCCGGCACACGCCTTGCAAGGTCATCACCACCCTAAATAGCGGCCGCCCGTGGCCGTTAGTAGCAACAGATGTCACCCGAAATTGTTGGAGCCCCCATGCATCGCAACGCCGCCCACGCCTCCGTCATCAATGGCCCCTGGCAGGCCTCCGCCCCCAAGGCGGCGGCTCCGCGCGCGCCCGAGCGCCGCACGTCCACCGCGGCGCAGGATGCCGCCGCGCTGCGCATGGGCCTCACGCCCGCGCAGTTGATGACGCTGGAAGCGCTGGAAATCTTCCAGTGGCGCCTGGCCTTCGTGCGCCGTCCGCTGTTCTGCGCGCCCATCCCGGTGTTGTTCGACCGTGACGCAACGCGTCATGTGGTGATCGAAGAAGACGGCACCCTCAACGAAACCCCCACGCTCGTCTTGCGCGCCTGACGCGCGGTGCTTTCCCTTCTCCCGCGCTGTTCCTTCTCCCCGCCAGCGGGGGTGAAGACGATCTGCTTGCGCGGCATGCCGCGCGATCGTCGGAACGCCGGGCGTGCTTCGCCCGGCCGGGGTGGGTGCCGAAGGCGGATGAGGGGCCGCTCTTCGCCGCACGCCGTCAGCACCACCTGAACCAATCCACCCCGCATCCAGGCGGTCCTCACGTTCCCTTGAGCCCGGCCGATAGAAGGTAAAGCTGCCACCACAGCGGCAGCCTCGTTCCCGTTCCACGCCATCAGGAGCCCCCGACCGGATGACGGATCCCCATCGCCCCCGCGACACGCCCGACCCGGACGCCCCGGGCACCTCTCCCCGTACGCCGGAGCGCCGCAAGGGCGCGCCGAAGATGGACGACGCCACGCTGCTGGCCGGCCTCACCCCGCAACAGCAGGCCACCATCCACACCATGGAAACCTTCCACTGGCGCCTGAAGTTCGTCCGCCGCCCGCTGTTCAAGACGCCCATCCCCGTGCTGTTCAACCGTGAGGGGGATCGCTACGTGGTGGTCAACGAGAATGGGACGATTGATGAGAATCCGGCGTTGGTGTTGAGGGATTAGCCCAGCGCAACGTTGCCGGTCACGCGGCTGGCGGACACCGTTGCGGGTCGTTTCCTGTCCGGGCAGTCGCTAGACTTGCCAGCTGGTGCGCACAGCGGGTGCGCCCAGTGGGACTTCGCAGCGGATCCGGGGGCGTCAGTGCATATCAGGGAAAGCAATATCGAGCAGGAGCTCATCGCCAAGCTGGGCGATCTCAAGTACGAGATCCGGCCCGATCTTCGTGACCGTGCAGCACTCGAGCGGAATTTCCGCCAGCATTTCGAGGCGTTGAACCAGGTCAAGCTCACGGACGGCGAGTTCTCGCGTTTGCTGGGCGAGATCGTCACCGCGGACGTGTTCGCCGCTGCGCATACGCTCAGGAACCGCAACGCCTTCACGCGTGATGACGGTACGCCGCTGAACTACACGCTGGTCAACATCAATGACTGGTGCAAGAACACGTTCGAGGTCGCCAGCCAGTTCCGGATCAACACGGACTACAGCTACCACAAGTACGACGTGCTGCTGTTGATCAATGGCGTCCCCGCGGTGCAGATCGAGCTCAAGACGCTGGGCATCAACCCGCGCCGCGCCATCCAGCAGATCGTCGAATACAAGAACGACCCAGGCAACGGGTACACCCGCACGCTGTTGTGCTTCATCCAGTTGTTCATCGTCAGCAACCGCGACGCGACGTATTACTTCGCCAACAACAACGCGCGCCATTTCGCTTTCAATGCGGATGAGCGCTTCCTGCCCATCTACCAGTACGCCACGCCGGACAACGCCAAGATCAGCGGTCTGGATGCCTTCGCCGATGCTTTCCTGCCCAAGTGCACGCTGGGCCAGATGATCAGCAAGTACATGGTGCTGGTGGCCAGCGAGCAGAAGCTGTTGATGATGCGCCCGTACCAGATCTACGCCGTCAGGAACATCGTCGAGTGCATCGACAAGAACCTGGGCAATGGCTATGTCTGGCACACCACCGGCAGCGGCAAGACGCTGACCAGCTTCAAGGCGTCCACCCTGCTCAAGGCCAATCCGGCCATCGAGAAGTGCCTGTTCGTGGTCGATCGCAAGGATCTGGATCGCCAGACCCGCGAGGAGTTCAACCGCTTCCAGGAAGGCTGTGTCGAGGAAAACACCAACACCGGCGCGCTGGTGCGGCGCATGTTGTCCGACGATGCCGCTGACAAGGTGATCGTCTGCACCATCCAGAAGCTGGGCCTAGCACTGGACGGCGGCAGCACGCGCAACCAGAGCCGCGAGAAGCGCGGCTTGGCCACGCATGCCGAGCAGTTGGAAGCGCTGCGTGACAAGCGCATGGTCTTCATCTTCGACGAGTGTCATCGCTCGCAGTTCGGCGACAACCACCAGGCCATCAGGGACTTCTTCCCCAAGGCCCAATTGTTCGGGTTCACTGGTACGCCAATTTTCGAGCCGAACTCAAGGTACAAGCGCATCGAGGGCGACGAGCAGACGCTCAAGACTACCGAAGACCTGTTCCAGCAGTCCCTGCACGAATACACCATCACCCACGCCATCGAGGATCGGAACGTCCTGCGCTTCCACGTCGAGTACTACAAGCCCGACGGGAAGCAGGCGCCCAAGCCGGGAGAAACCCTGGCAAAGCGCGCCGTGGTTGATGCCATCCTGGCCAAGCATGACGCCGCCACCGGTGGCCGGCGCTTCAATGCCATCCTGGCGACGTCGTCCATCAACGATGCCATCGAGTACTACGGGCTGTTCAAGGCTGCGCAAGCCCATAAGCAGCAGGCCGAGCCGGGCTGGCAGCCGCTCAACATCGCTGCCGTGTTCTCCCCGCCCAGCGAGGTGAGCGCGGATGTCCGCCAGCTGCAGGAAGACCTGCCGCAGGAGCAGGCCGACAACAAGAAGAACCCTGAGGAGAAGAAGGCGGCGCTGGCGGCGATCATCGCCGACTACAACGCGGCCTTCGGAAGCAACCACCGTATTGAGGAGTTTGACGGCTACTACCAGGATGTGCAGCAGCGCATCAAGGACCAGCAGTTCCCCAATGCGGACCTGCCGATGAAGGGCAGGGAGAAGCTGGACATCGTGATCGTGGTGGACATGCTGCTGACCGGCTTCGACAGCAAGTACCTCAATACGCTGTACGTGGACAAGAACCTTAAGCATCATGGCCTGATCCAGGCGTTCAGCCGCACCAACCGCGTGCTCAACGACACCAAGCCCTACGGCAACATCCTTGATTTCAGGGGTCAGAAGGACAGTGTGGATGCGGCTATCGCCCTGTTCTCTGGGGTCTCTGTGGAGAAGGCACGCACCATCTGGCTGGTGGACACCGCGCCTGTCGTGATCGAGAAGCTGAAAGAAGCGCGCGATCAGTTGGACCGCTTCATGGCCTCGCAGGGCGTGAGCGGCACGCCGGCCGATATCGCCAACCTCAAGGGCGATGCCGCCCGCGCCGGCTTCGTCGAGCGCTTCAAGCAGGTCCAGAAGCTGGCCGTGCAGCTGGGTCAGTACACCGACCTCACGCCGGAGCAGGCACAGGAGATCGAGCAGGTATTGCCGCGCGACGAGTTGAATGCGTTCCGGGGTGCGTATCTGGAAACGGCGCAGCGCCTGCGTGCGCAGCAGGCCACGCCGGGCGGCAAGAAGGACGAGGCGGTCGACCAGCTCGATTTCGAGTTCGTGCTGTTTGCCTCCGCCACCATCGACTACGACTACATCATGAAGCTGGCGGCGGACATTTCGCTGCAGCCGGCCGGCAAGGCCAGCATGAGCCGGGAGCAGTTGATCGGTCTGATTGCCGGCGATGCGAAGTTCATGGACGAGCGCGAGGAGATCAGTGAGTACGTGCGCGGCCTGAAGGCCGGGGCCGGCCTGGACGAGGCCGCCATTCGTGCGGGCTACGAGGCCTTCAAGCAGGATAAGGCCGCCCGCGCGCTGGCGTCGGTGGCAGACGCACATGGCCTGCCGGTCGTCCGCTTGCAGGCCTTTGTGGAGGCCGTACTGGCCCGCCGCATTCTGGATGGCGAGGCACTTACAGAATTGCTGGCGCCGCTGGAGCTGGGCTGGAAGGCGCGGGCGAAAAAGGAGGAGGCGCTGATGGCTGATCTGGGGACGCTGCTGCGCAAGCGGGCAGGTGGGCGGGAGATTGCCGGATTGAAGGCGTGGGAGGAGTCGCGGTGATGGCGGAGCAGAGCGGAGCAACGGCAACACCGAGGTTGCGGTTTCCGGAGTTTCGGGGCACAAGCGCTTGGCCCATTTCACTCCTTGGAACTGCGGCGACCTTTGAGAAAGGGCGAGGCATCTCTAAAGCCGAAATTGATCCCGACGGGGCTTTGTATTGCATTCGGTACGGTGAGCTGTACACGCGATACGGTGAGGTAATCCGCGAGGCGTTCTCAAAGACTAACGCCGACGAGTCGACACTTTTCTTCAGTCGTAGCAATGACGTAATTGTTCCCGCATCCGGAGAGACGAAAGACGACATCGCGACGGCCTCGTGCGTGTTGCTGGATGGTATCGCGCTGGGTAGTGATCTGAACGTAATTAGGTCGCCGCACGATGGTGTATTTCTCAGCTACCTATTAAATGGATCGAAGAAAAGACAGCTCGCCAAGGTGGCGCAAGGCGACACCGTGGTGCATCTATATCCACGCCAGCTTGCGGCGCTCTCCGTCGCGCTTCCAGAAGCTTGCGAGCAAAAGAAGATCGCCGACTGCCTGACGTCGCTGGACGAGGTGATTGCCGCGCAGGTGCGCAAGCTGGAGGCGTTGAAGGCGTACAAGCGCGGTCTGATGCAGCAACTCTTCCCCCGCGACGGCGAAACCCGCCCCCGCCTCCGCTTCCCCGAGTTCCGCAACGCTCCGGAATGGGAATTGAAAGCCCTGAATCGCGTTTGCGATATGCAGGCGGGCAAGTTTGTATCGGCATCGGAGATTTCAGATCAGCAGGCCGATGGAAGATTTCCGTGCTACGGCGGGAATGGCTTGCGTGGCTACACGAATTCGTTCACGCACTCGGGGGCATTTCCGCTCATCGGTCGGCAAGGGGCACTTTGCGGAAACGTTCAATTTGCCGAGGGTGATTTTTACGCTACGGAACATGCGCTGGTGGTATCGCCAAAGCGCGGCGTGGTTGTCCCGTGGCTTTACTACGCACTTGGGAAGCTGGCATTGAATCGGTTCGCAACAGGCCAAGCCCAGCCTGGGTTGTCCGTAGACGTGCTGAAGGCCGTGGAATGTTCGGTTCCCGCGACTGAGCTAGAACAGCAACGCATCGCCGACTGCCTATCTTCCCTCGACACCCAGATCACCGCCGAATCCAACCGACTCGCCGCCCTCAAGACCCACAAGCGTGGCCTGATGCAGCAGCTGTTCCCCGCGCCGGACGCCGCCACCGCATGAGCGGCCTGATCCTCTACACCACCGAGGACGGCCACAGCCGCATCCAGCTGCGCGCCGACGGCCAGACCGTCTGGCTGACCCAGGCGGAGATGGCGGAGCTGTTCGACGTCACCCCCGACAACATCAGCCTGCACCTGAAAAACCTCTTTGCGGACAGGGAGTTGGAACCTGAACGAACTACCGAGGAATCCTCGGTAGTTCACCAGGAGGGCGGGCGCGAGGTGCGCCGGCCGGTGACGCTGTACAACCTCGACGCCATCCTGGCCGTGGGCTATCGCGTGCGCTCCCCGCGCGGCGTGCAGTTCCGCCGCTGGGCCAACACCGTACTGACGGAGTACTTGCGCAAGGGCTTCGCCATGGACGACGAACGCCTGAAGAACCCGGACGGCCGCCCGGACCACTTCGACGAGATGCTGGCGCGCATCCGCGACATCCGCGCCTCGGAGAAACGCTTCTACCAGAAGGTGCGCGATCTGTTCGCGCTGAGCATCGACTACGACAAGACCGACCGCGCCACCCAGACCTTCTTCGCCACCGTGCAGAACCTACTGCTGTTTGCCGTGACAGGGCAGACTGCAGCGGAGCTGATCCTGGCCCGCGCCAATGCCGATGACCCGCACTTCGGCCTGCGGGCCTGGAGCGGCGGCCGCGTGCGCAAGCACGACATCGTGGTGGCCAAGAACTACCTGACCGAAGACGAAATCGACACCCTCAACCGCCTGGTGGTCATCTTCCTGGAAACCGCCGAGCTGCGCGCCAAGAACAGGCAGGACATCCCCATGCGCTTCTGGATGGAGAACGTGGGGCAGATCATCACCTCCAATGGCTTTCCGCTGCTGGCCAACGCCGGCGCCGTGAGCCACGAGCGGATGGAAGCGCAGACCAGCGAGCGCTGGCTGGCGTTCGATACCCAACGCAAGCACCAGGAAGCCCGCGCGGCCGACGCCGCCGACGAGGCCGAACTCAGCGCCCTGGAAAACAGAATCAAGCGACGTCCGACGCCATGAACTTTCCTGACCTGACAGCGCTGGCTCAGCATCTGCGCGATGAGTTGAACACGAAGGATTTCGTCCTGCTCTATGCCTACAACGGTACGGGCAAGACTCGCCTTTCTACGGCCTTCAAGGACTTGGGGAAGCAGGGCGAAGAACGGGACACGCTTTATTTCAACGCGTTTACCGAAGATCTCTTTCAGTGGGATAACGACCTCATCAATGATCGAGAGCGAGTGCTTAAGATCAATCGCGAGTCCCGATTCTTCGCAGGACTGGCGGAACTGGAGATGGATAATCGCATTCGTCCTTTGTTGAACCGCTACGCGGACTTCGAATTCGAGATCGATACCGAAGCTTGGGAAGTCAGCTTCGCCAGAGAAATCAGGGCTCAGAAGGCTGATGGAACCTTCGAGACAAAGCGGGAAGAGGACATCAAGATCTCGCGCGGCGAGGAGAACATTTTCATCTGGTGCTTCTTTCTGGCGGTTGTTCAGTTGGCGATGGATCCGGAAATCGAGGCGTATAGCTGGGTGAAATACGTCTATGTGGATGATCCGATCTCATCTTTGGATGACAACAATGCTGTCGCAGTTGCACATCATCTGGCCCAGTTGTTGCTGGAATCCAAGGGCATACTGCGAACCGTCATATCGTCCCATCATGTGCTGTTCTTCAACGTGCTCTGCAACGAGCTAAACAAGGCCAAGAAGTATTTCTTGGCCAAAGACGCTTCATCAGGTGCGTTCCTGGTCAGCAAGACGGATAGCACCCCGTTTCTCTACCATCTCGCGTCGTTGCAGGACTTGCATGCCGCGCAAAAGTCTGGGGCGCTATATACGCACCACTTCAACGTTATGCGTCGAGTGATGGAGCAGACGGCCTGCTTCTTCGGGTATGCGAAGTGGCACGAATGCATCAAACCGGAAGATGACGACCCCAACGGGACCGTCTACAAGCGAATGATCGACCTGATGAGCCATGGCGATTATTCGCTTTACGAACCGCGGGAAATGCTCCCGGAGAACAAGGAGCATTTGCGCCGGGCACTGCGGCAATTCATCACGCGTCACCCTTTCAGCTCCGCGCTGTTCCCGGAATGAGTAGACCGAAGCTATGAACGACAAAGAACAAAAGCAGCTTGGCAAGACCCTCTGGGACGTTGCCGACAAACTGCGCGGCGCGATGAATGCCGACGATTTTCGTGACTACATGCTGTCGTTCCTGTTCCTGCGTTACCTGTCCTGGAACTACGAGGAAGCGGCGAAGAAAGAGCTGGGTGCCGACTATCCCGACCCCAATGCCATCGGCAACGGCGGCAAGACGCCGCTGTCTGTGTGGTATGCGGACAACGCCGCCGACGTGCCCGCATTCGAGCAGCAGATGCGGCGCAAGGCGCACTACGTCATCAAGCCGGAATACCTGTGGGGCCATATCGTCCACCTGGCCAAGACCCAGGACGACGCGCTGCTGAATACCCTGCAGCAGGGCTTCACGTACATCGAGGAAGAGTCGTTCCAGAGCCACTTCCAGGGCCTGTTCTCCGAGATCAACCTGGCCTCGGACAAGCTGGGGCGCAAGTACGCCGACCGCAACGCCAAGCTGTGCGCCATCATCAGCAAGATCGCCGAGGGCATCGCCGGTTTCTCCACCGACGTCGATGCGCTCGGCGATGCCTACGAATACCTGATCGGCCAGTTCGCCGCCGGGTCGGGCAAGAAGGCCGGCGAGTTCTACACCCCGCAGCAGATCTCCAACATCCTCTCCGCCATCGTCACCCTGGACAGCCAGGAGCCGAAATCCGGCCCGCGCAGCAAGCTGGACAGCGTGTTCGATTTCGCCTGCGGCTCCGGCTCGCTGCTGCTCAACGTGCGCCACCGCATGAAGGACGCCGGCGGCAGCATCGGCCGCATCTACGGCATGGAAAAGAACATCACCACCTACAACCTGGCGCGCATGAACATGCTGCTGCACGGGGTGAAGGACACCGAGTTCGAGATCTATCACGGCGACACCCTGACCAACGACTGGGACTTCCTGCGCGAGACGAATCCGGCGAGGAAACCGCAGTTCGATGCCATCGTCGCCAACCCGCCTTTCAGCTACCGCTGGGAGCCGGGCGAGGCCATGGCCGAGGACATGCGCTTCAAGAATCACGGCGTCGCCCCCAAGAGCGCCGCCGACTTCGCCTTCCTGCTGCACGGCCTGCACTACCTGAAGGACGATGGCGTGATGGCCATCATCCTGCCGCACGGCGTGCTGTTTCGGGGCGGCAAGGAGGCGGACATCCGCACCAAGTTGCTCACCGACGGCCACATCGACACTGTGATCGGCTTGCCGCCCAATCTGTTCTATTCCACCGGCATCCCTGTCTGCATCCTGGTGCTGAAGAAGTGCAAGAAGCCGGACGACGTATTGTTCATCAACGCCGCGGATCACTTCACCAAGGGCAAGCGGCAGAACCAGTTGGGTGACGATCACATCCAGCGCATCGTCGAGACGTACCGCGACCGCGCCGAGCACGAGCGTTACTCACGCCGCGTCTCGATGAAGGAGATCGCCGGCAACGACTTCAATCTCAATATCTCACGCTATGTCAGCACGGCGGAGGCGGAGACTGAGATCGATCTGGCGAAGACGCATCGTGATCTGGTGGCCATCGAGAAGGAACTGCGCGCGGCCACGGCCAAGCACAATGCATTCCTCAAGGAGCTGGGGCTGCCGCTGCTGCCGGTGGGGGGCGTCGAACTGGAAGAGTAGGGGGAACCTGGGTGTGGTCAGGGTAGGTCTCGCGCACGGAATTCCTGACGCTCTCAAGGGTAGGCGGGCTTGAGCCCGCCCTATGTCCACTCAAGGACAAGCCTGAACTGAATCCGTTGCCTACTGGCGATCGGCTGCGTGCCACCGATGGAGTGGCCCCGGCGCTACGCGGCATCACACGCCAAGGTGAAGGAGCGGGGGACACCTGACCGTTGCATGGGTGCCGGCAGACGGCATTCCCTCTACTCACACAAAGCCTGATGCTTCAAGCGTTTTGGCTGGATCAACACACACTAAGCCTCACGCGTCAGGCTTTTCGGCTGTTTCAACACACAGTAAGCCTCAGGCGCCAAGCATTTCGGCTGGCTCAACACACACTAAGCTTGGCGCGCCAGGCAATTTGGCTGTTTCAACACACACTAAGCCTGAGCCGTCAGGCTTTTTGACTGGGTCAACACACACAACGCCTGACGCGCCAGGCTATTTGCCTCGATCGATATCGTTCGCGTGAGAAATCCAACATTAGCGTGCGCAACGTCGCATCGGCGTTCGTGCGCGCTACGCTGCATGCGCCGGTCGGACCCGGCCGGCATCACGCAGAACACAACTAAGGACGGACCATGACTCAGAACCGCATCAGCCTGACACTCGATCCCGAGACCGTGGAGCGCATCCTCGCTTCCATCTCCGCACTGGAAGCCGACCTCCAGAACCTGATCGCCCTCACCAACGACGAGCGCCGCGACATGTTCAAGATGGGCACCAAGTCGCATGCATTCTGCACGACGGCGCTTGCGGTCGCGGAACAGCACTCCGGCATCATGCCGCGCGATTTCGACATCGCCGCCTTCCGTCAGGACCAGATGGCCCTCGACGCCCTGCGTCCGTGTTCCCTTCGCCTGGCGCAGCTCTACCAGCGCGTCACCGACACCGAACTCGCCCTCGGCAGCGACTTGATGGCCGCCGCGCTGGAGGTGTACGGCGTGCTGAAGGTGGCGGGCAAGGGCAAGGGCGTGGACGATGCGCGCCGCGAACTGGCCTCGCGCTTCGCCCGCCGCAAGGCCACCGCCGAGCCCGTCAGCGGCGTCGGTGCCAACACCTGACCCACACACCCGCTGCACCACAGAGGCCCCGCATCGCGGGGCCTTCCTGTTTCCGCTCCCTGAACAGCAACCCCCGCAAACGCCGCGCACCGTGCCAAGTTTCACGGGTAGCGCACGGGCGCGGGCGATAAGGTTTCCGGTGTCGCCATCGGAAACCCACGCCTCCCCATGGACAGCGCCTTGATGGCAGGCGGCGCGCACGCCCCCGCGGAACAGCGCGTTCGCCTGTACGAAACCCTCCTGCAGACCACGCCCGATCTGGTCTACATGTGGGACCTGCAACACCGCTTCACCTACGCCAACGCCGCCCTGCTGGCCATGTGGGGCATGACCTGGGACGAGGCCATCGGCAAGACCTGCCTGGAGATCGGCTACGAACCCTGGCACGCCGCCATGCACGACCGCGAGATCGACCAGGTCATCGCCACCCGCCAGCCCGTGCGCGGCGACGTGCCCTTCAACGGCACCAACGGCCACCGCATCTACGACTACCTGCTGGTCCCGGTGATCGGCCCCAGTGGCGAGGTGGAAGCCGTCGCCGGCACCACCCGCGACGTCACCGAACGCAAGCGGCACGAAGAAGCTCGCCGCAAGAGCGAAGAACGCCTCGCCGCCATGGTCGACGCCACCTCCGACCTGGTCTACCGCACCAACCAGGACTGGAGCGAAGTCGACATCGTCGGCGGCAGCCTGCTGTTCGGGCGCCACGGCTCGCTGACCCCGGACTGGCTGGACGTGCTGATCCACCCCGACGACCGCGACCAGGTCGCCGAGGCCATCACCCGCGCACGCGCCACCCAGACCCCCTTCAGCGCCGAACACCGCCTCCGCAGCGAAGACGGCAGCTGGGCATGGGTGTCCTCGCGCGCCGTGCCCATTCGCCCCATCGGCGGCGACGTGACCGAATGGTTCGGCGCCGCCACCGACATCACCGCGCGCCGGCTTCACGAAGAACACCAGCGCCTGCTGCTCAACGAACTCAACCACCGCGTCAAGAACACCCTGGCCATCGTGCAATCGCTCGCCCTGCAGACGCTGCGCGGCACCGACGACATGGGCCTGGCCTGCGACCGCTTCGAAGCGCGCCTGCACGCCCTGGCCCAGGCACACGACGTGCTCACCCGCCAGCAGTGGGAACACGCGCCGCTGGCCGACATCGTGCGGACCGCCGTCGCCCCGTGCCTGCTGGCCGATCCCGAACGCTTCGACATCGACGGGCCGGAGATGCAACTGGATCCGCAGCGCGCACTGGCGCTGTCGATGGCGCTGCACGAACTGTTCACCAACGCCATGAAGTACGGCGCGCTGTCGGCCAGGCCAGGGCGCGTGTGCATCCACTGGCGCGCCGAGGCCGTGCAGGGCCGCCGCACGCTGGTGCTGTCCTGGCAGGAGAGGGACGGGCCACCGGTCACCGCACCCGCGCACCGCGGCTTCGGCTCGCGCCTGATCGAACGCGGCCTGCGCCATGACCTCGGCGGCGACGTGGCGCTCGACTTCAACACGACCGGCGTGACATGCCGGATCACCGCCCCCATGCCCGACCCAGGAGTGGCCGCATGACGACGACCGACCCCGCACCGCGTGTCTTCATCGTGGAAGACGAATCCATGCTGGTGATGCTGCTGGAAGACCTGCTGCCCACGCTGGGTTACGACGTGGCCGGCAGCGCCGGCTCGGTGGACCAGGCCTTGGCCGAACTTGCCGAGGCCAAGATCGATCTGGCGGTGGTGGACGTGAATCTGGCGGGGACGCCGTCGTTTCCCGTCGCCGATGCGCTGCGCGAGCGTGGCGTGCCGTTCCTGTTCACCACCGGCTACGGCCAGCAGGGATTGCCCGACCGCTTCGCCGATGCGCACGTGCTGGCCAAGCCGTTCCGCCGGCAGGACATCGAAGTCGCACTGACACGCTTGCGCTCACCGGTGTAGGCCACACACGCATCCGTCGCCTTCGGCCCGCACACGCGGGCCCGTGTGATCACGCGGTGGTGCGACCGACCTCGCCGTGCACGTAGGAAGCGCCCAGTCGGCGCGACAACGCATGCAGGCGGCGCAACACGCCCGAGCGCAGGTGCATCGGCGCGTGATCGTAGACCTGGGTCCACAGGCCACGCAGGAACGCCTGTGGGTCGCCGATGTCGGCGCCGGAGCGGACCAGACTTTCAGCGTCGTTGAGACGCGCGTCGATACGTTCTTGACAAAGCATGAATCCATGCTGGGGCGGCGTTCGTGAAGGCGTCGTATGCATGCGGCCAACGCGTTCAGCGTGCAGCCGCCTTGCGGCCATAGCGTGACCACACGCTGAAAACAGAAACGCCACGCTCACGATTCATCAACGTTGCCCTGCGCACGCTGGCCTCTCGCAAGCGAGGAACCCGCCATGGATCGCAAGACCCGCGACGCCACCCGCGTGGCACCCAATCCGATGGAGAAACAGCGTCGCCCCGACGGCGCCGTCGTGCCCGGCGAATCGCCCGGCAAGCGCACCAACGAGGAACGCAACGATCCCGAAGCCGAACCCGGTGCCACCGACGGGCAGCCACGCCGCCATCCGCCGCAGATATGAAGGACATCCCATGACGCCACGCGACATTGCCGCACACGGCACGCCCAAGCCGAGCGAACCGGGCACGCCGACACCGCCCGGCCAGCCCACGCCGCCGGGCACGCCGTCCGGACCCGGCAAACCGAGCGCGCCCGGCACGCCGAGCGATCCCTATCGTCCCGAGGATCCCGGAATGCCGCCGATGCCGCGTGATCCGGGCGACCCCGAGGACGCGCCCGTGGAGCCGGACCCGCCACCGGACGCACCGCTGCACATCGACGATCCGCGCGATCCGCGCAGCATCGCCGACTGACCCATGCGCACCATGCCCGACAGGGGGCCGATCCCATAACGACCACGACACCGCACCCATGCCAAGGAGCGCCCATGCGACTTGCCGACTTCATCGAAGCCCATCCGCAACGGATCCTCGACGACGCCGTCGAGTTCGCCATCACGCAGGCGCCGGACGGCGCGCAGCTGAGCGTGAAACGCCTGCGCAACGACATTCCCCTCATCCTGCGCGAGATCGTCGCCGACCTGCGCTCGCCGCAGAGTCCGGCGCAGCAGCGCGCAAAGGCACAGGGTCGCGCGCCTGCCTCCGCCGGGCCGGAGTCGGCGGCCAGCAGCCATGGACGCAGCCGCGCCGACGATGGCTTCGGCGTCAACCAGATGATTGCCGAGTACCGCGCGCTGCGCGCGTCGGTACTGCGGCTGTGGGCGGCGCAGGAAGCGCCGGCCGTCGGCTCCCTGGACGACGTGATCCGCTTCAACGAAGCGATCGATCAGGCGGTGGCGGAATCGCTGCTGGAGTTCTCGCGCACGGTGGAGTCGTGGCGCAATGTCTTCCTCGGTGCCCTCGGGCACGACCTGCGCGGCCCGCTCACGGCGGTCGTGGGCACGGCGGAATTCCTGGTGGACCGCACGAAGGACACGCCGAATGCACGCCTGGCCGAGCGCATCCTCAGCGGCGGCCTGCAGCTGAGCCGGCTGGTGGATGGGCTGCTGGACTACAGCAAGAGCACGCTGGGCGCGGGCATGACGCTGCACCGGTTGGCGTGCGACCTGGGCCAGGCGGTCGCCGAGGAAGTGGAGCTGCTGCGCGCCACGCTGCACGATGCGCCCATCAGGCTGCAGATGGACGGCGACACCTGCGGCCACTTCGACGACGCGCGCGTGCGCGAAGCCGTGCACAACCTGGTGACCAATGCCGCGAAGTACGGCGAGGCGGGCGCGGAGATCGGCGTGACCGTGACGGGCGATGGCGATCATGCGTGCATCGAAGTCAGCAACGCGGGGGACCCGCTGTCCACCGAGGCACTGAATGCCCTGTTCGACCCGCTGCGCCGCGGTTCGAGGGCGGCCAACCAGGGCGAACACACCAGCCTGGGGCTCGGCTTGTTCATCGTGCGCGAGATCGCCACCGCGCACGGCGGTGACGTGATGGCCAAGGTCGACGAGGGCAGGACCGTCTTCGCCATCACGCTGCCATGCGGCGTGGACGCGCCACGCACCTTTCGGCACGAGAGCGCGGCTTGCGCGTAGGCGACGGTGCACGACGCCGGCATGACATGTCGGTGATTCATGTCGTGTTGTGGCCGTGCGCCCGTTTCGCTCACGGCGCGATCACCAACATGACGCGCGTGCACGTGGCTGTCACCTGCGATCCGGAGTATCGGTGTCACTCCGCGTGCGGCATCCACCTTGATGTCCGCGACCGGAATGAAGGGGTGCATGTCGCATCGCTTCATCACTTCAAAAGGAAGGACACAGCAGATGACACGCGATACTTCACAACGAGATGGAAACCGTGACCCGCTCACTGGCACACCCGGTTCGCACCCGGTGGGCGTGGGCGTGGGTGGCGTCGCCGGCGGCATGGCGGCCGGTGCCGTAGCGGGTACCGTGTTCGGTCCCATCGGTACGCTGATAGGGGCCGCCGCCGGCACCGTTCTCGGTGCTGCGGCCGGCAAGGGCGTGGCCGAGCGCATCGACCCGACCGGTGAGGAAGCGTACTGGCGCGAGACATACCGCAGCCGTCCGTACTACACCGAGGAATACGACTTCCAGCGCGATTACGCAGGCGTCTACCGCGCCGGCGCCGTGGCGCGTGGCGAGTATCCGGACCAGTCGTGGGAAGACACCGAACGTCGCCTGCAGGCCGACTGGGAGACGCTGAAGGGCGAGTCGCGCCTGGACTGGACGCGCGCCCGTCCCGCCGCGCAGGATGCGTGGGAGCGCGCCGACCGCACGTATGGCGCCTACGCGCGGACCGACGATAGGTTCTCGCAACATTTCGACCGGGCGTCGTATCGCCAGGAAGGCGATGCGTATGACGACTATCGGCCGGCCTATCGCTACGGCACCTACGCACGCGGCCTGTACAGTGACCGCGAATGGGACGACAGCCTGGCCGCGGATCTCGAACGCGGGTGGGGTCGCGCCAGGGGCGGTTCCCGCCTCACGTGGGAGCGCGCCAAACACGCCGTCGCCGACGCGTTCACGCTCGACCGCCAGAAACCGCACTGACGCGCGGCCGTGCGCGTCACGGCCCACACCGGAAACAGAAGGCCCCGCACCGCGGGGCCTTTTCATGTGCGCTCGAGCAAGCGCGCATCGGCGTGATAAAAACCGGTCACCGCACCCGCCGCAGGAGTTTGCATGCCCGTCTACATGATCCTCAGCTGGATCTTCATCATCGCGGGCCTGGTATGCACGGTGGTCGTGCTGGCGCTCCAGTGGCGCGCATGGCGCCGCTTCCGCCACGTCAGCTTCGGACTGCTGACCATTTCCAGCATCGCCGTGCTCATCAACCAGGTGCTGATGGCCATTCCCTACGTGCACACCCTCGACGCCACCGCATTGGCCTCGCTCATGGCACTGGCCGCAATCCCCTTCGCCCACGCCCTGGTGCTGGGCGTGTGGGGAACGTGGTCGCTGTTCCGTGCGTATGGGCGTGTGGTGGAGGAGAACGTGCGGTTGCGGGAGGTGTTGGGGGAGGGGTGAGGATTGAGCGAGGGTGGTTGCAGAGCCGGCCACCCGCAGGCGTGATCGCCGACCGCCTTCAGTGCCGACGCCGCGGACGCGGCGCGGCGTTCAACGGCGCAGCCATGAGGTCTGCGTGAGTACGAACCACACGGCGCCGCTGAAGACGCCCAGCGCCCCCAACAGCATCAACCATGTGATCGCTATCCTGCGCGCACGCCACGCGCGACCGGCATCGCTGCTCCGGTGCACGGTGGCGCCATCCTGCGCATGCACGGCGGGTCCGCCCCGTGGAACGGGTCGCGACGGGTCGCCTTCGCGCGGGCTCGCTTGGCCCTGCACGATCGCGCCGTGGATGGCGAGCGACCCCCAGCCGGGAACCAGCGGTTGCGAGCCGTTCGCGCGGATCATGCAGTTGCGCCCTTCCAGCACGACCAGTCCGTAGTTGCGGTCGGCCATCGCCACGTCGCGGCATCCATCGCCATTGAGGTCGCCCACCGCCAGTGCAGGCATCTGCGGGTGGGAGGATTGCTCGACTTCGTACTTGATCTCGACATCCAGCCCGCCCATCGGCTTCTGCTGCATGTAGCCTATGGAACTCCACCCGCCGTGGATGACCAGCAGATCATCGCGTCCGTCATTGTTCATATCGGCGCTGATCAGTTCGTCCGGCACATCGAAGGCAGGCCAGGCGCCGATCTCGACGAAGTTGCCGTCGCGCTCCTGCCTGAAGTGCGCATACCTCGCCGACGGCGTGTTGGCCGTGTACGAGACGATCGCATCCTTCCGGCCATCGCCATCAAAGTCGCCGAACGCATAGCCCGGGCCCCAAGACAGGGATTCGGCGGGATGCCAGCGCCGCACCGCCCCGAAACCGGATGCACCCTGGTGCAGTGTCACTTCAAAGCCGCCGCGGTAATAACCGGCGATGATGTCGGTCCAGGAGCTGGTGAGGTCGAGCACCCCGTCGTTGTTGATATCGGCGGCACGCAGCGCGCCCCAGCTCGCACCCGCAGGGCGCACGCGGAAGTCCTGTCGCGGGAAGGCGCCGCTGCCATTGCCGTAATAGACCAGCAGGCCGACCTGGTCGGTGTGACTGGTGCCGCCCTCGCTCCTGCCGCCGCTGAGTGTCACGACATCGAGGCGGCCATCCCGATCCACATCGAGCACCGTGAGGCCGTGGGCCGCCTGTGCGCCCGGCGTCTGGGAGGCGTAGCCGAGGCCGGACCCCAGGCCCGAGGGCGAGCCAAGGAACACCGTGATGCCGGTGAGCGTGCCGACCACCACATCCTCGAATCCATCGCCATTGAAGTCGCCCGTGTCCAGTCCGCTGCCCGTGCGTCCACCGATTGCGTCGCCCGGGAAGGGATAACCCAGCGGTGCCGCCAGCGTGCCATCCGGCTTCTGCACGAAGAGCCAGACCCGGAAATCCTTGGCCGGCTCGGCGTACGGTCCCGACCAGCTCGAGGTCGTGAGCAGGGCGTCCTGCCGACCATCGCCGGTGATGTCGCCGATCGCCACGTGCCTGACGTAACTGCCGATGCCGTAGATCTTCTGGGGCGCGAATGCGTCCAGGCCGAGCGGTGTGCGGGCCGTCGGTATCGGCGTGACCTTGCGGATGCGTCCATTTCTTGTGTCGGCGATGTACAGGTGGTCCTGTTCATCGATGGCGAGTGCTGCCGGTTCGTACAGCAGCGCGTCGAGCGCGGGACCGCCGTCGCCCTGGAAACCGAAAGGCGCGCCTATCACCATGCCGCCCGAGTCGTTCAGCCTGACCACCGCATCGTCGATGATGCCGTCGGGGTTGATGGTGCGTACCAGGTTGTTCCGCAGCGCGACATAGGTATTGCCACGAGCATCCACCGTGACGCCCGTAGGCGCGTGGATGCGGGAGTTCTTCGCCACCGGGTCGACCCGGAAGGGACCATTGCCGGCGATCGTCGAGATCGTCCCGTCGAGGTCGATGCGTCGGATCCTGTCGCCGTTGTCGACGATGTAGAGCCGACCGCTGCGATCGAAGGCCAGCGCCTCAGGATTGCCGAGGCGCGCCGCGATGGCGGGCCCGCCATCGCCCGTCGAACCGTATTCGCCGATGCCCGCCACCAGTTGAAGGCTGCCCGACGGGCTCACTTTCCAGATCCGCAACTGGTCGATCACGTGGACCTGCCCGGATGGACTTACCGCCAGGCGCGTGGGGAACGACAGGCCAGTGGAGGCGAGGGTGCTGATGACGCCGTTGGGTGCCACTTTGCGGATCCGACCGTTCCCGCCGTCGGCGATGTAAAGGTTGCCCGCTGCATCGACCGCGATGCCACGCACATCGATGGCGGCCGAGGTCGCTGGCTTGCCATCGCCGTCGTACATCTGCTGACCGTTGCCGGCCACCGTGGTGATGATGCCGTTGGTACCGATCCTGCGCACCGTGAACCCATAACGTTCGGCGACGAAGACATTGCCGGAAGGGTCCACCGCAACGGCGACGGGCTCTTGCAGCCGGGCCTGCGTGGCGGGCCCACCGTCACCGTTGCCCGATACCGGGTTGCCGCCGCCGGCGATGGTGGTGATGATGGGTTCGGCGTGCGCGGAGCTCCACAACAGGCATGCCAGGCAGGCGAGCCAAGCCCGCAGTAGCGCGACGCGGCGATGCGCGCCGCGCGCCGTTGAGGTTCCGTGAGTCTGTCCCATGAGCTGACGCCTCCCTGCCGACAAGGTGATGCTGCATGTGTGCCGGCGCTGCGCCAGCCATGGGCCCCGTCGAAGGCGGCGCCATTCCCCGGACTCATCATGCCTCACATTGGGACGCGACGCGGGGGCGTCCCCGTATGCGCTGGACAGGGCGCTGCACCAAGCCCCCACCATACGGATGAAGAGTGTGTCCGACGTACTCCGTACAGGCGGATCGGGCCTGCGGCGCGAGTAGTACTGCACATAAATACGCTTACTTGCGTTCACGACTTCCCAAGGTGCATTGCCGGGTAGTAGTTTTTTCCGGCATGGGGTGTCCCGCCGGGGTGGCGGACGCATGGACTCTGGCCTGCAAGGGGCTGGAATGGAGCGGAGTAGATGGAAGCTGGTCGTATGCGTTGGGCTGGGGAAGAGCAGGGATTCGTTTCAAATCCTTTCCGATGTTCCGCGGCTATACGAAACTTCGTATTGTCTAGCGCTGCGCTCGTTGGCTTGTCGGCATCGCTGGCACCTTCAGTGATGGCGCAAGTTGACGATACCCTCATCCCCAGGCTGCCCAACGGAGCGGGTACGACCAATCTTCCGACAGTGCCGGTCCATGGTTTCCGACCCAACCCGCAAACTGTCTACAGGTCGGGAATAGAGTCCCTTGGCACCGCCGGCGGCATCGTCAATGGCAACGAGTTCAGCGGGAACATGGGGCAATTGGAAAGTGGGTCCGACAAGGACTCAAGCGCGCCCCAGGATTGCAAAGAGGAGCAGCCGACAGCGGGTAATCCCGTGGTCATGTCCTCCGGCAACAAGATCGAGTATGAGGTCGATTTTGCGGGATCCGGACTCAGGTTTGAACGCACCTGGAACCAGCACTGGGACGGCATCGGCCTCTTCGGCTATCACTGGCAGACCAACTTCGATTACAAGCTCAGCTTCGGCAGTGGATACGGGTTGAGCCATTGCTATCCCATTCCGAGCAATGCCGAATGCCAGGTGGGCCACACCTACTCCACGATCTGGGCGCATCGACCAGATGGGCGGAAAGTTCGTTACATCAAGGCAGCTGACGGCATCTACTACGAAGAGAAGGCGAGTCCGGTTTCCAGGATCGTGCGGCAGGCCAATGGGAGCTGGATGCTGTACGGGGAAGCAGGAACCCTCGAGCGTTACAGAGCGGGTGGGCTGCCCTTGGAGGTCAAGGATGAACAGGGAATAGGGTGGACGTTCACGTATGGAGGGATGCAGGGAACGCAGCTCCAGCGCGTTACCCATACCTCCACGCGATTCATACAGTTCGTGTGGACGGGCGATGAGCTCAGGCAGATCAACGATCCGTCTGGCAACGCGTATCGATACACCTACAGCCATCAGAAGGTCTACGATGGCTTGCATCTCCTGGCCACGGTGACGCTGCCGGGCACCCCTTCGACAGTCATTACCTATCATTACGAGAAGCCTGAATTCTTCGCTCTCACAGGCAAGTCGTACAACGACGTTCGCTACTCCACCTTCGCGTATGACGCGGAACGCCGTGCCACTCTCAGTGAGCATGCAGGTGGCGTTGATCGCCACACCTTTGCGTATACAAGTGGATTCCAGAACGGCAAGCAGACGATGTCGGTCTTGCATACGAACCCGCTCGGCAAGCAATCGACGCAGGCGTTCTTCGACCGGAAGCTGACGACGGTCACGGGTCACGCTTCGAACAACTGTCCATCGAGCGCCAGAAGCATCACCTACGATGCCAATGGATACAAGGACAAGGTCTACGATAACGAGGGTGGTGTAACCGACTACGATTACAATGCCAAAGGTCAGTTACTCAAGAAAATCGTCGCCGCCGGGACCCCTGAGGCCCGGGCAACCAGCTACGTATGGGACCCTGCTGAGAACCGGCTCTTGAGGGAGACGGTGCATAACCAGGCCGGTACGCAAGAGTTGTACCAGATCACTTATGGCTACAACGCGCGCAAGCGACTGGAAACGACGACGGTCAGGAACCTGTCCAGCGCCGTACCGGCCAGCCTGAATCAAACCAGGATCACCTACTACACCTATACCGAGCATGCCAGTGGCATGGTTGCCACCATGACCGTTGACGGGCCGCTGTATGGAAATGCCGATGCTGTTACCTATAGCTACAGCACGAAAGGTGATCTCGTCGGCGTGGGGTCGGCGCTCGGCAATGTGGTGTATGACAACTACAACGAACTCGGTCAGCCCGGGCGGATCACCGGCATCAATGGCGATGTTGCCGAGTATGTCTATGATGCGCGGGGAAGGATCACGGCTCAGAAGCGCATCGTAGGCGGTGCTACCCACACGACGACGTACGCCTATGACGGAATGGGGCGTCTCGTCCTTGTCACGACGCCTGATGCACATGCACGTCATTTGCGATATGACACGGCCGGACGTTTGCTGTCGACGCATGAGGCAACACCAGGCGGCGCCTACCAACGGATGCGGTATACCTACAACAACGCGTCGCTGCCAATGCTTGTTGAAGCCGAGCGTCTGACGAGCGCTCCTGTCGATCCTGTTGCAGGCGTCCAGTACATCGGACAGACGATATCTCCCCTTTACGTGGGTCAGTCCTACACCATCAATATCCAGTTGAAGAACACCGGCACGACTGCATGGTCGACGGCTGATGGTTATAAGCTCGTTTCTACAAGCCAGAATTTCAGCAGCGCCTTCGGCATCAGCGTGGTTGGTGTGCCCGGTACCGTACTCCCGGGACAGACCGCAACCTTCAGCATCCAAGGCACAGCGCCCGGATATGGAACTTATGCATCTCAGTGGCAGATGACCCATGCGGGGGTCGCCTTCGGTCCCATGACGCCAAGCACGACACTTGACGTCGTCTACGCCTCCAATCCGCCAACAGATCCTTGTCCTCCAGCGGTTCCGGACTGCATACCGCAGTTTGGTCCCCTTGCGCGGCAAGGCGGTATGGCGAGCGTTACTCCTTCTTCTGTGCAGGCACTCCAGGCACTGCCTGCCGGCGTTTCGTACCGTGCGTACACCGATTACGACGAGCTTGGCCGTGTCATTGCACGCCGAGGCAATAACGGGCAGCGGCAGGATTATGGGTACGACAGGGATGATCGCCTGCTTCTCAGTATCGACTCTCTAGGACGCGAGACACGCATGGAGTACGACAAGCTCGGCCGTCTGACCAAGCAGATTGATGCGGCCGGAGGCGTATCGGAGTTCAAGTACGACCTGGGCGATCGGCTCGTATGGGTCAAGGATCCCAAGGGAAACATTACGACGTATCTGTATGATGGATTCGGTCAATTGTGGTCGCTGACCAGTCCGGATACCGGCACGACGACCTACCAATACAACGCTTTCGGCCAGATGACGCACCAAGTGCGAAATGATGGCAGTACCCTTACTTACAACTACGATACGTTGGGTCGACTCGCCTGGTATGGAACCCCGACAGAGGGAAGGGGATTCGGGTACGACTGGTGTAGCAACGGGAAAGGTCGACTGTGCAATGCCGACCATAGCGGCGGGACACGGCACTATGGATACAGCGAAGACGGCAAGATCACCGTAACACGCGATTGGACGCCGACAAGCGATGAGTGGACGCATTACACGTATGATGCGGTTGGCCGGCTGGCGGGCATGACCTACCCGAGCGGGGTTTCGGTGGGGTACGGATACAGTCAAGGCAGGCTGACCGTCATGCAGGCCGTCATCAATGGCGTGACCCATAACGTTGCGACGGGAATGCAGTATCAGCCTTCCGGTCCCATCGGCCAGTTTACGTACGGCAACGGCGTCATCAAGGAAAGAAGCTACGACCTTGACGGCAGAATGACCATCACACATGACCACGGGTGGGTGGGTCATACGCAGACTTACAACGTCAACGACGAGATCACTTCGATCCAGAACTGGTCAAGGCCGGAGTACAACGAAGCCTTTGCTTACGATGCACTGTCTCGACTGACGGGCGTTACCGCGCCTGCTGGAAATCAGAGCTTTTCCTATGACGCCAACGGCAATCGCTCGTTCCACAGCTGGTGGGTGCCAGGGCAAGGTGCGACCGCCAATACGACCTATCAGGTAGATGCGTCCAGCAATCGACTGGCAAGCGAGGACATTGTCTATGCGTATGACGGTAGAGGTAACCGATCCAGTCAGTCGTGGGGAGGTTCAACGACCACTTACGGTTACGACGGTTTCAATCGGCTGATTACTGCGTCACGCAGTGCTGCTGTCGGCTACTTCAGTGGAGGAAATCGGGCGTACCGGAGTTATGCCGCAGGTACCACGACATATCAGTTCAATGCGCTGGACCAGCGCATCGGAAAAAGTGGGCCGTCAGGGAGCAGTCGATTCGTGTATGCAGCCCAGAATACGCTGCTGACCGAGTATACGGATGGCGTATGGAGCAGCTACCTGTGGCTGGGCAATGAACCCATCGCCATGGTGCGCAACAACCAGTTGTTCTTCCTTCACAACGATCATTTGGGGCGTCCAGAGGTCGTGACCGATAGCAGTAACACCATGCGTTGGGCGGCGGCCAACTACGCGTTTGACCGCGCGGTTGTGTTCAATAACCTGGGTGCCTTGAATCTCGGATTTCCGGGGCAGTACTTCGATGCGGAAACGGGTTTTTGGTACAACGGGTTCCGTGATTACGATAGCCGGGTGGGTAGATATCTGCAGTCGGATCCGATTGGCTTGGCTGGTGGGTTGAATACGTATGGGTATGTGGGTGGGAATCCTATTGATCGAATCGATCCACTTGGATTGGAGGCTAGAACGGAATGCGAAACAAATGAAATACTGGCCTACGCCCGAAACAGCGTACGAAATCCCTTTGGTAACGCGATGATGGTGATTAATCATGCTCCATGGGGCAAACTTGACTTCAAGGTTAGGGGGGCAAACGATACATTCGTCGTCGATGGCCGAAGAATTGATGCAGCTGATTTTGGCAACTACGCTGCTGGCTATAGCGGGATGTATCACACATCGTTGATGGGTTGGGGAACGGTAAGTGCGGCCGGCATTGCGGAGAACTGGCTTGAGTCTCTGTTTCCGAGCGGTGAACCATTTAATTGGGACGCCGACAGTCGCGCGGACATTGATGCTGGCGCCAGCCGGGCTGCGGATGAGATTACCGGTGCTCGACCGGTTGGGTGTGGATGCTCATAGTGGAGAGCTCTGAATGAGTACGTTTGCACTGGTATGCATTTTTTTCGTGTTGTTAGTGGCCACGGTTCTTGCGCTGCGCGCAAAGCGATATCGCACTCAAAGGAATCTCGTACTGATTCTATTTCTAATGCAGTTGGCGACTTTTTTTGTGTCGGGAGTGGCTGCGAGAGTGGTCATCTCAGGAAATGACGCTGTCCTGTATCGCCAAGGAGTTAGCGATCTCGCCGTCGCATTGAGCCCGTTCTTGCTGATTAGTGCGGCGATCTCTCTTTCCATCTATTTGAATTTCTTGTTCAAGAAGAGGGAATAGGGGCTTCGCCGGCATGAAGTAGGGTTATAGGTTGGGGTGAGCTTGCGAACCCCAACATGCTGGACGATGGCGAGGCATGTAACCCTCGCATTCGCCACCCCCCGGCTTCCCAACGGCTTACCACCCATCCCCAACAC
>CBIHLJ010000041.1:0-32759 GCA_966210745.1 uncultured Pseudoxanthomonas sp.
TCTCGCTGCCCTGGAACATCAGGTGCTCGAACAGGTGCGCGAAGCCGGTGCGGCCCGGGGTCTCGTTCTTGCTGCCCACGTGGTACCAGACATTCACCGCCACGATCGGCGCCTTGCGGTCGGTGTGCACGATCACGCGCAGGCCGTTCGGCAGGGTGAACTCTTCATAAGGAATCACGACGTCCGCGCCCGCCGGCTTCGCATGCGTCGACGCCGGCGCGTAGGCCAGTCCCCCGAGCGCGGCGGACAGGGCGATGGCGAGCAGGGCGGCGCGGGGCCGGCGGGAAAGGTGCATCGGACACTCCTTTGAATACTGAATGGGCCTGGAGAACCCCGATGCTAACCGCCGCCCGCGGTCATTACACTAGGCCACAAGCCATGACGAATGGCCCATCCGCCGCCCCACCGCGGCCCGCCAATCCTGTTGTGCGGAGGTGCCATGGACCGCAAGCACTGCCTGGTGACCGGGGCCAACCGGGGCCTGGGCCTGGAACTTGTCCGGCAGCTGCTGGCCCGCCACTGCCACGTCATCGCGACCTGCCGGCAGCCCGGCAAGGCCACTGCGCTGAACGGCCTGGCGGGCGAATACCCCGGCCGCCTGCATGTGCTGCCGCTCGACGTTGCCGATGCCCGCAGCCGCAACCAGCTGCTCCACGAGGTGTCGCTGGTCACCGATGATGAGCCCCTGCACCTGCTGGTGAACAATGCCGGCGTGCTGCGCGGCGGCGAGCGTTTCGGCCACGTGACCGCTGCCGATCTCGATGCCAGCTTCCATACCAACGCCGCCGGCCCGTTCCTGCTGGTGCAGACGCTGGCCGCACGCCTGGCCGAGGGCGGCGTGGTGGCCAATATTTCGTCCGAGGTCGGATCGATCGGCCTTCGACAGGAATTCCGCACCCCGAGCTATGCCATCGGCAAGGCCGCGCAGAACATGACCACCTCGCTGCTGTCGCAGGCCCTGGCTGCACGCGGCATCACGGTCGTCGCGCTGCATCCGGGCTGGGTCCGTACCGACATGGGGGGCGACAACGCCGCGCTGTCCGTGCAGGAATCCGCCGCAGGGCTGCTTCACGTGATCGACCACCTCGGGGCAAAGGACAGCGGCCGCTTCCTCGACTGGCAGGGCGCTTCGCTGCCCTGGTAAAGCTGAATGCCGGCTGCGCCGGCGCCAGTGGACCGCAACGGTTCCTGGTTGAACGGCATCCAAACCAGAACACACCGCATTGACCGGGATCGGGCGGAAGCGGCGTGTTCGCAGTCACAACGCACACCCTGGCGCGTCTTGTTGCATGCAGGACGGACACCTGGGCGGACATGCACTCGGACACCGGACACGCAGGACAGAAGCCAAAAACCTATTGGATCAACAACTTGCGATTGGCACGGTTTCTGCTTTACCCATAACAAGTCTTCCGCTGTCCGACCTCAACCTGACTGAATCCTGAATCAACTCACCAAAACGAACGGTTTTGCTTGCCCTGTCCGTCTAGGTGTACTACCTTACTACCACACCACACAACAACATCACTACAGAGGCATGACAATGAACACCAAGAACCTCCTCCCGCTGACCGCTGCCGCCGTGTTCGCCCTGTGCGCCGGGTCCATGGTCGTTTCCGCCACCCACGCCGACAACAACGGCTACACCGCCGAAGCCACCCACATCGTCAACCTGCCCGCCGTCACGGTGAAACCCGATGCGGCCGACCTGGCCCACTACCTGACCTACAAGGACACCAAGATCGTCGACCTGGCCACGATCACCGTGAAGCCCAGCGCTGAAGACCTGGCCCACTTTGTTGCCCAGCAGGCAGTGCGCGTGGTCGACATGCCGGTGGTCACCGTCCGTCCGTCCGCCGAAGACATGCAGCAGATCGCAGTGCAGGCGGGTGTGCTGGCCGGCCAGCTGGCTTCGCGCTGATACGCAGGCAACACTCCACGTTCCACCTGCGTTTCCACGCAAGCCGGCAGCCGCCGGAGTTCCACCGCACCACATGCCTGTGAGGCCATGCAGCGCCGCGTAGAATGCGCGCCATGACCGACACCCTGGACATCGATGTCCTGCTGTACCAGCCGGAAATTCCCCCGAATACCGGCAACGTCATCCGCCTCTGCGCGAACACCGGCGCGCGGCTGCACCTGATCGAACCGCTCGGGTTCGCATTGGAAGACAAGCAGCTCAAGCGCGCCGGCCTGGACTACCACGAATACGCCACGTTGCAGGTCCACGCTTCGCTGGAAACGGCCCTGCAGCGGATTCGGCCCACGCGTCTGTTCGCACTGAGCACCCGCGGCGCCCTCCGTTACGACCAGCCCACCTATCAGCCCGGCGATGCGTTCCTGTTCGGCCCCGAGACCCGCGGCCTGCCGCAGGACCTGCTGGACGGCCTGCCCGAACGGCAGCGCCTGCGCCTGCCGATGCGCCCCGACAACCGCAGCCTCAACCTGTCCAACACGGTCGCCGTCGTCGTGTTCGAGGCATGGCGGCAAGCGGGGTTCGGCGGCGGCGCGTAGTCGCTTCTTTTGCTTATGTAGGAGCGACGTCAGTCGCGACCGCGAACCGGAAGACATTAAGACATGGGCCGGGTAATGGATGCGCAAACAGAAGGCGCACCGGCCGGGCACTCCGGTCCTGATCCAATGACTCGACAGTCAGCCCGTGCGGTCGCGACTCACGTCGCTCCTACAGAAAGCAGAAGCAGAACTCAGCCGAAGCGCGCGAGTGCGTAGGGCGCCAGCGGAATATCGGTCGCTTCGCCCGCCATCATCTGATCGAGCAGCCGTCCGGTGACCGGGCCCTGCGTCAAGCCGAGATGGCCATGCCCGGTGGCGACGAAGATGTCCTCGCCCGGCACCCGGTCGATGATCGGCAGCGAATCCGGCGTGCATGGCCGATTGCCCGCCCATTCCGATACCGGTTCGGCCGTTATGCCGGGAAACAGTTTGCGCGCCTCGGGGTCGAGCCGGCGGATCAGGTGGTAATGCGGGTCGCGGCCCAGCGCCGTCAGCTCCTTGATGCTGGTCATGCGGATGCCGGACTGCATGGGCGATACCACCATGTACCGCTCCGCCCACAGCGTCGGCCGACGCACGATGACATCCGTCTGCGGATACATCAGGTGGTATCCGCGTGCGGGAATCACCGGGATCTTCACGCCGAACGGACGCAGCAGGGTGTTGCTCCACGCGCCCGCCGCCACCACCACGCGGCCGGCATGCACGGCGCCACGATCGGTATCGAGGCGATAGCCGCCGTCCTGGCGGATGATCGCCGAGACGCTGGCGATCAGCGGCGTCGCACCGCGCGCGCTCAGGTGATTGAAGAGGCGGCGGCAGAAGTCGCCGGGATCGCGCATCGCCAGCGATTCGCGCTGGAAGACCGCCCGCTGGAAGCCCGTGCCGATGCCGGGTTCGAGCTCGCGCAGCTGGCCGGCGTCCAGGACGTCGAATGCCACGCCACGGTCACGCATCAGGCCGCGCTCCCATTCGCCCTTCGCGAAACTGGCCTCCTCGCTGTAGACGTGCAGGTAGCCGGTATGCGCGATGAGGTCCTGTGCACGGATCCGCTCGCCCAGCTCGAGCCACGCGGCGCGCGAGGCGGTATTGATCGCGCTCAGCGCATCGATGATCGGCAGCACGTGCTGCATGCGGCCCTGGTCCAGGAACTGCAACAACCAGCGCGCATAACTCGGACTGACGCCCCAGTCGAGTTTCAGCGGCGCCAACGGGTTGGCGAGCATCCGCAACGCCTTCATGACGATGCCGGGCGTGGACTGCGGCATCACGTTGCCGACGGAAATGGAGCCCGCATTGCCAAACGATGTTTCGCCAGCCGGCCCCTTCGCATCGATCAGCGTGCACGACAGCCCGCGATCGAGGAGATGGTGGGCCGTCGACAGGCCGACAATGCCGCTGCCGATCACCGCGACATCGGTGGTCCGCGGTGGAATGGAGGAAGGGGAAGCACTCATCGGATCGGGACGTCGTAGGCGGTCTTGGGGGAGGGTTCGGGGCGGAAGGTGAAGTGCCACCATTCCATCGGATAATTATGGAACCCATGCCGCGCCATCGCCTGCAGCAATTGGTCGCGGTTGCGTCGCTGCTCGTCGTCCAGTTGCGGATGCGCGGTATTGGCGCGCGGATCGAAGAAATCGAACGGCGTACCCATGTCCAGTTCCGTACACGCGCCGCCGCCACAGCGCACCAGCGTCAGGTCCAGCGTCGCGCCCCGGCTGTGCCCGGAGGTTTCGGCAATGTAGCCATCGAGCAGGCGCGCCTTGTCCAGGTTCGGGTAATACGCCGCCTTGGTGCGCTGATCGGCGGGGTCGCGTGCCCAGGCGACGAAGTGCTTCACCGCGCGTACCGGGCGATAGCAGTCGAACACCTTCAGCGAAAGGCCTTCGTGCTGCACGTCCTGCTGCACGCGGGCGAGCGCCTGCGCGACCGGCGCCAGCAGCAGGCACTTGGGCGCCTCGTAACCGGCGACCGGCGCGCCCACGAAATTGTCCTTGCCCGCATAGCGGATTTCCTGCTGCAGACCGGGCACGACCGTCGCCGCATCGACCAGGTCCGCCTGCGCCGCTTCCTGTGCCGGAGACACCTGCACGCCCGGCGCGGAAGCGCAGGCGCCGAGCAACGGAAGCGTACTCAACAGGAGCAGCACCATGCCTCGCACGTCAGCGGCAGGCCTGCGTGCGGTGGAAATCGAGATCGGCATAGTCGTAGCTGAAGTCTGCTTCGGGATCGACGTGCGACAGTTTGAGCCCGGCATCGCTGCCGGCCTGGGCTGGGGCGAAGTGAAGCCAAGGCTCGGCATCCACGCTGTCTTCATCCCAATCCACCAACCAGCGCTCGTCCACCCGCATCACGGTGCCCGTGAGCATGGGTGAGCGCGCCGCGGAAAAGCGCACGCGATCGCCTGTCGCACACAAGGTCACCTCACCGAACCATGGATCGCGGTAATGTCCCATCCACGGCGCCATCGCGCGCGCCGTTGCGCGCGTGCGATGCCCCGTGTCGGGCTTGGGCCTGGTGGCCCGCTCACCGGTGCGCTCCTTGTCCAGCAGCGCCGCATAGTGCGCGACGGTGGGCGATGTCCCTGGCGCGGTGAAGTGCTTGGTGAGCACCTGTCCCAGCACCGTCCGCGCGGCCTCGCCTTCGCCATTGATCAGGATGACGATGCCGATGCGCTGGTCCGGCAGCAGGATCACCGACGAATACATGCCCGCCAGCGTCCCGGTATGCGCGACCTTCCAGATCCCATCGACATCGGACAGGCGCCAGCCGTAGCCGTAAGCGGAGAAATGGCTGTTGTCCCAGGCACGCATGCGCGCGTTCACCGGCATCGGCATGTGCGCGCTCCACACGGCCTTGCGCTGCGCGGGCGACAACCACGCCGGGGTGCGCTCCGGTGACAGCCACATATCCATCCAGACCAGCATGTCGCCGAGGCTGCAGCGGATGCCGCCAGCCGCCATCGAAGTGACATCCGGCACCACATCGGCATCTTCGCGGATCACGCGATTGCCCTGCGCGGTGCGCATGTGCGGTTGCGCCACGTTGCCGACCTGCACGCGGTTCCACTCGCCCACCTGGCAGCGGTGCATGCCGAGGGGCTGGAACAGTTCCCGCTTCACCAATGCTTCGTAAGGGGCGCCACCCGCCGCGGCCGCGACCTCTCCGGCGACGACGTAGAGCAGGTTGTCGTAAGCGTAGTTGGCTCGGAAGCTGTGCGTCGGCTTCAGGTGCGCCAAGCCGGCGATGATGTCCGCGCGAGTGAACTGATTCGGCTCCGGCCACAGCATCAGATCGCCGGCACCCAGGCCCAGCCCGCTATTGTGGATCAGCAGGTCGCGCACCTGCATCTGTTGCGTGACCCACGGATCGTGCATGCGGAACTGCGGCAGGTACTTCGTAACCGGGTCGTCCCACTTCAGCTTGCCCGCGTCGACCAGGCGCGCCAGCACGCCCGCCGTCATCGCCTTGCTGTTGGAGGCGATCTTGAACAGCGTGTCGTTGTCGATCTTCTCACCGCTGCCGGCGCGTACCTCGCCCAGCGTGCGGGTGTAGACGATCTTGCCGTCTTCGATGACCCCTACCGCCAGGCCGGGCAGCCGGTAGTGCTCGAAGGTCTGCTCCACTGCTTCATCGAAGGTTTCGTTGCCGGGCGCAGCATGCGCGAGCGGCACGACCAGGGCGAGACAGACGAGGAGATGTTTCATGGCGTGACTCAGGGCTCCGCGGAATCGCAGGCGAGGCGTCCCGCATGCGGGCGGGCCGCCACCGACAAGCCGGCGACGGCCCGAACCTTCAGATGGTCCGATAGCGGATCAGGTCAGTCGAACTTGTACTCGACCATCAACGCGAACGAACGACCGCGCGGATCGGCGACACGCGGCTCCCAGGCGGCGCCGGAAGCGAAATCGTTCTGGTGCGCGGTGAACGGAGGATCCTCGTTGAGCAGGTTGCGCACGACGAGGGTGAACTTGGCATTCTCCAGGCCGGTCCAGCCCACGCTGTAGTTGTAGGTGATGTAGTCGTCCACATCCGGATTCCAGTCTTCCGGAATGTAGCTGCCGTTCCTCACGCTGACCGGCAACTCGTCCTTGTAGCCGTCACGGTAGATCTGGGTCAGCGTATGCGACCAGTCGCCCTTCGCCCAACTGAAGCCAAGCGTGTGCTTCCACTTCAGCGGCAGGCTGTAGTAGCGGACATACTTGCCCACCAGGTTGTCGCCGTAGGGCGAGCTCTCCAGCGCCTTCTCCTGGAAACTGTCGATGTAGCTGCCGTTGAGGTTGACCCGCCACGTGCCGCCGGCCAGTTCGCCGGTCAGGTTGGCGTCCACTTCCACGCCGCTGATCAGCGTGCCGCCCGAGTTGATGAAGCGGCGGTCGATCGCCACCACTTCGCCGCTGGCGTCGCGGATCCAGTTGTCGACGAAGAGATCGTAGTTGGCGATCAGGGTCGCCTGGTTGGGCGTGCGGATGGTGTTGGTGCGCTCGATCTCCCACCAGTCCAGGCTGATGTTGAAGCGATCATTGGGCGCGAACACCACGCCGAAGCTCTTCTGGTCGGACGTTTCCGGCTGCAGGTCGGCCTTGCCGCCCGTGAAGATGGCGGGCTGGATGGCTTCGCAGCCCGGCACTGCGGGATTTGCCGCGCCGCCGGGACAGGTTGCCGGGTCGGCCAGGTCGAAGCCGGTGTACGGGCTTTCGGTCACACCGCTGAACAGCTTCGTGAACTCGGGAACCTTGAAGCCTTCGCTGATGGCGCCACGGAATGCAAGCGAATCGATCGGCTGCCACTTGAACGAGAACTTCGGATTGACCGTGCTGCCGAAGCCGTCGTAATCGTCGCGGCGCACGGCCAGGCTCACTTCCAGGCTATCCAGTACCGGCAGGAAGGCTTCCGCATAGACCGCCTTCACATCGCGCTGCACCTTGGGCAGGTTGTTGGTCGCATCGAACGGCGCACCGAAGATGTAGCTGTTGTCCAGCACGATGCCGTCCGAAGTCGAGCCGAACTCGAACTCCTCGCGACGCAGGTCCACGCCGACCGCCGCCATCACCTCACCACCCCAGAGGTTGAAACCCAGTCCACCGGAGAACGCCGCATCCAGCGTCGTGACCGTGGACTCGCCGCCGTACAGGCGGACGCCCGCCGCCGACGCGGCCTGCAACGCTGCAACGCCCGCCGGATCGTGCTGCTGGCCGGGCATCAGGAAGGGATTGAGCAGGCCACTGCCCAGCACCGCCTTGAAAGCCGGGGTGAAGTAATAGCCGGTGCCCAGCACCGACTCGGCCTCGCTTGAGGCGCGCGACAGACCGATATCGTAGTCCCAGCTGCCCAGGGTGCCATCGAAGCCCACCAGGAAACGGTATGCCTTGGTGGTGGTCTCGATCTGGCGGGGTCCGCAGATCTCGCAGCGCCAGCGATAGGGGATCGGGTTGCCGTAGACGAGGTTGGCTGGGCCGAAGTAGCTGGCCAGCGCGTTGTAGATCATGTCGTACGTGGCCTGCGTATTCGCATTCATTGGGTACCAGGTGCTGGGCCCCAACGCAGAGGCCGCCGTCGATGTGCTGGACGTGATCTGCTGCGCTTCGAACTGGCGGTTGGATTCCGAACGCGACGCCATCGCCTCGGCATAGAAACGGTGGTTGTCACTGATCTTGAAGGTGGCCCGGCCCAGGGCCTGGAGGCTTTCCTGTGGCTGTTGCATCACCTGCGCAGCCGGGTAGTCCCAGGCGCAGGCGTACTTGGAGTTCGCTACGCCCCACAACCGATAGGCATACGGGCCCATCATGTCGCCGCCGGCTTCGCAGCCTGCCGCACCCGGCAGGTTGAGGATGTTGATCAGACCCTGATCGCCACCGCCGTCAGGATCGGCCAACGTACCGGTGATCAGGCCGCCGGCCACATTGGTCACGGTGGCGAACGGCGTGCCGCGCGTGTCGGGCGACAGGCCACGGTTCGGTTGGAAGGTATTGGAGAAGTCACGATCACTGCCAAGCAGGATCTCGTTCTCGCGATAGTTCATCGTGCCCCAGACATTCCAGCCGTCGGTGTCGATGTCGCCCATGCCACCCAGCACGCTGTAGGTGAAGATGTTGCCGCCACCTTCCTGGGTCATGTCGAACCCGGCATTGACCGTGATGCCTTGATAGTCGCTGCGGGTGATGAAATTGATGACGCCGCCGATGGCATCGGTGCCGTAGACGGCGGACGCACCATCGCGCAGCACTTCGACGCGGTCGATGGCGGCGAAGGGAATGGAATTCAGGTCGACCGCCTGGCCACGCAGGCCGTGGGTGGCGACGCGCCGGCCATTCAGCAACACCAGCGTGGCGTCCGCACCCTGGCCACGCAGGTTTGCGCCGGACACGCCATTGTTGCCGCGCAGATCCGCCGGCGCGATGCCCGCGTTCGAGGCAAGACTGTCCGAGCCGTTGCTGGCGATGTTGAGGAACTGCAGCAGCTGTTCCGCCGAGGTGATGCCCTGCGCCTCGATCTCCGCCTTCTGGATGATGGTGACGGGCAGCGCGGCTTCCACGTCCGTGCGCTTGATGCGCGACCCGGTGACGGTGACGGTGTCCAAGGTGCGCGCGCCGCCTTCCTGGGCGGGTGCTGCATCCTGTGCAAGGCCGACCGCGGGAAGGGCGAGTCCCAGCACGATGGCGGCGGCGAGATGGCTCGGCTTGAGCGGATGGGATCGAACGGGCATGCGGAATCTCCTGGATGAAAGAACGCTGCAATACGCGGCCACTACTCTGTCGCTGCGATGCGCCAAGCGTTGTTCCAGGGGAGTCCGGTCGTCATCGCGCGGCATCCGCGCTGGACGCGACGGATGCCTTGCCTGCCATCTCCCCGGAGCGCACGAATCCCCACTGGCGCCTTCCGGCGCATCCGTCCCGGATGCGCACCGCAGTACGTTGTCTGATTGCTCGGATGTGCGCCGGCACCCCGCCGACACCCGTGTACGGACGATACCGCCGTCCGTCACAAAACCCTTGTACATCCGTGTAGCACGCCACTTGGGACGAGTCAATAAATTATTCTTGTTGCGCAGAAAAACGGACTTGAATATTCCTACTCAGGGCGACGCCGTACCCGTCGGGATTGCGGGCTCCCGGTAGGTCAGGGCATGCAGAATGCGCAGGTCCTCCGCGTCCAGTTCGGTTCCCTCGATGCCACGGAAGCGGTGATGGAACGCGCGTACGGTGGAACCCCGATCCTCGACGGAGTAGCCGACCGCTTGCAGTGCGAGCCAGGGGTCGAATCCTGCGGGAGGGTCGCCCGCTCCGTCGACGGGCCAGATGCCGAAGCCGGCGTCGTACAAGCGCTTCCACGGAAATAGCGGGCCCGGATCGATCTTGCGCGATGGCGCGAGATCCGAGTGACCGATGATCTGGCTCGGCGGGATGCGAAGACGTTGCGTCAGGTCGCGCAGCAGCGCCACCAGGTTGTCGATCTGCGCATCGGGAAAGGGGCTCTTGCCGTCGTTGTCGATTTCGATCCCGATCGAGGCATTGTTGACGTCGGTGATCGCTCCCCAACGCCCGGCGCCGGCGTGCCACGCGCGCTGGGAATCCTTGACCAGCTGGTAGACCTTGCCGTCCTTGCCCACCAGATAGTGCGAACTCACGCGCCCACCGCTGTTTCGGCTGCGCAGCGTATCCAGCGACTGTTCGACCGAATCCTGCTCGGTGTAGTGCAGCACGATGACCACCGGGCGCCGCTCATCGAAGTTCTTCGAGGGCACCCAGGTGGCGAGCGGGTTGCGCGGGCCGGTATGCGCGCAGCCGCCCAACAGCATGATCAGCAGCAGCATGGCGACGCTGCGTCGCAGGGAGAAGGAAAGCATCGTCATGTCGGAGACCTCGCGATGGACGTAACTACAGGAATAGCACGGACCGCGCTGGCGCGTGGCCGTGCCGCGGGCAAAGAAAGGCCTGCCGCGAACGGCAGGCCATGGGAGAGACACAGCTTCGACCGTATGCGCTGCGCGATTAGAAGTTCCACGTCACCACGAGCTGGGTGTAGCGTGGCGACTGCCACACGGTGCCCTGTCCGAAATGGGGCATCTGTGTTCCCGGCGTGCTTTCATAACGGGAATGCACGTTGACCACCGTCTGCCGATTCAGCAGGTTGTACACGGAGAGGCGGGCCTTGAGATCGATACCGTCCACCGGCAGGGTCCAGGTGACATTGGCGCCCAGATCGTAGACCCAGGGCATGCGGCCGAAAGCACCGCGCTCGGAATACACCAGCTCGCGCGTGGCCCAGTTGGAGCAGTTGGCCACGCACAACCAGCCCGAACCACCGCCACTGAACTCGCCAGGCCCGCCCGCCGAACGGTTATCGTTCGGCCAAACCACGCCATACGCGGTGATGGGTCCGCCCGAGCGCGCGGAGAACGTGCTGCCGAACGACCATTGCTCGCTGAGCTTGTAGCTGCCCCGGAGCTTGATCTGGTGACGGGAATCGTTGAAGAGCACGCCGTAGCGCTCGTTGACGGCCGGATGATCGTAGTACTGAACCAGATTCGTGTCGGCGTAGCCGGTATCCGAATTCACCGGGCCTTCCATGTTTCCCTCTGACTTGGACCAGAGATAGCTGGCGTTGAACGCCCACTTGTCGTCCCACGCGCGGTCAAGCTGGAACTCCACCGCCTTGTAGGTGCGCTTGGGCTTCTTGTATCCCATGATCGCGCCACTGCCGGATGCGATGTAGCCGTCCTGTGAAGAGTCGAACGTGACCCAGTCGCTGGTGGTGGGGCACCACAAGGTGGTCGTTTCACCGGGATTGATGATCGGCCAGTCACCGGAGTACCAGGGACAGCCCTCCACGTGGTTGATACGTGCATCCTCGACCGCACGCGTCATGCGGCGGTACGTGGCATTGACGCCGTACGACCATGCCTGGTTGATCGCCTGCTGGAAGCCCAGGATGAATTCGTCCTGGAAGACCATCTTCAGATCTTTCGCAACGGCGGTGCGGAAGTCCTCAGGCGCAGGCACATTGTTAGATGTATTCACCGGACCGATCTGCTGGCCAAGGATAGGCAGGAGGTAGGTTCCTGCCACTGGATGCTCCATCTGGATCCAGCCATCGAGCACGTAGTAGGTGTGTTCGTCGGTGCTGCCCGCGAAGTAGTCGGCCAGCTTGTTGGTCAGAGGCAGGTAGTAGCGACCCGCATTGCCGAAGAACTTGGTCGAACCATCGCCTTTCATGTCCCAGCTGAACCCGACGCGCGGCGCGATCATGTCGGAGAAGTCGGCCTTGGCGAAGGTCACGCCGGAAGCGTACTTGTTGTGGAACTTGTCCGCACGCAACCCGAGATTCAGCAACAGATTGGGCGTGACGCTCCAGTTGTCTTCGATGTAGATCGCTTGCGCTTCGGTGGTGACGGGCGTCCCCGTGATGTAGCGACGAGCATCGACAATGGCGGTGGTGCCCGCCGGAATTACCGTACCGTTGAGGGGACTGCCCGCGTTGGCGGCCTGCACCTGGTAGCTGATGCCGTCGTTGGGGTAACGCACCGCGCTGTTCGAGTCCATGACCTCCTGGTCAAGGCCGAAGCGAAGCAGGTGATCCCCAAGGGACCATTCGAAGTCGAGACGTGCCGCCTCGCGCTTGTCCTCGCGGTCACTGATGCCAACGTCGGTGGGGTGGCAACCTTCGAATACCGTTTCCTGGCCGAACCGGGAGGTGTAGCTTCCTGATCGCGTCACGATGCTGCAGTCCGGATCCTGATTGCTGCTATTGGATGCGCTGCGTTCGTTCACGCCGTACATCGCCTTGGCCGTGAAGCTGTCGCTGAAATGGCCGGTGTAGGTGAGCGACCAGTTATCGCCGCCGGAACCCGCAACGCTGTCGCCCTTCAGCCTATCCTTCGTGCCTGTGTTCCACGTGTACTGATAAATGTCGGTCGTCGATTCGCTTTTGTCTGAGAAGGCCAACAACTCGAGCGAATGGTCGTCGTTGATGCGCCAGTCAAACTTGGCGCCCCAGAAGTCGTTGTCGCCCTGAGTGATGAAGGCAGCATTACTGTCGTAGTCCTGCGGGCTGCTGTCGCGCTTCTCGTACATGGCGAAGAAGAACAACTTGTCCTGCACGATCGCGCCCGACGCCCAGACGTTCGCCTTGTAGAATGAGCTCGTATCGCGACTGGTTCGATTGCGTTCGTCGAGGGAACCGTCGCGATGGTAATGGTCATCTTTCGACGCTTCCCAGGCGGACGGCTCCAGGGTTACCTCGGCGCCGGCGCGGAACTCGTTGCTGCCCGAACGTGTTACCGCGTTGATGACGCCGCCGGTGCTGCGTCCGAACTCAGCCGAATAGCCACCCGTCTTGACCTGGAACTCCTCGTAGAAGCCGAAAGGTACCGAAGAGAAGCCCTGGCGACGGTACGGATCGGTGACGTTGAGGCCGTTGATGTAGACGGCGTTTTCCGCGACGGATGAACCGCCGAATGAAAGACCTCCGAACGTGGCGCCGGAATTAATCACGCCGGGCGCCAACAGTGCGACGGAACTGAGGCTTTGGTCGACGGGAAGTCTTGAGAGTTCCTGCCGGTTGATGTTCGTCGCCGACTCCGTCGAACGCACGTCCACGCGGTTGACCACGCGCGAACCCACCACCTGCACGGCGTTGAGGTTCACCAAGCCGCCGTCGCTGCCCAGGTTGACGGTGGTGGTGCCGCCCAGCGCGACGTTGACGGCCACGGCGTCGCCCACGTCCTCGCCGTTGCGCTTGACCTGCAGCTGGTAGTCGCCCACCGGCAGCTGGCTCAGGCGGTAGCCGCCGTCGCCGCCCACCGTCACCGAGCGCGTCGCGCCCGTGGCGGTGTTGGTGATCATGATTTGGTCGCCCGCGCTCGCACGGCCTGCGACCGCACCGGTCACGCTCTGCGCCATCGCCAGGGGCGCCATCGACGCCAGGCAGGCGCCCAACGCCATGCCCAGTGCCGCCTTCTTCAGAACCTTGCCTTTCATCCCCGCTCTCTCCTGCTAAAGATGGTGTTGAATCGTGTGGTGGTGGTGCGATCAGCCGCGCCCGTCCCGGGGCAGCACTGTCCATTCGAACTGGTAATCCCATTGGTCGAAGTAGAGGTTCCCGCCCTGCCACTCCACTTCACCGCGCTGCAGATCCACCGTTTCCGAGCGCACGTGCTGCTTGGCGGGAACGAACTCGCGCGAATAGTCGTCGTTGAACGCGATGCGGTAGGCGTCCAGCCCACCCAGGTAGAACCAGCGCAGTGCGGGATCGTCCGACTGCAGCTGGCCGGTGGTCACGTCCATCGGCACCCAGCCGTAGGGCGCCAGATACACCCAGCCCCAGTCGTGCATGTTGTCGTAGCCGACGTCGTCGTCCGAGTAGACCCAGCCGGACTGCCAGCGCGCGGGAATGCCGTTCATGCGCAGCAGGGTGATCAGCAACAGGGTCTGCTGTCCGCAGTCGGCATGTCCGGCGCGGAAGGCGTAGTCGCTGATGTTGCTGATGGTGGAGTATTCGCGCGCACCTGCCCATGGAATACGGTCCACGGCGGCAAACAGCTTCTGCGCGATGCGGTAGGGATGGGTTTCGTCGCCGACGATACTGGCGCTGAAGCGGCGCAGGTCCTCGCTGAAGACCACATGCGGCGCGCGTTCGGCCACGAATGGCGCCAATGCCGGCGTGATATCCGCAGGCACCACCTTTTCGGGGTCGATGCGGAAATGACGCGCATGGACGGTCATCTCGTATGTCACCGAGAACGTCGTCGGCGCATCCGCCACGGCAGGCTGTTCAAGGTACGCCGTCCGCTGCAGTGCGGACGCCGGCGCGACCTGCGCGCCTGCGGGCAGGCTGGCCAGCAGGCGCAGGCCCTCCTGTTGGCCGGGGATCGCCCTTGGATACGGGATCCAGGCACGCACGATTTCGCCTGCCGGCACCGCCCCGGACTTCACCGTCAGCGACTGGGTTACGCGGATACGGCGCGCGGCTACGCTGCTCGATTGCGATGTCGCGGCCGCACTCACCACTTCCCAATGGTGCGGATGCAGGGATTCGAATGGACCTTCGACGAACGGCTTGACCGGCGGCGCACGGCGCGCGGCCGCCTCCGGACTGAGCCGGAACAGGTTCGAGACAGAGCGGTTGAAATAGCGCGGCTCGCCATCGATATCCAGCCGCTCGATCAGTCCGGCACGATCCCATCGCTGGAACTCGTCCTCGCGCAGGTCCGGTATTTGCGCACGGATGCGATGACGGACAGTACTCCCGTCGAGCGTGAAGTCCAGGCGGATCCGGCGCATGCGTTCGCGCTGGAACAGCAGCGCCTGATGCTCGGCATCGTCGGCTGGGTCCGCTGCCAGCGCGCGGGTGATGGCGGCGTCGGCGTCACGGAAGCGCCCCTGGTCCACATCGGCGACGATCTCAACCAACGGGTCGCCCGCCCCTGCGGCCTGGGGAGCGAGGAGTACCATCGGCCACCCGCACAGGCACAGCAACGCCGCCAGCCGGCGCCGGGGGCGCCTGCCGCGTACTGCAACCGTGTGCTGGCGCTTGCTGGCATCCACGTCGTACATCCCCACGTCGACTGGTCGCGGTTTGTGTAACACGACATTAATGCACGGGTCAATAATTTATTCTTGCTTTTTATCTCTGAAGAAATAAATATTCTTACGGAACCCAACCCCCCGGCATGGCGTCATTGCGTGTCCGGCGGGCAAGGCCTGACCAAGGGGAGCGGATGAACGCATCGACGCCATGCCGGTACACGGCGGGACGGGACACTCCGGGGGACATCCCCCTTCGCCGGTGGCTGCACTGCCTCGCCCTGGTGGCACTGCTGTGCGGCACTTCGCCCGTGCTGGCACGCGAGCGATTGCCACAACCGCGGCACGCCGTGATCGGCGTGGAGGACCACCACCTGCTGGCCGACTACTGGATAAGCAAGCTGGCGCACCCGCAGCGCGCGCTGCTCGACAGCGCCGACGTGGCTGCGCAGAACCAGCGCATGCAGCAGACCGACCGTCACGTCCATGCCCTCGAAGCACTGCCGGCGGAGCTGACCCGTGCGGAGGTGCAGGCATGGCTGGTGCCGCTTTCTGCGCCGCCAACCCGTACCCTCTACGACATGCAGGGTCGCGAGGTGACGAAGACACGGTTGGCCTCGATCGCAGCCAATGCCGCCGTGGATGGCGTCGCGGAGCGCGCGCCGGCGCGATATGGCCTGGTGGTGCGCCGGGCCGACCTGCGCACGTTTCCGAGCCGCGAACGTGTCTTCAGCAGCCAGGGCGATACCGACATCGACCGCTTCCAGGAGAGCGCCCTGTTCCCCGGCACGCCCGTCGTCATCGCGCATACCAGCGCGGACGGAGACTGGTACTTCGTGGTGAGTCCGCTCTACGCGGCATGGATCGAGAAGCAGTACGTCGCCGAAGGTGAGCGCGGCGTGGTCTTCGGCTATGGGCGCAGCACGCCCTCACTGGTGGTGACGGGCGCGACGGCACGCACCGTCCACAACCCGGAGGAGCCGGGCCTGTCCGAACTGCAGCTGGACATGGGCGTGCGCGTCCCGCTGCTTGCAGACTGGCCGGCCGACACGCCGGTGAACGGGCAGCACCCCTACACCTCGCATGTCATCCAGCTGCCCGTCCGCCGCGCCGACGGCGCGCTGGTGTTGCTGCCCGCGCTGCTGCCGCGCACGGCGGACGTGGCGCCGGATTACCTGCCGCTGACGCAGGCCAACCTGTTGCACCAGAGCTTCAAGTTCCTCGGCGAGCGCTACGGATGGGGCCACAGCTACAACACGCGCGACTGCAGCGGCTTCGTTTCCGAGGTCTACCGCAGCATGGGCATCACGCTGCCGCGCAACACCAGCGCACAGGCCGTCAGTCCCGCACTGGAGCGCGTGGGTTTCGATGCCTCCGACAGCCACGAGAAGCGCCTCGCCGTGCTGCGTACGCTGCAGGTGGGCGATCTTGTCTATATCCCCGGCCACGTGATGATGGTGATCGGCCATGACCATGGCACCACCTACACCATCCATGACACCACCGGCATAACCTATCGTGGTGCGGACGGGAAGACCGTGCGTACCCGGCTCAACTCGGTGGCCGTCACCCCGCTGGAGCCGCTGATGTTCAATAGCGAGCAGCCCACCGTCGACCGCATCACCGCCATCCAGAGAATCCGTGCCCAAGGGGCTCCATGAAGATCACCGACATCAAATTCGGCATGCTGCGCGTGCCGCTGAAGACCCCGTTCAAGACTGCGCTGCGTACCGTCGACACCGTCGAGGACATCGTGGTGATCGTGCACACCGACACCGGGCACATCGGCTACGGCGAAGCACCGGCCACCGCCGTGATCACCGGTGACACGCATGGCTCCATCATCGAAGCCATCGGCAAATTCATCCGGCCACGCCTGATCGGGCAGGAGATCTCCAACCTCAACCGGATCACCGACCTCATCCAGACATCGCTGGAACGCAATACCAGCGCCAAGGCCGCGGTGGAAATCGCCATCTACGACCTGTGGGCCCAGTTGTACGACGCCCCGCTCTACAAGATGCTCGGCGGTGGCGACCCGGTCATCACCACCGACATCACCATCAGCGTGGACTACATCGACAAGATGGTGGCCGATTCCATCAGCGCGGTGGAGCGCGGATTCGAGTCGCTGAAGATCAAGGTGGGCAAGGACATCGGCTTGGACATCGAACGCGTGAAGGCCATCTATTCCGCCGTCGAAGGCCGCGCCCTGCTGCGGCTGGACGCCAACCAGGGCTGGACCGCCAAGCAGGCGGTGTTCGCCATGCAACACCTCGAAGACGCCGGCGTGGTACTCGAGTTGCTGGAGCAGCCGGTCAGGGCGCGCGATCTCGAGGGACTGAAATACGTCACCGACCGCGTGCACACGCCGGTGATGGCCGACGAGAGCGTGTTCGGGCCCGCCGAAGTCATCGATCTGATCAAGATGCGCGCCGCCGACATCATCAACATCAAGCTGATGAAGACCGGCGGCATCTCCAATGCCATCCGGATCGCCGACATCGCCTCGCTATACGGCGTGGAATGCATGATCGGCTGCATGATCGAGACCAGCATCAGCGTCGCGGCCGCTGTCCATGTGGCTGCCGCGAAAGCCAACGTGATCACCAAGGTGGACCTGGACGGCCCGTCCCTGGGCCAGTTCAACCCTGTCGAGGGCGGGGTGATCTTCAACGAATCCGAGATCACGATCACCGATGCGCCCGGCTTGGGCATCCGTGAGATCCGCGGGCTGGAGATGCTGCCGGGCTGAGCCCGGTGGCGATGGCCCGTTGTCAGTCCCGTCCACCGCCATCACACTCACGCCATGACAACGTCCCTGGTGAAGATCCGCTCCGAACGCGACCAGATGTCGGCCATCGAGCGCCGCATCGCCGACTTCATCCTCGACAACGCGCACCTGCTGCGCGACTACTCCTCGCAGCAGCTGGCCAGCGCGCTGGGCATCAGCCAGTCGAGCGTGGTCAAGTTCGCGCAGAAGTTCGGGTTCAAGGGCTATCCCGACCTCAAGTACACCATCGGCGAGGCCGTGGCGCGCAATGGCAACGGCCAGGCACAGCCACAGGCCTCCTCGCTGGACGATGCAGGCGATGCCTACCAGCAGCTGCAGGACGGGCTGCGGCGCAGCAAGGCCTCGGCCGAAGAGGAAACCCGCAGCCTCAATCCGCGTTCGCACATCGAGCCGATCGTCGAGCTGATCGACCGGGCGGACAAGGTGTTCGTGTGCGGCCTGGGCGACGATGGCCTGTTCGCGCGCGAGTTCGCGATGAGGCTGTCACTGCTCGGCGTGCTGACGGTGCACCATACCGACCCGATACTGATGATGGCCAACCTGTCGGCGACGCGACCCGGCGACGTGCTGCTGATGTTCTCGGAGTTCGGCAAGTTGCCCGAACTGTCCCAGGTCAGCCGGCAATTCCAGGCCTGCGAAGGCAAGGTCATCTCGATCACGCGGCACACCGCCAATCCGCTGCGCGCGCACGCCGATGCCGCGCTGGTGATTTCCGCGCACGACCCTGCACCGCACGTGGAACAACTGCTGTACCGCTCTTCGTTGCAATCGCTGCTGGATTTCGTCTTCGTGCTGTTATGCCAGACCAATCCGGACCGGAACCGGCAACTCGCCATCAACCTTGAACGCATCCATCATCTGCTGGAGTCGTGATGCCCGCACTGCAGTCCATGCGACACTCGTTCCGCTCGCTCGCCTTCGCAGCCCTCATGCTCGCGTACGGCGGTAGCGCTTCCGCCGCAGGCACTCAGGAGTCCACTTCGCTACCTTGGCGCGACGCACGCCAGATGGTGCTGGTCCTGACCGATGGCTGGGATGCCACCAGCGGCACGCTGCAGCGCTTCGAATTCAGGAACGGGCGCTGGCAATCCGAGGCTTCCGCCGCGCCCATCACGGTGGGGCGCAATGGATCGGCATGGGGCGCAGGGCTGCACCCGGTGCAAGCGCAGGGACCAATGAAACAGGAAGGGGATGGACGCGCGCCCGCCGGTATCTTCACTCTGGGTGAGGCATTCGGCTACGAATCCAAGGCAGGCACGGCCATGCCGTATCGTCCGATGCATGCGACCAGCTACTGCATCGACGTGCCGGACTCACCGCTCTACAACCGCATCATCGATACCCGCGAGCAAGGCGAAGCGGCCGCTAAGGGATCGACGGAACCCATGCGATTGGACCTGCACAACGACGGCGACCCGCGCTACCGCAACGGCCTGGTGATCGGCCACAACCCCAACGCGACGCCGCGCGGCGGCAGCTGCATCTTCGCGCACCTGTGGCGCGAGCCCGGCGAAGCGACAGCGGGCTGCACCGCGATGGCCTCCGAGACGATGGACGGCCTGCTGGCCTGGCTGCGGCCGGACGCACGACCCGTGTTCGTACTGCTGCCGCGCGAGGAGTACGCGCGCCTTGTGCATGACTGGCGGCTGCCGGAGACGACGCCATGAGCGGCCTGAGGTGGCCCAGCGCCACGGCGCGCGTATTGCTCGGATTGGGCGCGGGTGCCGTCGCAGGCCTGTCCCTGGCGCACTGGTTGCCGGACAGCGCCGGCGCTGCCGTCGCCATCGCGCAGCCGATCGGCAAGCTGTGGCTCAGCGGCCTGCAGATGACCGTGGTGCCGCTGGTGCTGTCGCTGGTGATCCTGGGCGTCGCCACCGCCAGCGATGCGGCGGCCTCCGGTCGCGTCGCCCGGCGCGCCATGGTGGTCTTCATCACCTTGCTCTCCCTGTTCGCCGCCTATGCCGCGATCGTTGCGCCCCTCGTGTTGTCGCTGGTGCCGCCCAGCGCCAGTCTCACGGCCACCTTGCGCGGCACATTGCCGGCGGCGGGCGAGATCGCAACGCCGGGGCTCGCGGACTGGATCGGTTCGGTGGTGCCCAGCAACGCCATCATGGCGGCGGCGCAGGGCGCAATGCTGCCGGTGGTGGTGTTCGCGCTGTTCTTCGGGTTCGCACTGACCCGTGTGCAGGAAGACCGGCGCGCGCAGATCATCGCGTTCTGCCACGGCATCGCGGACACCATGATCGTGATCGTGCGCTGGATGCTGCTGGCGGCACCGATCGGTGTTTTCGCCCTCGTGCTGGCCGTATGTGCGCAAGCCGGCATCGGCGTGATCGGCGCGCTGGCGGGCTACATCGCACTGCAATGCGGCATGTATCTGGGTGCCACCCTGATCTGCTATGTGCTGGTCGCGGTTTTCGCGGGCCAGTCGCCGCTCGCGTATGCGAAGGCGATCCTGCCGGCCCAGGTGGTGGCGGCCAGCACGCAGTCTTCCCTCGCCTCGCTTCCGGCGATGGTGGAGAGCGCGCGCTTCCGGCTGGGCCATCCGCGCGCGGTGGCTGCGCTGGTCCTGCCTATGGCGGTGACGCTGTTCCGCATCACCAGCCCGATCCAGTACATCGTCGCTGCATGCTTCGTGGCGTGGGCCTATGGCATCGACCTGAATGCCGTGACGCTCGCCGCGGGCGCCGCGCTGGCGGTCGTGATCAGCCTGGGCTCGATAGGCCTCCCAGGGCAGGTAAGCTTCATGGCGACGGTGATGCCGGTGACGCAATCGATGGGGCTGCCGATCGAGCCGTTGGGCCTGCTGCTGGCGGTGGATACCATTCCCGATGTCTTCGCGACCACGGGCAACGTCACCGGCGACCTTACCGCGACCAGCATCGTCGCGCGGCAATCACCCGATGCGCGGGATGCGGATGAAGTCGGCGGCTGAGGCGACGCACTTTTTCCAGGGATGACTGCGGGACGCGATGCATCGAAGAAGCATCTTCGCCACCGGTGATGAAGCTCGATGGTGGACAGCTGGCCGACCTGGCGCCCTAATGCCTAGAACGGCTGGTATCGCGGCATGGCACGCCGTGCGCTCGATGCGGGGTGGTTCGAGTTGCGGTAGGCGCTGACGAGCCGCCGTAGGGGCTCCGCGATGTCGGGATGCACGTTCAGCGACGCGATCACCTCGTCCCAGATGCCTTCGTGGGTCCACCGCGTGAAACGGACGTAGACGCTGTGCCAGGGGCCGCAGGCCTTGGGCAACCGGCCCCAAGGCTGCTGTGTGACTGCAACCCAGAGTACGCCTTCGAGGAAGGACCGCGTACGTACTCCGTTCAATGCCCTTGCGCGCACCAGCGGCGGCAATGCTGCAACGATTGCACTCCATCGCATCTCATCGAGTTGAACGGCAGGCGAGTCCATGTCCTCGTTCCTGCTGTCTGGGGCCTGCCCACAACCTTGATCTTCCATCATCGTCTAGCTCCTGCCGCTCCGAAAAAGCCTGCACGTCTGCACGCGCTGCGAAATCCTTCCGCTCAACATTCCATTCGCCACGGCCTGATCGAAGAGGACAGAAACGCAGTGCGATCCCGGGAAGCCGGTGAATGCAACCGGCGAAAGTTCCTTGTCTCGACCCCTAATTCATGTACTGGTAAGTTTGATATTCAGGGCGTGTTGTGAGCTGAAGCGGATACTTCGCCCACCGTCGCTTCCCCCGAGGCGGCGGATACACAACAACAAAATAAAAGGCGTTTCCATGAAGAAGTCCTTGCTTGCCCTGACCTTGCTGGCTGCTGCTCCTTTCGCTGCTTCGGCTGCCGAAGGCGTTTCCTACAACTATGTGGAAGGCGGTTACACCGCGACGAACATCGAGGGCCCCGACGCCGATGGCTGGGCGCTGAAGGGTTCCGTCGCCCTGCACCCGAACTTCCACGTGTTTGCTGACTACAGCAAGCAAGAAGTCGATGACGTCAATGTCGATTTCGACCAATGGCGCGTCGGCCTCGGCTACAACCACGAGTTGTCGCAGCGCGTCGACCTGCTGACCCGTGTCGCCTACGAGAAGGCGAAGACGGACAGCTTCACCACGCCCTCCGGCATTCGCGTGCCCAGCTTCAGTGCCGACGGCTACAGCGTCGAAGTGGGCGTGAACAGCGCGCTGACCAACCGCCTCAACGGCTACGCGCTGGCCGGCTACGAAGACGGCGACGATTACGACGGCGAGTTCTACGGCCGCTTGGGCGCGCAGGTGAAGTTCACTCCGAACTGGAGTGCCTCGGCCGACGTCAAGCTTGTCGACGGCGACACACAGTGGTTCGTCGGTCCGCGCTTCAGCTGGTAACCCGCAACAGCGTTCCCCCGCGACGCGTCCCTCTCTCCCCGCGTCGCACCCAGCCCGGCCCTTGTGGCCGGGCTTTTTCATGCGCCAAAGAAAAAGCCCGGCAGTTGAGACCGGGCTGATTCGATATGCCGCATCGGATTACTTGAACAGTGTTTCCGGATACTCCGGTTTCTGCTCACGCGACAGCAGGTGCTGCAAGCCGGCGGCGGGCGTGAGATCGCCATGCAGTACGGCACGCACCGCGCTGGAAATCGGCAGGTCGATGCCGTGACGGTCGGCCTGGCGCATGACCTCGTCGGCGGTCTGCACCGATTCGACCACCTGCCCGATGTCTCGCACCGCGTCCTGCAGCGACTGGCCACGACCCAGCGCCAGGCCGAGCCGGCGGTTGCGCGACAGGTCGCCGGTGCAGGTCAGCACCAGATCGCCCAGGCCGGCGAGGCCCATCAGGGTTTCCGGCTTTGCGCCGATGGCGGCGGACAGGCGCAGCATTTCGTTCAAGCCACGGGTGATCAGCCCGGCACGGGCGTTGAGGCCCAGCTGCATGCCGTCCGCCACGCCCGTGGCGACCGCCAGCACGTTCTTCATCGCGCCACCAAGCTCGGCGCCCACCATGTCATCACCGGTATAGGCGCGGAACGCCGGACCATGCATGACATCCGCCACCGCCTGTGCGAATTCCGCGTCGGCACCGTGGACCGTCACGGCAGTGGGCAGGCCCAGCGCGACTTCCTTGGCGAACGACGGACCGGTGACCACGGCCAAGGGTACGTCCGGGCCCAGGATGTCTTCGGCCACTTCGTGCAGGAAGCGGCCCGAGCCGGTTTCGAAGCCCTTGGTGGCCCAGGCGACGCCGGCACGCGCCGGGCGCAACGGGGCGACCAGCTTCAGGGTCTCGGTGAAAGCATGCGACGGCACCACGACCAGCACCTGGTCCGCATCGGCGAGCGACGCGGCCAGGTCGGTGGTGGCGCGCAGGTTTTCCGGCAACGGGATGCCCGGCAGGTAGCGGGTGTTCTCGTGCCGCTGGTCGATGGCCGCAGAAACAACGGGATCGCGGCCCCACAGAGTGACCGCGTGCCCGTGCCGGGCCATCAGGGCCGCCAGTGCGGTGCCCCAGGAACCGGCACCGAGGACGGCGATCTTGAGTGGATTATCCGGCGTTGACTCGGCCATCCGTCCCCCTGCGCGTTGCGTCGCGGTGTCCGACCGTTGCACGGTCAATCAGGCGTTGCCGACGGGTTCCGAATTGGCCAGCTGGCCTTCGGCACCGCCCTGCGCGGCGCGCTGGCGCAGCGATTCGGCGTACAGCGCCTCGAAGTTGATCGGCTGCAGGAAGAACGGGGGGAAGCCGCCGGCCTGCACCAGGTCGCTGACCAGCTGGCGCACATACGGGAACAGGATGTTCGGGCACTGCGTGCCGAGCAGCACGTCCACGGCCTGCGGCTCCAGGCCGATCAGGCCGAAGATGCCTGCCTGCTGCACTTCCGCCACGTACGCCGTTTTGTCACCGGCCTTGCAGCTCAGGGTCACGCCGAGCACGACTTCGAATGCATTCTCGCCCAGGCGCTGCACGCGCTGGTTGAGGTTGAGCTGCAGCTCCGGCTGTACGTTCTCGGCGAACACCGCCGGGGCGCCGGGAACCTCGAAGGAAACGTCTTTGACGTAGATCTTTTCGACAGTGAAAGCGGGGCCAGCGGCTTCGGCGGCAGGCGCGACCGCGCCGTTGGTGGTCTCGTCGGACATTTCTTGACTCCGGAATCTGGATTGCTGCGGTGAATGGAAATTATGTCATGGCGGCACGCGGGGCCCTGTTCAAGGGCGGGGCCGCGGCCAAAGCAGGCTCAGCGGCCCTTGACCAGCGGAAGGTCGGCCTGTTGCCAGGCGGCGATGCCGCCATCAAGCGCATAGACCTTCTCGAAACCCGCTTTCTTCAGGCGCTTGGCGGCGCCCGCCGAGGCCTGCCCGGTGCGGCAGACCAGCACCACGGGCAGGGCCTTCGACCCGGCCAGCAGCTTGCTTTCGGGGTCGAAACTGCTGGGCAGCACGTTGCGACTACCCGCAATGTGGCCCTTCTCGAAGTCGTTGCTCGCCGACAGGTCGACCACCAACGCGTTCTCGCTGTTGACCAGATGAGTCAGCTCCGCCGGGCGCAGCGCCGTGTAGCCGCGGAACAGGCGCGCGATCTCGGTGTAGATGATCGCGACCGTCAGGCCGACGAAGGCCAGCGACAGCATCTGGTTCCAGGGCGAACCGGTGGCAAAGGCCAGGATTTCTTCGAAATTCACGGGAATTGGAGGCAGTGGAGCGGGCGGCGATTGTCGCACAGGACGTCGCCGGGGCGGCGGCGGGCTACTCCCCGTTCCACAGGTCCGGCAGGCCCACGACCAGCCACCAACGCTTCATTTCCGGATCCCAGCGCCAGCGTTCGCGGTAGCGCAGGGTCCGCTCGGCCATGGTGTGCTTGTTGATCACGCGCAGTTCCACCGCACGCTCCACCGTTCCGTCCGGGCCGGCACTGGTCGAAACGTCGCGGTACCCGGAGATCTGGACCTGCTGGTAGCGCTCGAACTCCAGTTCGGTCATCGGGTGTTCGAGCTTGTAGGCGGGATCGACGGCCTGCCAGGCGTTCTCGAAATCCCCCCAGCGGATCGAGGCCGCATAGGTGTCCTGTATCTGCTGCAGCTTGCCGCGCTGCAGGCGACTCTGCGCAGCGGCGGGCGCAAGCACCAGCATCAGCAGGCCCGTCGCCAGCAGCATCTTCCGGATCACGCGCATGGCACCCCCTCGGTCATGCCGGCATGCTACCGCTTTGAGATGGCGACGAACCGTCCCACCAGCGTGGTGGCACTGCCGCCTTCAGGTAGCAGAACCCTGGCATCGATCTGGATCCGCGCACGGCCGCGCTGCACCAGCGTGTCCAGAAAGGCCTCCCAGGACTGCCCGTCGCCGAACATGGCATCTGCCACCAGGTCGGCATACAGCGGCGCGAGATAGCGGACTTGGCTGTCGGCCACGTAGACCTCGACTTTCAGGCCCGCCAGACGGAGTTTCAGCGTTACCAGTCCCCACCCTGCCACGGTCATCAGCGAGGTCAGGCTGCCGCCGAAAGCGCTGCCCTTGTCGTTGACGTTGGCGGACAGCGGAGCGGTCAGCCGCAATGCCCCGTCATGGAAGCCCTCGACCTCCACGCCCATCGCCGCTACCGGCGGCATGCCACGACAGTACTCACGCAGTTCCTGCAAGGCTTCTTCTGCACTCATCACTCATAATCCGCGCATGGGACACCCAACGCCGCCGGCATGGTACGTCATCTCGCTGCGGCCCCAGGGCGGCCACGATGCACTCCGCCGTGCCGCGCGACGCCACGGTGCCGGCTTGCTGGCCATGTCGCCCTGGCGCATCCAGCGATGCGATGACAACGCAACGCGTGCTGATCTGCGTGACGCCCTCGCCTGCAAGAATGTCGTGTTCACCAGCCCTGCCGCGGTCTCGGCGGCGCACGCCCTGCAACCACTGGACGCGCGACCCGGCCAATCATGGCTGGCGGTGGGTGCCGGTACTGCGACAGCGCTGCGCCGCGCCGGCATCGCGCACGTGTCGTTCCCTGCACGCATGGATAGCGAAGGCCTGCTCGCGCTGCCGGCGCTGACCGACGTGCGCGGGACCGACATCGGCTTCGTCACCGCACCCGACGGCCGCAACCTGCTGATGCCCACGCTGGAGTCCCGCGGCGCCCGCCTGCACCGCGCAGAGGTCTATCGGCGTGAGCCCGTCGCGCTGACACCCCGCACCCTCGCGGCATTCGCCGGCCTGCGCGCGCCCGCCTGCCTGCTGGTGAGCAGCGGCGGCGCCCTGGAGCAGGTCCTCGCACAGATGCCGGGCCCGTTGCAGGCACGCCTGCGGGCTGCCACCGTGGTCGCCGCAAGTGCACGCCTGGCCGACGCTGCGCGCGATGCCGGGTTCGCGCGTGTCCTTCAGGCCGCCGGTCCGCGCCCGGCGCAGATGATCAGGACGGCCTGCACGGCCATGCTTCCCGGCATCCGGTAGCATCTGCGGCGCCCATCACGTTTTCGACCGCCGACAAGGATGCTTGTGTGAACGACGAACCGTCCCCTCCCCGCCGCGCCGATGGTGCGGGCCGCCTCATCGCCGTGTTGTTGGTGGTGCTGGTCATGGGCGTCGGCGCATGGCGTGGCTGGGCGTGGTGGCAGGCCCGCAAGGCCGAGGAGCAGACCGCACAGTCGGCAGCCATGCAGCGCATCGAGGCACTCGAAGCGCGCACGGACGCCCTGCGGCGCGATCAGCGCGCGCAGGCGCAGCGCCTGCTTGATGCGGCGGCCACCAACCGCGTGTTGCGCGACGAAGTGCTCGGCCTGGGCCAGCGCGGCGCCTTGCTGGAGGAGAGCGTCGCCAAGCTGACCGACCAGAACCGACACGGTGCGCAGGCACTGCGGCTGGACGAAGTGGAACTCCTGCTTTCGCAGGCGGCGCAGCGACTGGACATTGCGCGTGACCTGGGCGGCGCGCGACGCGCCTACGCGCTGGCCGCCGGCACCCTGGACGGGATGGACGACCACCGCCTGTTGAACCTCAAGCAGACACTGGCGCAGGAGCGCGCTGCGCTGGATGCGCTGGGCGCCGGCACGCAGGCGGCGTCACTCGCGCAGCTGGGTGCCCTCGCCGATGCGCTCGCAGGCCTCCCGCGCGACAGCACGGTCGATGCACAGCCGCATGCTCGTCCGGCGTGGCAGCGCATGCTCGCGCCCTTGGTCGACGTGCGGCCCACGCGCGATACCACGCTGGTGGCACCCGACGACCGTGCCACCGCCGACGCGGCGCTGCAGATCGAGATCAGTCTTGCGCGGGCTGCGCTGGAACGCGGGGACGCTGCCGGCCAACGCGCCGCCCTCGCACGCATCGCCACATGGCTGCCGCGGTTGTGGCCCGATTCACCGCAACGACGGCAGGTTCAGGTCCAGCTGCGCACATTGCAGCAAACGCCCGCACCTGCGCGACCGGCCGTGCTGGGCAGCACGCTGCTGCAGTTGCGCGCATTGCGTAACGCCGGCGTGCGATTGTCGGTGCCGGCCGCGAACACGCCGGAGGTGACGCCATGAAACCATTCCGCACAGTGATGCTGCTGCTGTTGCTTGTACTGACGGGCGTGCTGGCAGCGCAATGGATGGCGGGTACCGACCGCGACCTGGGCGAGGTCTTCATCCGCTTCGGCGGTTACGACCTGCACACGAACGTGCCGCGTGCGCTGCTTTCGCTGATCCTGATCTGTGCAGTGGCATGGCTGGCCTGGCGCTTGGTTTCACTCCCGTTCCGTGCATGGGGTCGCCATCGCCGCAAGCAGGCGCGCGCGCGCCTCATCGACGGCCTGGACGCGGTGCACGCTGGACACTGGCAGAAGGCCGAGAAGTTGCTGGAGCGCGCCGCGGACGATGGCGAAGTAGGCCCCGTCGCACGCACCGCAGCCGTACAGGCGGCGCAGGCGCGCGGCGATGAAGCCGCGATGCAGCGCCATCTCGCCGCGCTGCGGGAGCGCTCCGTGACGGCGCATGCGCTGGCATCGGCACAGATCGCGCTGGACACGGGTCGGCCGGACGAGGCTCTCGCCATGCTCGATGACGCAGACGTCCAGCCGCTGCCGCCGCGCGGCCTGCTACTGCGCGCGCAGGCGTTGGTCGCCACCGCACGTGCGGGCGAAGCTTATGGCCTGCTGGGCGCACTGAAGCAGAACCAGGCCATGGCGCCTGGCGCGTTCGAAACGCTGGAGATCCGCCTCGCTTCGCAATCACTGCTCGAAGCGACCGATCCCAACGTATTGGCGGAGCGCTGGGAAACGCTGACCAAGCCGCTGCGGCTGCACCCCGCCGTGGTCGCTGCCTACGCCGAACGCGCTGCGGCACTGCGCTGGGAAGATGCCGCGACCCGCAGTATCGAGCAGGCACTGGAAGCCCGCTGGGATGAATCACTCGCCGCGCTGTACGGTCGCCTGCCGGTCGGGAAGCTCGACTCCCGCCGTGCCAGCGCACAGCACTGGCTGGCGGCGCATCCCGCCAGCCCTTCGCTGCTGCTTACCCTGGGTCGACTTTCACGCTTGCAGGGGCAGTGGATGCAGGGACAGGAATTCCTGCACCGCGCGATCGCGCAGGGCGCGGGTGCAGAAGCATGGGAAGAGCTTGGCGACGGCTTCAGCGCGGCCGGCGACACGACGATGGCGCAGCAGTGCTATCGCAATGCGCTGAAGGGCGCACGTGACGGCGCGACCATGGAATTGCCCGGTCGCGACATGAAGCAGAAGATCCACGACGAGGCGGTCGTGGAGGAGCGCGACGCGCACGGATTGCCGCGACTCAGGGACTGAGCGCGCGGCGTGTGGTCAGCCGGCCGCCGGCTTCCGGCGCCAGCGCCGCCAGCCCAGCCACAGCGCCAACACGCAGAGCCACAACGGCCACAGTGCCGCCAGGGCGACCACGACCTCCAGCCCCCCGCGCCAGCCGACCGCGAGCGCATCGCCCAGCCGGTTGAAGAAGCCCGGTCCGTTGTCGCGGAACACCGCGTCCACGTCGACGCGCTCGGCCCTACGCACCTGCGCATCCTGGTGCAACGACAGGGTGATGGTGCTGAAGGCGACGCGGTCCTCGAACTCCTTCTTCGCGATCAGTGCCTCGTCGCGGCTGGCACGCGCCGCACCGCGCGACTGGATCGCATCGGTCCTGTCGCCCAGCTTGCCGCCCGCCTGCACCGCCTCGCCCAGTTCCCGCTGCTCGTCCTGCGCGCGCTGGCGTGCCAGTTGCTGGCGCAGCAGGTCGAACTGCGCATCGCGGGCCGAGAAGCTGCGCCGGTCCAGGAATGCCATCTGCGCGGCGACGGCACGCAGGAACGCCTGCGTGCGCTCGCTGGGTACGCGTACGGTCAACTCGCCCTGCAGGGTGTACTCGGTCAGTTCCAACCGCTTGCCTTGCCCGAGCGGGCGACTCAGCACACGCTGCACGTGCGAGGTGATCTCGTTGCCGACGACGAAGCCGCCCTGTGCGGCGACCTCATCCTCGATCGCCAGCGCGGTGCGGTAGACATCCATCACCTGGAACTGTGCCTGCGCGGTGCGGATGAAGCGGCGTTGCGGGTCGACCTGGCTCGCCACATCCGAGGCCATCTGCGAAGGGTCGACGCCGGGCCCCTGCCTCGCGGGGGCCTCCATGCTTTTCTGCGGTGCCGCCGCCGCGGCGAAGTCGTCCGAGGCCGCTTCGGCCATCATCGGCGCCGCTGCGGCCTCGGCACTCGACTCGGCCGCAGCGGTGGCATCAACCTCGGCCATCTCCCGCTTGCTACAGGCAACGATGAGGATCGAGAGGGCCAACAGCGGAACGACGCAGTACATCCTGTGCAGGCGCATGGAAACTCCAAAGGCAGGGAGAACGGTGGCCGGGGGTGCCGGCCAGGCTACCAACGCATGGCGCGGGCCACCGGGGTTGGCGGGCATCATTCCATGCTTCGATGCGCTGTGGCGCAGCTCAAGGCGCGGCCCGCCGAGACCCGCCTGGACCATGTGACAATCGGATCGCCTGCCTTTCGGTGATCCGCGATGACCCGACTCCTGCGTGCCGTCTTTCTGCTCGCCCTGCTGGCCGCCACGGGTGCGCATGCCAAAGCGCCGGTCGCCACCGGCACCGGCGGGGGTGCGGCGACGATCAGCGAGCAGGCCACGCAGTCGGCGATCGCGGTCCTCGACCGCGGCGGCACTGCGGTCGATGCCGCCGTCGCGGCGGCGGCCACGCTGGGCGTCACGGATCCCTTCAGCTGCGGGATCGGCGGGGGCGGCTTCATGGTGGTCTATCTGGCGAAGGACAAGCGCGTGGTCACCCTCGACCATCGCGAGACGGCGCCCGCCGCCGTCACGCCCGCCCTCTTCATCGAGGAGGGTCGAGAGATGGACTTCGATACCGCCGTCGCCAGCGGCCTGTCGGTCGGCGTGCCCGGCACCGTGCGCGGTTGGCACGAGGCGCTGCGGCGCTACGGCACGATGTCGTTCGAACAGGTCCTGGCACCGGCGATCTCGGTAGCGGAGGAGGGCTTCACCGTCGACGCCAACTTCTCGAGCCTGGTGGCGCGAAATGAAGGCAAGTTCCGTCGCTTCCCCGCCACCGCCGCGCTGTACCTGCGGGAAGGCAAGGCACTCCCTGCGGGTACGACGCTGCGCAATCCCGATCTCGCACGCACGTACCGCCTGCTGGCGAGCGGCGGCGTGGACGCGTTCTACGAAGGCCCGCTGGCACGCGCCATCGTCGATGCGGTCAATCGTCCCCCGACCGCCGTCGGCGTTTCCGTGCGCGGCGGTCGCATGACGCTGGCGGATCTGGCCGATTACGAAGCCCGCGTGCGCGCGCCGGTGCGCTCCACCTACCGCGGCTATGAGCTGTACGGCATGCCGCTGCCGAGCAGCGGTGGCGTGACCGTGTTCGAAGCGCTGAACATCCTCGAAGGCTACGACCTGAAGGCGCTGCCGCGCGCGCAGGCGGAGCATCTCTATCTGGAAGCGAGCCGTCTCGCCTTCGCCGACCGCGACGCTTACCTGGCCGATCCCGAGTACGTGGATGCGCCCGTGGCAGGTCTGCTCAGCAAGGCCTACGCGGCGCAGCGGCGTGCGCTGATCGATCCCGCACGCGCCGCAGCGGGCGCTGTCGCCGCGGGCGATCCGTTCGCCTTCCAGCAGGATGCGAGTCATCCGCTGCATCCCGCGCCGCGCGCGCTGCTGCCGGAGAGCGCGCACACCACGCACCTGACCGTCTCGGACAAGGACGGCAACGTCGTCGCGTACACGTTCACCATCGAAGACTGGGGCGGCAGCGGCATGGTGGTGCCGGGTTACGGGTTCCTGCTCAACAACGAGCTGACCGACTTCGACTTCACCGGCCCGCACCCCAACGTGCCCGAAGCCGGCAAGCGCCCGCGCAGCAGCATGACGCCGACGCTGGCACTGAAGAACGGCAAACCCGCGTTCTCGATCGGCAGCCCGGGCGGGTCCACCATCATCACCACGGTGCTGCAGACGATCGTCAACTACGTGGACCTGGGCATGCGCATGGACCAGGCCGTGGATGCGCCGCGACTGTCGCAACGCAACGGGGCAACCACCGACATCGAACCCGGCTACGCAGACAGCGCGCAGGCGAAGGCATTGGAACAGCGCGGGCAACGCTGGTCGGATCTTGTGGAGGAAATCGGCGCTGCCAACGCGCTGGTGTTCAACCCGGACGGCACAGTGACGGCGGTCAGCGAAGGGCACCGCCACGGCATCGGCAGCGCGCAGGTGCAGACGCCAGCGCGATGACGCGGCGCCTGCTACCGGAAGAGAACGATGACGACACGCATCGCGGCATTCATGCCGCGATAGTTCAACGCTCGATGACCGCCACCACGCCCATGCCGCCGGCGGTGCAGATGGACACCAGTGCGCGGCCGCCGCCGCGCTGCTTCAGTTCCTTCGCCACGGTAGCGACGATGCGCGCACCCGTGGCAGCGAACGGATGGCCCGTTGCCAGCGAGGAACCGTTGGGGTTCATCTTCGCGGGATCGATCCTGCCCAGCGGCGCGTCCAGGCCCAGGCGGTTGCGGCAGTAGTCCTCGCTCTCCCACGCACGCAGCGTGCACAGCACCTGGGCGGCGAACGCTTCATGGATCTCGTAGATGTCGAAGTCCTGCAGCGTCAGGCCATTGCGCTTGAGCATTTCCGGCACGGCCACGGTCGGCGCCATCAGCAGGCCTTCGCCGTGTACGAAGTCGACCGCCGACACCTGCGCGTCCTTCAGGTAGGCAAGCGGCTCGTGGCCGTGCGCCTTCGCCCACTCGTCGCTGGACAGCAGTACCGCCGCGGCGCCGTCGGTCAGCGGCGTGGAGTTGGCGGCGGTCAGCGTGCCACGGCCAGAGGTCTTGTCGAAGGCCGGCTTCAGCGTGGCCAGTTTTTCCAGCGAGGTGTCGGCGCGCAGGATGTTGTCGCGCTCCAGGCCGCGGAACGGGGCAACGAGGTCATCGAAGAAGCCGCGCTCGTACGCGGCGGCCAGCTTCTTGTGCGACGCGACGGCGAGTTCGTCTTGCGAGTCACGCGAGATGTTCCACTCCTTCGCCATGTCCTCGCAGTGGTCGCCCATGCTCTTGCCGGTGCGCGGCTCGGCCACGCCGGGGAACTCCGGCTTCAGTTCGCCGAACTTGAAGCCGCTGACCAGCGCCTTGATCTTGTCCTGCGTGGTCTTGGCACGATTCGCGGCCAACAGCCGAGCACGCAGCTTCTTGCCGTAGACGATCGGCACTTCGGACGTGGTGTCCGAACCGCCGCCGATGCCGGAGTCGATCTGGCCCAGTGCGATCTTGTTGCCGATGTGGATGATGGTGTCCAGGCTGGTGCCGCAGGCGCGCTGCAGGGTGATGCCCGGCGTCAGCGGCGACAGGCCGGACGACAACGCGGCTTCGCGGCCCAGGTTCCAATCGGAGGAATGCTTGATCACCGCACCCATCGCCACTTCACCCAGCTGCTGCCCGTGCAGGCCGAAGCGCTCGACCAGCGCGCCCAGCGTGCGCACCGACA
>CBIHLJ010000042.1:0-32203 GCA_966210745.1 uncultured Pseudoxanthomonas sp.
TCGGCACCGACAGCCACACCACGATGATCAACGGCATCGGCGTGCTGGGCTGGGGCGTCGGCGGCATCGAGGCCGAGGCCGCGATGCTGGGCCAGCCGTCGTCGATGCTGATCCCGCAGGTGGTCGGCTTCAAGCTGACCGGCAAGCTGCCCGAAGGCGCCACCGCCACCGACCTGGTGCTGACCGTCACCCAGATGCTGCGCAAGCTGGGCGTGGTGGGCAAGTTCGTCGAGTTCTATGGCGACGGCCTGCAGCACCTGCCGCTGGCCGACCGCGCCACCATCGGCAACATGGCGCCGGAATACGGTGCGACCTGCGGCATTTTCCCGATCGACACCGAGTCGTTGACCTACCTGCGCCTGTCCGGACGCAGCGAGGAGCAGATCGCGCTGGTCGAGGCCTATGCCAAGGCGCAGGGGTTGTGGCACGACACCAATAGTCCGCACGCCGAGTACAGCGCCACGCTGCACTTGGACATGGGCGATGTAAGGCCCTCGCTGGCTGGCCCCAAGCGTCCGCAGGACCGCGTGCTGTTGCAGGACATGAGGCAGAACTTCCGCGACAACCTGACGCCCTTCGTCGACGCGCGCCGCAAGCGCATCGACCTGGTGCAGGAGGATCGCCTGAAGAATGAAGGCGGCGGCGGCACCGCCGTCGGTGCACACGAAGCTGCGCACGAATCCTCGCCGGACAGCGGCGGCGGCTGGAGGCTGCGGGATGGGTCGGTCGTCATCGCCGCCATCACCTCCTGCACCAACACCTCCAATCCCGCCGTCATGCTGGGGGCCGGCCTGCTGGCCCGCAATGCCGTGGCCAAGGGATTGAAAGCGCAGCCCTGGGTCAAGACATCGCTGGGCCCGGGTTCGCGCGTGGTCACGGACTACCTGGAAAAGGCCGGTGTGCTGTCCGACCTGGAGAAGCTCGGCTTCTACGTGGTCGGCTATGGCTGCACCACCTGCATCGGCAATTCAGGCCCGTTGCCCGACGACGTGTCGGCCGCCATCGCCAAGGACGACCTGGTCGTGGCGTCGGTGCTGTCGGGCAACCGCAACTTCGAGGGTCGCGTGCATCCCGAAGTGAAGATGAACTACCTCGCAAGTCCACCCCTGGTAGTGGCCTACGCCATCGCCGGCACCACCGATATCGATCTCACCACCCAGCCGCTGGGCACCGGCAGCGATGGCCAGCCCGTCTACCTGAAGGACATCTGGCCCACCAACAAGGAAATCGGCGACTTCATCGCGCGTACGGTGGGGCCTGAGATGTTCGCGAAGAACTACGCCGACGTGTTCAAGGGCGACAGCCGGTGGAACACGATCGCGTCGCCGGATGGCGCGCTTTACGCATGGGACGGCGGCTCCACCTACATCAAGAACCCACCCTACTTCGATGGCATGTCGATGGACGTAGGCAGCATCGACGATGTGCATGACGCGCGCGTGCTCGGGTTGTTTGGCGATTCCATCACCACCGACCACATATCGCCGGCAGGCAACATCAAGAAGGATTCGCCGGCCGGGCGCTTCCTCCAGCAACGTGGTGTACAGCCAGTGGACTTCAACAGCTATGGCAGTCGCCGCGGCAATGACGACGTCATGGTGCGCGGCACCTTCGCCAACATCCGCATCAAGAACCTGATGTTCGGTGGTGAGGAAGGCGGCAACACGCTGTACTTCGGCAGCACGCCGCCCGAGAAGATGTCCATCTACGACGCCGCAATGAAATACAAGGCCGATGGCGTGCCGCTGGTGGTCATCGCCGGCAAGGAATACGGCACGGGTTCCTCCCGCGACTGGGCGGCGAAAGGCACCAACCTGTTGGGCGTGAAGGCGGTGATCGCGGAGAGCTTCGAACGCATCCATCGCTCCAACCTGGTCGGCATGGGCGTACTCCCGCTGCAGTTCGTGGATGGACAGAACGCGCAGTCTCTCGGCCTGGATGGATCGGAGACGTTCGATGTCACCGGTTTGCAGGACGGCGCCGCCAAGGTCGCCACGGTCCGTGCACGCAAGCTCGACAGTACCGAGCTGAAGTTCCAGGCCAAGGTACTGCTGCTGACGCCCAAGGAAGTGGAGTACTTCCGCCATGGCGGGCTGCTGCATTACGTGCTGCGCCAGTTGGCTGCACGCAAGGCTGCCTGACGCACCATCGACGGGTTCCAGGGACAGAGAACGGGGCCGCCTTGGGGCGGCCCTTTTCATCAGCAAGAGCGCCGTCCCGACGGGACTTCGCGCCCCTGCGCCCTTGCTCGAATCAGTCCGGCGTGGACCTCGCCTCCGCATGCGCTTCGGCAACGATCTTCGACACGTTGCCGGTCGCACACGCGGATTGCGTTGAACCAGAGTGCGCCTTCGTTCGACGTCGGGAGCCAGCGGCATGAACATCATGATCCTTCGCCTGTGTGTGTTGCTGGCGTCTACCTGCCTCGCAGGAGCCTCGGCGCCCGTCGTGCTGGCAGCGTCGCCTGACGCCGAACAAGCCAGGCGCATCGCCGAGCAGTACGTCGCCGGCAAGCAGTCGGCAGGCGGAAATCCACAAGAAGGCTATGAGGCGGGCGATGTCGTGATGACCGACCTCGACGGCGATGGCCAGGACGAGATCGTCGTTCTGTGGACCATGTACGGCCCCACCTACTGGAACCATGGCGTCGCGGTGCTGGCGAAAAACGGAGCGCGCTACATGCCGGCAGGAGAAACGCGGGAGCCCTTGGGCAGCGTCGAAGCCATGACGGTCCGCGATCGCATGGTGGAACTCAAGACGAAATGGCCCGGCCCGAACGATCCGCGTTGCTGCCCGACCGTCGAGAAGACGCTGCGCTACCGATGGACGGCTGGACAACTCACGCCGGTGAAATGATCACCGGGCGTCCTCCCATCGCGCGTGATACACACGCCAGTCGCCGTCCTCTCTGTGCCAGGCTGTCGTCACCTGGTAGCTGCGCGCCTGCTCGGGCAGGAATCGACCGTTGCCCCCTGTCAGCAGTACGCGGAACGCAACCGAAGCGCTGTCGCCATCCACCCGAACGTCGAGCGGGCCCGTGGTGGCGCCGATGCGCGCATTCGCCAGCGTGTGCATCTTCAGAAGATTGTGCAGCGCAGCATGATCCATGCCGCCATCACCACTGAAGTCTCGACTCACACCGTCCATGAAATCGCCGATACGGCCCTCTTCCGCGGCCGCCTGCATGTCGTCGAACCGTTGCCGCAGCTGCGCCTCGGGAGTATCGGTCGTGCACGCGACCAGGCCCATCATCAGCGCCAGGAGACACCCGACTCCCTTCCACCTCAATGTCGACATCGAAACCTTCGCCTTTTCCATCCGGAACGGTATGCTCCCGACAGGCGCCCGTGACCGGGCGCTTGCCCACAGTTCGCCGCAAGGCAGCCCGAAGACCCTGGGGAGGGAGCAGAACGATGAGTCAGGAACGTCCGTGGTTCAAGAGTTACCCGCAAGGCGTGCCGCAGGAAGTGGACCTGGAGCAGTACCGCTCCATCGTGTCCGTCTTCGATGAGGCGATCAGCAAATACCGCGACCGCCCCGCGTTCCGCAACTTCGGCAAGACCCTGACCTACGGCGAGATCGACAAGCTCAGCCGCCAGTTCGCGGCCTATCTGCTCGGCGAACTCAAGCTCAAGAAGGGCGACCGCGTCGCCATCATGATGCCGAACTGCCTGCAATACCCCATCGCGATCTTCGGCGTGCTGCGCGCAGGACTGACGGTCGTCAACGTCAATCCGATGTACACCCCGCGCGAACTGAAGCACCAATTGGTGGACTCGGGCGCCAGCGTGCTGCTGGTCGTGGACAACTTCGGCAAGACAGCGCAGGAGGCCCTGGCGGGCACGCAGGTCAAGCAAGTGATCACCACGGCGCTGGGCGACCTGGTCGGTTTCCCCAAGGGCGCCATCGTCAACTTCGTGCTGAAGTACGTGAAGAAGATGGTGCCGGATTACGACATCCCCGGCACCGTCCGCTTCAAGGACACGCTGACACTCGGGCAGTTGCATGCACTGCCCGAGATCGACATCGATTCCGGCGACATCGCCTTCCTGCAGTACACCGGCGGCACCACCGGCGTGGCCAAGGGCGCGATGCTCACGCACCGCAATCTCGTGGCCAACATGCAGCAGGCGGGTGTGTGGGTCGGAACCGGCCTGGACTACGGCAACGAAGTGATCATCACCGCGTTGCCGCTGTACCACATCTTCGCACTGACGGCGAACTGCCTGGTCTTCATGAAGCTCGGCGGACTGAACCACCTGATCACGAATCCGCGCGACATGCCGGGCTTCGTCAAGGAACTCAAGGCCACCCGCTTCACCGCGATCACTGGCGTCAATACGCTGTTCAATGGCCTGCTCAACACGCCCGGTTTCGATGAAGTCGACTTTTCCAATCTCAAGATGACGCTCGGTGGCGGCATGGCCGTGCAGCGTGCGGTGGCCGAGAAATGGAAGAAGGTCACCGGTGTAACGCTGGTCGAGGCCTACGGCCTGACCGAAACGTCACCTGCGGCCTGCATCAACCCGATGAACCTGCACGACTACAACGGCGCCATCGGCCTGCCGGTGCCCTCCACCGATGCCTGCCTGAAGGACGACGATGGCAACATCGTGCCCGTCGGCGAGGTCGGTGAACTGTGCATCAAGGGCCCGCAGGTAATGAAGGGCTACTGGCAGCGCCCTGAGGAAACCGCGAACGTCATGGACGCCGATGGCTGGTTGCATACCGGCGACATGGCGAAGATGGACGAAAACGGCTTCTTCTACATCGTCGACCGGAAGAAGGACATGATCCTGGTCTCCGGCTTCAACGTGTATCCGAATGAGGTCGAGGACGTTATCGCCGGCCTGGAAGGGGTGCTTGAAGTCGCTGCGATCGGCGTGCCGGACGACAAGTCGGGTGAGGCCGTGAAGGTTTTCATCGTGAAGAAGGATCCCAACCTCACTGCCGAACAAGTGAAGGCGTACTGCCGCGACAACCTGACCGGGTACAAGCAACCGCGCCAGATCGAGTTCCGCACGGAGCTGCCCAAGACCAACGTCGGCAAGATCCTGCGCAAGGAATTGCGGGAGCCCGCCAAGGCATCCTGAACCCCGTTCATGTATCTGAATAAGGCCGGCCATGTGCCGGCCTTTTTCTTTTTGTTCAGGACTTTAGAGGCGGATTCTAGACGTGCATCACAAATTTTGATGCAGGTATGCCATTGGCGTGCTTTCCCTCGCACAAGCGCGCGCGTGCACTGGATTTTAATTATTCGTTCAGGTGTAGGATCGGCGCGTGATGCCACCTGCGTCACACAAATCCGTCACCCGCTTCCCCTGCCGCGCGGGCAAGAAACCCTCCATGGAGCTCCTCATGAACAACGTCGAAAAACTGCAGCGCACCCGTGCCTTCCCGACCATCCGCGTCGAATCCGAACCCAGCGGTGATGCCCACTGGCTGTACATGCATTCCGATGCCGCACCCGGCGTGCGTCCGTGCTTCCGAAGCCAGATGCTCGACGACGTGCTCAGCTTCACCAACTCGATCACCTTGCGCGAATCGCAGCGCCAGCCGGGCAAGCTGCGTCACCTCGTCATCGCGTCGGACGCGAATGCCTTCAACCTTGGCGGCGATCTGGAACTGTTCTCGCAACTGATCCGCGAGAACAACCGCGACCGACTGCTCAGCTACGCGCGCCGCTGCATCGATGGCGTCCACCACCTCAACACCGGCCTCGGCGGCGACGTCCGCACCATCGCGCTGATCCAGGGTGATGCTTTGGGCGGTGGCCTGGAGATCGCGTTGTCCTGCCACACGATCGTGGCCGAAGAAGGCGTGGACATGGGACTGCCGGAAGTACTGTTCGGCCTGTTCCCGGGCATGGGCGCCTACTCCTTCCTGTGCAAGCGCGTGTCGCCGCAGGTCGCGGAGAAGATCATCCTGGAAGGCAACATCTACACCAGCGACGAGCTGTACAGGATGGGCGTGGTCGATGTGCTGGTGCCGAAGGGCCAGGGCGCCGCCGCCGTGCAGACCATCATCGACAAGCAGCGTCGTTCACCGCATGCGCATCTGGCGCTGAATGCCTGCCGCAACCTGGCCCAGCCGGTTGGTTACGACGAACTGATGGGCATCACCGAAGTGTGGGTGGATACCGCGCTGACCCTGGGCGACAAATCGTTGAAGATGATGGAACGCATCGTCCGCGCGCAGGAGAAGCGGTCCATCCGCGCCGCCTGAAAGCTGCGCGCGTCGTCTGCTGCAAAGCGGCAGGGAGAATCAGGGGGTTGAAGCGCGCCTACGCGCCTTCAAGGGCGAGTCCGGGTCACCGTACTCGCCAGGGACCATCCATCCCGTCGATGTCCGAAGTCATGCGCTTCACCACTGCATGCCGCCGCATGAGCCGCGGCGGATCCGCGTGTCACGACGAAGTACCCTCGCCGCCTTTCTCGACGGTACCACGCACGCGTTGCCGCGCATCCAGCGCCGCGCGACCATGGCTCAGGTGTGAATTGAGCGCCGCCAGGCGGTGCCGCCATTCACGCGTGATCTGCCAGTCGGCCAGGCTCATCATTTCGCCCGCGGCGGCCGCAAGCTTCACCAGGCCGAGGTTGCTGGCCACGCCTTTCAGCGCATGCGCGTGTTCGCGCAAGTGTTCGCCATCGCCCCGCTCCATGGCATGCGCCATGGCGCCGATGCATCCGTCCGCATCGTTGAGACACTGCTCGATGAATTCGCGTTCGAACGCTTCGCCCATGCCGAGCGCGGTGAGTTCGTCCAGCACGCTGACATCGAGCACACCGTCAGACACTTCAGCACGTGCGGGCGTGGCCACCGTCGCGGTCGCGGAGACACGACCCGACGTGGCGATGTCCGCCAGCGCGTCCAGCAGCCGGGTGGCGACCACCGGTTTGGCCAGGAAAGCACGGGCACCGGCCTGTTCGCAGCGCTGGATCGACTCCGGCGTGACATCGGCGCTGAGGATGAGTACCGGCGTGCGACTGCCACTGCCGGCTTCCATCACGCGAAGTTGCTTCAGTAGATCCAGACCGCTCAGGCCGGGCATGTGCAGGTCGCAGATCACCGCGTCGTAGGATGCCGATTCCAATGCGTCGAGCACTTCTTCGCCGCCGTTGACGCAGGTGATGCGATGCCCTGCCTTCTGCAGCAGGCGTTGCACGACCATGCGGTTGGCCTCATGGTCGTCGGCCACCAGGATCTGCATGCTGCGCACGCGCGCACGATGGCGCAGGAACGGATCGGAGAACGCAATGATGTTCTCTGCACTGGATGCCTCGGATTCCTCCTGCAGCCATTCGGCATGGCCGTGCACCGCCGGCACCATGACGCGTTCCGGCACCGCTTCGAACGGCAACTCGACCCAGAAGCAGCTGCCCCGTTGCTCATTGCTTTCGAAGCCGATGGTGCCGCCCATCGCCTCGGTCAACCCCTTCGCGATGGTCGTTCCCAGACCCGTGCCGCCGTAACGTCGCGACAGGCTGCCGTCGGCCTGTTCGAAAGCCTCGAACAGACGCTCGCGCAAGGCGACAGGAACACCGATACCGGTATCGGTGACGGTGAATCGCAGGCGCATGTGCTGCCCGTCGACCATCGTCGGCGCGACCACCACGCGGACTTCGCCCTCATCGGTGAACTTCACCGCATTGCCCGCGAGGTTCAACAGGACCTGGCGCAGATGGCCGGCATCACCGCGCAGCTTCAACGGGATCGCATCGTCCACGTGTCCTTCGTAGCGGACCTGCTTGCCGCGCGCCTGCGGCATCAGGATCAGCCCGATGCTCTCCACCAGCTCGCGCGGCGCGAACTCGACCACGTTCAGCTTGACCTTGCCCGCCTCGATGGCGGAGATGTCCAGCACGTCCTCGACCAGGCCCAGCAGCGTACGCGTGGACGCCTGGATCGTGGACAGGCATTCGCGCTGTTCGGCATCCAGGCGCGTGGTCGCCAGCAGTTCGGACATGCCCGCCAGGCCATTGAGCGGCGTGCGGAATTCGTGGCTCATGTTCGCCAGGAACCGGCTCTTCGCCTCGTTGGCGCGGCGCGCTTCGTCGGTGGCACGGGTCAGGTCGCGCAACAGGCCGGAGAGGTACATGGGCACGGCGATCAGGCCCAGCACCAGACCGACACCCAGGGTCATGTTGCCGCGCCAGTAGTCATTCATCGCCACTACGGTCGCGAAGGCGGCGCTTGCCATCGCAACAGCGACCACGAGGTAGCGGTTGCCATAGCGCAGGCCATTGCCCACCGTGATCCACATCAGCACGACGTACGCCCACGAGAGCGGCTCGCCCATGCCGATCATGGCAGCGGCCAGCAGTCCGTAGTCGGCGATCATACCCAGCCCGCGACGGACATGGGACTTGCCCGGCTGCACCAGCAGCCAGGCGAAGATGCCAAGACTGTTGACCAGGCCCGAGGTGATGATGGTCAGGACGATGGTGTATTCGTCAGCCGGGAGTGCAGCGCGCGAGGACGGCAACAGCGCATAGGTCAGGATGATGGAGATCAGCGCGACGCGGATCAGCGCCTGGCCGTGTTCGCTGTCGCCACGATGCGCCAGGCGGGACTTGATCCATGCAAGGACATTGGACATGGCTTACTCCATCCCTGGACGGCTCTGCACCGTCGAGTAGCGTTCGCAGATGTCGTCCAGCCGCGCCCGCCCACGGATCAGCGCGTCGACACATGCGGGATCGAACAGGCGGCCGCGCTGGGCATAGAGATAAGCCAGCGCCGCGTCCTTTTCCCAGGCCTTCTTGTACGGGCGCGGTGAGATCAACGCGTCGAAGACATCCGCAACCGCCACTATCCTCGCTTCCAACGGGATCTGCTCACCCACGAGGCCATCGGGGTAGCCGCTGCCGTCGTAGCGCTCATGGTGGCGCAAGGCGATCAGGGCACCGGTCTGGATGAAGCGGTTCTGGCTGCCCGACAGCAACTGGTGGCCGATCTTCGGGTGGCGACGCATGACATCGGTTTCTTCCGCCGTCAGCGGACCGGCCTTCATCAGCACCGAGTCCGGGATGGCGATCTTGCCCATGTCGTGCAGCGGGGCGGCCATTTCGATGGTGCGTACTTCGTCCTCGGGCAGGCCGAGCTGTTCGGCGATCAGGCCGGCCACATGGGCCATGCGCTCCAGGTACGCACTGGTGCCGCTGTCGCGATATTCGATGGCACGCGCCAGCCGTGACAGTGTTTCGCGCTCGCGCTCCTCGACCTCGTGCATGCTGGACAACAGGCGCTGCTCCAGCGAGAGCGCGCGTTGCTTGACGTTCTCGGATTGCTGGCGGAGCTGCAACAGGTTGCGGCAGCGTGCGCGCAACTCGCGCGGACGCACCGGCTTGACCAGGAAATCGATGACACCCGCCTCGAGGGCGGCCTGGCGGATGGGTTCATCGCCCACCACGGTGATCAGGATGATCGCGATGTCGCGGTGCATGGGCAGCCGCCGGAAGCGGCGGGCGAATTCCAGCCCATCCATGCCCGGCATGCGGTAGTCCAGCAACAGCAGGTCGGTGCGGTTCTTCTCGCACCACTCCAGCGCGGCCAGCGGATCGCCGAAGTCGTGGACGGTCAGTTCGGACGCGATGTCCTCGATGACATGGCGCAGCATGGTGCGCGCAGACGTCTGATCGTCGACGATGACGATATTCAAAGCGTTACCCACCCCTTGAGGCCACATCACGTGGCTGTCGGGCAAGGATACTCCGGCGGTGGCAACGCTCGCATCTAACATGTCGGCAGTCCTGTTCGGCGGCGCGGACCCGGGCAGGGTCCGTGATCCACGAAGGGAACCGATGCGAATCCCGGGGCCCCCTCCCCTGATCTCTATCGGCGCAGGCGGCGGAAAATTGACCGGCCTGCGCGTGAATCGTCGCAGGAAGCGTGCCAGCCGTGGCCAGGGAGTATCAGGACAGAACATAGTGACCTCCGTCACGGAATGAGGCCTTTCCGTCCGTCCTTGACGAGGGGTACCGCGGAGTGAAGGGCCTGATGGCGGCTCCATCGCCGGCCCGTGGCCCCGCCGCGTCATGCAGACGGGAGCCCATTCTGCCCCTGAGCGTCACTCTCTTGACGCTTGGGGCTTGCCCGTCAGCCTTGGCTTTCCGGGCGCATGTAGGGGAACAGGAGCACGTCACGGATGGAGTCCGAACCGGTCAGCAGCATCACCAGGCGATCGATGCCGATGCCCAACCCGCCGGTCGGTGGCAGGCCGACTTCCAGCGCCCGGATGTAGTCGGCGTCGAAGTGCATGGCCTCGTCGTCTCCGCCCTCCTTCGCCTGGACCTGGGCCATGAAGCGCGCCGCCTGGTCCTCCGGGTCGTTGAGCTCGGAGAAGCCGTTGGCGAGTTCCTTGCCGTTGATGAACAACTCGAAACGGTCTGTATAGCCGGGGTGGTTGTCGTTGGCGCGGGCCAACGGCGACACCTCGACCGGGTGGTCGGTGATGAAGGTCGGCTGGACCAGGGTGTGTTCCACGGTCTTCTCGAAGATCTCCAGCAGCAGCTTGCCCCAGCCATAGGACGGCTTGACGTGGATATTCAGCCGCTCGCAATGCCGCACCAGCGCATCCCGGTCGGTGCAGTCGGCAGCGCTGATCTCGGGGTTGTGGTGGCGCACGGCCTCGTCCATGCGCCAGCGGCGGAACGCCGGTTCCAGGTCGATGTCCTGGCCGTCCCACGCCACTTGGCCGGTGCCCAGCACCTCGTGCGCCACATCCCGGATGACGCCCTCGGTCAGGTCCATGATCTCGGTATACGTGGCGTAGGCCTCGTAGAGCTCGAGCATGGTGAATTCCGGGTTGTGCCGCGTGCTGACACCCTCGTTCCGGAAGTTGCGGTTGATCTCGTACACGCGCTCCAGTCCACCGACCACCAGCCGCTTCAGGTACAGCTCGGGCGCGACGCGCAGGTACAGGTCCAGATCCAGCGCGTTGTGATGCGTGGTGAAGGGCTTGGCCGCGGCGCCGCCTGGGATGTAATGCATCATCGGCGTCTCCACTTCCAGGAAGCGGCGCGCATCCAACCATTCCCGGATCGCGCGGATGATGCGCGAACGCTTGATGAAGACTTCGCGCGCTTCCGGCGTGACGATCAGGTCCACGTAACGCTGGCGGTAGCGCTGCTCCACGTCCGACAGGCCGTGCCACTTGTCCGGCAACGGACGCAGCGCCTTGGTCAGCAGGCGGAAAGCATCGGCCTTCACCGACAGCTCGCCGGTACGGGTCCGCGTCAGACCACCCTCAACGCCGACGATGTCGCCGATGTCCCAGCCCTTGAACGCATCGTAGGTCTCGCCCAGCGCATTGGACTGCAGGAACAGCTGGATGCGGCCGCTCTCATCCTGGATCTGCACGAAGCTGGCCTTGCCCATCACCCGCTTCGCCATCATGCGTCCCGCGAGCTTCACGCGCCGGCCACCCTGCTCGAGCGCCTCTCCGCTCCACAGCTCCGCGTCCTGGTACTGCACCTGCAGGTCACCCGCATAGTCGGTGCGACGGAAGTCGTTCGGGTACGCGATGCCCTGCCCGCGCAAGGCCGTCAGTTTGGCGCGGCGTTCGGCGATGAGGCTGTTCTCGTCCTGCGGAAGCGTGTGGTCTGTCATGGGGTCGTATCGTGTCCTGGGACGTGGGAGCGACGTAAGTCGCGAACGAGTGCCGGAAGAGCTCGCGACTTGCGTCGCTCCCACAAGTGATTCGTGGGCGGATCAGGCGTCGATGCGTTTCGAGCCCGCTTCCAGGCCCGACTTGAGGCTGGCCTCCACGAACTCGTCCAGGTCGCCGTCCAGCACCTTCTGCGTGTCCGTGCGTTCGATGCCGGTACGCAGGTCCTTGATGCGGCTCTGGTCCAGCACATAGTTGCGGATCTGGCTGCCCCAGCCGATGTCGGATTTGGTGGCTTCCACCGCATCGCGCTCGGCGTTGCGCTTCTGGATCTCAAGCTCGTACAGCTTGGCGGCCAGCATCTTCATCGCGTTGTCGCGGTTCTGGTGCTGGCTGCGGCCGGTCTGGCAGGCCACGACAATGCCGGTGGGCACGTGGGTGATGCGAACGGCCGATTCGGTCTTGTTGACGTGCTGGCCACCCGCGCCGGAGGAGCGGTACACGTCGGTCCTCAGGTCGGCCGGATTGATGTCGATGTCGATGTTGTCGTCGACTTCCGGCGACACGAATACCGAGGTGAAGCTGGTGTGGCGACGGTTGTCGGAGTCGAACGGCGACTTGCGCACGAGGCGGTGCACGCCGGTCTCGGTCTTCAGCCAGCCGTAGGCGAAGTCGCCTTCCACGCGCAGCGTGGCGGACTTGATGCCGGCCACGTCACCGCCGCTGGCTTCCATCAGCTCGGTCTTCCAGCCGCGCGATTCGCACCAGCGCAGGTACATGCGCAGCAGGATCTCCGCCCAGTCCTGCGCCTCGGTGCCGCCGGCACCGGCCTGGATGTCGACGAAGGCATTGGAACTGTCCATTTTGCCGGAGAACATCCGCTGGAATTCCAGCTTGTCCACGTGCGCGGCATAGCGCTCGACGTCGGCCACCACGGCCTGCGCGGTGTCCTCGTCGTTCTCCATCTCCGCCAGTTCGAGGAGCTCGCCGGCGCCGGTCAGGCCTTCCTCGATGTCGCGGATGCCGTTGACCGTCTTGTCCAGCATGGAGCGCTCGCGCCCCAGCTGTTGCGCGTACTCGGCGTTGTTCCAGATATCCGGGCTTTCCAGCTCGCGGTTTACTTCTTCCAGGCGTTCGCGCTTGGCATCGTAGTCAAAGATACCCCCGGAGCGAGGCCAGCCTGTCCTGCAGGTCGGCGATGCGCTGGCGGATGGGATTGAGCTCGATCATGGGGGCTGTGGCGGGGATGGAATCGGTCGGCAAGGATACCAGAGCAGTGCGCCACGCCGTCTCCGGAACGGTTCTTGCATCGCACCCGATGCCCTGCCCAGAGTCACCCCAGGCATGACCAGCCCCATTGCCCCGTCCGCATCACTGCTGTCCGGCCTGCTCGGCCTGGCGCTGGCGTCCGCCTTTTCCGTGGCCTGCGCGGGCGATGCGCCGACGGCGCCCGTGGCGGAACGCGCAAGCCAGGTCAGCCAGTGCCTGAAGCTGCGGCGCGACGAACCCGCCAGGGCGGTCGCGCTGGCGGATGCCCTGCTGCAGGCGAAGGACCTGAGCGTCGAGGATGAGCTCAAGACGCTGAGTTGCCTGGGCATCGCCGCCGGCCTGAGCGGTGAACCGGCGCGGGCGATCGTCGCCGCCGAGCGGATGGAGCGGCGCGTCGATGGCACGCCGGACCTCGCACCTGCGCTGCAGATGCGGGCGCACTCGCAGATCGGTTCGATCTATCAGGGCGCCGGACACATCCGCGCCGCGGAGGCGGCCTATCTTCGCGCCTACGACGTCTCTTCACGACTCGACCAGCGCGATGCCGCCCTCGTACAGGCCGCCACGCTGACCAACATCGGGCTGATCCATGCCGACTATCTGGCCTCGCCGGAGGTGGCCGACGCGTACTACCGCCGAGCATTGGCAGCGGCAGCCGCCGTGGGGCTGGAAGACCCCCTGATCCTGCACAACCACGCGCTCAACCTCATCGCGCTGGAGCGCGATGCCGACGCCATGAGGGTCATCGACGCGGGCGAGGCCATGGCCGAGCGCCAGCAGGCCCATACGGTGATGCAGCGCCTGCGCAGCGAGCGTGCCGGCCTGTGGGTACGGCAGGGCCAACTGGAACGTGCCCGACCCGTGCTGGCATCGGCGATCCGCGAACAGGCCAAGCACAGGGACCTGCCCGGCCAGGCGGGTTCGCTGGCGAAACTGTCGGTGCTCCAGCGCAAGGCCGGCGAACACCGGCAGGCGTTGCAGACCGCCCGCGCCGCCTGGGCATTGGTCGACAACCAGCCCCAGCCGCAGAAACAGCGCGAAGTCCTGCTCGCCTGGATGGCGGCGCATGCCGCGCTGGGGGAGGCAGACGACGCGTTGGCGGTGGGCGCCCGCCTGCATGGGCTGGAGATGGAAGCGCTGAGGCATCAGCGGCTGGAGCTGCTGGCCGACCTGCAGGCACGCAGCGATAGCGCGAGTGCCCAGCGTGAACTGGAGCAGATGCGCCACCAAGCACAGATCCGCGCGCTGAACGACGAGAAATCCACCCTCCTGCGTCGTACTGGTGTGGCACTGATGACCATGCTGGTGCTGGCGGGCGTCGGCTTCGGTCTGTTGCAGCGTCGCAAGAACCGGCAGCTGCGCAAGGTCAGTGCCACCGATCCCCTGACCGGCCTGCGCAATCGCCGCGCGGCCACGGAGTCGTTGAAGGCCATGTCGTTGCAGCGGCCCGCCGCCGGTACGCGCCATGTGCTGTTCCTCATCGACATCGACCACTTCAAGAAAGTCAACGATGGTCATGGCCACCACGCCGGCGACCAGGTGCTGGTGGCGCTCTCGCGCCAGCTGCGCGAACTGGGGCGTGCGGACGACGTCATCGCCCGCTGGGGTGGCGAGGAGTTCCTGATGGCGTGCGCGGACCTGACCGAGGCCCAGGCCTGCACGGTGGCGGCGCGCGTGCAGGAAACACTGTGCGATGTGCACGAGTTGGCGCCAGGCCAGCGCTGGCCACTGACCGTCTCGCTGGGCTTTGCCCCTTTCCCGTTCTTCGACAACACCACAGGCGGTTGGGATTACGCGCTGCGCATGGCCGATCGCGCCCTGTATGCGGCCAAGGACCGTCGCAACGCATGGGCCGGTCTGTGGGGGCGCACGCTCCCGCCCGGCATCGCCCTTCAAGCACTGCTGGAGGAGCCTGAAGGCGCGGTCCGCAGCGGCGCCATCGAACTGGTGGCCAGCTACGCCGTGGAACGTCTGCCGCGCGTACCGGCGACCCGCGTCGCCTAGACGGCCTCCGCCCCGGTCCGCTGGCGCAGGTCCTGGCGGTAGCGGCGGCTGCAAGGCAGCGCGCTGCCATCCTTCATGTGCACGCGCGCATCACCGGTGTCCAGCGGCTCGATCGAGGCCACCTGGTCCAGGCTGACGATGTAACTGCGGTGGATGCGCGCAAACCTGCGCGGGTCCAGCCGCGTTTCGATGCCGACGATCGTGCTCCGCAGCGGATAGTCGTGGCCGCGCACACGCAGGTTGACGTAGTTGCCCGAGGCCTGCAGCCACTCGATATCGTTGGCCGCCACCAGGAACTCGCGGCCCAGCTTGCGCACCAGGAAGCGCTCCGGACGGTCCACCGGCTCAAGCGGCGGACCTTCGTCCGGCTCGGCCAGCAGGCTGGCTTCGCCCTGCCAGCGGCGCAGCAGGAAGCGGTAGCCTTCCACCAGCACGACGATCGTGGCGAAGCTGCGGATATCCTTCAGGTATTCGTAGACCAGTTCGCGAGGCCAGGGGCCGAACTCGTAGGTCATGCCCTGGCTCCGGTAGGCCAAGGCGCGCAGCGCGACCATGCCGGCCACGTGGATGACGCAGACCACGATGCTCGCCAGCAGGTACTCGGGTATCCGCCGGCGCCAGTTTTCCCAGTGCAGGGGGAAGCGTCGGGTGTACCAGGCGATCGCCGGGATCAGGACCAGCAGCCATACCAGCGCACTGCTCACCTCCCAGACGGCCGGCTCCCAGGCCTCCACGCCGGAGCCCTGCCGCCGCATGTCGATCAGCGTGGTCATGCTGTTGCCGATGCAGTTGGCGCCGATCATCGCCACCCAGAACCCGATCTCCACCCATCGCCGCCAAGGCAGGTAGCGTTCGTAAGTCGGCGGGGCCCGTTCCGTCATGCGCGCATTCTAGCCCGCGCCTCCCGCACCGCCGCCGCAGTTCGTCACTTGTCCCCCTCGATTGGCCCCTGCCCGTCCACCACGCGTCCCTTCGCAATGGCGCGGACATGCACGGTGCCCGACGCTGGCCGCCTTGTTGACGAAGGAGACGACCATGCAACGCCGCCACGATCTGGACTGGGTCCGCGTCTGTGCCTTCGGGCTGCTGGTGCTGTACCACGTGGGCATGTACTACGTGACCTGGGACTGGCACGTGAAGAGTCCGGAGGCCAGCGATGCACTGGAGCCTTTCATGATGCTCAGCTCCCCTTGGCGACTGTCGCTGCTGTTCCTGGTGTCCGGCTGCGCCACGGCATTCCTGCTCGGCAAGGCGCGGCAGGCCATCGATGCTGCGGGGGGCCGGATGCGCTTTCTTGGGAACCGTTCGTGGCGGCTGCTGGTGCCGCTTGTCTTCGGCATGCTGGTGATCGTGCCGCCGCAGTCCTACTACGAGGTGGTCGAACAGTTGCCTGGCGGCTACCACGAGGGCTACCTGGCGTTCTATGCGCGCTACCTGACCGGTCATGACGGCTTCTGCGATGCCGACGGCTGCCTGGACGTGCCGACATGGAACCATCTGTGGTTCGTCGCCTACCTGTGGGTCTACACCGTCGCGCTGTGGCTGCTCTGGAAGCTCGTGCCCCGCGGCATCAATGCAGCGGAGCGCCAGCTGGGCCGCTGGCTTTCCGGCATCGGCGTACTGGCCGGTCCCGTCCTGTTCCTCGGCGTGGCGCGCGTGCTGATGATCGGCCGCTTCGAGCAGACGCACGCCCTGGTGGACGACTGGTACAACCACGTGCAGTACTTCGGCGTGTTCCTGCTCGGCTTCCTCATCGCCCGTGCGGACGGGGTATGGGATGCCATCGAACGTCAGCGCTGGCCAGCCCTGGTTTCCTGGCTGCTGAGCTGGGCCGGGCTGGTCGCGTACTTCGCGCATTTTGCCGACGCGGCACCGCCCGACTGGGCGCGCATGGGGATGCGGATGGTCTGGGGCCTGAACCAGTGGTGCGCCATCGTGGCGGTACTCGGTTTCGCCCGCCACTTGAATCCCGCCGACAACCGCGCGCTGCGCTATCTGGTGCCAGCGGTGTTTCCGGTCTACATCCTGCACCAGACGGTGACCGTGGTCGTCGCCCACCACCTGAAGCCGTTGGCGATACCGCCGATGGTGGAAGGTCCCTTGCTGGTGGCGGTCACCTTCGCCGCGTGCTTCGCCGGCTATGAAGTGATCCGTCGCGTGGGATGGCTGCGGCCCTTGTTCGGACTGAAGCGTGCCGGCGAAGTGCCGTCCCGCAATCCGGAGCCCCTGGCCTGGCCGGAGCGCTGACCGGCGCCCTCAATCTGCCGGTTGCCAGTGCCGGACCAGCAACTGGATGCCGCGACGGTTCTGCCAGTCGTCGGTGTCCAGCTGATAGGCGGCCTGGATGCGGGAAGGCGGTGGCTGGTCGCGCCACCCGTTGAACTGGATCGCGTTCAACGGTGTGGCCTGTCCGGGCAGGCGCAACGAGAACTTCAGGTGCTTCTCGCCCACCACGCGCCAGTCCAGCACGTCGAACACGCCATCGAACATGGGCTCCGGGAATCCCTGCCCCCACGGCCCCGCGCCGCGCAGCGCGTCGGCATGCACGCGGTCCAGTTCGCCGGGCTGCAGTTCACCATCACTCAGGAGTTCTTCCTGCAGCAAGGCGTCGTCGAGCATCGCGACGGCATGGCGGTGGAAGGCATCGCGGAACGTCGGCAGTGCGCTTTCATCGAGCGACAGCCCCGCCGCCATCGCATGGCCGCCGAAGCGCTGCATCAGGCCGGGGTTCGCAGTGTCGATGGCCGCCAGCGCGTCGCGGATGTGGAAACCGGGAATCGAGCGCGCCGATCCGCGCAGCGTGGCGCTGCCCGGCTCTGCGGGTGCGAAGGCCACGACCGGGCGATGCAGGCGTTCCTTCATCTTCGAGGCGACCAGACCTACCACGCCGGGATGCCATTCCGGATCGAACAGGCACGGGGCGAGCGGCACCTGCCCGTCCTCCGCGACATCGATGCGCGCGAGCGCGGCCTGCGCCTCATCCACCATCTGCTGCTGAACGCCACGACGCTCGGCATTGATGCCTTCCAGCACGCGCGCCATCTCTTCAGCCTGCGTAGCATCGTCGGTCAGCAGGCAGGCGATGCCGAGGGCCATGTCCTCCAGCCGTCCGGCCGCATTCAACCGTGGCGCGATGGCGAAACCGATGTCGGCCGCCGTCAGGCGCGCAGGATCACGGCCCGCCACTCGCATCAGTGCCTGCAGGCCCGCACATGCCTGCCCGGCCCGCAGCCGGCGCAAGCCTGCGCCGACCAGGGCGCGGTTGTTCGCATCCAGTGGCACGAGATCGGCCACGGTGCCCACGGCGACCAGATCCAGCAGCGTGGAGAGATCCGGCCCCGCGCCGTCGAACGTGCCCCGTTCGCGCAGGAGCCGTCGCAACGCCAGCAGCACGTAGAACATCACCCCGACGCCGGCCAGCACCTTGCTGGGAAACGGGTCATCGCGCAGGTTCGGATTGACGATGGCATCGGCCGGCGGCAAGGCTTCGCCGGGCAGGTGATGGTCGGTGACAAGCACTTGCCAGCCTCGCGACTTCGCCGCTGCGATGCCGGCGTGGCATGCGATACCGTGGTCGACCGTGACGAGCAGATCGGGTTGCAGTGCGGCGAGCTCATCCACCAGCAAAGGCGACAATCCGTAGCCATGCACCATGCGGTTGGGCACTGCAGGCGTCACGTGCCGCGCGCCGAGCAGGCGCAAGCCGCGCACGCCGACCGCGCACGCCGTGGCGCCATCGCAATCGAAGTCGCCCACGATGACGATGTGCCGGTCCTGCGCGATCGCATCGGCGAGCAACGCGGTGGCGTCGCCAAGGCCGCCGAGCTGGTCGGGTGGCAGCAACTGCGCCAGACGTGGTTGCGCCTGGTCCATCGAGAGCGCGCCGCGGGCTTCGTAGAGGCGTTGCAGGAGCAACGGCACGCCCTCCGGCCACTGACCATTCGCCGCGATGGTCCGACGGCGGATCCTGGGCGAGGTCATGCCGGAACGTGGTCGGGGCGTACCGTATCCAGACGCTGCATCGGGCGGCGCCAGAGGCGCCAGCGTTGTTCGCGGCGCAGCGAGAACAGCGCGCCATCCTCGAAATCCAGGGTCAGCACGTCCAGCTCGCGCTTGTGCAGGGCGTCCAGCAGGGGCTGAAGTGCGTCATGACAGAGCAGATCCAGATTGCGCAGATGACGCAGGTCGATCAACGCATCCACGCCGCCCTCCCCGCTCGCGTGCACAGGTTCCACCCCGGCCGCATGCGCCAGCGACTGCAAAAGCACATCGCTGCCTTTGACCTGGCGGAAACCGGTGCGTACAAAATCCGGCAGCACGCCGCCGCCCCAGAACCACAGCGAGTTCACCGGCGGCTTGCCCTGCGCGACGCGCTGTGCGTTCCAGGGATGGTTGTGCAGCAGCACCTGCGCTTCGCTGAGCAGGGCACGCCAACGGCGGCCCGCGTCGCCCTCCGGCAGGTGCGCGAACAGATCGTCGCCCAGCACGTCATTCACCGGCGCAAACACCGGGAGTTTCGCCTCTGGTGGCAGGCGCAGGTACCAGCGGGCGGGATCCGGCGCGTCCAGCAGCATGCCGGCATCCCCGAACAGCGGCTTCAGTGCCGGCAGCAACTGCGCGGTGTCCTCTTCGCTCAGCGCCAGCGCCTCGCCATGCGCCAGCATGCGCGCGCCATTCATGTCGGGCGACACGCGCGCAGGATCGGCACGTAGCCACAACGCGCCGGCGGCATCCCGTGCGTCGCGCTGGCGCGTCAGGGCTGCGACCGGCCAATGGTCCGGCACCAACTGGAAGTGGCGCCGCAGCTGCGCATGCTCGCCGACTTCGCCGGTCGTGCGATCCGCACGCCCCAGTGCCCGCGCCACGTCGGCCGGCAACGCCTGGCCCACCAGTCGGGTACGCGGAGGCAACAGCAGCGTGGCCTGCGCCATCGGCTCAGTCTGCGTAGGAAACGCTGACGATTTCGTATTCGCGCTGGCCGGCAGGCGCGTCGATCGTGACGCTGTCGCCTTCGTGCTTGCCGATCAGCGCCCGGGCCAGCGGCGAGGAGATCGCGATCAGGCCCAGCTTGATGTCCGCCTCGAGGTCGCCGACCACCTGGTAGCGCTTCTCCTCGTCGGTGTCGACATCGGCCAGCACCACGCGGGCGCCGAACACGATGCGCGTGCCGGCGTTGAGCTTGCTGACGTCGATGATCTCGGCGTGCGACAGCTCGCCTTCCAGCTGCTTGATGCGGCCTTCGATGAAGCCCTGCTGCTCGCGGGCGGCATGGTATTCGGCGTTTTCCTTCAGGTCACCGTGCGCGCGCGCTTCGGCGATGGCGGTGATCACTTCCGGCCGCTTCACCGTCTTCAGCAGATCCAGTTCCTGGCGCAGGCGCTGCGCGCCCTGCATGGTCAATGGGGCTCTCACCCTTGAAGCTCCTTGTGCAGTTCCTGCAATGCCAGCACCGGGCCCGTGCCACGGTATTCCAGCGAATGCACCAGCGCCTTGGCGCCGGCTACGGTGGTTGAGTAGGTGACGCGGTGCTGCAAGGCCTCGCGCCGGATCGAGAAGGAGTCGGCAATGGCCTGGCGTCCTTCCGTCGTGTTGACGATATACACGATCTCGCCGTTCTTGATCAGGTCCACCACGTGCGGACGGCCCTCGACCACCTTGTTCACCTGCTCGCAGTCGATGCCGCGCTCACGCAGCCACGCGGCGGTGCCGGCGGTGGCCACGATGCTGAAACCGCGGCCGACCAGCTCCTGCGCCACCGGCAGCACGCGCTTCTTGTCCGGGTCGCGCACCGAGATGAAGACCTTGCCGACCGGCGGTGCCTTGATGCCACCAGCCTCCTGCGCGCGCGCCATGGCGGCGCCGAAACTGCGGCCCACGCCCATGACCTCACCGGTGGAACGCATTTCCGGGCCCAGGATCGGGTCCACGCCCTGGAACTTGGCGAACGGGAAGATCGCCTCCTTCACCGAGTAGTAGTCCGGCACGATCTCCCGGGTGGCGCCCTGCCCGGCCAGCGTCTTGCCGGCCATGCAGCGGGCCGCGATCTTGGCCAGCGGCATGCCGGTGGCCTTGGACACGAACGGCACCGTACGCGAGGCGCGCGGGTTCACTTCCAGCAGGTAGACGATGTCGTCACCACCATCCTCGGCGGCCTGGATGGCGAACTGGGTGTTCATCAGGCCGACGACCTTCAGTGCCTTGGCAAGCTCCACCACCTGCCGGCGCAGTTCGTCCTGCGTCTTGGCCGACAGCGAGTACGGCGGCAGCGAGCAGGACGAATCGCCCGAGTGCACGCCCGCTTCCTCGATGTGCTCCATCACGCCACCGATCAGCACGTTGCCTTCGGGGTCGGCGATGATGTCCACGTCCACTTCCACCGCATTGTCGAGGAAGCGGTCGAGCAGCACCGGCGAATCGTTGGAAACCTTGACCGCGTCGCGCACGTAGCGGGCCAGGTCGGATTCGCCATACACGATTTCCATCGCACGTCCGCCCAGCACGTACGACGGACGCACCACCAGCGGGTAGCCGATCTCGCGGGCCAACAACAGCGCTTCCTGGTCGTTGCGGGCGATGCGGTTCGGCGGCTGCTTCAGGCCCAGCCTGTCGACCAGTTGCTGGAAACGCTCGCGGTCTTCGGCCAGGTCGATGGAGTCCGGCGACGTGCCGATGATCGGCACGCCATTGGCTTCCAGGGCCTGCGCCAGCTTCAGCGGGGTCTGCCCGCCGTACTGCACGATCACGCCCTTGGGCTGCTCCAGTTCGACGATCGCCAGCACGTCTTCCAGCGTGAGCGGCTCGAAATACAGGCGGTCCGAAGTGTCGTAGTCGGTGGACACGGTTTCCGGATTGCAGTTGACCATGATGGTCTCGAATCCGTCCTCGCGCAGCGCGAGTGCTGCATGCACGCAGCAGTAGTCGAACTCGATGCCCTGCCCGATCCGGTTCGGGCCACCGCCCAGGATCATGATCTTGTCGCGGTTGGTCGGCTCGGCCTCGCACTCGTCCTCGTAGGTCGAGTACAGGTACGCGGTGCTGGTGGCGAACTCGGCCGCGCACGAGTCCACGCGCTTGTAGACAGGCTTCACCCCCAGCGCCTTGCGCAGCACACGCACGGCGGTTTCATTCGTGTTCGCCAGTTGCGCCAGGCGCGCATCCGAGAAACCCATGCGCTTCAGATGGCGCATGCGCGCCTTGTCCAGCGAGCCGAGCCCATCGGTGGCCAGTTGCTGCTCGGCGGCGATGATCTCTTCCATCTGGTCGAGAAACCACGGATCGATGAACGACAGCGCGTGCACCTGCTCCACGCTCATGCCGGCACGGAAGGCGTCGGCGACGTGGAACAGACGCTCCGGGCCGGGCGCCTTCAGTTCGCGGCGCAGCGTGGTCAGGTCGTCTTCGCTGGTGAGGTCCAGGCCGGTCGGGTCGAGGCCGACCTTGCCGGTTTCCAGGCCGCGCAACGCCTTCTGCAGCGATTCCTGGAAGGTGCGGCCCATCGCCATCACCTCGCCCACCGACTTCATCTGCGTAGTCAGGCGTGCGTCGGCCTGCGGGAACTTCTCGAACGCGAAGCGCGGGATCTTGGTGACCACGTAGTCGATGGCCGGCTCGAACGACGCCGGGGTGAGGCCGCCGGTGATCTCGTTCTTCAGCTCATCCAGAGTGTAGCCCACGGCCAGCTTCGCCGCGACCTTGGCGATCGGGAAGCCGGTGGCCTTCGATGCCAGCGCGGACGAACGCGACACGCGCGGATTCATCTCGATGACGACCACGCGCCCGGTCTGCGCATTGATGCCGAACTGCACGTTCGAGCCGCCGGTATCCACGCCGATCTTGCGCAGCACCGCGATGGAGGCATCGCGCAGGCGCTGGTATTCCTTGTCGGTCAGGGTCTGCGCGGGTGCGACCGTGATGCTGTCGCCGGTGTGCACGCCCATCGGGTCGAGGTTCTCGATGGAGCAGACGATGATGCAGTTGTCCGCCGTGTCGCGGACCACTTCCATCTCGAATTCCTTCCAGCCCAACACCGATTCCTCCACCAGCACCTCGGTGGTCGGCGACAGTTCCAGGCCGCGGGTGACGATGTCGATGAGTTCTTCGCGGTTGTAGGCGATGCCGCCGCCGCTGCCGCCCAGGGTGAAGCTGGGGCGGATGATGGTGGGATAGCCGACGCGGGTCTGGATCTCCAGCGCTTCTTCCAGCGTGTGGGCCACGGCGGCCTTCGGACATTCCAGGCCGATCTCGCCCATGGCCACGCGGAACAGCTCGCGGTCCTCGGCCATGCGGATGGCTTCGCGCTTGGCGCCGATCAGTTCGACGCCGTACTTCTCCAGCACCCCGTTGTCGGCCAGGTCCAGCGCGCAGTTCAGCGCGGTCTGGCCACCCATGGTCGGCAGCAGCGCGTCGGGCTTCTCCTTGGCGATGATCTTCTCGACCGTCTGCCAGTTGATCGGCTCGATGTAGACCGCATCCGCCATTTCCGGATCGGTCATGATGGTCGCCGGATTGCTGTTGACCAGCACCACCCGGTATCCCTCTTCCCGCAGCGCCTTGCACGCCTGCGCGCCGGAATAATCGAACTCGCAGGCCTGGCCGATGACGATCGGGCCTGCGCCGATGATCAGGATGGTTTTAAGGTCGTTGCGCTTGGGCATGGGAATCTACTTCTCGGATTGTGTGGGGCCGCCGCCCTGGGCATCTGCTCCAGGGACGCGTCCGACAGGGGCGATGGACGGGCCACGCTCCACCTCTTGTCCCGGCGCGCATGGGCGCGCACGGGTGCACATCACATCAGGGCACCTGGCGACACATCGCACGCCTTCATGCCCCGGAACATCATCTTGATGGCCGCCATCTCGCCCACCGACTTGCTGTCGGCCTTGTCGCCGTCGCCGGCGAGCACGTCGCCGAAGCCACTCAATGCGCGGAAATCGCGGTACTCGGGATCGCGCGCGATGGTGAGCAGCGCCAGCAGCTGGTCGGCACTGGCCGTTCGCATCAGGTCGGCGGGATCCAGGTCGGCGTCCGTCTTCGCCGAGGTGATGCCCGCCTGCACGATGCTGCCGAACACCGGTGCCGCCGTGCGCGCCAGTTGCAGTTCTTCGGCGAACCGGCCCGGATGTGCCTGTGCGTACTCGACCACTTCAGCCCGCTTCACACGGCGGAAGCCGTCGCGGGAAAGTTCGCTGCGCAGGCAGGCCAACTGCACGGGCGTGACGGCATCGGGCTTGTCCTGCACCGGCCAGGCGGGATTCTCGCCGGCCGCCTCTTCCATGATGGCGCCGACGGGCAGCATGCTGACCAGCAGGTCGGTCATCTCGTCGATCTGCTTTTCACCGGGCGTGGCGGCGGCGGCCGGCAGCGCAAGCGCGATCAGCAGGGCGGTGACAGCAAGGCGCACGCGCATCAGCGTGCCTCCATCGAGGCCACGAACCGGTCGAACAAGGGCGATACATCATGCGGGCCCGGCGATGCCTCCGGATGCCCCTGGAACGAGAACGCGGGTGCATCCGTCAGTTCGATGCCCTGGTTGGTGCCGTCGAACAGCGAACGGTGGATCACGCGCACGTGGGCCGGCAGCGTCGCTTCATCCACCGCGAAGCCGTGGTTCTGCGAGGTGATCATCACGCGCCCGCTGTCCAGGTCCTGCACCGGGTGGTTGGCACCGTGGTGGCCGTGGCCCATCTTCATGGTCTGTGCGCCGGCCGCCAGGGCCAGCAGCTGGTGGCCCAGGCAGATGCCGAACGTCGGAATCTTCTTCGCGATGAACTCGCGGATGGCGGTGATGGCGTAATCGCACGGCGCGGGGTCGCCCGGACCGTTGGACAGGAACACGCCATCCGGCTGCAGCGCGAGCACGTCGGCGGCGCTGGTCTGCGCGGGCACCACGGTCACGTCGCAACCGCGTTCGGCCAGCATACGCAGGATGTTGTGCTTCACGCCGAAGTCGTACGCCACGACCTTGAACTTCGCCGGCGCCTGCACGAACGCGTTGCGGTCCAGGTCCAACTGACCGTCGCGCCAGGGATACGGTTTGTCGGTGCTGACCACCTTGGCCAGGTCCATGCCTTTCAGGCCGGGGAACTTGCGCGCCGCTTCCAGCGCCATCTCCGCGTTGATGCCCTCGCCCGCCATCAGTGCGCCGTTCTGCGCACCGCGCTCGCGCAGGATGCGCGTCAGCTTGCGGGTGTCGATGCCGGCAATGGCCACGATGCCGCGCGATTGCAGCCACTCCGGCAGGGCCTGCTGGCTGCGCCAGCTGCTGGGGCGGCGCGGCACGTCGCGCACGATGAGACCGGCGCACCAGACCTTGGACGCTTCGTCGTCCTGGTCGGTGCAGCCTGTATTGCCGATGTGGGGATAGGTCAGGGTGACCAGTTGGCGGGCGTAGGACGGGTCGGTCAGGATTTCCTGATAGCCGGTCATCGCGGTGTTGAACACCACTTCGCCGACCGAAAGGCCGTCGGCACCTACGGAGTCGCCCTCGAATACGGTGCCGTCTTCGAGTACGAGAATTGCGGGTCGTGTCACGGGGTTCGCCTTGGGGTGGAGGAACCCTGCCCCACCGACTTGCGGCTGCAAGAAACCGCGAACGCGGCATTTATCCGGTCCGTGGCGATGGGTAACAGGCGAGCGGGAATTGTACGGGGATGGCCTGTTCAGCGCCACCGTTTTTTTGCTCGCCCGACGGACAGCACCTGCTTGCAGCGAGGCGTGTTCAGATTCAGGCACCCGTATCAGAGCGCCCGGCCAGCCTTCAATCCAGCAGGTCCCGCACGTGATAGGCGCCCGGAGGGCGCCCCGCCAACACGCGCGCGACGTGCAGGGCACCACGTGCGAAGACGTCGCGATGCGTGGCACGGTGCGTCAGCTCGATGCGCTCGCCGAGCCCGGCGAACTGCACGGTATGTTCACCGACAATGTCGCCAGCCCGCAGGCTGGCGTAATGCACCTGCGCGCCCGCACTGCCGGCGGCCTGTCCCAGCGTCAATGCGGTGCCGGACGGGGCATCCTTCTTGTGGACATGGTGGGACTCCACGATGTCCACGTCCCACCCCGGCAACGCCGCCGCCACACGTCCGACCACGTCGGCCAGCACCGCCACACCCAGGCTGAAATTCGTCGCCCACACCAGCGGAATGCGCCCACTGGCCGCGGCCAATGCCTGCTGTTGCGCAAGGGATATGCCGGTAGTGCCGGAGACCAGTGCCCGGCCACGGTCGGTACAAAGCGCCAGCACCGGGTCGAACCCTTCCGGCAGGCTGAAATCGATCGCCACGTCGAAATCGGGCACGCCCGTCAGTTCGCTGGCCGCGAAGTGGGGTACGCCATCCACCACCCGCTGCGCTGGCGCGCGCCGCGTCACGGCCGCCACGGTCTGGTACACCGCAGGCTGCTCGGCAGCCAGTCGAAGCAAGGCCTGGCCCATCCGGCCGGAGGCACCATGGATCAGGAGACGTGTCGGGGAAGTGTCCATGAAGGCATGGTAGCGGGCGCGTGATGCCAACGCGAACCGGGAATGTCCGGATCAGGGAACCTGCGGATAGCCCAGGTGGAATCCCTGTGCGAACGGCACCCCGAGCTCCTTCAGCGTCTGCAGTTGCCGTTCGTTCTCGACGCCTTCGGCGATCAGCTCTGCCTGCGTGCCCTGCGCGAACGTCAGGAGCGCCGCCACGAGCGATTGCACGCGCGGACGCTGGTCGATCTCACGCACCAGCGTGATGTCGAGCTTGATGATGTCCGGCGCCAACCTCAGCACGTGGCGCAAGCTGGCGAAACCTGCCCCGGTATCGTCCACGGCGATGCGGACGCCGTGCCGCTGCAGCGTGGACAGGCACTGGCCAAGGCGCGCGTAATCTTCCACGGCGGTGTGTTCGGTGATTTCCAGCACCAGCCGTTCCGGGGCGTGGCCGGCGAGCAGGTCGTGGAATCGTGCGTTGCAGGCGGTTTCGGGCGATACATTGACGGCAAGGAAGGCGTCATCGGGAAGGGATGGCAGCCGCGCCAGGGCGACCGCTGCGGCGGCCAGTTCCAGTTCCACGCTCAAGCCGCTGCTCGCCGCATCCTCGAACCAGCGACCTGTCGACAGGTCGTACTCCAGCGGAAACCGCGCAAGCGCCTCGTACCCCACCACCACGCCGTCGGCGAGCCGGACGATCGGCTGCAGGGCCGCCGTGAGCTGCGCCCCTTCCAGCACCTGCAGCAGCCGCTCCCGGGCGTTCTGCGCATGGCGCCGCTCGCGTTCGCCCTGCCCCATGCGGGCATCCAGCGCTGCGCGCATCTGCGCATGCTCGATGGCCTTGTACATGCTCGCGGCCACGAGCGTGCTCAAATGCTCGAGGGTCCTGCAATCCGTGTCCGCGTAGGCGGCGGGCGTGGTCGCCAGGACCTTCAGCACACCCACCACGTGTCCGCGGAAGCTCAGGGGCGCGACCAGCATCGAACGCAACCCTACGCTGCGGCACGCCTCACGATTGACGCGCGGATCCACTTCGCTGTCATCGCATCTCAACACCTGCTGTTCTGCGATGCAGCGCCCCGACAAGCTGCCGGAGACCGGCAGGCTGAAGCCGACCTGCCCTTGCGCGATCCCGCTGGCCGACCAGTAGCGCATCACGTCGCCATCGCGGATTTCCAGCACCGCGCCGGCTGAGCGGGTGAGTTCCTGCGCACGATGGGTGATCGCGTCCACGACCTCCTGCGGTTCGGGGCCTGCGGCGGCGATCTCGCTTTGCGCCGCAACGATGCGCTTCAGCAAGGCGATATCGTCGGCGGCCGACGAAGCTGCTTCGCCGCTTCGCATGTCAGGCCGCACTGACGACAACGACGTCAATCTGTTATCCCGGCTCATCTCCCCACACTCCCTGCGGATGATGAAAGCGATGCCGTGCATGCCGGCACCGGACACACGCGATGCTAGTGGGACGACATCACCCTGTCGAGTAAACGCATGTATCTGGTGCGTCGCCGCACGCATGAAGCGCGGTGCGGTGCTTCATGCGTGCGAAGAAGCGCCCGTCAATCGTTTGCCCCAATCCTCGATGGCGCCCTGCGCAAGGCGGCGCTCGAACAGCGTCCGCCATGACGGTACCAGTGGCAGCAACAGCACATCGCGCAGCAGGACGGGATCTGGCGATCGCCGATACAGTAGTTCGATCAGGCGCGCGAGTGGCCACGCCGGATGTGGCCGCGCCTCCAGCGTCATGCGGTCACCTGCCTGCACCTCTCCCTCTTCGAGCACGCGGTAGTACCAGCCGGTCCGCCCCGAGTCCTGTACGCGGCGGGCCATGTCGGACACGGCGAAACGGTCCGACAGTTTCCAGCACGGCTGCCGGGACTGGGATACCTCCACCAGCGCCGTGCCCAGCCGGAAGCGGTCGCCAAGACAGATCGCGTCCTCGGTCATGCCATGCGTACTGATGTTTTCGCCGAATGCACCGGGAGCATCGAGCAGTGGATGCGCCCCGATATCGTCGCGCCATCGGGCGTAGTGGTCCGCAGGGTAGTGATGGATGGCCTTGTCCGGCCCGCCATGCACGCGCAGGTCACCTTGCTCGTCACCCAGGATGCCCAGCAGGGTGACCCGCTGCCTGCCCTCCAGCCGTGATTTCGCGATCGCGCTGCGACTGCCGGGACGGCTGAACTCGACAGCCTTCCCCGCGAACACGCCATCGATGGTCAAGGCCATCACCTCCTTCGTCGCGCTCATGCCAACACCTTCCCCAGGCCCGTGCCGTTGATGTCACCCACCACGCGGGCCAGTGCAATGGGGTCCACGTCCGCATCGAATCCGATGCGGAAATGCACCTCGCCTTCCGGCGTGCGCGATGAATGGATCGATGACAGGCTGACGGCGTGCCGCTCGAACACGTGCAGCAGAGCACGCAGCGAGCCCGGCCTGTCTTCCGGCAGGTGCACGCTGAGCGCTTGCGCGCCGGCGAGATCGGCCAGCAGGTAGCCGATGCGCTCGTAACTGTAGTTGCCCTCGGCCAGCGTCGTGTCGCCAAAGGCATCGCGGTTTTCGCGCAGGAATTCTTCGCGGAACGCCGCGCGCGCCACGTCCGTCCCCTCGCCCACCAGCGACGCCATCCGGGTGATCTGCGTGCCCAGCGCCCGCAGCGTTTCGCCGGCATAGGGATTCCCGAACTGGATGTCTTCGTAGATGGCCGGATTCAACGACAGGATGCGCGCGATGATCGCCGCATCCATCTCGAAGGATGCGGAGCGGAACGGCATCAACGCGGCCAGGTCGCCGACCCGCGCCGACTGCGCGCGCAGGACGCCCGCCTGGGCCAGATGCGAGGCATGCACCATGGCCTGCACCAGCGCCATCACCCGGTCATGCTGCTCGGGCGTCGCCTGCACGCACTCGGCTTCCAGCGCGGCCAGCAATCCGGCCAGCCACGGCCGCCAATGTTCCAGGCGCGCCTCGCAGACCACCATGACGCGACCCTTCAGCGTGGGCGCCTTGGGCGGTGCGGTCATCGGGTGCAACCCCACAACCTCGGCTTGTGAGTGCAGCATGGCGGCGACGGGGGCCGCTTTGATCGACGTGATGTCCAGCCACAGCTTTCCCGTTTCGCTGCCGTCGGCCAGTTCAATGTAACGCGCAACCAGCATGGTGGTATGGCGGATCGGCGCCGAGAACACCAGCACATCGGCACGCCGCACCAGTTCCGGCTCGTCGACGGAATCAGGGTCCGCCGGATCATGGCCGATGACCTGCAAGCCCAGCCGCATGCGGAAGAAGTTCTGCAGCCAGCGGCCGTATGCGCCTGCGCTGCCAACGATGCCGATCAGGGGTCCGGACACGGATAGGGCTCCACCAGGGAGCCCTATTCTAGAAGCAAGCCGGAAGTGCGGCGTCAGGACGTCATCCGGTCCCAGAAGCCCTTGACGCCATCCAGGAACGTGGCCGACTTCGGTGAGTGCTTGCGGGCTTCATCGCCGCTGAAAGTAGCCTCGAACTTTTCCAGCAATTCGCGCTGGTCGGGAGTCAGGTTGACCGGCGTCTCCACCACCACGCGGCAGTACAGATCGCCTTCGCTACGGCTGCGCACGGACTTGACGCCCTTGCCGCGCAGGCGGAACAGCTTGCCGGTCTGCGTTTCCGCGGGAATGCGGATCTCCGCCTCGCCATGCAGTGTGGGAACGCGCACGGTGTCGCCCAGCGCCGCCTGCGAAATGCGGATGGGCACTTCGCAGTGCAGGTCGTCGCCATCGCGCTGGAAGATGTCGTGCTCGCGCACGCGCACTTCCACGTACAGGTCACCAGGCGGCGTGCCCGGCGGGCCGGCTTCACCCTCCCCGGCCAGGCGGATGCGGTCACCGTTGTCCACGCCGGCCGGAATCTTGACCGACAGGACCTTTTCTTCTTCCACGCGCCCGGCGCCATGGCATTCCGTGCAGGGATTCCGGATGATCTGGCCGCGGCCACCACAGGCCGGACACGCCTGCTGCATGGCGAAGATGCCGCGCTGCATGCGCACGTTGCCGCGCCCACCGCAGGTGCCGCAGGTCTCCACCTTGCCATCGGCCGAACCCGAGCCCTTGCACGGTGCGCAGGCGACCAGCGAGGGAATGTCGATGCGCTTCTCGACCCCGGCGACGGCTTCCTCCAGGTCCAGTTCCATCACGTAGCCGACATCCGCGCCGCGCCGTGCCGCGCGTGCACCGCCCCCGCCGAAAATGTTGCCGAAGATGTCGCCGAAAATATCGCCCATGTCGGGGCCGCCGGGACCACCGCCGCCCATGCCGTGCTCGAACGCGGCGTGTCCATGCGCATCGTAGGTACGGCGCTTGGCGCCGTCCGAGAGGACCTCGTAGGCCTCCTTGCACTCCTTGAACGCGGCCTCGGCGGCGGCATCGCCCGGATTGCGGTCCGGGTGGTGCTTCATCGCACAGCGGCGATAGGCCTTCTTCAGGTCTTCGTCACTGGCGTCGCGGGCCACGCCCAGGACTTCGTAGTAGTCGCGTTTGCTCATGGAGCCGTGATTCGTGAGGGGTTATGGGTGATTCGCAAAAGCAACTGCCTGTTCGATGTCCAGGATCCGCAACGGAAGAAGTGGAGCTTGCGCTCCACCTTTCCGAATCACGAATCCCGAATCACTCATCACGGCTTCTTGTCGTCCTTCACCTCGGTGAATTCCGCATCGACCACGTCGTCGGCGGCATTGCCCTGGCCCGCGTCGGCGGCGCCCGGCTGTTCGGATGCGGCGGCCGCATACAGCGACTGGGCGGCTTCCTCCAATGCCTTGGACTTGGCTTCGATCTGCGCCTTGTCGTCTCCCTTCATGGCGGTATCGAGGTCGGCGATGGCGGCTTCGACCCGGCCGATCACGTCACCGGGCACCTTGCTGCCGTGCTCGGTGATCGCGCTGCGGGTGGCGTGCAGCAGGCCGTCGGCCTGGTTGCGCGCCTGCACGAGTTCCTGGAACTTCTTGTCCTCTTCGCGATGCGCTTCGGCATCGGCGACCATGCGCGCGATCTCGTCCTCGGACAGGCCCGAGCCGGCCTTGATCTCGACCTTCTGTTCCTTATTGGTCTTCTTGTCCTTGGCCGACACGTGCAGGATGCCGTTGGCGTCGATGTCGAACGACACTTCCACCTGCGGCATGCCGCGCGGTGCCGGTTCGATGCCGGACAGGTCGAACTTGGCCAGCGACTTGTTGAAACGGGCCTGTTCGCGCTCACCCTGCAGCACGTGCACCGTCACCGCGGACTGGTTGTCCTCGGCGGTGGAGAAGGTCTGCGAGGCCTTGGTCGGGATGGTGGTGTTCTTCTCGATGATCTTGGTGAACACGCCGCCCAGCGTCTCGATGCCCAGCGACAGCGGGGTGACGTCGAGCAGCAGCACGTCCTTGACGTCGCCGGCCAGCACGCCGCCCTGGATCGCGGCGCCCAGCGCCACGGCTTCGTCCGGGTTGACGTCCTTGCGCGGTTCCTTGCCGAAGAACTCGGCCACCGCCTGCTGCACCTTCGGCATGCGGGTCTGGCCACCGACCAGGATGACCTCGCCGATGTCGCTGGCGCGCAGGCCGGCGTCGTTCAGCGCGATGCGGCAGGGTTCGATGGTCTTCTTCACCAGGTCTTCGACCAGCGCTTCCAGCTTGGCGCGGGTCAGTTTGATGTTGAGGTGCTTCGGACCCGAGGCGTCGGCGGTGACGTACGGCAGGTTCACTTCGGTCTGCTGCGAGCTGGACAGCTCGATCTTGGCGCGCTCGGCGGCGTCCTTCAGGCGCTGCAGGGCCAGCGGATCCTTGCGCAGATCGATGCCCTGGTCCTTCTGGAATTCCTCGACGAGGTAGTCGATGACGCGCTTGT
>CBIHLJ010000043.1:0-31910 GCA_966210745.1 uncultured Pseudoxanthomonas sp.
CCGGAGACCCCCATGAAACTGCTCGCCCCCCTCGCCGCCGCCGTCCTGCTCGCCGTCGCCTCGGCCAACGCCCAGGCCGCCCACGTACTGGTGGTGCTGTCCGACGCCGACCACCTCGACCTGCGCGACGGCCAGGTCTACCCCACTGGCTTCTACCTCAACGAACTGATGCAACCGGTCAAGGCACTGCGCGACGCCGGCCACGAAGTCACTTTCGCCACACCGGAGGGCCGCGCTCCGACCGTGGACCGCACCTCGGTGGACAAGGCCTATTTCGGCAACGACGCTGCCAGCCTGCAATCGCACACCGACCTGCTGGCGCAGTTGAAGCTGACGTCCGCCACGCAGTCGCCGGTGCTCAGCCTGGCCCGGGTGGAGCAGATCGGTTACGGCGAATTCGACGCCGTCTACATCCCCGGCGGCCACGCGCCCATGCAGGACCTGCTGGCCAGCCCGGCGCTGGGTCGCCTGCTGACCGACTTCCACCAGCAGGGCAAGCCCACCGCCCTGGTATGCCACGGCCCTATCGCCCTGTTGTCCACACTGCCGGGCAACGCCGCGTTCGTGCAGCGGATGGAACGCGACAATCGCGCCCCGGCGCCGGCCGACTGGATCTACGCCGGCTACCAGGTCACGGTGATCAGCAACGATGAGGAAGAACAGGCCAAGGCCGCGCTCAACGGCGGCCGCATGAAGTTCTACCCGCAGACCGCGCTGCAACAGGCCGGCGTGCAGTACCGCAGCAATGCCCAGCCGTGGCAGTCGAACGTGGTGGTCGATCGGGAACTGATCACCGGCCAGAACCCGGCCTCGGCGCAAGATGTGGCGAAGGTGTTGCTGGAACGGCTGGACTGACAGCGGCGCCAGCGTGCCCGCCTTGTGCGCTTGCCGACCCGGACAGGCGTACAGGGCGGATCATTCCCCTCTACTCACACAAAGCCTGGCGCTTGAGGCAAAAAGCCTGGCTCTACTCACTCAAAGCCTGGCTCGAGAGGCAAAAAGCCTGGTTCTACTCACTCAAAGCCTGGCTCGAGAGGCAAAAAGCCTGGTTCTACTCACACGTGGCCTGGCGCGAGAGGAAAAAAGCCTGGCTCTACTCACACATAGCCTGGCACGAGAGGGAAAAAGCCTGGCTCTACTCACACATAGCCTGGCGCGAGAGCGAAAAAGCCTGGCTCTACTCACACATAGCCTGGCGCGAGAGCGAAAAAGCCTGGCTCTACTCACGCAAAGCCTGGTGCGAGAGCGAAAAAGCCTGGCCCGACTCACACATGGCCTGGCGCGCCAGTGAAAAAGCCTCGGCCATCCTGGTCAGCGATGCCCCGTGCACGACGGTGCCGGATGGTCGGGCCTCATGGGCGCCGTACCCGACGCCTCGATCCACCGGTCAGGCCAACAGGATCTTCATCAGCGCGACCGTCACCACGGCCGCCACCAGCCAGATCGTCACGCGCCTGAGCAACGCGGCATCCAGCGCCCCAGCTGCCCGCGACTCGCGCGACGGAGTGAAACCCACGACCAGCACGTGCACCGGCAGCGCGACCACCAGCAGGAACGCGAACACCCAGTTCAACGTCTCGTCACCCAGCCGGGGCCAGATCAACGGCATCACGATGCCGGCGAAGAGGCCGGCGATGGCGGCGGTGATGGGGGTGGGGGTTAGCTTCATGCGCGACGGCATCCGGACAAATCGTTGCCGCAGTCTAGCTGGCGCGTCGGACGCGAGCCGGAGACGCGAACCCGAAAGACGTCGGTCCCCACTGAAACTCTGCTTGCGGAGCGGAGACCCAAGTCTCTGGTTCGCTGCATCTCGCTGCGAACCTCTCCAGAACAAAATCATGTAAATGCATTTATCGATGCAAGCTAGCATCTTCATCACTATAGTTTACCGCTACTGAACACAGGGGCTTGGACTCAGTCGCATGAGGAAGAAGGCGCTCATACCGGTAGTTGCTGTTGCTTTGCTGGCCGCAGGCGGAGCGGCGATCCTCGTTAAAGAGAGAAGTAGTGCGCCAGACGCGTCATCGGGCGACTACAGATCTACCCCGGGGGAAGCGTCGAAGAGCGAAGCTGATGGGCAACACGCCGTGGAAGCCGCGCATATTGGGGACACTCTGCAAAAGCAGCACCAACCCCATCCTTTTCCGGACATGGCGAAATCAAGGGATCGACTGCCCTTGGATGCAGATCCGTTCATTGCCGAAAGCAAAGACGAGCAACGGTGGCTTGACCGAAACGGATATCCGAACGCCGAGCAGTGGAACACCTACTCGAGCGCTCCTGATCACGTGTTGATGCAGGCTGCCGATGCTGGAGACAAAATCGCGTACGTGATGCTGGAAGGCCGCGCCCTTGCAAAAGGCGATAAAACGGCCATTAACGGGCTGCTTGATGAAGCGAGTTCTGGATCCAATTTCGCAATCATGACGCTCGCCGCATACATGGCGGGAAGTCCTGGAAGCAACCTCGAACTTGGCTATGCCTATTCGCGTGTTGCTGAAATGCGCGGTGACTACAGAATTGCCGCAGCCCGAGAAGGAATGTTTCCCCGCGCATTGACGTCGGAAGAGAAGCTAAGAGGGGAAGCGAGAGCACTAAGCATCTTCAATGAATTGAAGAAAGCGTCCAGGATCAACCAGTTTGTTGACCCAAGGCCTATCGGAAGTCGATAACAACCAGGGAGTTTTATGAAGAAGAAACGGAGCTTGTGGATTCTGTCGGGATTGATCTTCTCGGCGACTGCGATCGCGTGCGTGACATTGCCATTGCCCATACCACCTCTTCCGGTGAAGTTGAGCTGGACTGATTTGGCCAAAGCCAAGGCTGAAGGATTTTCAAATCCTGGACACGCTGCGGCAATGAAGAAGATTGATTCATATGCATCGACAGTTGTAGGCGACGCTACCTGGCAGAAGAACAACTATCAGGGCTACTTCAATTACAGCAGCCCCCTCGGTGGGGCCAACATGATCTTTATCGATAAGCCTTGCGGCAAGAAGGCCATTGATCAGTCGGAAAAGGGACTAGCAGACACTGGTGGCGGTGGCGGCCCATTTGATGACATCGGCCTGCCAGGCGCACCAGGCGGTGGACATTGCTCTATCGGCAGTGAGCCACGTCAAGCTTGCACTAGTGTTGGAGACCCGCAGGGTGCCAGCACTGGCAACCAAGTCTGCCAGTGGGTAAACGTAGACGTCTTGGTTTGCTGACTTGACAGCCGACTGATCGCGCGCTTTGGCCAGTTTTCGGCTCTCTAGCGGGCGCCGCCTGCGACACGGCTACATGAACAAGAAGGGCCGCCCTAAGGCGGCCCTTCCTTTGAGCCTTCATTGCGTCACTCGTCGGGCCAATACGATGACCTGGAACCGGATTTCATAACAATGAAAGAACTGTCATCACTGGAAAAAACCCCACTGCTTGGGGTCCTCCATGCAAAGTGGTTTCGCTTAGGCCAGCTGGCAAGAATCGCGGCTTGGAGAGCGCTCGGAATGGTAGCTCCGCCTCCTAGGTCTTTTGTCGTTTGAGTGCACTAGCGACTCTGGGGACCATCTGGTAGCGGCTGATTGAGAAGTCGTGCAGTCGCAATATGGGGAGTCATTCCCGCAGCATCGAGCGTGGTGAGACCCTCACGCACTCGCGCTTTGTAAAAGTCGGTCAGGTGTCTGGAACCGGACACTTGCTCGTACTCTATGCAGTATCTGTCGAGCTCGCTTAGCAAAGGGATGAGGTCTCTCCTGAATACATTCCAATCCGTAGCAGCGAATTCGCCCGGCTGGTTCCAGGCTAGCTTTTCGCGAATCAGGTTACTTCGTCGCTCCAAATTTTCGAGGATTTCTCGGACTGATTTCTCAGTGAAGGCCATCGTACCTATCATGGTGTAGTGCCTGTCTTGGAATACTTGCGGGGCAGGCCTATCCATAAGCCTATTCCATTCGACGAGCACGCCATCTAGGCGTTTATGCATTTCGGAGAGCTTCGCCTGAACTTCCAGATGCTGATTCTGGAGCTCCAGCTGCTTGCGAGTATCCGCAGCCTCGTCCCTAGTTGTTCTTAGTGTCAGTACTACAAGAACGACAGTAATTATTCCGATCACCGGATTCAGCACACCGCTGAAGTAGTTTCCGAATTGCGACCAAGCATCTGGCCCCCCCACCGGCAATACCTGAAAGCTATAGGCATAGGCGCCGATTGCTAGAACGGCCACAGCGAAGGCCGTAACCAGCATTGCGCGCTCAATCCAATTCAGTCTGCCCATAGTTCGCCCGCCCCCTTTTTGCGTAGCCTAACGTCCGAGGAGTCGCTGAGTCATTGCGACTTATCGAGCATGGGTAAGAGCATGGGATTGCTGTAGATCATTGAATTTTTACCTTGCAATTCAATGATTTGGAAGAATTCGTGGCGGAGAGAGTGGGATTCGAACCCACGGTAGGCTTGCACCTACGGCAGTTTTCAAGACTGCTGCCTTAAACCGCTCGGCCATCTCTCCGTTGTCTGGAACTGCCCGCGACCCCGTCGCGGTGAATCGCCACCCTGCCCCGGCGGCGCGCCCGGCCCCTTGCGGGCCGGACGGCATTTTCGCACGAACACCCTGCCCGTGGCTTACGACGCCTTCTTCACCTTGCCGGCGTGGGTGTTGTCGATGGCCATCGCGATGGCCTTCTCCTTCTCCTCCGAACACTTGCCGCCGCAATCCAGCCGCGAGGATTCGATCTGCTGCGGCAGGTGCTCGGCCAGGAAATCGATGAACACCCGCACCGCCGGCAACATGCCCCGGCGCGAGGCGAACACCGCATGGCAGATACCCTGCGGCAGGCTCCATTCCGGCAGCACCACCTCCAGCTCGCCCTTGCGCACCGCGTCCGCGCACACCGTTTCCGGCAGCAGCGTGATGCCGTAACCGTCCTTCGCCATCGACTGCAGCAGCGGGAAATCGAAACCCGCCAGGCGCGGATTCAACTCGATGCGGCGCACTTCGCCATTGGGCCCATGCAGCTCCCAGCGCTGGCGCGCCTCGTCCTCGCTGATGCTCAGCGTGACGTGTTCGGCCAGGTCTTCCGGCACCTTCGGGCGGCCAGCGCGGTTGAGGTACTTCGGACTGGCGACCAGCAACTCCTGGATCTGGCCAAAGCTGCGCATCACCAGGCTGCCGTCGTCATCCAGCTTGGCGCGCACGCGCAGGGCCACGTCGTAGCCCTCGTTGATGATGTCCACGCGGCGGTTGTTGACGTGCAACTGCAGCCGCACCTTCGGGTACTTGTCGAGGAACGCCGGCAGGATCTTGGGCAACTGCATCTGTGCCACCGCCACCGGCACGCTGACGCGCACCACGCCCCGCGGTTCCGCACTCAGGCGATCGACCACCTCGCGCGCGGCCTGCGCTTCGGCCAGCATCGTCTGCGCATGGCGGTGCACGCTCATGCCCACGTCGGTCACCGCGAAGCGGCGCGTCGAACGCTGCAGCAGGCGCACGCCCAGGTCGGTTTCCAGCTGGCTGATGCGCCGGCTCAGGCGCGACTTGGGAATGCCCAGCGCCCGCTCGGCCGCGGCGAAGCCGCCGTGGTCCACCACCATGGCGAAGTAATAGAGGTCATTGAGGTCGTGCTGCATGAATTAGATCCACCTTTAGAACAATCAGTGACGTTTGACCACGTTTATCCTACAAATGCAACGACCTACAGTGTTCTCCAACGCGGTTGAGGCCGCATCCCGACCGGAGAACCACCATGAAACTATTGCATATCGACAGCAGCGCCCTGGCCGCCAATTCCGTCAGCCGACAACTGACCGCCGCCATCGTAGCCCGTTGGCAGGACACCGTGCCCGGCCTGGAGGTCACCTACCGCGACCTGGACGCCGACCCGCTGCCCCACCTGACCAACGCCGTACTGGGTGGGGGCGATGCCGCCGCCGCACAAGCCGGCGAGGCGGCGATGCAGCAGTTCCTGGCCGCCGACGTCATCGTGGTGGGCGTGCCGCGCTACAACTTCGGCGTGCCGTCCACGCTGAAGGCCTGGATCGACCGCATCGCCGTGGCCGGCCACACCTTCAAGTACACCGAGAACGGCCCGGTGGGCCTGGCCGGCGGCAAGCAGGTGATCGTGGCCGAGGCCAGCGGTGGCGAATACGCCGGTACGGCGATCGACTTCGTGGCGCCGTACCTGAAGCAGGTGTTCGGCTTCCTCGGCATCACCGATGTGGAGTTCATCCGCGCCGAGCGCGTGGCGTATTCGCCGCAGCACAAGGCCGAGGCCATCGAGGCCGCGCTGGCGAGCATCCCCGCGCCGCTGCGCAAGGCCGCCTGAGCCTTCGGGTCGCGGGACGGGGCCGGTATGCTGCCGGCACCCGTTTCCGCCACCCGCCGATGCCCGCCCGGAACACCACGCCCGACGCGATCGACGCCCCAGAGGCGCTGGCCCTGTTGAAAGCCGCCGCCCGCCCGGACCATCGCGCCGGACTGGCGCGCTACGGCATTCCCGACACGCACGCGCTGGGGGTACCGATGCGCGAGATCCAGGCGCTGGGCAAGCGCATCGGCCGTCGTCACACCATGGCCCAACCCCTCTGGGACAGCGGCATCTACGAAGCCCGCCTGCTGGTGGCTTTCATCGCCGATCCCACGCTCCTCACCCCCACGCAGATGGACCGCTGGTGCCGCCAGTTCGACAACTGGGCGGTCTGCGACACGCTGTGCCTGCACCTGTTCGACCGCAGTCCGCATGCGTGGGGACGGATCGATGCATGGGCGCGCAAGCGCGGCGAATTCGAGAAACGCGCGGCGTTCGCGCTGCTGACCGGACTGGCGGTGCACGACCGCCACACACCGGATGCGCGCTTCCTCGCCGGGCTGGTCCACGTGGACGCGGCGGCTGGCGATGCGCGCAACTTCGTCAGCAAGGGCGTGAGCTGGGCGCTGCGTGCCATCGGCCATCGCAATGCGGCGCTGCATGCCGAAGCGATCGACCGGGCCACCGCGCTGGCGGCGACCGACGATCCGGCGCGACGCTGGGTCGGCAAGGATGCGTTGCGCGACCTGGGCCGCGCGGCGGTGCTCGCCAAGGTGGCGAAGGCGACGAAGGGACGCGCGAAGAAGGCTTGATGCTCCCCTCGCCCCGCGTGCGGGGAGAGGGTGCCGAAGGCGGGTGAGGGGCGAGCGGAGACTGAGCCTTTACGTGATGATCAACGCTCAACGTTAGCCTGTAACCAAGGAGCGGATAATGTTGCGCGAAGAGCGCCCCTCATCCGCCCGTCGGGCACCTTCTCCCCGCAAGCGGGGAGAAGGAATGAGCAACCTCAGGCGATCTGCTCTGCCCCACCCATGTACGGCCGCAGCGCCTCAGGCACGGTGATCGAGCCGTCGGCGTTCTGGTAGTTCTCCATCACCGCGATCAACGCGCGGCCCACGGCGGTGCCGGAGCCGTTGAGCGTGTGCACCGGCTCGGGCTTGCCGGTGGCCGGGTTGCGCCAGCGGGCCTGCATGCGGCGGGCCTGGAAGTCTTCGCAGTTGGAACACGAGGAGATCTCGCGGTACATGTCCTGCGACGGCAGCCAGACTTCCAGGTCGAAGGTCCTGGTGGCACCGAAGCCCATGTCGCCGGTGCACAGCAGCATGCGGCGGTACGGCAGGCCCAGTTTCTCCAGGACGGTTTCGGCAGCGCGGGTCATGCGTTCCTGCTCGTCGTAGCTCTCCGACGGGCGCGCGATGGAGACCAGTTCCACCTTCTCGAACTGGTGCTGGCGGATCATGCCGCGCACGTCGCGGCCGCCGCTGCCGGCTTCGGAACGGAAGCACATCGAATGCGCCGTCATGCGCAGCGGCAGGCGGGCGTCGTCGAGGATCTCGTCGCGGACGATGTTGGTCAGCGGCACTTCGGACGTCGGGATCAGGTAGCGCTTGTGTTCGCCGAGTTGGGTGGCGAACAGGTCTTCCTCGAACTTCGGCAACTGGCCGGTGCCCCGCATCGAATCGGCGTTGACGATCACCGGCACGCTGGTTTCCTCGTAGCCGTGTTCGTTGGTATGCAGGTCCAGCATGAACTGCGCCAGGGCGCGGTGCAGGCGCGCCAGTTGGCCGCGCAGCACGGTGAAGCGTGCGCCGGACAGCTTGGCGGCGGTGTCAGCGTCCAGCCAGCCATGGCGGGCACCGAGTTCGACGTGATCCTTCACCGGGAAGTCGAACGTGCGCGGCGTGCCCCAGCGGTGCTGTTCGACGTTGCCGGCCTCGTCGCTGCCCACCGGCACGCTGGCGTGCGGCAGGTTGGGAATGCCCAGGGCGATGCCCTCGATCTCGGCGCGGATCTCGTCCAGCTTCACTTCCGAGGCCTTCAGCTCGTCGCCGAAGCCGGCCACTTCCGCCATCAGTGCGGACACATCCTCGCCCTTGGCCTTGGCCTGGCCGATGGCCTTGGAGCGGGTGTTGCGCAGGTTCTGCAGTTCCTCGGTGCGCTTCTGGATCTGCTTGCGCGCGGCTTCCAGATCGGCAATGCGGGACACGTCCAGGTCGAAACCGCGGGTCTCCTTGAGGCGCTGGGCGAGTTCGGCGGGCTGGGTGCGGAGCAGGACGGGATCGAGCATGGAAACAGCTGTCTGGCGTGGGAGGCCGGCATTATCGCCCATCTGCGACCGGTTGCCCGCGCGGTTAACCGCGGCTGTGCAAGAATCGGCGCGACTTCACCGGTGATTCCCATGTCGGCCCAGCAACCGCACGAACCGCACTTCACCTTCCGCCTGCCCCGCACGGCCCTGCGCAACGCCGCCATCGCCTTCGGCATCGGCCTGCTGCTGTTCGCGATCGTCTGGTGGGCGGGCCGCGACGACGGGTTCTACACGCCGGAAGCCACGGTGCCTGGCAAATCGCTGCCGGTCGAGGCGCTGCCCGAACCCCTTTCCACTGGCGATGGCGCGAGCGGCATGGAAGAACCCGCACCACGACCGCCCACCGAGGAGCGCCCGCAACTGGTGGAAGAAAAGCCGATGCCCGCGCCCGTGCCGGAGACCCCGGTACCCACGGCACCGGCCAATGCGACGCCGGCGGCGGCAGGTATTCCGCTCGCCCCCGGCGATGTGCCGGTGCCGATCCCCGGCCAGACACCCGCGCCCGAGTACCCGCCCTCTGCCATGCGCAATGGCGCGGAGGGCACGGTGATGGTGCGGGTGGAAGTGGGTGCGGATGGCGTTCCCACGTCGGTCGATGTGGCCCAGCGCAGCGGCTCCCGTGATCTGGATCGCGCTGCGGTGGCGGCCGTGCGTCGCTGGCGCTTCCAGCCGGCGCAGCGCGATGGCCAGGCGGTGCCGGGCGCGGTGACGGTGCCGATCGATTTCAAGATGCGGTGATCGTTGCCTGCATCGCACACGATGCGGTAGGCGCCACTCGACAACTCAACCTGACAATCGAAACCGCATGAAAGCCGTTCGTGGCGAGTCCGTCGGACCTCGCTTCTGTGCTGCCGTGGTTTGTCGCTTTTCCGCGAAGAGCGTGGTTCGACGGGCTCACCACGAACGGAGTACACCTTCGGCGCCCGCGACAGGCGACAAGTCCTGACGCAATAGCGCAGGACTTTCTGCATGCACGCGGCGTGCACACGGATGAACGTGTATTCCGCTAGCTGAACTCAGCCCGGCCCACTTCATCGCGAAATCACGCATCGCAAACATCCCCACGCAAAGACTCGGCACCGTTCCAACGCGGAACCCACAACGCGAAACGGAGGTTCACATGTCGATGCCCACGAACAATGAATACCGCACCCCGGATACCGTGCAAGACACCACGGTTGAACCGCGCCGCACCACATCCCCTGTCCTGCTGGTGCTGTTCGCCTTTGCGGTCACCGCAGGCGGCCTGATCTGGTGGAGCCAGTCGCGCGGTCCGGCCGACACTCCGGTGGCTGCCCTGCCTGCACCGGTGATCGATGAGCCGACGGCGACCACGCCTGCCAAAGAGCGTGTCACCGAGGCCGCCAACCGCGAACGTACCGAACGCGCAGCCGCCCGTCAGGCCATGATCAGTCGTGAGGCCAGCCCGCTCGCCAGCAACGCCGAGCCGAAGTACCCCGCTTCGATGCTGCGTGCCGGCGTCGGTGGCACCGTGGTGGTGCTGGCCGAGGTGGATGCCCAGGGCAATCCGGTCGACGTGCGCGTGGTCGAGCGCAGCGGCGAACGCGATCTGGACCGCGCCGCGCTGAGTGCCGTGCGCCAGTGGCGCTTTGAGCCTGCCATGCGCAATGGCAAGGCGATCGCCACCAGCGTGAAGGTGCCGGTGGACTTCAAGCCCATCTGAGTGCTGCACCGCTCCGCACAAGGAGCTGACGAGGAAAGTAAAAGGGGACGCGAGCAGGCGTCCCCTTTTCCTATGTCTGGCTTCTTGTAGGAGCGACGTAAGTCGCGACCGTGAACCCTCCGCGCCAGGATCGCGTCGAGCACCCGCGGATGGGAGAACCGCACGGGAACTCCGAGTCTGCGGTCGCGACTCACGTCGCTCCTACAGAACGCGGAAGCGTCACGCCTTCCGCAACGCGAATCCCGCGCCGGTCGCCAGGCCGTCGTAGTTCGGAAACGAGGTGGCCACGTTGGCGACGTCGCCGATGCGGACCTCGCCCGTCGCCACCTGCCCCGCAATGGAGAACGCCATCGCGATGCGGTGGTCGCCATGGCTGTCCACCACCCCACCCTGCAGTTCGCCGGGGAAGATCGTCGCGCCATCGGGCGTCTCATCGATTCGCAGGCCCAGGGCACGCAGACCATTCGCCATCGCCGCGAGGCGGTCGGATTCCTTCACCCGCAGTTCCGCGGCGCCGCGCACAACCGTGGGACCGTCCGCCGCTGCCGCCGCGACGAACAGCGCGGGAAACTCGTCGATCATGTCCGGCACCAGTGCTTCGGGCACCTCGATGCCATGCAGTGGCGCGTGACGCACTACGAGATCGGCCACCGGTTCGCCGCCGTGCTCGCTGGCATTCTCTTCGGTGATGTCCGCGCCCATCAGGCGCAGTGCCTGCAGCAGGCCGGTGCGACGCGGATTCAAGCCAACGGCGCGCAGACGCAATTCAGAACCGGGAATGATGCTGGCGGCAACCAGGAAGAACGCGGCCGACGAGAAATCCGCAGGCACGGCGATGTCCGTCGCCTTCAGGCGCTGCCCGCCACGCAGGCGCGCGAAGCCGGGCGAGAAGTCGATGTCGACGCCGAACGCCTTCAACATCCGCTCGGTGTAGTCGCGGGTGGGGTGTGGCTCGCGCACCACGGTCTCGCCGTCGGCATACAGGCCGGCCAGCAGTACGGCGGACTTCACCTGGGCACTGGCGACTTCCAGCGTGTAGTCGATGCCCGCCAGCGGCTGGCCGCCGTGGATGCGCAGCGGTGGCAGGCCGCCTTCTTCGGTGTCGATGCGCGCGCCCATCGAGGAAAGCGGCCCGGTGACGCGGCGCATGGGGCGCTTGGACAGGGATTCGTCGCCGACCAGCACGCTGTCGAACGGCTGCGCGGCCAGCAGGCCCGCGAGCAGCCGCATGCCGGTGCCGGCGTTGCCACAGTCGAGCGCGCCGTCGGCAGGCTTCAGGCCATCCACGCCCACGCCATGGACGATGCGGCGCGACGGCGACGGGGTTTCCATCTGCACGCCCATGCGCGAAAAGATCGCGGCAGTGGCGCGAGTGTCCTCGCCTTCCAGGAAGCCGTCGACCGTCGACGTGCCATCGGCGAGTGCGGCGAACATCACCGCGCGGTGCGACACCGACTTGTCGCCGGGGATGTCGAGGGTGCCCCGTAGGGGTTGGCCGGCGGAGGCGATCCAGTCTTGTTTCATCGGAGTTCGTTGCGGGCTTGGGAAGTGAGGGAAGGGAGTACGGGATTCAGAATGACTGAGGACTTGCCGTCATCCCGGCGGCCCTCAACAGTCGAGCGACTGACAAAGCAGGCATCCATCTTGCTCTTGCAGCCTCGGCGAAAGGCAACGTCAAAGTGGGTCCCGGCATTCGCCGGGATGACGAGCGAGGTGAGACCGGGGCTGGATGGGGCTCACGACGGGCTCAAGGCACCGCGACCGGGTACGACCCCAGCACCTTGATCTGCGCCGAATGCTGTTCCAGTTCGGCCAGCGCCTGTTTCATCGCCTGGTCGTCGATGTGGCCGGCCAGGTCGATGAAGAAGCCGTACTCCCACTTCGCGTGGTGCGAAGGCCGCGACTCGATGCGGTTCATGCTGATGCCGTGGCGCGCGAACGGGCTGAGCACGTCGAACAGCGCGCCGGGCTTGTCGTGGATGAAGACCAGCACCGAGGTGCGGTCGTGGCCGGACGGCGGGAAGATGCTGCGGCCGATCACCAGGAAGCGCGTGGTGTTGTCCTTGTCGTCCTGGATCGGGCTCATGACGACCTTCTTCAGGCCATAGACGTGGGCGGCGCTCTCGCCGCCGATGGCGGCCGCGTCGTCGTTGCCGCGCGCGCGGCGAGCGCCCTCGGCGTTGCTCGACACCGGCACCTTCTCCACCTTCGGCAGGTTGGCGCGCAGCCAGCCGGCGGTCTGCGCGAACGACTGCGGGTGCGCGTAGATGCGTTCGATGTCGTCGATGCGGCCGGTACGCGACATCAGGAACTGGTGCACGCGCAACTCGACTTCGCCGCAGATCTTCAGGTCGGAGGTGAGGAACATGTCCAGGGTGATCTGGATGGTGCCCTGCCCCGAGTTCTCCACCGGCACCACGCCGAAATCGGCGTTGCCGCTGGCCACTTCCTGGAAGACTTCTTCGATGCTCGCCAGCGGCAGCCCGTGCGCCGAGCGACCGAAGTGCTTGAGCACGGCCTGCTGGCTGAAGGTGCCTTCCGGCCCCAGGTAGCCGATCTTCAGCGGTTCCTGCTGGGCGAGGCAGGCGGACATGATCTCGCGGAAGACATGCACCAGCACTTCGTCGCTGAGCGGGCCTTCGTTGCGGTCCACCACCATGCGCAGCACCTGCGCTTCGCGCTCGGGCCGGTAATAGTCCACGGCAGCGGCGAGCTTGCCCTTGGCCTTGCCGACCTGGTGGGCGAAGACGGCGCGTTCGGCGATCAACGACTGGATCTGGCGGTCGATGCCGTCGATCTTGGCGCGCACGTCGGAGAGGGCCGGTGCGGGCGTGGCTTCGGCCTTCTTGCTGGGTGCCGGCTGCTTGCTGGATTTGCTGGGCTTGGAGGCCATGTTTCAAGTTTCCTGGGGATGCTTTCTGTAGGAGCGACGTAAGTCGCGACCTGAAGGTTGGCGGTCGCGACTTACGTCGCTCCTACAACAGCGCTACTCATCCGTTGCGTTGCTGGAAATCGCGCATGAAATCGACCAGCGCCTGCGCACCTTCCACCGGCAGCGCGTTGTACAGCGAGGCGCGGATGCCACCGACCGCCTTGTGCCCCTTCAGCGCCAGCAGGCCGGCCGCCTTGGATTCGGCCACGAAGCGCGAGGTCAGCGTCTCGTCGGGCAGGAAGAACGGGATGTTCATCCGCGAGCGCACGGCCGGCGCCACGTCATTGCGGTAGAAGCCGCCCGACGCATCGATGGCGCCATAGACCAGCGACGACTTCATGGCGTTGCGGCGCGCGAACTCGGACACGCCGCCTTCGGCAAGCATCCACTTGAAGACCAGCCCGGCCAGGTACCAGTTCCAGGTCGGCGGCGTGTTGAGCATGGAGTCGCGAGCGGCGTGCGAGCGATAGTCGAAGATGTCGGCGCGCGGCTGGCCGCTCCGTTCGAACAGATCCTTGCGGATGATGACCACTGCAACGCCCACCGGGCCCAGGTTCTTCTGCGCGCCGGCATAGATGACCCCGTACTTCGACACATCCAGCGGCTCGGAGGCGATCGACGAACTGAAGTCGGCGAACAACGGCACGTCGCCTACGTCGGGCGTATCACGGAACTCCACGCCATGGATGGTCTCGTTGGCGGTGATGTGCACGTAGGCGGCACCGGGCGTGAGCTTCCAGGTGTCGCGCGGCGGGATGTCGTGGAAGCCGCCGGCCTCGCCGTCGGCGGCGATGTTGACCGTGCAGTACGGCGCGGCCTGATTGATCGCGGTCTTGCCCCAGTGGCCTGTCACCACGTAGTCGACCACTTGGCCGGGGGCGGCGAAGTTCAGCGCCAGCAGGGCTTGGTGGGTGGTGGCGCCACCGGACAGGAACAGCACGGCGTACTCGTCAGGAATGCCGACCAGGGCGCGCAGGTCGGCTTCGGCCTGCGCGGCCACCGCGATGAAATCCTGGCTGCGGTGGCTGATTTCCACGATGGACGCGCCGATGCCGTTCCAGTCGAGCATCTCGGCCTGGGCCTGCCGCAATACCGACTCGGGCAACGTGGCGGGACCGGCACTGAAGTTGAACGCGCGCGTCATGGGGCACCTGGAAGAATGAACAGCTAGTATGCCGCAGCGCATCCGTTGCAGGGGCAACCATGCGGACGTTGGGGCATGAAATGCGGACGGACTGCATCCCGCACCGGGCCATGGCCGTATAGGCTTGCGGCAGGTCGTCCGCAGACCGGGAATTTTCCCGCCGTACAGACGTCCAACAGTCTCTGCAACGTTCCGGAGCTCCCCCATGTCCCTGCGCGACGCCTTGCGAATCCCCTCCTTCGAGATCACCGACGAGTCCGTGTACCGGGAGCGCCGCGCCCTGCTGCGTGCCTTCGCGATGGCGCCAGCGCTGGCCCTGTCCGGTTGCGCGGAGGCCGAGCCGCCGCCTCCGCCGAGGATCGCGGTGACGCCCGAGCAGGCGCGGTCCGGATTCCGCACGACGGAAGAACTGACCCGTTACGAAGACGTGGCCAGCTACAACAACTTCTACGAATTCGGCACCGGCAAGGCCGACCCGTCCACCGCACGCAAGACATTGAAGACCTCGCCGTGGTCGGTGGTGGTGGGCGGCGAATGCGCGAAGCCGGGCCGGATCTCGCTGGAAGATCTGGTGAAGGGCCTGACGCCCGAAGAGCGCATCTACCGCCTGCGCTGCGTCGAAGGCTGGTCGATGGTGATCCCATGGCTGGGGGTGCCACTGGGTGAGGTGCTGAAGAAGTTCCAGCCCACCTCCAAGGCGAAGTACGTCGCCTTCACCACCCTCGCCGATCCGGTGCAGATGCCGGGCGTGCGCTACCCCTCGATCAACTGGCCCTACCGCGAAGGCCTGCGCATCGACGAGGCGATGCATCCCCTCACCCTGCTGGCCACCGGCCTGTACGGCAAGCCGCTGCCGCAGCAGAACGGCGCTGCGCTGCGGCTGGTGGTGCCGTGGAAGTACGGCTTCAAGAGCATCAAGTCCATCGTCGAGATCAAGTTCGTCGAGAAGATGCCGGAAACCGCGTGGCACGACCTGCAGCCTTCGGAGTACGGCTTCTTTTCCAACGTGAACCCGAGCGTCGACCATCCACGCTGGAGCCAGAAGACCGAACGCCGCATCGCCGGCAAGCAGAGCAAGCTGTTCGCCGAGCGCATCCCGACACGCATCTTCAATGGCTACGCCGACCAGGTGGCCACGATGTACGCCGGCATGGACCTGAAGAAGTGGTACTGAGGCAAGGTCCGGAAACCATGTCCTGAGCCTCTGCGTGGGTCGCGCGGCCTCGTTCCGCAGGTGGTGACCCCGCCATTCGCGGACTCGTCAGTGGTGAGCTTCAACGTCGTCCGTGGTGAGCCTGTCGAACCACGCTCTTGCCGGATCACCCCTGATATCACTCCCTCCCGACACCGACCTGCCACGCATGCCCAAGACTTCCCCGCGCATCATCGCCGCCAAGACCCTGGTCCATGCCCTCGCGCTCACCCCGCTGGCGATCCTGGCCTGGCAGTTCCACGACGTCTGGCGCAACGGCAGCGACGCACTGGGTGCGGACCCGGTGGCCGAGATCGAACACCGTACGGGACTGTGGGCGCTGCGCCTGCTGATGGTCGCGCTGGCCGTCACGCCGCTGCGCCAGCTGACAGGGCAGTCGGCGTTGCTGCGCTTCCGGCGGATGCTCGGCCTTTACGCGTTCTTCTACGCCACGCTGCACCTGGCGGTGTACCTGGGCCTGGACCTGCGTGGCTACTGGACGCAGATCTTCGAGGACATCGTCAAACGTCCCTACATCACCGTCGGCTTCACCGCCTGGCTGCTGCTGGTACCGTTGGCCGTCACGTCGACGCTGGGATGGATGCGCCGCCTCGGCCGTCGCTGGGGCCAACTGCACAAGCTCGTGTATGCCATCGGCGTGCTGGCCGTGCTGCATTTCTGGTGGCTGGTGAAATCCGACATCCGCGAGCCGTTGCTGTACGCGGCCATCCTCGCCGCCCTGCTGGGCTGGCGTGCGTGGAAGCGGTTCAGCCCGCGCCGAACAGCAGCAGTGCGCTGAGCGCGCCTGCCATCAACAGCGCCGCAAGCAGCAGCCAGGGCCAACGCAACACCGATGACGAGGATGGCGTTGCGGCTTCAGAGGAAGCCGGCAACGCGCCCGGTTCGCCCATCAGCGCAGGCTCGTCCACGTTCGCGGTGGGTGCCCACGGCACTTCCAGCACGAAACGATGCTGCGCATCGAAGACGATCTGGTCGCCGGCCACGAGCAGTGCATCGCGCACCGCCACACCATTCACCCGGGTGCCGTCGGCGGATCCGAGGTCGCGCAGAAGGACGCGTTCACCACGCAGCTCCAGCCGCGCGTGCCGCTCGGCGAATGCCGGATCGTCGACGCGGATATGGGCGTCGCGCGCCCGCCCGACCACACGCGGCTGTTCCAGCGAAATGCTCTTGCCGTGGTACTTGCCCCCCAGGCCCCGCAGCACCACGCGGACATCGCCTTGGCCGGCGTCGCTTTCCCGGAGGTCGGCGGCCGATTGGTAGCCCGACTGCAGCAGCAGCTCCACGCCTTCCACGTACACCGCATCGCCGGGTCGCAGTACCGCCATGCGCTTCACCGGACGGCCGTTGATGTGCACACCCCGCATGCCGTTGGCCACCTGCAACCAGAGGCCGCGCCGGTCCACGCAGATCTGCGCGAGCAGTGCACCCTGCGGTGAATCCCCTACACCCACGGTACCTGCCGCTTCACGCACGATGCGGTGCACGCCGGTGGTGAGCGGCCGGTCGGGCGAAGGGCGGTTTGCGAAGTGAAGTCTGAGGTTCTGCACGCCCCGGGAGCCTATCAGGTTGGGGCCCATCCGGCAGCCCCGGCTTGGCATATGCCGCCACGCTGCGCAGAATAGCGCCGCACAAAGGGAGCCCTCGCATGGCCAGCATCGACATCCTCCATCCGCATTCCAAATCGCCCAAGCAGGCACGCAAAGCGGTCGAAGACGTGGCAAAGAAACTGTCCGAGCGCTTCGACATGGACTACGGCTGGGACGGCGACACGCTGAACTTCAGCCGTTCGGGTGTGGAAGGAAGAATCGCCCTGCTCGCCGACACGCTGCGCGTTACCGCCAACCTGGGCTTCCTGCTTTCGGCGATGAAAGGCCCCATCGAGGCCGAGATCCGTCGGGTCCTGAGCGACAAGTTCGACTGAACGTCAGTCGCGGAACGGGTCGGGCTCGTCCTCGAACAATCGCTGCGACACGGCGCGCTCTGCCCGCTCGATGTCGCGCACGAAAGCCTTGCCGTCGCCCAGTGCGGCGAAGGCCGCGAATCCCCGCTCCAGGAATCCCTGGAGCTCACCTAGCCCGGTCGCCTTTGCCGGCCCGCGGGACAGTTTGAGCAGCGTGGCCACGCCAGGCGTCTTCACCGCCCGCGCCAGGCCCACCCCCACCTCGGCGATCAGGTCGATCTGGTGCCCGCGCAGGCGCGGCAGGCCCACCTCACGATAGGCACGCCCGTACAGTCCGGCGTCCAGCTTGCGGCGATTCGGCGCCAGCCGATGCAGCGCTTCTGCCATGCGCATGTCCAGCGCATGCGTCAGCACGCCCAGTTCGATCCCATGCGCCACGGTGTCCAACACGGCGCCGGGCAGCAGGCGCTGCATCATCGGCATCACCTTGGCGACATTGGCGTCGCGCTTGCTGAAATCGTGGTCGCCATAGACGTCGGTCAGGAAGAACATCGCCGCCGCGCGCCGCTGCGGGTCGTTCAGGAAATGTTCGAAGCTGGTCTCCAGCCGCGCCGCCTGCCAGCGCCGCAGCTCCGGTAGCCAGCGCAGCCGGTTGCGGGGCTCCTGCACCGGATCATGCAGGGCCTGGTGCCAGGCCAGGCGCCTGCCAACGCGTTCGATCAAGGGATTTCCTGAGGCCATGCCGGCCATGATCCGGGCCCGCTGCGGGCGCCGCAACCCGGCGGCGGGTCGGCTACACTCGGGCGGCAAGGTCACCACGGGTAGTACATGCTTTCGATCCACAGTGCGCGGCGGCGGGGCCACAACGGCAAGATCGGGCTGGCCATCGCAGGCGGCGGCCCCATCGGGGGCATGTACGAGCTGGGCGCGCTGCGTGCCCTGGACGAAGCCCTCGACGGCCTGGACCTGACCCGGATGGACTGCTATGTCGGCGTCAGCTCCGGTGCATTCCTCGCCGCCGGGCTGGCCAACCGGATGGGCACGGCCGAGATGTGCCGCATCTTCATCACCGGCACCAGCGACGATGCGGAATTCCGGCCCGAAACCTTCCTGCGCCCGAATGTCGGCGAGTACCTGCGCCGTGCGGCCAGCCTTCCCGGCCTGTACGCCGACTGGCTGAACCGGCTGGTGCGCAATCCGCGCCGCGCGACGCGCTGGTCCGACATGTTCCTGCGTTTTGGTGGCCTGGTACCCACCGGCATCTTCGACAACGAGGAAGTGGAGCGTTTCCTGCGCGACATCTTCAGCCGCCGTGGCCGCAGCAATGATTTCCGCAGGCTCGACGCGGATCTCTTCGTCGTCGCGGTCGATCTCGACAGCGGCGAGGCCGTGCGCTTCGGCGAGGAGGGCTGGGACGACATCCCGATCTCGCGCGCCGTGCAGGCCAGTTCCGCCCTGCCCGGCCTGTATCCGCCGGTGGAAATCGGCGGCCGCCATTTCCTCGACGGCGCCCTGCGCCGGACCATGCATGCGAGCACGGTACTGGATCGAGGCATCGACCTGATGATCGGCATCAACCCGCTGGTGCCGTTCGATGCGAACCAGGCCACGCCCCAGGCCGACGAAGCCGAACAGGTGGGGCTGGCAAGCGGTGGCCTCCCGGCCGTGCTGTCGCAGACCCTGCGCACACTGCTGCAGTCGCGCATGCAGATAGGCATGGAGAAGTACCCGCATCGGTACCCGGATATCGACCAGTTGGTGTTCGAGCCGAATTCGGACGACAGCGAGCTGTTCTTCACCAATCTCTTCAGCTTCTCTTCGCGCCACCGGGTCTGCCAGCTGGCCTACCGCAACACGCTGGCGGACCTGCGCAAGCGCGCGTCGGTGCTCAAGCCCATGCTGGCCGCGCACGGCATCCGCTACAACGAGGACATCGTCAACGACCGCAACCGTTCCATCCTCGACGGGCTGGACGTGATGCCGCGGATGACCGAAACCACGGCGCGCCTGCGGCGTGCCCTGGACGACGTGGACCAGCTCGTGTCGCGGCATCGCGCGGCCCGTCGCGGCTGATGCGCTCACGGCCGCGTCACCGGCTGGTGTGAAAACTCTAGACAGCCCACCGATTCTGGCGCGCAATCCCCCACACCACTCCCTGACGGAACGCCATGGCCACGCTGAAGAAATCCGCACGCAAGAAGACCGCTTCTGCATCCGCTTCCAAGAACGACAACCTGCAGGCCCAGGCCGAGCAGATGTCCAAGCGCCTGGGCGAATCCGCACAGCAGGTATGGCTGGCAGGCGGGGGCGCTTTCGGGCGCGCGCAGGCCGAAGGCACCAAGCTGTTCGAAACGCTGGTGAAGGAAGGCCTTTCGCTGGAGCAGACCACGCGCAAGGTGGCAGGCGGCAAGGCCCAGGCCATGCGCGATGCGATGGAGACCACTGTCGGCCAGGCGCGCGAACGCGCGTCGGATACCTGGGACCGTCTGGAGAAGGTGTTCGAAGAGCGCGTGCATCGCGCGCTGCGCCGTCTCGAGGTGCCCAGCCGTGAGGATCTGTCCGCGCTCATCGATCGTGTTGATGCACTGAATGCCCAACTGCGCACGATGGGCGGTTCGCCGGCCAGCAAGCCTTCCCGTGCCAAGCGCAGCACCAAGGCCGTCAAAAAACCGGCGCCTGCCGCGAAGAAAACGCCCGCGAAACGTGCAGCGCGCAAGAAGGCTGCACCATAAGGTTGCATGCGCATTTTCGTGCGCATTTCTGAATAAAATTTTGTTGCGCAGCAACATCGAATGGCGTAACAATCATTCCAGCCCGCCAGTCCATCGAAGTTCGTTTGCTCCCCTCCCCTTACGGCTTCGGACTGGCGGGCTTTTCTTTGCCCGCCGCGCGGCGCGGGCACCCGCCAGCACAGACAGCCGTGGGTGCGGCCCGGTAGAATCGCGGGCCTAATAACAACAACGCACCCGCGACGCATGTCCATTTGGCTCCTCGGTTTGGCGGTCACCCTTGTGACCGGTGCGGCAGCCACCGCCTATCTCTGGCTTGTGCGGCGCCCCAGCGACGAAATGTCCTACGGGCTGCACGCCCTGTCCGGATTGCGCTGGAGGGAGTTCTCGAAACTCGTCCTTGCCGCGATGGCAGGCCGTGGCCTGATCGAAACCGGCCCCGATCCCCAGGAGTCCCGCGAACCCCAGACGACCTTCCTGCTCGCGCGTGGCCAGGAAAAGTGGCTGCTCTCGTGCAAGCACGGTTCGGCCTACCGGATCGCCGCGGCCCCGGTGCAGGAACTTGCCGCCAGCATCCGCCTGGGTGCCGCCACCGGCGGCATCCTCGCCACCGAGGGCAAAGTGGAAAAGGAAGGCCGGGAGGCGGCCCAGGGCAACAACATCGAGTTGCTCGACGGGCCGCGGCTGTGGCCGGAAGTCCGACACCTTATCGAGCCGAGCCTGCGCGAGCAGATCGTGACGTACGCATCGGCGCGCGCCAAACGGCATATCGGCATCAGTTGGCTCGGCGCGGTGACGGTGGGTGCCCTTGCCATGGCGGGCTGGGCCGGCAGGCAGTCTGCGGACACGCGCGTCGATGCACCGCCCGCAGCACCCGTGCCGGCGCGAACGGTCAGCGCACCTGCTCCCGCGACGCCTGCGCCGCAGGAAGCCTTCCGCGAACCGACGCAGGAAGAACTGGAAGCCCAGATGCGCAGTGTGCTCCAGGCGCTGTCGAGAACCCCCGGCATCACCCGCGGCGTCTGGCAGACCAAGCTGACGTTGAGCATCGATCGGGCGGGCAGCGAGAACGACATCTGGCCGTCGATCTGCCTCGAGCTGGAGCGCTACCCGGCCCTGCGCGCCACCCGCGTGCAGCTCAACCCGCCTCCGGGCAGCAACGAACCGGTGCGCTGGCGCCAATGCAAGACGATGTGAGGCCACCGCGACACTTCGTCGCTGTGCGCCTTGGCGTCGCTGCAGGATGATGCTGCCGCCATCGACACGCCTTCCGATCCGATGAACGATCCCGCCGTTCCCACGCCCTACGACCGCATCGGCGGCGAAGCCGGCCTGCGCCGGATGACGCAGCGCATGTATGCGCTGATGGACACGCTGCCGGAAGCCGCTGCCGTGCGTGCCCAGCATCCGGCCTCACTCGACGGCAGCGAGCGGAAACTGTTCGAGTTCCTCAGCGGCTGGCTGGGTGGCCCACCGCTGTTCACGCAGAAGCACGGCGCCCCAATGTTGCGCGCCCGCCACCTGCCCTTCCGGATCGGCATGGAGGAAGCCAGCGGCTGGCTGGCCTGCTTCCATGGCGCGATGGTCGAGACGGTCGAAGACGCCGAGCTACGCGACTTCCTGTGGTCCCGGATCGAACCGCTGGCGCTGCATATGCGGAATGTGCAGGCGGTGCCGTTGCGGTGGGCGAACGAAGCCTAAAGCCTCCGGTGCCGGTCACGTCATCGCTTACATGCAAATGACGTAGTCGTCCGGGTCGAGCGCTGTCTCGACCCGGAGAATCGCCAAAGCATCCGACCAAAGTTCGTCTCCCGATTCCCTGCGATCTCCTGCGGTGAATCGCTCCGGCGGGCCATAGGCCGACCGCCAGTCACCATCGACGCAAGCGGCGAATCCGGATTGCAGGCAGGGAACTCCTGCGCAGCCTGACTTGTGAGCGTCAGGCAGCGCCAACGCACGCGTCGCCAGTTCGCGGAAGCGCGCGGACTGCTGCGGAGTCAAAACCATGTCGATATCGCGGTGGAATTCGCCCTTCCAACGATACCCGGCGCCTTTCGACGGCCTCAGCCGTGCCTCGCCACCGTCCTTCGACGATCTCGCGTGGATGACGGTCTCCGAGCATGCACCACCGGCTAGGACAACAACCCACTCCTGCGCATCGCACGACATGGCCTGCTGGGGTATCAACTTGCCTTCCAGGTACGCATCGATTTCGTACCGCGCGGCGGCACGCGCACCCTCGGCGGTCCACGCGGCTAGCCAAGCATCGCGCTCGCCCAAGACGCGGGATAACAGCAACCACACGCCGACCCCGCTGCCCACCAGGAGCACGCAGCCCAGCCCGAGCGTCCTAGCCCAGGAGATTCGCATCGACGCCTACCAGTGCACGCCCCGCATCAACGACGCGAAGGCGATCTGCTCCTGGCTGGGCGCGGCTTCCTTCAACGCTTTTCGATCGCCCTTGGCCGCGGCCGAATCCGGGAACAGCTCGAACGCGGTGTTCATCACCACCTCGTAGGCCTTCGGCGCCACCGCGTTGACCAGCGCAGCGAAGATGCCCAGGCGCGTGGCGATGCGACTGGGCTTCTCGATGATGGCCTTCACCAGCAGGTCGGCGGCTTCCTCCGGCGACAGCGTCGGCACACTGTCGTACATCTTGGTCGGCGCGATCATCGGCGTCTTCACCAACGGCATGTTGATGGTGGTGAAGCTGATGCCCTTGCCCGACAGCTCACCCTGCGCGCAGCGACTGAACGCATCCAGCGCCGCCTTCGATGCGACGTAGGCGGAAAAACGCGGTGAATTGGCCAGCACGCCGATCGAACTGATGTTGATGATGTGGCCCTTGCGGCGCTCGGTCATCTTGGGCAGGAAGCCCATGATCAGGCGGATGCTGCCGAAGTAGTTCAGCTGCATCGTGCGCTCGAAATCGTGGAAGCGGTCGTAGCTGGCCTCGATGGAACGGCGGATCGAGCGACCCGCATTGTTGATCAGGATATCCACGTGGCCGTGCTCGTCCAGCACGATCTTCACCAGCCGGTCGCAGTCGGCCATGTCGGCCAGGTCGGCGGTGTAGGCGAACACCTTGCCACCCGCCTTCTTCATGTCGTCGCGGGCCTTGAACAGCTCCTCCTCCCCGCGCGCCACGATGATCGTGGTGGCACCGGCTTCGGCCACGCGCTGAGCGGTGGACAGGCCGATGCCGGACGAGCCGCCGGTGATGACCACCACCTTGTTGCGCACCTTCCCCTTCAACGAGCGGTCGATGAACAGGTCCGGGTCGAGGTGGCGCTCCCAGTAGTCCCAGAGGCGCCATGCGTAGTCGTCCAGGCGCGGCACGGCGATGCCGCTGCCCTTCAGCGCCCGCTCGGTCTCGCGGCTGTCGAAGCGCGTCGGATAGGTGATGAACTTCAACACTTCCTTCGGGATCTTGAAGTCGCGCAGCAGCATGCCGATGAAGCGCCGCACCGGCGGCAGGTTGCCCACCGCCATGCGGATGCTGCCCGGCACGAAGGCGAACATGCGCGCATCGATGCGCATGGTCATTTCCGGCGCATGGCCGGCGCGGCAGAACGTGTTCAACACCTCGCCCACGCGCATCGGTTCCGGATCGGTCAGGTGGAAAGTGTGGCCATCCAGCTTTGGCTTGTGCGCGATGTGGTCCATCGCGTCGGCCACGAAGTCCACCGGCACGATGTTGATGCGCCCGCCTTCGATGCCCAGCACCGGCACCCACTGCGGGAGCAGCTCGCGCAGCTTCTTGATCAGGGTGAAGAAGTAGTACGGGCCGTCGATCTTGTCGATTTCGCCGGTCTTCGAATGGCCCACCACCATGCCCGGGCGGTAGATGCGCCACTTGATGCGCTTCTCGTTGCGCACCAGCCCCTCGGATTCGTGCTTGGTGCGCAGGTAGGGATCATCCAGCCCCTCTGCTTCCTCGAACATGTCCTCGCGGAAGATGCCCGGATACAGGCCGGCCGCCGCGATGGAACTGGTGTGATGGAAGCAGCCGGCCTTCAGTGCGGCGGCCAGATCGAGCGCATGCTGGGTGCCGTCGATGTTGGCGGCCTGTTGCGCTTCGCGGGTGGCGGTAAGGTCGTAGATGGCCGCCAGATGGAAGAAGTGCTTCACCTTGCCGGTCAGTGCACGCAACTGGGCGGGCGTCAGTCCGCACTTCGGCTTGGTCATGTCGCCGTGCACCACGGACACGCGCTTCATGTCCCAGCCCGCCTTCTTGGCAATGGCGTCGAACTTCTTCTGCGAGTCCTTGCGGACCAGCACGTGGACCGTCCCGCTGCGCTTGAGGAGATTGCCGACCAGGTAACGGCCAATGAACCCTGTGGCGCCCGTGACGAAATAGCTCATGACGACCCCTATCCTCAAGTTGTATGGGCAAGCCCCTCCGACCGCCCTGCGGCCTAACTTGCCAGAGCCGCCCAGATTCGACAATCCCGTCACGCATTGACCGCTTCCACCACCCGTGGTGTGATGGCTTGGATCACTGGGAGGGATCATCCATGGCAGACCTCAAGAGCGCGTTCGATCAGGCATCCAAGGACATCCAGACGCTGTCCGAGCGCCCGGACAACGACACGTTGCTGCGGCTTTACGGCCTCTACAAACAGGGTGCGGAAGGTGATGTGAAGGGTGACAAGCCGGGTTTCTTCGACTTCGTCGGTACCGCCAAGTACGAAGCCTGGGCCAAGCTCAAGGGCACGGGGCAGGAGGACGCGCAGAAGAAGTACGTGGATCTGGTAAAGAAGCTGCTGGCCTGAAGCCCGACGTGGCACGCGATACCCGCCAGCGCATCCTCGACGCCGCCCTGGCGATGTTCAACTCACAGGGCGAGCCCCACGTCACGACCAACCATATCGCTGACGAGTTGGAGATCAGCCCGGGCAATCTGTACTACCACTTCCGCAACAAGGACGACATCATCGAACAGCTCTTCGCGCGGTACGAAGAGCGGATGGACGCGGCGCTGACGCCCCCCACCGACCGGCTGCCGGGTCTGGAGGACATCTGGCTGCAGCTTCACCTGGTGTTCGAATGCATCTGGGACTACCGGTTCCTGTACCGCGACCTGATCGAGATCCTGAGCCGCAACCGGCGGCTGCGCATGCGCTTTGCTCGCATCCTCAAGCGCGCCGATGACAGTGCCCATGCGGTGATGCGCGGCATGGGCCAGGCCGGCGTGATGCGGGCGTCGGCCGCAGAACTGGCCGCCACCGCCACTAACGTGCTGGTCATCTCCACTTTCTGGCTGAACTACGCGTCGACGCGTGGCGAGAAGGACGAACAGGCCGCCATCCGCCAGGGCATCGTGCAGGTGATGATGCTGGTGGCACCGTTCCTGCGCGACGCGGAACGCGTGCACCTGAACACGCTGACGCAGGCCTATACCCACTAGCGATCCCCTGTAGGAGGGGCTTCAGCCCCGACGCTGTGCAGTCAGGCCAACGAAGACCTTGGGAAAGGCATCGGGGCTGAAGCCCCTCCTGCACGTGCTTCGGCGAAGCCAGGAATCAGGCCGCCGCCAGCACATCACTCAGCCGCGCCGAGGCCGCACGCAGTTCGGGCAACAGGCCGCGATCGTCCAGCATCTCGAAATCCGGCCCTACCAGAGCCAGCAGCGCGAGCAGCGCCTCGACGGATTCGGCACCCAGTTCCAGCACGCAGTGATGCGCATCGCCCGCTTCCAGGATCCCGCACCAGGTGGGAACCCGTGCCGCCTGCTCCTCCACCGATCCCGGCAGCCGCAGCCTTACCTGGAAGCGGGTGAACGGCTGGCTGATCGACTTCGCGACATAGTCCGCCACGTCGCCGGGAAATTCCCGCGGCGGGAACTGGGTGCCGGTGTCATGCAGCGCCTGCACGCGGTCCACGCGGAACGTCCGCCAGTCCTCGCGCTTCAGATCCCACGCCACCAGGTACCAGCGGCTGCCGGTATGCACCAGGCGCAGCGGTTCGATCAACCGTTCGCTGGCGCGCTGCGTGCGGTCGCGGTAGTGCATGCGCAGGCGGAAGCCGTCGCGGCAGGCACCGGCGATGCGCAGCAGCGCGTCCACGTCGGACGTGGGCGCACCGCCGGCGAGCGACAGCGTGACCGAATACAGGGCACTGGCGCGCTTGCGCAACCGCGCCGGCAACCATTGGTCCAGCTTGGACAGCAGCCGCAGTGCGGTGTCTTCCATACGGCCCACGCTGGCCGCCGCCGTGCGCAATGCCACCGCCACGGCCACGGCCTCGTCATCCTCAAGCAACACCGGCGGCATGGTCGCACCGGACCCCAGCCGGTAGCCGCCCCCCAGGCCAGGCGAAGCATCGATGGGATACCCCAACTCGCGCAGGCGCTCCACGTCGCGGCGCAGCGTACGGCGGTCTATTTCCAGGCGCTGGCTCAGTTCCGCGCCCGTCCAGTGACGGCGCGACTGAAGCAACGACAGCAGGCGGAGCAGGCGGTTGGATGTGCTGAGCATGGGGGGAGTATGCCGCCCATTGGGGACTGATTCTGTCCTCGATGTCGACCAGACTATGGGCTCGCCTCCCGCCAGAAGGAAACCTCATGACCGTCCGGACTTACCAAGGCAGCTGCCATTGCGGCGCCGTGCGTTACGAAGTCGACCTCGACCTGGCCGCTGGCAGCGGCCGCTGCAACTGCTCCATATGCACCAAGACGCGCTACTGGGGCACGGTGGTCCGGCCGGACGCTTTCCGCCTGCAGCAGGGCGAAGACGCGCTGACCCGCTACCCCTTCGGCAGCGGCGTGGCCGAGCACCTGTTCTGCCGGCATTGCGGCGTCAAATCGTTCGGCCGGGGCGAGCTGGAAGTCCTCGGCGGCCGCTACTACTCGGTGAACCTGGCCTGCCTGGACGACGTGGAGCCCGCCGCGCTGGCGCAGGTCCCGGTCCGCTACGCCAACGGCCGCGACAACGACTGGTTCTCCGAACCCGCCGTCACCGCGCACCTCTGATCAGAATCGCATGGCAGAACGCCCCGGTACCGGGGCGTTCTGCACGCGCTGCTTCCGTGGGCCGTCAGGCCCTGCTGCGGCGCGCAGGCCGCTTGGCCAGCGGCTTGCGGACAGGCGTGGCGCGGGTGCGCTTGGCGGCCGGCTTCTTGCGGGCGCGGGGCGCGGCCTTCCGGGCGGGCTGCTTCAGGCCCAGCTTGGTCAGTACCGGTTGCAGGCGGGTTTCCACCTCGGCACTGAACCGACCCACACGTGCTTCGCCCTGTTCACGCACGTCGGCCAAGCGGCCCAGCACATCGCGCTGCGCCTGTCCGGCGAAGCTTTCGGCCTGTGCACGCGCCGCCTGCAGGCGATCAGCGGCTTCGTTCGCAGCCGCAACGGCCTCGCGCCTCGCGACGGCGATCAGGCCCAGTCCGGCAAGCCAGACGTGGCGGAGGGTGGGTTCGGGCGTCTTGCGGGTGGTCTTCTTGGCGGCCATGGGGGCAGTCCATATGCCGACCACGACGGCCGGCTTCCATGAAGCGATGCTGTCCTGCCCGCGTCGAGCAATCACACTATTGGCCGCTCATGTCACGGAATGCGTAGGGGTTGCCTGATGACTGCGTTCGCGGCGATGCTCCCCGCATCCTCGGAGGGACGACCAATGGCAGGAAAATCTTCGAAGTGGGCTCCGTTTCCGCATGACGCGAAGGGGTATGCCTACGCGGGCGATGCATTGAAGAAGGCATGGCCGGCGCTGCATGCCGGCGACCAGGAGCCCTACCCCGACGAAAAGCGCGCCAAGGCGTTGATTGCTGCGGCAGGCAAGGCAGCCAAAGGCATCGAACCTGCCGACCTCGCGCAGCGCCTGCAGGGCGCGTGGCGTGCGTTCCACCATGGCGACTTCCAGGCCGCGTATGAAGCCGGTGAGGCACTGGGCCCGCTGGGCGCTTCGGTAGCGGTCAAGGCCATCGGTATCCACGCGACCTATCTGGTGGAGGACGAAGCCGAGCAACTCAAACGCTTCGAACAGGCGGCGAAACTGGCCGAAGCCGCCATCAAGGCCCTGCCCGACGAAGCCAACAGTCATTACCGTCACGCCTTCGCGCTGGGCCGCTACAGCCAGGGCCTGAGCATCGCCAAGGCGCTCAAACAGGGCATCGCCGGCAAGGTCCGCGCCGCGCTCGACGCCACGCTGGAACGCGCCCCCAAGCACGCCGAGGCGCATACCGCGCTGGCGCTGTACCACGCCGAGATCATCAACAAGATCGGCGCGATGATCGGCGGCCTGACCTACGGCGCCAAAGCTGGCGAAGCCGAGTCGCATATCAGGACCGCGCTGAAGCTGACCCCTGATTCGCCCATCGCACACGTGGAATATGCGAACGTGCTGCTGCTGCTCCACGGCGAGAAGAAGGAAGACGTCGCGGCGGCATCGTTCGAGAAGGCCGGCAAGCTGAAACCACGCGATGCCATGGAAGCACTGGATGCTGCCCACGCGAATGCGCAGATCGAGTAACAGGGTTTCCATTGCGCTGGCTTCCCTGTGGCTGGCTGGCGCGGCGCCGGTGTCCGCCCAGTCGGATGCCGACGCGCCACCTCCCTCGCCGGCCGTGACCGCTACGCCGTCCGACACCTTGCTCGATGCCCTCACCTGCCGCACGGCCAGTGGCGATCTCATCACCCTGTTGCAACGACTCCGCCGCGAACGTCCGACGGAGTTCACCCAGACCGAACGCCAGTACAGCGCACCCATGATGGATCTTTATCGCCTGGCCGAACCCGTGCTGGCGTGGGGGCATCACAGCGATGCCGTCGTCATCACCGACAACCGCGTCCTGCTGCTGGTGGACGACAACATCGAGCAGGCGGCGGCGCAGCTCGAACGCGCACTGGAAGAGAGCCGCGATGCGCCCCTGTCCGGGGCCCTCGACGACTTCCATGCCCTGGTGGTCTATCCCGGCGAGCATGCCGGACTCCGGCAACGCACGCTGATCGGTTGCGAGTACCGCATGCCCGGCGTGTCGCTGCTGGCCGATCCCGCCGACGCCTGGCGCATACCGCAGCCCTGAGGCTGGCGCCGCGGCATCGCGCAGCGGCGAACCCTGATCGCATCGGCCGTGGCCGCGCCGCCGCTTAACGGCAGCGCGCGCCCCTTCTTTAGGCCGCTCCGCGCGCCCCGGAAACCGCCTGTTTTCGCTTGCGGTTCCGTGCCCTAACACATTTTTTTCCGCCTGCCCTAAAGGTTTTTTCGGCAGCGCCGTTATTCATTTCGCAACACAAAGACGACTAGCCACCACAAAACAAACCGGCAGCGTCTTTTCCCTTCAACGCCGTGAATCCAAATAAGAGGAGACGAACATGGCACAGGTAATCAACACGAACACGATGTCGCTCAACGCTCAGCGCAACCTGAGCACCAGCGGCGCTTCATTGGCCACCACCATCCAGCGTCTTTCGTCCGGCCTGCGCATCAACAGCGCCAAGGACGACGCTGCCGGTCTGGCCATCTCCGAACGCTTCAGCACCCAGATCCGCGGCCTCGACGTCGCCGTGCGCAATGCCAACGACGGCATCTCGCTGGCCCAGGTCGCCGAGGGCTCGCTGACCGAAATCGGCAACAACCTGCAGCGCATCCGCGAACTGGCCGTGCAGTCGGCCAACGCCAGCAACTCCAGCTCCGACCGCGCGGCGCTGAATGCCGAAGTCAAGCAGCTGACCTCCGAAATCGACCGCGTCGCCAAGCAGGCGGACTTCAACGGCACCAAGCTGTTGGACGGCTCGTTCACCAGCCAGCTGTTCCAGGTAGGCGCCAACGCCGGCCAGGCCATCGCCATCGACAAGGTGGTCGATGCCCGCGCCCTGACCCTGGGCGGTTCGCAGTTCGACAGCGGCACGCTGGCCATCACGGCCGCGGCTTCCGCCACCGCCGACATCACCATCACCGGTCTCACCCTCACCGACAGCGCCGGCAATGCCGTCGCCTTCGACGACCTGACCGTCAAGAGCGCCGGTTCGGTCGCCGCCACCAACGAGGCCGCCGCCAAGGCGCTGGCCGCCCATATCAACGGCAAGCTTGGCGAAACCGGCATCTACGCCAACGTCGATGCTGCCGGCACCGGTCTGGAGCTGACCTCGGTCAAGACCAGCGTGGACGCCAACGGCGACTTCGCGGCCTTCGGCGTCGCCATCACCGGCGGCACCTACACCGCGACGGCGGTCGCCACCAGCGAAGTACCGAAGTTCGTGTCCGACCTGGACATCTCGGATTTCGCCGGCGCTCAGCAGGCGCTGGAAATCGTCGACAAGGCGTTGACGGCCGTGAACGGCTCTCGCGCCGACCTCGGTGCCATCCAGAACCGCTTCACCTCGGTGGTCGCCAATCTGCAGACCAGCTCGGAAAACCTGGCCGCTTCGCGCAGCCGCATCCGCGACACCGACTTCGCCAAGGAAACCGCCGAACTGACCCGCACCCAGATCCTGCAGCAGGCCGGCACGGCCATGCTGGCCCAGGCCAACCAGGTGCCCCAGAACGTAATGAGCTTGTTGCAACGCTGAACCAGGTATCCCCGGCGGCACGGCGGGGATCGTTGGAAAACTTTTCCCCCGTGCAGAAAACGCCTAAGGAGTAGAACTCATGGCACAGGTCATCAACACCAACACCATCTCGCTGAATGCGCAGCGCAATCTGAGCAGCAGCGGTGCTTCACTGGCCACCACCATCCAGCGTCTTTCGTCCGGCCTGCGCATCAACAGCGCCAAGGACGACGCCGCCGGTCTGGCCATCTCCGAACGCTTCAGCACCCAGATCCGTGGCCTGGACGTCGCGGTCCGCAACGCCAACGACGGTATCTCGCTGGCCCAGGTCGCCGAAGGCTCGCTGACCGAAATCGGCAACAACCTGCAGCGCATCCGTGAGCTGTCGGTGCAGTCGGCCAACGCGACCAACTCGTCGTCCGACCGTGCCGCGCTGAACGCCGAAGTCAAGCAGCTGACCTCCGAAATCGACCGCGTCGCCAAGCAGGCCGATTTCAACGGCACCAAGCTGCTGGATGGCTCGTTCACCAGCCAGTTGTTCCAGGTCGGTGCCAACGCATCGCAGGCCATCGCCATCGACAAGGTCGTCGATGCGCAGGCCGATGCACTGGGCAACGTGAAGTTCGCCGCAGACGTCACCAGCGCGGCCATCGCCGATGCCGCCGCCGACGGCAGCATCGCCGACCTGACCATCAACGGTGTGACCATCGCGGATGTCGAGTACACGAACGGCACGAGCGGTGAGGACATCGCCAAGGGCCTGGCCGCCGCCATCAACGCCAAGCTGGGCGAGACCGGCGTGTACGCCTCGGTCGACGCCGACCAAGTCACCCTGACCTCGGTCAAGGCCGACACCGATCTGGTCGTGGGCGGCACGGTCACCGGCTCGGGCCTGACAGCCGCGACCACGGCGGCCACGGCAGGCACCGCGCAGTTCGCCAAGGACCTGGACATCACCACGTTCGAAGGCGCGCAGAAGGCCCTGGAGATCGTCGACGCTGCCCTGACCTCGGTCAACAGCGCGCGTGCCGACCTGGGTGCGGTGCAGAACCGCTTCACCTCGGTGGTCGCCAACCTGCAGACCAGCTCGGAAAACCTGGCCGCTTCGCGCAGCCGCATCCGCGACACCGACTTCGCCAAGGAAACCGCCGAACTGACCCGCACCCAGATCCTGCAGCAGGCCGGCACGGCCATGCTGGCCCAGGCCAACCAGGTGCCCCAGAACGT
>CBIHLJ010000044.1:0-30706 GCA_966210745.1 uncultured Pseudoxanthomonas sp.
CACGCGCGGGCCGCCAGGGACGCACGACGTGGCGCTCGGCGGCCAGGTGCTGGATGCGTTGCGTGCCGGCGAGGACATCGCACTGCCGCGGTTCGACAAGCTGGCCGATGACCGCCTGCCAACGGCCGGATGGCCACGCCTGTCGGAACGCGTGGATTTGGTGCTGTTCGAAGGCTGGTGCCTTAATGCCATGCCCGAGGACGACATCGCCCTGTCCGCGCCGGTCAATGCGCTCGAACGCGACGAAGATCCCGACGGGGTGTGGCGCCGGCATTGCAATGATGCGCTGCGCCGCGACTATCCCGCGCTGTGGTCGCGCATCGACACCCTGTGGTTTCTGCAGCCGCCGGGCTTCGGGATCGTGCGGACATGGCGATGGCAGCAGGAACAGGCGATGCTCGCCCGCGATCGCGCCCGCACCGGCATGGATCGCGCGCAGCTTGACCGCTTCATCCAGCACTACGAGCGCACCAGCCGGCACCTGCTGGCGACGCTGCCGGGGATCGCGGACAGAACGATAGCGCTGGATGAGGCGCGGCGGCCGCTCCTTGTAGGAGCGACGTAAGTCGCGACCGTACGCCCACCACTCCGACGGCGCATGAAACGCTGGCATTTGTTCCTGGTCCAGGCGATTTCCGTGCGCATCCTATCCGCGGTCGCGACTTACGTCGCTCCTACAACGGCACTGCTCCTTACGCCACCACGAAGCTGATCCGCAGGTTGACGCGCCACTCGGTGACGTTACCGCCGTCGTCGGTGACGACCTTGATCTCGTTGACCCAGGCGCCCTTGATGTTCTTCACGGTCTCTGAGGTCTTCTTGAGGCCGACCTTCACCGCGTCTTCCATACTGGTCTTCGACGACGCATTGACCTCGATGATCTTGGCGACGGACATGGTGCTTCCCTCTTCGGTTGCCCCGGCACGGCGCCGGACGGCTACCGTAGACCCGTGGGTGTTAAGGCCACGCCATGCGTTCGCAGTGCTAGCATCTGGCGCATCATGAATCCGGCCCCCAACCTGATCCTGGTCGGCCCCACCGGGGCCGGCAAGACCTCCATCGGCAAGCGCGTGGCCGAGCGCTTCGGGCTGGTCTTCGTCGATTCGGACCAGGCCATCGTGGACCGCACCGGCGCCAGCATCGCCACCCTGTTCGAGCATGTCGGCGAAGCGGGCTTCCGCGAGCGCGAGAAGGCGGTCCTGCGCGAACTGCTGGCCGGCGGCGGCCGCCTGGTCTCGACCGGCGGTGGCGCCGTGCTGGATGCCGACAATCGGATACAGATGAAACAACGCGGCTACGTGGTCTACCTGCAGGTCAGCGTGGAAGCGCAACTGAAGCGCCTCGGCCGCTGCACCAACCGCCCGCTGCTGCAGCGCCCCGACCGCGAGCAGGTGCTGCAGGACATGGCCACGCTGCGCGAACCGCTGTACCGCGACGTCGCCGACCTGGCCCTGGATACCGACGGCCTGACGCCGCCGGAAGCGACGGCCCGCCTGACCCAGTTGCTGGCGCACCGCTGGCAGCCCATCGAAGAGAACGCATGAACCACGCACGCACCGTCGATGTCGGCGGCGAGATTCCCTACACCATCGCCATCGGGCCGGGCCTGCTGGGCGACGGCGCCGCACTGGCGCGCCATGTACGCGGCCGCCACGTGTTGCTGGTCAGCGACTCGATCGTCGCGCCGCTGTACGCCGGCACGGTGCGCGAGGCATTGCATGCCGCGCGAACGGACCTGGCCATCGGTACGTTCATCCTGCCTGCGGGAGAAGAGTCGAAGACGCTGGCCCACTTCGGCCACGCCATCGAGGCGCTGGCGACGCTCGGCGCCACCCGCGATGCCTGCGTGGTCGCACTGGGCGGCGGTGTGGTCGGAGACCTGGCCGGCTTCGCCGCCGCGTGCTGGATGCGCGGCGTGGACTGCGTGCAGGTGCCGACGACGCTGCTGTCGATGGTGGATTCGTCGGTGGGCGGCAAGACCGCGGTCGACATCCCGCAGGGCAAGAACCTGGTCGGCGCCTTCCATCCACCTCGCGCGGTGTTCGCCGACACGGGGGTATTGGCGACGCTGCCCCCGCGCGAACTGCGCGCCGGACTGGCCGAAGTGATCAAGTACGGCGCCATCCGCGATGCGCGCTTCTTCCAGTGGCTGGAACAGGAACGCGAAGCGCTGCTGGCAATGGATGGCGAAGCGCTGGCGCTGGCCATCGCCGCCAGCTGCGAGCACAAGGCCGAGATCGTGGCCCGCGATCCGCTGGAGAAGGGCGAGCGCGCGCTGCTGAACTTCGGCCACACCTTCGGCCACGCCATCGAGACCGAACAGGGTTACGGCGGCCTGGGCAACGACAACCTCAACCATGGCGAAGCCGTGGCGGTGGGCATGGTGCTGGCGGCGCGGCTGTCCGCCGACCTGGGCCTGGCGCCGGCAACCGACACCGTCCGTCTGGAAGCCCTGCTCGCGGCCTGTGGGCTTCCGGTCCGGATACCGGCCGGCCTGCCACCCGAGGCGCTGCTGGCGCGCATGCGCCTTGACAAGAAGAACCTGGCCGGTCGCCTGCGCCTGGTGCTGTGGCGCGGGCTGGGCCAGGCCGAAGTGGTGCCGGACGTGGACGAAAGCCGCGTGCTGGCCGTGCTGTCCGGCTAAAATGCAGGCATGCGCGTCTTCCTCCAGCAACGCCCCGACGCGGGCGAAGCGCCCCGCTACGTCCAGCTGACCCTCCAGCCCGACCTGTTCGGGGGCTGGGAGCTGTTGCGCGAAACCGGCCAGATCGGCGGTCGTGCTGCGCTCAAGCGTGAGCAATACCTGCTGCAGGACGAGGCAAATGCGGCCTTCGAGAAGGCCCGCGATAGCCACCTCAAGCGCGGCTTCCAGCTGATGTTCGCCCGCGGCGCCGACGCGCCCAAGTAACCCTTTCCGGATCCCCCGATGACCGCTTTGAAGAATGATCGCTTCCTGCGCGCCCTGCGCCGCGAACCCGTGGACCGCACGCCCGTATGGCTGATGCGCCAGGCCGGCCGTTACCTGCCGGAGTACCGCGCCACCCGCAAGGAAGCCGGCAGCTTCCTGGGCATGGCGAAGAACCCCGATATCGCCTGCGAAGTCACCCTGCAGCCGCTGCGCCGCTTCGACCTGGACGCGGCCATCCTGTTCTCCGACATCCTGACCATCCCCGATGCGATGGGGCTTGGCCTGTACTTCGTCGAAGGCGAAGGCCCGAAGTTCGAGCGCACCGTGCGCAGCGCCGCCGATGCGGCCAAGCTGGGCGTGCCGGACATGGAAACCGAACTGCGCTACGTGATGGACGCGGTACGGGTAATCCGGCGCGAGCTGGACGGCAAGGTACCCCTGATCGGGTTCTCCGGCAGCCCGTGGACGCTGGCCTGCTACATGGTGGAAGGCGGTGGCAGCAAGGACTTCGCGCGCATCAAGGCGATGGCGCTGAACGAGCCGGCCGGCCTGCACCGCCTGCTGTCGGTCAACACCGATGCCGTGATCGCCTACCTGGCCGCCCAGCGCGCCGCCGGCGCGCAGGCGCTGCAGGTGTTCGACACCTGGGGCGGTGTGCTGTCGCCCGCGATGTACCGTGAATTCTCCCTGCCCTACCTGCAACGCATCGCGCAGGAACTGCAACGCGGTGACGGCGCCGAGCGCACCCCACTGATCCTGTTCGGCAAGGGCACCGCCGCCTATCTCGAAGACCTGGCCGCCACCGGCGCCGAGGGCGTGGGCGTGGACTGGCTGGTCGAGCTGGGCGAGGCCGCGCGTCGCACGCAGGGCAAGGTCGCGCTGCAGGGCAACCTGGACCCGGCCACGCTGTACGGTTCGCCCGAGGCGATCTGTCGCGAAGTCCGCCGCGCGCTGGACAGTTACCGCGACGGCAACGGTGGCTCGCGCGAGGGCCACGTCTTCAATCTTGGCCACGGCATGTCGCCGGACATGAACCCGGACCACGTCGCGGTGCTGGTGGACGAAGTGCACGCCTACAGCGCACGCTGATCCACGCCTGTTCCCGCCGGAGTGACGCAATGGAATGCCGCCCCCTGCTTGCACCCGCCGCTGCCGGTCTGTTGCTGGTGGCAGGCACGCACGCCCACGCAGAGGACAAGGTCGCGTCACCCCTCCTGCATGTCGCAGGGGGTGACTTTCCTGCATTGGTGATGGTGGTGCCGGGCGACCACGCGACGCATGCCCTGGGTGCCACGCCCGGCTGTGAGCGCATCCGCGCGCGACGCCTGGATGAACTCGCGCCCGGATGGCGGCAGCGCGTGGCCCGCGTGGAACTGGACTGCGATGACGCCGTGGCCGATGACCAGAGTGAGCCGCTCACAGCGGTGAATGCACGCGCGCTGCTGCATCCTGAGCGCGTGCGGTTGGCGGGCCAGCCGGTGACGGAGGTACGCCTGATGGATTCCCAGCGCTGGGGCGACCATCAATACGTGCTGGCGACGCCGTATGTCGCAGCCGCGCCCGCGCTGCGACGGTTCGTCGAAGACGCCTGCCGCGAACAGGCTACCGCACAGGAAACGGTCAACACGGCGTGCACCATGCTGGAAGCGGAAGACGGCCTTTACCTCCCGGCCGGCGATGCCGGCGGCATCTGGATCCATGCCGACCCGGAGGATGACACCCGTACCCTGTACGTCGAAGCCTGGGCGGACTGATCCCATGCGCCGCTTCGCCTTGCTGCTCCTGTTCTCCATTCCGTGCCCATTCGCCGATGCTGGCGAACCACCGGCCTTCATCGGCAGGTATGGTCACGATGCGACCGCAGTCCCCGATGACGTGGTGTGGATCGTGCAGCAGGCAGGCGACCGCTGGCGGGTGCTGCAGGTGGCAGATGGAGCGACATCCGACGCGCATCGATTGCAGCCACGTGGCCGTGACGCATTTTGGGCACGCATGGATTGGCCCGAGGGCACCGGCGCCGATGCGGACTGCCTCAGCTGGGGCGAAAAACCCGGATCGCTCGAAGACCTGCTGTCGGATGTTCCGCCCGCGCCCTCCGCCCCTGGCGAAGACTATGGCCATGCCCTGCTCTGCCACGTGCCGCAGCCCTCACGCGCGCGCATCGCGTGGCTGGCGGACCATGCCAGCGACTGGTTCTACTACGATCCTGTTTTCGGGGTGATCGAAGTGCGCGCGTTGCGCTGAGGGCGCAGGATCACCCCACGCCCGTGCGGCGTCCACGCAACCGCGGCGTGGTGCCGTCCGAGCGTTCCGGCGGCAAGCGGTATTCGAAGCGGATTTCGCGCATGCCGTCCGGCACGGCGATCTCCATCATCTCAGGCGACACGCACCGGCCGCGCAGCACGTCGCGGATCGATTGAGCCTCGCTCCGCAACCGCGCCACGTCCTGCTCCCGTGCGATCACCGCCGGGCGAAGATAGACGGTGTCGTCGGCGATCCACATTTCGTCTTCGCGCCCGTCGTTCGTGCTGGCCATCACCGCCTCCGGCTGCACGCCGTCCGCCGGCAGCGGACTGACCTGCAGGACCTGCCGGCAGCGCCCGGTGTTCAGCACGCGCACTTGCGTGGCGAAGCCGGCAAGGAAGGCCTCCGCCTGCCCCTGCACATCCTCGTCGGAAGTATTGTCGGCCTCCACGCTGTAGCGGATCTTGATGAAGTACAGGTCGCGCACGGTCATCGCGAGCGCGGACCGGTACCGCTTCTCGCGCATCGGGATCTCCATCGCGAACGAACGCGCCTTGACGGCCAAGTCGCCCAGCATGCCCTCGCCTGCCACCGGCTGCGGGGGGAGCGTCCGCACGTCGCCCAGGCGTACGTCGCCGGCGTTGCGTTCGCGCGCGATCTGCACGATTTCGTCGACGCTCTGGTTGAACACGCGCTCGAATGCCGGATCGAACATCACGCCAGCCGGATACAGGTACAGATCCATCCAGCGGTCCGGCTTGCGGGTGTCCTGATAGCGCACCGACACGCCCAGTTCCTGCTGTTCGTAACGTTTTTCCCCAAGCGCCTCCCAATCCCCCACGCGCAGTGGATACAGCGCACGACTGTCCGTGATGTAGTCGCCCAGCAACGGGGGCTGCGGTGTCTCGGCCGCCGCAGCACCGGCCAGTGCCAGTGCAAGTACCAGCAGCACGCCGATCACGGATTTCACGGTCTTCAAGACGCTTCTCCCTTCTCCGGCCCGTCGCTATGTTCGAGGAGCAATGCGATCGCCGTGGCCAGCATGTCGCCCGTCACCGGCTTGCGGATGAAGTCGTCGAAGCCGGCCTGCAGCGCGAGCGGCTCTGCCTCCGCATCGGTGCGCGCGGTCAGCGCGATCAACGGCATGGTCACGCCGCGCAACCGCAACTGCTGCGCCAGCGCCATGCCATCCAACCCGGGCAAGTCCAGGTCGAGGAATGCCAGGTCGAAGGCGGTACCTGCGACCTCGGTCAACGCCGCCAGTCCGTGGGGCGCATGCAGCACGCGATGGCCGCGTGCACGCAGCAACCCGGCCACGACGTCCGCCACTGTCGTGTCGTCCTCGACCAGCAGGATGTCCAGCGGCCTCACCTGCGCCGGCGCGCCCACGGGCGATGCCGGCGCCTGCACGGGTTCGCCAGCACTTGCATTCAATGCGGGCAGATCGACGAAGAAGCGCGTGCCCTTGCCGGGTGCGCTCTCCAGCTCGATGCGTCCCCCCATCGCCACCGCCAGTTCCTGGCAGATCGCCAGGCCCAGCCCGCTGCCGCCGTAGCGCGATGCGGTCTGCGCACCCTCTGCCTGCTCGAAGCGGCGGAAAAGCCGCATCTGCTGCTCGGCGTTGATGCCCGGCCCGGTATCGCCCACTGTCAGGCGCACGCCCTGCGGCGCCAGCGGCAGCGCGTGCAGCGATACATGGCCCGCCTCGGTGAACTTGATGGCGTTCCCCAGCAGGTTCAACAGGATCTGCCGCAATCGCAGTGGATCCCCGCGCACCACGCGCGGGACACCCGCTGCGATGCCGTGATGGAAGGCGAGCCCGCGCTTGCCCGCCACCGGGCCCATCAGCGCACCGACGTCGCCGATCAGCGCATGCAGGTCGAATTCGATCTGCTGCAGTTCCAGCTTGCCTGCCTCAATCTTGGCCAGGTCCAGCGCATCGTTGACCAGCCGCAGGAGATGCGTGCCCGCGCGCTGGATCGCATTCGTGTAGCCCTGCTGGCGCTCATCCAGCGGCGTGGCCTGCAACAGCTCGGTCATGCCCAGTACGCCGGTCATGGGCGTGCGGATCTCGTGCCCCAGCGTGGCCAGGAAACGCGTCTTCGCCAGCGAGGCCTGCTCGGCCACTTCGCGCTTGTGCTCGGCCAGCTGCCACGCGCTCCGGCGGCGCACCCGTCTGCGATATGCCGCGCCGGCCGCCAGCAGCAAGAGCAGGCCGATGACGGCGAACAGCACCAGCCCCCAGGTACTGCGCCACCACGGTGGCAGCACATGCACCGGCAGCACGAGCTCCTCCGATGCGTTGCCGGCGGCGTCGAACGCCTGTACCCGCAGGCGGTAGCGGCCCGGCGTCAGCGTCGAGAACACGCGCTCGCCGCTGGAACCCTGGTCCGTCCAGCCGCTGTCGAATCCCTCCAGCAGGGAGCGATACCGGTTGCCCAGCGGATTCTCGTAGCTCAGCAGGCGGGTACCTACCAGCAGTTCGTGGTCCTCCGGGCGCAGTTCCAGCGACGCCATCGGTGGCAGGTGCAATACCGTGTCGCCTCGACTCACCTGCAGGCTGTCCAGCACCAGGTTGGGCGTTATCGGCCGCGGGTCGGGCAGATGCGTATCGAGCAATGCCACCGAGCCGTCCGCGGCGGTCGTGGCGAGCAGACCGTCGGTGGTCATCAAGATGCCGCGGTCATTCAACTCCTGGCTCAGCAGGCCTTCGCGCACACCGAAGTTGCGCAGCAATGCGCGCGAACCACGCAGGTTGGGGTCGATGCGGAACAGGCCACGACGCGTCCCCAACCACACGCGACGCTGCGGATCCACGGCGAGACCCGTGGACTCGACCGCCGGCAGTCCTTCCGCCGCGCCGATCCGTCGTTCGCGCACCCAGCCATCCACATCGCGACGCCATGCCTCCACCCCCGACATGCGATGCAGCCAGAGACGGTCGCCGTGCTCGAATGCGAACGCATACACGCGCTCGCTGCCCAGCGCAGGCACGGCGACGAAACGGGCAGCGGCGGCATCCCAGTGGAGCATGCCTTCCGCACCTCCCAGCCACACACGGCCACTCGGAGCGACCGCGATACCCTCGATGTCGGGAAGACTGCCACTGCCATCATCTTCCTTGCGTATCGTCCTCAGTACCCGCCCGCTGGCGGCATCCCGCTGCTGCACGCTGCCCATCTGCGTGACCAGCCACACCGTGTCGTCCTTTGCCTCGACCAGCCAGTCGATGGACGTCCTGTCAGGTACGGCATCGCCGCCTTCGTGTGCCCACTGCATCATCGCGCCGGTATGCGGATCGGTGCGGATCAGGCCATTGCGGTGGCCGATCCACACCTGCCCACGCCGGTCCTCCAGCACCGAGGTAAGCCGCAGTTCGGCCAGCAGAGCGGCATGGTGCGGCATCGGCGTGACATGACCACGACGCGTATCCAGACGCTCCAGCTTGCCCGTGCTGCTGGCGATCCAGAGGCCGTCGGCGCCCGCCTGCGACAGGCCGCGATAAAGCCCGCCGCCGAGCCCCTGCGCCGGCGAGAACGCGGCGATGCGCCTCCAGTCCGAACGGAGGTAGGCCAGGCCGCGTGTCGGTACCGGCACCCACAGGCCGCCGTCCGGCAACGCGATCACCGCCTGCAGCACGCGACCGATGCCCACGCTCTGCGCGTCATAGTTCACCGGTGCCGGCGCGCGGTCGCCTTCGGTCCGCCACAGGCCGCCCTGGCTGGCCAGCCAGTATTCGCCCTGGCCATCACTGGCCATCGCGATCAGCGCGTTGGGGCGCGCGAACATCGGCGACCATGGCGGCGACACCCAGCGGCCCTCCGGCAACCAGCGATGCACGCCATCGGACGCGCCCACCCATACCGAGCCCGCGTCGGCGCTCACCGAATAGATGATCAGCGCGTCGCCGCCGGGCAGCGCCAGCCGCTGCACACGCTGGCCGTCATAGCGTGCCAGGCCTCCCATGGTGCCGATCCACAGCACGCCCTTGGCGTCGAAAGCCAGCGACAGCACGCTGTCCGATGGCAGGCCGTCGGCCCCTCCCGCTTCCGCGGTGAACCGGGTGATGCCACCGTCGGCCGACAGCCTGTGCAGTCCTCCGCCGAATGTACCGAACCAGATGTCGCTGCCACGGCTGGTGATCGCGAACACATCGTCGCTGCCCATCTGCGGATGGGTGGCCCGTCGATAGTGCCGGAAACCCTTGCGGTCGTTCCCCATCACGCTCAGGCCGCCGTTCTCCGTCGCCACCCAGACCCGGTCGGCGGCATCGATATGCAGCGCCTGCACTACGTTGCCGGGCAGCGACGCCGGGTCGGCAGGATCGTGGCGCCACACCTTGAACCCGACGCCGTCGTAGCGGGCCAGGCCATCCCACGTAGCCACCCACAGATAACCGGCACCATCACGCGCGAGCGCAGGAATGGTCGTGGAAGGCAGGCCGTCACCCGCCCCGAGCAGGCGGAAGCGCGGAATCTCGGGCACGGTCGCCGGCGCGGACGCGCACAACAGACACAGCAGCAACAGCCACCACGCACGCATCACCATTCCTGCCCGCCCTCGTTCCCTGATTGCCCCTCGGGCATCGTCGCAACGGACCGTTGCACGCGCAAGCGGGTTATCTTCATGGGCCGGCCCCTAGAATCCGTTCCCATGCCCGGATCATCCTCCCGCTGCCTGTTGTTGCGCGTCCTCTGCCTGGCAGCCTTGTTGCCGGCGACCGTGTCCGCGCGAGACGCGTTGGCCGAGTACCGGTTGGACCCGGTGCACACGCGGGTGATGTTCGCCATCAGCCACGCGGGTTTCTCCAACGGCATCGGGACCGTCTCGGGCAGCACCGGCACGCTCGCTTTCGATCCCGATGACTGGACCCGCGCGCGCGTCGACGTACGCGTGCCGCTGGCGCGCGTGGACCTGGGCGACGCGGACTGGAACAAGGCCACGCTGGCGAAATCGCTGCTGGATGCCGAAGGCCACCCCGAAGCGCACTTCGTGTCGACGCGCGTGGAACCCATCGATGCGACACATGCGCGGGCGCACGGTGAACTGACCTTACGCGGCGTCACGCGCGACATCGTCCTCGATGTCGTGCTGAACGCTGCCAAGCGTCATCCGATGCCACCGTTCCGTCGTACGGTGGGATTTTCGGCCACCACGACGATCAGCCGCGCCGATTTCGGCATCACGGCCTGGAAGTCGGTGATCGGCGACCAGGTGGACCTTCGCATCGAAGCCGAAGCCACGCATGACGGCAAGGCTGACGACCGCAACACCGACATCCTGCCTCCCCCGCCACCGCCGGAGCCGACGCCATGACCCTCAAGAACACCGACGAGCGCTGGGGCGCGATCAGCCAACTGTTCCACTGGCTCATCGTGGTGCTGATCCTGGTGATGGCCTACCTCGGCCTGACCATGGGCGACCTGCCCAACGGGCCGCGCAAGATCGACATCTACGCACTGCACAAGTCCATCGGACTGTCCATCCTCGCCCTGGTCGCACTGCGCGTGCTGTGGCGGCTCTACGCGGGCGCCCCTGCGCCGGTACCCGGCACGCCCACATGGCAGCAGCGCATCGCCTCCATCACCCACGTCCTGCTGTACGCGTTGCTGTTCGCGATCCCCCTGTCGGGCTGGGTGCTGAACTCGTCCGCCGGCTATCCGCTGCAGTGGTTCAAGCTGTTCAACCTGCCGGCCATCACCGGCCGCGATGATGGCGTGCACGAGGCTGCCGAAGGCGCGCACGAACTGCTGTTCTGGGTGCTCGTGGCACTGGTGCTCGCCCATGCCGCCGCCGCGCTCTACCACCATCTATTCCAGGGCGACGCCACGCTGACGCGCATGCTGCCGGGGCGCCGCAAGGCCGTTGCTTCCGCTTCCCCTTCCCCCACACCGCAGGATTCTCCCGATGAAACCGTCTGACCGCGCGCGCCTGGCGCTCGCCTCCCTGTTGCTGGCCACCGCGCCGGCCATGGCCGCCGATTACGTGCAGGCTCCCGGCTCCACGCTGGTCTTCGCCAGCAACTACCAGGGCGAAACCTTCACCGGCAAGTTCGGCGGCTTCACCACCACGATGAGTTTCGATCCCGCGCAGCTCGCGGCCAGCAAGCTCGATGTCGCCATCCAGCTCGCAGGCACGCAGACCGGCAACAAGGATCGCGACGACACGCTGGTGTCATCCGACTTCTTCAACGTGGGCACGTTCGCGCAGGCGCGCTACACGGCGACCAGGTTCCGTTCGCTGGGCGGCAACCAGTACGCCGCCGACGGCACGCTGTCGCTGCGTGGCGTCAGCAAGCCGGTCACGCTGACCTTCAGCTGGACGCCCGGCGCACAGCCGGTGCTGACCGGCAGGGCCAGCGTGAAGCGCCTGGACTTCGGCATCGGCGGCGGCGAATGGGCCGATACCGCGACCATCCCGAACGACGTGGCCATCAGCACGAAGGTGGTGTTGAAACCCAAACCCTGAGGCCCGGCATCGTCAGCCAACCGGCACCGCAGGAATCCCGAAACACCCGCGCCTGCCCGCTTCGTCCGTGAGGCAGGCGCGATGCGCGCCCTGCCCGGCCGCGTCAGCGTCGGGACGGATGACGAGACCGAACACCTCGCCTGCCCGCGTCAGCAGGACGGCTTCCCAGAGGGTGTCGTTGCCGCCCAGTTGCAGAAGCGCCCGCTCGTCATCGTTGGCGGCCTGCAAGGAAGCACCGGCGGCATCGCGCAGCATGCGGCGCAGATTGCGCAGGTCCAGGTCGGCGGGCGCGCTGGTCACCGCCTTCAACAGCACGATGCGATCGATGGCATCCACCGGCAGCACTTGCGAGAGCGTCCGGCCTTGCCACGCAAAAGCCTCGGCACGGCCCGGGCCCGTCTTTGCCAGGTCCACGTCCGTCGCCGCGGCGCTGCCGGACGCGATGCCCAGCAAGGCAAGCCAACGCGACCAGGCGCGCAGGTTCACGGCAGCCATGCCTTAACGCGGTCCGCACTGAACGGCCAATCCAGCTCCGCGCCGGTCGCGTCATCGCGCAGCACCGGCACCCGCGCGCCGTAACGCGCTTCCAGCACATCGTCATGATCGATGAACACGCTTTCGAACGCCGGCACCCGTGAAGCGGCCAGCACGTCCAGCGCCAGATCGCACAGGTGGCAATCGTCACGCTGGTAAAGGATCAGGGGCATCGGCGTCCTCGTTCCGGCAATCTGCTGCGACGCGGGAAGGGTTGTCCGCGCCGACGGCATAGAATACGCGGCATGGCAGTCAGCACGTTCGACCTCTTCAAGATCGGCATCGGTCCCAGTTCCTCCCACACGGTCGGCCCCATGCGGGCCGCCGCGCGTTTTGTCGCCCGCTGGCTGGAAGACCCCGGCCGTCTGCGCGACGTGGCGCGGATACGTGCGGAAGTGTTCGGCTCACTGGCCCTGACCGGCCGCGGCCACGGCACCGACAAGGCCGTGCTGATGGGGCTGGAAGGCCACTATCCGAACGAGATCGACCCGGACATCATCCCGCCGGCCCTGGAGCGCATCCGCAAGGACAAGCGCCTGCTGCTGGGCGGCACCCACGCGGTCGCCTTCGACGAGAAACGCGACCTGCTGATGAACAAGCGGCAGAAGCTGCCCTACCACACCAACGGCATGCGCTTCACCGCGTACGACGCGCAGGATGAGGTGATCGCCACGCGCGACTACTACTCGGTCGGTGGCGGTTTCGTGGTCAACCAGGACGACGCCGCGGTGGACCGCATCGTCGCCGACGAGACGCCGCTGCCGTATCCGTTCAAGAGCGGCGACGAGCTGCTGGCCCAGTGCCAGCGCAGCGGATTGAGCATCGCCGAGCTGATGTTCGAGAACGAGAAGGCCTGGCGCAGCGAGGACGAGATCCGCGACAACCTGCGCGCGATCTGGAACGCGATGCAGTCGTGCATGGCGCGCGGCATCCGCGAGGAAGGCACCCTGCCCGGTGGCCTGCACGTCTCGCGGCGCGCCCCCGCTCTGCACCGCGAACTGTCCAGCAAGCCCGAAGCCGCCATGCGCGATCCACTGACCGTGCTGGACTGGGTGAACCTGTATGCGTTGGCGGTGAACGAGGAGAACGCCGCCGGTGGCCGCGTGGTCACCGCGCCCACCAATGGCGCGGCCGGCATCATTCCGGCGGTACTGCACTACTACGACCGTTTCTGTCCCGGCAACAGCGAGCAGCGCGTGTTCGATTTCATGCTCACTGCCGCGGCCATCGGTATCCTCTACAAGGAAAACGCCAGCATCAGCGGCGCCGAAGTGGGCTGCCAGGGCGAGGTGGGCGTGGCCTGTTCAATGGCGGCCGGCGGACTGGTCGCGGCGCTGGGCGGCACACCGAGCCAGATCGAGAACGCGGCCGAGATCGGCATGGAACACAATCTGGGCCTGACCTGCGACCCGATCGGCGGGCTGGTGCAGATCCCGTGCATCGAACGCAACGCAATGGGCGCGGTGAAGGCGATCAACGCCAGCCGCATGGCCATGCGCGGCGACGGCAAGCACAAGGTATCGCTGGACAAGGTCATCAAGACCATGCGCGACACCGGCCGCGACATGCAGGACAAGTACAAGGAAACCAGCCGCGGCGGGTTGGCGGTTAACGTGATCGAGTGTTAGGCGGCATAACGTGAATCTTCACGATCTTGAAAAGCTGGCATTGCGTCTGAACGAGCTTTACGAGCAGCTCGAGATCAAACGTTATGGCCGCGTCTGGACCACTGAGGAACTCGCACTCGGGTTCGTCGGAGATGTAGGGGATCTGGCCAAGCTGATCCAGGCAAATGCCGGCATCAGGCATATCGATGACTGCAAAGCCAAGCTTGGCCATGAACTGTCTGACTGCCTGTGGTCAATCATTGTTCTGGCGCACAAGTGCGGCATCGATTTGCAGGCCGAGTTCGTCAGGAACACAACCGGACTAGCCGAGCATGTCTCCAGCGAGTTGGGCGCAAATGCAGGTGCCACCTGACAATTCGCACTGGCTGATCCGCTTTGTCGGCAGGCTTGATTCTGGTTTGGGCCTTGATGATTGCCAAATCCGAGTAATGGATTGGCATCGCTTCTCATGACCACGGCCACCTGATCTCCAGCCAGCGTTCGCAGGGGAAGCGACGCGCACCCAGCTGCTCCGGCGTCGACAGGCTGCCCGGATGCCCCCCGGAAGCAATCTGGTGCGGCGTCTGGACTGACTGCTGACGCCAAAGCCGCGCAGCCCGGGTATGCGAAGCGCACCAGGGGTCCGGCGCGCCGATACTTCCCGAGTCCGAACGCCCGCATCGCCGGGGCGATGCTGGCCAACGCACATCTTCGCCTGCGTTCTTTTCATGGGCGGACGATCGCCTATCGGTTCAGCCTGCCGCCCTTTAGGCGTGCGGAACCGCGCCGATAGGATGGAGGTAAACATACTTACCGGAGACGCGTCCTGTCCGACCACAAGGACAAGACCCGCCGCGGCCGACCCTCCTGGCGACGCCGATTGGCGGTTTGGTGCCTGCCCCTGCTGGGCGGGATGGCGGCATTTTGCCCGTCGGCGCTGGCGCTCGATCCCTCCAAGTCGTTCCATCACTACGTGCGCAATCACTGGGCCCTGGAACAGGGCCTGCCCCAGCTGAGCGTCCTGGCCATCGCACAGGACCGGCCTGGCTACCTCTGGTTCGGCACCCAGGCCGGGCTCAGCCGCTTCGATGGGGTGCGTTTCACCAACTTCGACCTGGACAACACGCCCGGCCTGCCCAGTACGTGGATCGAGGCGTTGCACACCGATGACGAAGGACGCCTGTGGATCGGCACGCCACAGGGGTTGGCGGTGCGCGAAGGCAACCAGGTCACGTCGCTGGCCCTGGCCGATGGCGAATCTCCGGGCGTGGTGGACGTGAACGCGCTGGCGCGCGATGCCCGCGGAAGACTGCTGGTCGCCTCGAACCGGGGCGTGATGGTGGTCGTCGGTCACCGCCTGCAGACCCTCCACCGGATCGAGGACGGCGGTGCGCTGGCCCTCCATGTCGATGCTGACGGGACGCTATGGGCCGGTGGCCGCGGGCGGGTGCATGTCTTCGACGACGCAGGCGAACGCATGCTGATGTTGCCTGGCAATGTCTCCGCGGACGCGATCACCTCGCTGGCGCGCCACGATGGACGGCTCTGGGCCGGATGCGGTACCGGCCTGTTCGTGTTCGATGGCCGCCACTGGCAGCGGCACGGCGAAGTCGCGCCGGTGAGCGGTGGCGTGCAGGCGCTGCACGAGGACCGCGACGGCATTCTGTGGGCGAGCACGCGCGACACGCTCTACCGCTTTCGCCAGGGCCGACTGCTGGAACGGATCCGCGCCGAAGGTCCGCTGGCGGAGATCCGCGCGCTGTACGAAGACCGCGAATCGAACCTGTGGCTGGGCAGCAACAACGAAGGTGTCAGCCGCGCCTGGAATGGCTGGACACGCCGATACAGCCGCACTGAAGGGCTCGTCCAGCCACTGCTGTGGTCGGCCGCACGCGCACCTGATGGCCGGACATGGGTCGGCAGCGACGAAGGCGTGAGCGTGCTGGAAGAGGGCCGCTTCCGCACGCTGATACCGGGACGCGCACTGCCGCATCCCGCCGCCTACAGTCTGTTGCCCGAGAACGGGCAGACGTGGATCGGCACGCGCAACGGGGCCGCGCTCTATCGCGACGGACGTGTGCAGCGCCCGCGCATGCTGGCGGAGATGGATACCGCGCAGGTGAATGGCATCGTGCGCGACCGGAGCGGACGGTTGTGGTTCGCCACCAGCACGGGGCTGTACCGCTGGGATGGCGGAGACCGCCTGCGTCGCTACGCCGAACAGGCCGGCCTGCGCGACATCCGCGTCCGCGTATTGCTGGAAACCCGTGATGGCCGCCTGCTGGTCGGCACGCAGAGTGGCCTGTACGAATTCATCGACGAGCATCTCGTCGCGATTCCGTTCGGCGGCACCGGCCTGGATGCGCCGCATGTCGTCGCGCTGCACGAACTCGCCGGTGGCCAATGGCTGGCGGGCACGCTGTCGGAGGAAATGCTGCTGCTGTTCGACGGCCAGCGCTGGACGCGCCTGGACAAGCAGCGTGGCATCCCGGCGAATGCCCCGTTCTTCTTTGGCGAAGATGCCAGCGGATTCCTCTGGGTCGGTGGCCTGCGCGGGATCTACCGGGTCACCGTCGCGGATCTGCTGGCCGCCACCGAAGATCCCGGCGTGCGCGTCAACGCCAGGACGTTGCTCAACGAACGTGGCGACCGCCACGGCGGCCAGAAGGGCGACTGCTGCAATGGCGCCGGCAACAGCCGCGGGTTCCTGGTCGACAACGCACTGTGGCTGCCCACGCGCGACGGCGTGGTGGTGATGGCGACGGACCAGGACCTGGCCAATGCCTACGTGCCCGAATCGGTGGTCGAACGCGTGCAGGTCCAGGGCAAATGGCGCCCGGCGGATCCCGCCGCCGCCTGGGTGCTGCCCAGCGCGGCGCGCGACCTACGCTTCGAGTTCACCACCCTGAGCTTCCAGGCCTCGGACCACATCGACATCCGTTATCGCCTGAGAGGCTATGACGAAGACTGGCGACTACTGGAAGATACGCACCAGCGCAGCGCCACCTATACCAACCTGCCCGCAGGCCGGTACGTGTTCGAAGTCATCGGCACCAACAACAGCGGCGTCTCCGGTCGTGCCGCGGCCACGCAGTCGTTCTCCATCGCCCCGTACTTCTACGAAAGCGTGTGGTTCTATCTGCTGGCTGTCATCGGCCTGGCGATCCTGGTGGTACTGTCCAACCGCTGGGTGCTGCGACGCCACCACAACAAGCGCGTCGCGCTTGAGCGGCTGGTGCAGCAGCGCACACGCGACCTTCAGCAGGCCAACCGGCAACTGGAAGCCATCAGCCTCACCGATCCGCTGACCGGTCTGCACAACCGCCGCTACCTGACCCGGCAACTGCCCGCCGACATCGCCTACTACCAGCGCATGCCCGGATTCGCCGCCGGCGTCGACGTGCTCGCTTTCGCACTGCTGGACATCGACCACTTCAAGTCGATCAATGATGGCTATGGCCACCTGGCCGGTGACCACGTGCTGCAGACCGTCGCGCATCGGCTGCGCACGCTTTCACGCGACGGCGACTACGTGATCCGTTGGGGCGGCGAGGAATTCCTGATGGTATTCAGGCCGATGCCTCGCCACGAGCTGCACGCGCTGGGTCGTCGCATCTGCACCGCCATCGCCGCACAACCGATGGAAGTGGCCGACACGCGACTGCAGGTGACGGCCTCGTTGGGTCTGATTGGCTATCCCCCGTTCGCGGCCGTGCCCGACCTGCTGGGCTGGGAACAGCTTGTATCGCTGGCGGATCGCGCGCTGTACGAGGTCAAGGGGAACGGCCGCAACGGCTGGGCACTCTATGAAGCCACGGAGCTACCGTTGCCACCGATCGATCCCGACCTGCTGCGCCGCGATCCCGGCGAACTGGTCCGTTGCGGCAACCTGGCATTGCGCGGTCCGTATCATCCAGTCACGACGCCTCCTGTGCCGTCGCCCGACGATTGACGTCGTCCGGAGGGCATCCGCGATACGCTGTCACGCCACATTGCGGAACCCTTGCATGAAGACTGCTCGCTGGAAGCTGGCCACCTTGGCGATGGCTGTCGCCTCGCTCTCGTCGGCGTATGCCGGAACGCTGCCCCGCCACGGCGCACGGCTTGAGGGGTTCGACTACCCGCATCCGGTGCGGACCTTCGCACTCGTGTCGCAGGCACAGTCGCTTGAGATGGCCTATCTCGATGTCGCGCCCGCCACGCCGAACGGCCACATCGTCGTGTTGATGCATGGCAAGAACTTCTGCGCCGCCACGTGGGAGTCGGCGATCACCGCACTGGCGCAATCGGGCTATCGCGTCGTTGCGCCGGACCAGATCGGCTTCTGCAAGTCGGACAAGCCGCAACGCTACCAGTACTCGTTCGACCAGCTGGCCGCCAACACGCATGCGCTGTTGGAGCATCTGGGCATCGACCGTGCGGTGATCGTGGGCCATTCGATGGGCGGCATGCTGGCCACCCGCTATGCGCTGCAGTATCCGCAGGCCACGCAGCAGCTGGTGCTGGTCAATCCGATCGGGCTGGAAGACTGGAAGGCCAACGGCGTGCCATGGCGGAGCATCGACGCCTGGTACGCGCGCGAGCTGAAGACCTCGTTCGACAGCATCCGCGACTACCAGCGCACCGTGTATTACGGCGACAAGTGGAAGCCGGAGTATGAGCGCTGGGTACAGATGCTCGGCGGCATGTACGCGGGCGAAGGCAAGGCGGCAGTGGCCTGGAGCCAGGCGCTGACCTCTGACATGGTGTTCAACCAGCCTGTCGTCCACGAATTTCCGCGGATCGCCGTACCCACAACCCTCTTCATCGGTCAGAAGGACCGCACCGCCATCGGCAAGGATCTGGCCTCGCCCGAACTGGCGAAACGGCTGGGCGACTATCCAGCGCTAGGCAAGCGGGCAGCCGCTGCGATCCCCGGCGCGAAGCTGGTCGAGTTCGACGACCTGGGGCACTCACCCCAGGTGGAAGCCCCAGCGCGCTTCAACGCCGCGCTACTGGCCGCTTTGAAACCCTGACGCGCCCCGAAGCGACTACGCCGCCTGCGAGATCGCCAGCACGTCATCCAGCAACGCCGCCGCGGTGACGTCCGCGCCAGCGCCCGGACCCTGCACCACCAGCGGCTGTTCGGGGTAGCGGTCGCTGTAGATCGCCACGCGGTTGTCGGTGCCGCCACCGCCGCACAGCGGATGATCGGCCGGCAATGCCTGCAGGCCGACGCTGGCGCGTTCGGCATCGAAGCGGCCGAGGAAACGCAGGCGCGCACCGTTCCGGTACGCGTCCTTGAAACGCGTCGCCAGCGGCGCATCCAGCTGGGGCAGCGCGGCGTCCAGTTCCGCTAGCGGCAGCGCGGCAAGTTCCGCCGGCACCAGCGATTCCACGCGCACATCTTCGGCGTGCAACGGGAACCCCGCCGCACGCGCCAGGATCAACAGCTTGCGCCGCACGTCCTCGCCGGACAGGTCCAGCCGCGGGTCGGGCTCCGTGAAACCCGCCTGTCGCGCTTGCCGGACGAAACCGGAGAACGCACGCATGCCGTCGTAATGGTTGAACAGCCACGCCAACGAGCCGGACAACACGCCTTCGACCCGATGGATGCGGTCGCCACCGGCCACCAGCGCGCGCAGGCTGCGCAGCAGCGGCAGTCCCGCGCCGACGGTGGCGGCATCGCCGTACTGCGCGCCGGAATCCGCACGTGCCCGCACGATGGCCTGCGCGCGCGGCAGCGAGCTGCCGCTTCCCAGCTTGTTGGCCGTCACCACATGCACGCCCCGCGACAGCCACTCCGCATGCCAGTCGGCGACCGTTTCGCTGGCGGTGGCGTCGACCACGATATCGCCTGCACGCAACGCTTCGCCTTCGGCCCACGGGGGCAGATCGTCCGTACGGGCGGCAGCCTGGTTGGCGTCGTCCAGCGCCTGACGTGCGGATACGTCGCAGGGGTGCAAGGCGCGCGAGTTGGCCAGCCACGCCAGCGTCGGCACCGGCAATGAGCGCTCCCGCAGGCGCTGGTAGCGGCCGACGAATGCGCTGCCCACCACGCCCGTGCCCAGCAGCGCCAGTTTCGGTGCGGCACGCGGCGCGGTCGCCAGCCGGACGACGGTGCTCATGCGTCGGCGAGCCTGCGTTTGGAATCGGCCACCACGGCTTCCGCGCGTGCCAGGGCGGCACCGATATCGGCCAGCAGATCGTCCGTGGCCTCAATGCCGACCGACAGGCGCAGCAGACCGTCGGAGATGCCGGCCTTGGCACGCGCTTCCGGCGTCATCGCCGCGTGCGTCATCGTGGCTGGATGCGCGACCAGGCTTTCCACGCCGCCCAGTGATTCGGCGAGGGTGAAGTAGCGCAGGCCTTCGACGAACGCACGCACGGCCTCTTCGCCACCGTCGAGTTCGACGCTCAGCATCGCGCCGAAGCCTTTCTGCTGGCGCGCAGCCACCGCGTGGCCGGGATGCGACACCAGGCCGGGGAAATAGACCTTCGACACCACCGGATGCCCATCCAGCAAGGCCGCGATGGCATCGGCATTTTCCTGGTGCACGCGCAGGCGGGCATCCAGCGTGCGCAGGCCGCGCAGGGTCAGGAAGCTGTCGAACGGCGAGCCGGTCAGGCCCAGCGCATTCGCCCACCACACCAGCTGCTGGTGGGTCTCGGCATCGCGCGCCACCACGGCACCCCCGACCACGTCGCTGTGGCCGTTGATGTACTTGGTGGTGGAATGCAGCACGACGTCGGCGCCGAACGCGATCGGCGTCTGCAGCGCCGGTGACAGGAAGGTGTTGTCCACCACCGTGCGCGCGCCGGCCTTGTGCGCGGCATCGATGACGAAGCGCAGGTCGGTGATGCGCAGCAGCGGGTTGGACGGCGTTTCGATCAGCACCAGCTTCGGCGACTGTGCCAGCGCGTCGGCCAGCGAGCGCGGATCGGTCAGGTCGGCGGTGATCAATTCGAAATGGCCCTTTTTGGCCAGCGCGTTGAACAGGCGCCAGCTGCCGCCGTACGCGTCATGCGGCACCACCAGGCGGTCGCCCGGCTCCAGCAATGCGTTCAGCACCAGCGTGATGGCGCCCATGCCGGTGGCGGTGATGACCGCGCCCGCACCGCCTTCCAGCTCGGCCAGCGCTTCGGCCAGCAGGTCGCGGGTCGGATTGCCGCTGCGGGTGTAGTCGTACTCACGCTTCTGCGCGAAGCCGGCGAAGCTGAAGTTGGACGACAGCACGATGGGCGGCGTCACCGCGCCATAGGCGGTGTCGCGGTCGATGCCGGCGCGCACAGCGGCAGTGGCGGGACGACACGCGGTGTCGGCGTCGGTGGGTATGTAACTGCTCATGCGAGGTCTCCGGCGGCGCGCAGGGCCGAGGTGAGGATGGAATCGATGCGATCGGTTTCTTTCAGGAAGGCGTCATGGCCGTACGGCGAGCGCAGCACGCGCAGCTGGCCCAGCGTGCCCAGGCCTTCCACCAGCGCCACGGAATCGGACAACGGCACCAGGCGGTCGCCTTCCACCGCGACCACCAGGGTGGGCACGCGGATGTCGGCGGGGTCGACGCGGTGCAGATCGATGGATTCGGACAGGCGCACGTAGGCGGTGACCGGCGTGCGCGCGACGTACTGCGCACCGGCGGCATCCAGGTAGTCTTCGGCGGCCACGCGCACGCGGCCGTTGACGATCTCGGGCGCGCTGTCGAAGCGCTCGCCGAATTCCTCCGGCGTGCGGTAACTCAACATGGCGAACTGGCGGGCCAGCGACAGGCCCTGCGCGTCAGCGCACTGCAACTGACCCAGCGTGACGGCCCGCCGCTGCAGGGCACGCCAGGCAGCCGCATAGGGATGCGCGCGATGGGCACCGCTGACGGCGACCAGCTTCTTCAAGCGTTCGGGATGGCGGGCGGCGAACTGCAGGCCGACCAGCGCGCCATAGGAATAGCCGACAAAAGCTTCCAGACGCGCAATGCCCAGTGCGCCCAGCAGCTTGGCGATGGCATCGGCCTGGTCGGCCGAATCGATCGGCGCGTCGAGGCGGCCGTCGGCACCGATGAAGTCGAACGCCAGCAGCTGGCACTGCGACGGATCCAGCGCGCGGCCGGCGCCGACCAGGTCATTCAACCAGCCACTCTCGGGGAATACGTTGCTGGCGGTCAGATGGCGGTGCGCGGAGATGCCGCCGGCGACGAACACCACCGGTGCGTCCACCGGTCCCTGCAGTTCGTAACGCAGCGTCACCGCACGCGTACCGGCGTGGCGCATGGCCATTTCCACCACCACTTCGCCGCGTACGGCGCGCGGCACGTCGTCCTGCGGGGACGACAGCGGGAGGCCTTCGATCGACGAAGGCTCGGCAAGGCGATGAAGGGAAGGACTGACGAAGCTCATGGCGGCATCCGGTGGGCGTGATCCCTTGCGGGACGGGACTGCACCACCGAGCTTCGCGGAGCTCGCGTTCGCCGTGCTGAGGACACGGTACGAACCATCTTCCGGCAGACGCAGAGGTCCCCGCAGGATTTGGCACCACCACGGCGCTTGCGCGTCGCTGGCTGCCCCGGCTTCTTCGGGCCTGTCCCTCTGCCGGTCTCGATGGTGAGGCTACTCTGCCGCCGCTTTCCGTCGATGTCAATCGCTTTATTCGGATGAAGCGATGAAATTTGACGCTCGTCTCTCTGCCAGCCGTCACGGCGATAACGCATAATTCACAACATGACCCGGAATTGCCTCCTGGGCGGTCTCTGTGCGGTGCTGCTGGCCGCCTGCTCCACCGCCCCCCTGCACACCTCCACCCCACCCGCACCGCCGCCCAAGACCGCCGCGGACGCCATCATTCCCGAGGCCTGGGTATCCGAGCCGGTGGCCGGCGACGAGCTGGATTCGCTCGTGGCGTGGCCGACCGAGGACGGCCAGGTCTGGCTGATCGCCACGGCGAAGGCCACCCACCACCTCGCCATCTACGACGCGGACACCGGCCAGCGCCTGCGTACGGTCGGCGCGTCCGGCGACGCGGTGGGCCAGTTCAACCGTCCCAACGGCATCGCGGTGTTCGGCGACCTGTTGTTTGTGGCCGAACGCGACAACCACCGCGTGCAGGCATTCCGGCTGCCGGAATTCGCGCCGCTGGGCGCCTTCGGTGCTGATGTGCTGCGTGCGCCGTACGGTCTATGGGTGCACGAAACCGCACCGGGCGAACTGGAGCTGTTCGTCACCGACAGTTTCATGGCCGATTTCCGCACCATGAAACTGCCTCCGATGGAGGAACTGGTGGGTCGCGTGAAGCGATTCCAGGTGCGCGTCGAGGAAGGGGGCAAGCTGGAGACCCAGCTGCTGGGCCAGTTCGGTGATACGGGCGCAGCGGGCGCGCTGCGCATGGTCGAATCGATCGCCGGCGACCCGGCACACGGGCGCCTGCTGATCGCCGAGGAAGACCGGCGCGTCGGCTCCACGCTGCGCGACTACACGCTGGCCGGCCGCTACAACGGCCACAGCCTGGCCACCTTCGACGCCGATGCCGAAGGCATCGCGCTGTGGGCGTGCAGCGCGGACGCCGGTTATTGGGTGGCGGTGGACCAGCTGACCCCGACCCGCTTCCGCGTGTTCGACCGCGCCACGCTGGCGCCCCGCGGCGTGTTTTCCGGACAGGTGACGGCCAATACCGACGGCGAGACGGTCTACGCGGTGCCAACCCCGCGCTTCCCTGCTGGCGCGCTGTTCGCGTTGCACAACGACGTCGCGCTGGCCGCCTTCGACCTGCGCGACATCGCCCGCGCACTCGACCTGCAGGGCGACTGCCCGCGGTGAACGTGCGCGTGCTGGCAGTGGCCTGCGGCATCGCCGTGCTGCTCGGCAGCGTCGGCGAGTTGGATGCCGCCCGCCTGTACCGCTGGAAGGACAAGCAGGGCTACACGCAGTACGGCGACCAGCCCCCACCGCCCGACCAGCTGGCCGACAGCAGCGTGGACGTCATGCGGTTCCGGAATCCGCCCAGTGCACTGGTGCGCCTGCGGCTGGAAAAGCAGGGCCTGCGCTACCAGGCCTGGGCCGACAACCTGATGCATGGGCCGGTGGAAGTGCAGCTCGGCTTCCGTCGCCAGCGTGACGTACGCAGCGTGCCGGCGTTGCCCGCCCGCGCCGTGGTCCCGGCGCGCAGCAGCGTGCTGGTGGCCGACATCGGGGTGACGGACCCGCTGCGGGGCGGCGATTTCGAACTGACCCTCGACGGCATGCCCGGCGACCCGACCAGTCGTCCGCAGGACTACGAGTACCGCTTGCCGTTCGATTACGGACGCGTGCGCGTGGACCAGGGGCCGGGCGGCCGGTTCAGCCACAGCGACGTACAGAACCTGCACGCGGTGGATTTCGCCGTTCCCGAGGGCACGCGGATCGTGGCGGCCCGCGAAGGGTTGGTGATGCAGGTGGAATCCGACTTCGACAAGGCCGGGCTGAACCGCGAGAAGTACGGCGGGCGCGCCAATTTCATCCGCATCCTGCACTCGGACGGCAGCATGGCGCTGTACGCACACCTCAAGGCGGAGGGCGCACAGGTGCGCGTGGGCCAGTACGTGCGCAAGGGCCAGTACATCGGGCTGTCGGGCAACACCGGGTTCTCCACTGCGCCGCACCTGCATTTCGTGGTGCAGGCCAACCGCGGCATGCGGCTGGAATCGGTGCCGTTCCGCATGTTCGGCCCGCTGGGACGACTGCAGTTCCCGGCCAGCCGTTGAGCCGGCGCCGACGATCCATCCCCCGCGCCCCGCTATAATCGCGCCCCTCCCCGCTTCCTCCGTGCCCGTCCGGGCGCCCGCCCCATGTCCGATCCGAAAAGCGCAGTGGCCCCCGAAGCGGCACGTCGCCGTACCTTCGCCATCATTTCCCACCCCGACGCCGGCAAGACCACGCTGACCGAAAAGCTGCTGCTGTTCGGCGGCGCGATCCAGATGGCCGGCTCGGTCAAGGGCCGCAAGGCCGCGCGCCACGCGACCTCGGACTGGATGGCGCTGGAGAAGGAGCGCGGCATCTCGGTGACCTCGTCGGTGATGCAGTTCCCGTACGACGGCAAGATCGTCAACCTGCTCGATACGCCCGGCCACGCCGACTTCGGCGAGGACACCTATCGCGTGCTCACCGCGGTGGACAGCGCGCTGATGGTCATCGACGTGGCCAAGGGCGTGGAGGAGCGGACGATCAAGCTGATGGAAGTCTGCCGCCTGCGCGACACGCCCATCATGACCTTCATCAACAAGCTGGACCGCGAGGGCAAGGACCCGATCGACCTGCTGGACGAAGTGGAAAGCGTGCTCGGCATCCAGTGCGCGCCGGTGACCTGGCCGATCGGCATGGGCCAGCGCCTGAAGGGCGTGGTGCACCTGCTGACCGGCGAAGTGCACCTGTACGAACCGGGCCGCAATTTCACCCGTCAGGATTCCACCATCTTCGCCTCGCTGGACGACCCGCAGCTGGAAGCGCGCATCGGCAGCGAGATGCTGGCCTCGCTGCGCGATGAACTGGAACTGGTGCAGGGCGCCAGCCATCCGTTCGACAAGCAGGCCTACCTGGACGGCAAGCAGACGCCGGTGTTCTTCGGCTCGGGCGTCAACAACTTCGGCGTGCAGCCGCTGCTGGATTTCTTCGTCGAGCACGCACCGTCGCCGCAGCCCCGCGAGACCACCGGCCGCGAAGTGCAGCCCGACGAGAACAGGCTCACCGGCTTCGTGTTCAAGATCCAGGCCAACATGGACCCGCAGCACCGCGACCGCGTGGCGTTCATGCGCGTGTGTTCGGGGCGCTTCGAGGCCGGCATGAAGACCTTCCATGTGCGCAGCGGCAAGGAGATGAAGCTGGCGAACGCGCTGACCTTCATGGCCAGCGACCGCGAAATCGCCGCCGAGGCGTATCCCGGCGACGTGATCGGCATCCACAACCACGGCACCATCTCCATCGGCGATACCTTCACCGAAGGCGAGGCGCTGTCGTTCACCGGTATACCGAACTTCGCACCGGAACTGTTCCGCCGCGCCCGACTGCGCGACCCGCTGAAGCTCAAGCAGCTGCAGAAGGGCCTGGCGCAGTTGAGTGAGGAAGGCGCCACCCAGTTCTTCCGCCCGCTGATGAGCAACGACCTGATCCTGGGCGCGGTGGGCGTGCTGCAGTTCGACGTGGTCGCCTACCGCCTGAAGGACGAGTACGGCGTGGACGCGTCATTCGAGAACGTCAGCGTGGCCACGGCCCGCTGGATCCGCTGCGACAACGCGAAGAAGCTGGAAGAGTTCCGCGACAAGAACGCCATGAACCTGTCGCTGGATGCCGCGGGCCAGCTGGTCTACCTGGCGCCGACGCGGGTGAACCTGCAACTGGCGCAGGAACGCGCGCCGGACGTGGCATTCCTGGCCACGCGCGAGCACGCGCACAGCGTGGACCTGGGATGATCGACGTCGACGGACGTGCAGGTTCATCAATGTCGCTTGCGTTGTCCGCCTCGCCCCCGGAAGCCTTTCCCTGCGCTGACCGCCCGCAGTCGCGCCATGCATCGCGTGCTGCGTTGCGGTAACGTTGCGTCATGTCCGATTCCTCCCCGCTCAAGTCCCTGCGCGCCCGCAAGCGGGCGGATCACCTGGTCGATATCCGCGACGAGATCGCGAGCGCACTGACGCATGGCCTGGGTGCCGTCGCCGCACTCGCGGGCGGCGCGGTGTTGATCACGCTGGCGGCCATCCACGGCGATGGCTGGCAGCTGGGCGCCTCCATCGTGTTCGGCGTTACGCTGCTCCTGCTTTACACGGCCTCCACGCTGTACCACGCCATCCAGCACCCGGTGGCGAAGGGACGGCTGAAGGTTTTCGACCACTGCGCGATCTACCTGCTGATCGCAGGCACCTACACCCCGTTCACCCTGATCGGGCTGCGGGGCCCGTGGGGTTGGGGGCTGTTCACGGCCATCTGGACCCTCGCCCTCGCCGGGGTGATCTTCAAACTCTTCTACACCGGCCGCTTCAAGCTGCTCTCCACCATCATCTACATCGCGATGGGCTGGCTGGTAGTCGTGGCGATCAAGCCGCTGCTGACCTCCGTCGATCCGTGGACGCTGGGATGGATGCTGGTTGGCGGACTGTTCTATACCTTGGGCACCTTCTTCTATCACCGCGAATCGATCCGCTATTCGCACGCCATCTGGCATCTTTTCGTGATTGCGGGCAGCGTCTGCCACTTCGTGGCGGTCACCCAGCAGGTGCTGCAGCCGCGCCTGGCGCCCTGAACCGGCCCTCGACGTTCGTGTCCCGCACATGAACGGCGGGCACGCACTTCGCAACGCATGAACACGCGGCGCGGGACGATGGGGCCATGGACGAAGCGCCATCCCCACGCAGCCGTTTCGCTCTACGCACGTTGACGCGCACCCGCGCGATGGTGCTGGGCGCGCTGGCCGCGTGCCTGGTGGTGCTGGCGCTGCTCTTCCAGTGGAACTGGCTTCGCGGCCCCATCGAACGCATCGTCACGTGGCAGACCGGGCGCAGTTTCGAGATTGCGGGCGATCTGGACGTCGACCTCGGGCGCGTGACGACGCTCCGCGCGGACACCCTGAGCTTCGGCAATGCACCCTGGTCGAAGGTCCCCGTGATGGCCTCCGCAGACCGCGCAGAACTGAGCGTGGAAATCTGGCCGCTCCTGTTCAAGCGGGAAACACGCATCACGAACATCCGGCTGACAAAGCCGCACCTCCGGCTCGAAACCGGGCCCGACCGCGAGGGCAACTGGGTGTTCGGCGACCGCGATGGCGAAAGCCGCATCATCTATCGGGCGCTCTGGATCGACGACGGACGCCTGCTGTTTCTCGACCCGGCACGCAGGACGGAGGTTGACGTCCGGCTGGCAAGCACGCCGGGCGCGACGCCTGCGGATTCGCCCCCGGTCGCTATCGAAGGCAAGGGCCGGTGGTCCGGAAACCGGTTCACCCTCGCCGGCCAAGTGGCCTCGCCTCTGGCGCTGCGGGAGACCGACAAGCCTTACCGTATCGATCTCCGCGCCACTGCCGGCGCTACCCGGGCGCACGCACGCGGGACACTGCTGGATCCGTTCCGCCTGCGCGACTTCGACCTCAAGCTCATGCTCGCGGGGCAGAACCTGGAAGACCTGTTCCCGCTGATCGGCGTGGCCACGCCACCCACACCGCCCTATCGCCTCGATGGCCGCTTCACCCGCGACGGCAACACCTGGAACTACGATGGATTCACCGGCGTCGTCGGCGACAGCGACCTGGGTGGCTCCGCCAGCGTGACGGTCGGCCGCGAACGTCCTCTCCTGAAGGCAAACCTCGCGTCGAAGCGGCTCGACTTCGACGACCTGGCAGGTTTCGTGGGTGCACCGCCACAGACCGGTGGCAGCGAAGCCGCCAACGCCCAACAACGTGCGGAGGCCGCCGCACTGGCCGCCAACGCCCGGATGCTCCCCGACACGCCCTACAACCTCGCGAAGCTGCGCGCGATGGACGCCGACGTGCGATGGAAGGCCCAACGCATCAATGCCCCGGGCCTGCCCCTCGATGACATGGATGCACACCTGCTGCTCGAAGGCGGCCTGTTGCGCCTGGAGCCGCTGAACTTCGGCGTCGCGCAGGGCGACATCCGTTCGCAGATCCGCATGGATGCACGCAGCGACACTATCCGCACCCGGGCGACGGTTTCCGCGCGCCGGCTCGACCTGGGCGAGTTGTTCCCGCGCGCCGAACTGACGCAGACCGCCATCGGCCGCATCGGTGGCGACATGACGCTGGCGGGCACGGGCAACTCGATCGCGGGGATCCTGGGGACCGCTGACGGCGACCTCGCCATCGGCATGGGACGTGGCCAGATCAGCAACCTGTTGATGGAACTGGCGGGCCTCGATATCGCCGAGGCATTGAAATTCCTGTTGACGAAAGACCGCACCGTGCCCGTCCGCTGCGCATTCGGCGACTTCGCCGTCAAGGGCGGCGTGATGCAGGCACGTGCGCTCGCGTTCGACACGACCGATACGCTCATCGTCGGCAAGGGCGAGATCAGCCTGAAAGACGAAACGCTGGACTTGGAGCTGCGTCCAAGGCCGAAGGACCGCAGCATCCTGGCGCTTCGCTCACCGCTGGTGGTGGGTGGCACGTTCAAGGACCCGTCGTTCCGTCCCGACTTCAAGCGACTCGGCCTGCGCGGCGCCACCGCGCTCGCATTGGGCAGCATCGCACCGCCGGCCGCGCTGCTGGCGACGATCGAAGTGGGTCCCGGTGAAGACAGTGGTTGCGGCGGGCAGTACGCGAAGTAGTGGGGTCGGCCTCAGCTGGCGATGTAGCGCTGCAACTGGTCCAGTTCGACCTGCTGGTCCTCGATCACGGCCTTGACCAGGTCACCGATGGAAATCACGCCGACGATCGCCTCGCCCTCCACCACCGGCAGATGACGGATACGATGCTCGGTGACGATCTGCATGCAGTGGTCGACACTGTCGTCGGGACGCACCGTCACCACCCTGGCCGTCATGATGTCGCGCACCGGCGTGTTGGATGAAGACCGTCCCTGCAACACCACCTTGCGCGCATAGTCGCGCTCGGACACGATGCCGCAGAGTCGCGCGCCCTGCATGGCGAGCACCGCGCCCACGCCCTTCTCCGCCATCAGCTTGATGGCATCGAGGACGGAGGCATCGGGAGAAACCGAAAAGACTTCAGGGGTCTTGGACCCCAGCAACTGACGAACCGTGCGCATGGCGATCTCCGGAATGGGGAGCGGGTCGATCTGGCACGGGCAAGGATACTCCTGCCACCGCCGGTTGCCACGCGTCGACCAGGTACAGCGGACGCTGCTTGGATTCCTCGTACAGACGGCCCAGGTATTCGCCGATCAGTCCCAGCGCCACCAGCTGCGTGCCGCCAAGGAACAGGATGACCACCATCATGGTCGGCCAGCCCGCGACCGGATCCCCGAACAGGAACGCCTTGGTCACGATGTAGATGGCGAACGCGAACGCCAACAGTGCCGTGAGCACGCCGATGTAGGTCGCGACCCTCAACGGCGCCGTGGTGAAACTGGTGATGCCCTCCAGCGCGAAGTTCCACAGCTTCCAGAAACCGAAGCTGCTGCTGCCGGCCACGCGTGCTTCGCGATGGTAGGGCACTGCCACCTGGTTGAATCCGACCCAGCCGAACAACCCCTTCATGAAACGGTGCCGCTCCCGCAGTTCGCGCAACGCGGCAAGCGCACGCGGCGACAGCAGCCGGAAGTCTCCCGTGTCGGCAGGGATGGGGGTTTTCGACAAACGGCCGATCACGCGGTAGAACGCATGCGCCGTGGCGCGCTTCAGCCAGCCCTCACCATCGCGCGCGATCCGCGTACCGTGCACGTTGTCGTAACCGGCCTGCCACTGGCGTACGAATTCGCCAATCAGCTCCGGAGGGTCCTGGCCATCGGCGTCCAGGATCAGGGCCGCACCGGTTTCCACCCGATCCAGTCCCGCCGTCAGCGCCGCTTCTTTGCCGAAGTTGCGTGAAAGCCGCAGCACCGAGACCCGGGAATCCGCTGCGGCCAGGGCGCGCAGCACCGGCCACGTGGCATCCCGGCTGCCGTCGTCCACGTACAGCACGCGCCCCTGTACCTCCGGCATCGCATCCAACGCCGCCACGATACGTGGATGCAGCAGTGGCAGCGATTGCGCTTCGTTATAGGCAGCCACCACCACGGTGACCTGCCATATGCCCACAGCGCTCATCGCAACGTCTCCAGATAGGCCGTCCCGCCGATCTGGCCGACCTGCCGCTGTATGCGTCGTGCCTGGCGCTGCACGTAGGGGCCGGGCTTCTGCGCGCTGTAGCGGCGCGGCGCCGGCAACACCGCGGCCAGACGTGCGCTTTCGGCCGGGGTCAGGTGCGCCGCATCCTTGCCCCAGTAACGCCGCGCCGCTGCCTGGCCTCCGTACACCCCGTCACCGAATTCCGCTACGTTGG
>CBIHLJ010000045.1:0-25934 GCA_966210745.1 uncultured Pseudoxanthomonas sp.
CCCCCTTACCCCACCCCCGAGAGAACCACCATGGGCCTGTTCACCACCAAAGACGACGTTCAGATCTACTTCAAGGATTGGGGTCCGAAAGACGGACCTGTCGTCACCCTCAGCCACGGCTGGCCGCTGAACGCGGACAGCTGGGAATCGCAGGCGTACCACTTGGCCGCGAACGGCTTCCGCGTGATCGCGCACGACCGGCGCGGGCATGGCCGTTCGAGCCAGCCGTGGGATGGCAACGACATGGATCATTACGCCGACGACCTCGCGCAGCTGATCGAACATCTCGACCTGAAGGACATCACGATGTTCGGATTCTCCACAGGCGGCGGCGAAGTGGCGCGCTACATCGGCCGCCACGGCACGAAGCGGGTGAAGAAGGCCGGCCTGGTGTCCGCGGTGCCGCCGCTGATGGTGAAGACCGAGGCCAATCCCGGCGGCCTGCCCATCGACGTGTTCGACGGCATCCGCGCGGGCCTGCTGGCCAACCGTTCGCAGCTGTTCAAGGACATCCCCTCGGGCCCGTTCTTCGGTTACAACCGTCCTGGCGCGAAGCCGTCGCAAGGCGTCATCGACGCATGGTGGCTGCAGGGCATGATGGGCGGGCACAAGAACACGTACGACAGCATCAAGGCGTTCTCGGAAACCGATTTCACTGAAGACCTGAAGAAGTTCGACGTGCCGACCGTGATCATCCACGGCGACGATGACCAGATCGTGCCTATCGATGCCGCCGCGCGCGCCTCGGCCCAGTTGGTGAAGGGCAGCCAGTTGATCGTCTATGCCGGGGCCCCCCACGGCATCACCGATACGCACAAGGACAAGCTCAACGCCGACATGCTGGCGTTCGCCAAGAGCTGACGACCGCCGGCACCACCCGCGCAGCGCGGGCCGCGCACCGGCAGCCGATCTGCCGGACCGGATCACCCATTGCACGCTCCGTGCTTGCGGGTGGGCGGCGATTTGGGTATCACAGTGCGACGGGGTGTCGGCCCCCAGGGGACAGCATTGGCGATACACCAGGACCTTTGGCGGCCCGTGCACTGGGCGCAACGCTTCGCGGCGGCGTTCGCGTGGCTGTTGGCCGCCACCTTCACCTTGGTGAACATCGGCGGCCTGCATTTCGTCGACGACAGCGTGCCGGTGATCGGCGTGATGGTGGCCATCGCCACCTGGCGCAGCGAGCAGCGTCCGGTCCGGCTCGCCGTCGCCGGGCTGCTTGCGTTGTTGTTCCTGCTGCACCTGTGGCATTTCCACGCGCTCGGCACCTGCCTGGTACTGGCCGCGACCGCGATCATCGTGTGGACGCGCTTGTGGCGCGGTTTCTGGCCCGAGTTCGTCATGCGCGTGTTCGCTGCGGCGCTGCTGCTGCTCGCCGTGCAGCCGGTGCTGGGCGCGCTGCAGCCCGGCGGCGAGGCCGAGATCGGCTGGTCGGTGGCGCTGTCGGCGCTCGCGATGTTCCTGCTGGTCTATACGCCATCGTTGCGCTCCGGTCGCACGCTCGACACGAGCACTGAACTGGTCGCCTTCGTGTTGGCGTTCGCGGCGCTCGCCCTGGTCGGCTGGCACGTCCCGGGCAGCCTGGTCGGCAAGATGGGCGTGGCCTATCCGCCCATGCGGCCGATCTCCACGCTCTGCGTGGCGCTCGTGGCGCTGGCTCTGCTGCTGCGCCAGCGCGAACGGGAGCGGCCGGCCTGGATCCTGCTTGCCGTGGTCACCGTGCCCCTGCTGCTCACGCTGCTGCAGACGCTGGGCGGTATCGTCACCCCGGCGAATGGGCTCCTGCATCGGCTCGGCTGGCTGCCTCGCATCAGTACGCCACTGATCGGCGGATACACCGACTACGGCGTGCTGACCGCATGGCTGGCGGTCGCCGTGCTGCCGCAGCCATTGCAGCGCTGGGAAAGCCAGCGCTGGGGCATCACGCGCGGCCTGGGCATCGCGATGGCGTCGGTCGCCGGCATGGCGGCGCTGGGACTGCTCATCCAGTTGCCCTATCACCGCGAAGGCCTGTCGATCTACCAGGTGTCGCTGACCGCCTCGGTCCAACTGGTGGCGATGGGGCTGGCGCTTGCCGTGGCGGGCGAAAACTCGCTGCGCCATCGCCTGCTCGGCATCATGCCGATGGCGGCCGCGTTACTCCTCGGCGGCATGTACTGGCTTGCCGCGACCGCCGACCGCGATGCGATGGCGCGCCGCGTGATGGAAATCCAGACCGCCAGTGCCACGCCTACCTTCCTGCGCGGCATGGAACTGCGGCGCGGTGCACTGCGCCAGCTGTCCGCCGCGCTGGCCGCGGCAAGGCCCGACGCTGCCGAGGCGCTCTTCAACCAGCATGTCGACGACATGGTGCGCGCTTACGGTGCTTTCCGTGTCGTGCGCAGCGTAGGCGACGATGGCAGCGAACTGCGTTGGGTGCGGCCAGGCTTCGATGCCCCGGTGGCGCCCTCGCCCGCCGTGCCGGTGGCGGACGACGGCCATCTGCAATCCGTCCCCGGCGGCTGGTGGCTGACCGTCGATGTCGCGGGACGGCGCACGCAGGCCTTCATCGCGCTGGACGACTTCGTCACAACGCTCAGCAAGGCGGTGCTGTCGGACCGCCCCGTCCGCGCCACGGCCGAGGGCATGGCCACGGTGGAACAAGGCCAGCCCGTGGGATCGCCCCTGTCGGTGCAGACGGTCGCGCTGCCCGGCCATGACGTGCAACTGGAAATGTGGTCCCCGCCGGCACTCAGCTCATTCGTGCTGCCGCGCGCACTGGTCGTTGGCGGCCTGAGCAGCGGCCTGCTGATCGCGTTCGTCCTGTTCCTGCTGGAACTCTCGCGGCGGCGCTCGTCGGAGGCGGCGGAGACCGCGCGCTCGCTGCTGCTGGAAACCGAACGCCGCCTGGATGCGCAGCGGCGACTGAATGATGCCGCCGCGATGGACAGCGCCACCGGCCTGCCGCGTTTCTCGGCCCAGGCCAACCTCATCACCGAGCGGATCGCGACGCCATCGGTGTCCGGCCATGGCCTGGCGATCATGGACCTGGACGGCTTCGGCATGGTCAACGATTCGTTCGGCCACGACGGCGGCGATGAAGTGCTGCGCCGCATGGGCCAGCGCATCTCTGCGGCATGCGGCGAACAGGGTTTCGTGTACCGCTACGGCGGCGAGGGCTTCCTCGCGCATTTCGCCGACATCGACATCGACCAGCTCACCCGCATCGCCGAAGACATCCGCCGCGCCGTGGGGCAGCCGATCGCGCTGTACTCCACGCATCCCTCGTTCACCGTCACGGCCAGCATCGGCCTGGCCCATTCGCCCGAACACGGCGTGGACCTGCAGACCCTGCTGCGCAGCGCCGACGACGCACGCCATCTCGCCAAGCGCGCCGGCCGCAACCAGGTGCGGCTGCCTTCCGCCAGCACGCAGCAGGAGGCCAACGACCGCCTGAGCCGCGTGACCGCCCTGCGCGAAGCCGTCGCCCGCGGCCAGTTGCGGCTGGCGTACCAGCCGGTGGTGGCAGGCGACACGCTGCAACTGACCGGATTCGAGGCACTCGCGCGCTGGCGGCATCCCGCGTGGGGCGAGGTGCCGCCGTCGGTATTCATCCCATTGGCAGAGAGCGCGGGGTTGATGGAAGACATCGGCCATTTCGTGCTCGAGCAGGCCTGCCAGCAGCTGTCGCGCTGGCGTGCGATGGGCCTGCGCACGCTGGGCATGGCGGTGAACCTGTCGCCCAGCCAGCTTGGCCAGCCCACGCTGGCGCCGTGGATCGCCGAATGTCTGCAACGCCACGCGCTGCCTGCCAACGCGCTGACGCTCGAACTCACCGAGAGCGTGCTGGTGGAAGACATGGGCGCGGCGCAGCAGATGCTGCAGTCCCTGCATGCGCTCGGTGTGCAGCTGGCACTGGATGACTTCGGCACCGGCTATTCCAGTATGTCGTACCTGCAGCGCCTGCCGCTGGACATCATCAAGATCGACCGCAGTTTCGTGGACGGCATCGCCGCGGAGAGCACCGATCGCGCCATTGCACGCACCATCCTCGTACTCGCCCACGAAATGGGCCTGCGCACCATCGCCGAAGGCGTCGAAACCGCCGAGCAGATGCACGCGCTGCAGCAGATGCGCTGCGACGAGATGCAGGGGTATTTCTTCGGCAGGCCGATGGAAGTCGAAGAGGCCACCGCGCTTGCGCGCGGCGAACTGCGCCAGGCACAGCCCTGAGCGGCCTGCACGGAGGTCAGCCGCGCAGCAGGTTCTTCATCGCACGTGCGTCACTGCTGTCAGGAAATACGCGCGCCTCAAGCGTCGCGCCTGCGATCCCCAGGTGATCGCCCAGCGCGCCCTTGAACACGCTGCGCAGGTCCGTGGTCGCGCGCAGGTCGCGGCCTTCGTTGAGCTGAGCTGGCGCCAGACCGGGCCAGTCGCCGGCGATGCGCCCGCCCGCCACCGCGCCGCCGGCGAGCATCGCCAGCGTGCCCGTGCCGTGGTCGGTGCCGCCGGTGCCATTGACGGCGGCCGTGCGGCCGAACTCCGTCACCACCATCACCACCGTGCGCGACCACAGCGCGCCAACGCCATCATGGAACTGGCGCACGCCCTGGTCCAGTTCCGCCAGCTTGCGCGCCAGCACCGGGCCCTGCTGCGCATGCGTGTCCCAGCCGGTGTTCTCGACGAAACCGATACGCGGACCGTCGGATGCGGCCATGAAGCGCGCCGCCGCCGCCATCGCCTGCGGCAGGCGCGCGACATTGCCGCCGGCCTGCATGCCCTGCGCCGCGACCGCCTGTTCGAACGGATGCGCGAGCTGCGCATCGGCGGCGTAGAGCGACTGCAGGCGCTGCAGCAGGATCGGGTTGACGTCCTCTGGCAGTGGCGGTGACCACGTCGTCGCGTCAGCCGGGCCGCGCAGGATCAGCGGCATCACCGTACTGACCGACAGCGCGCGCGACGACGGCAACGCGGCGACGCAGCGGTTGAGCCAGCCGTTCGCCACGCCGCCGCCGGCGGCCGTGCCGCTTTCCAGGTTGTCCTGCGCTTCGAAGTGCGATCGCAATCGATAAGGCGGCGCGACCGCAAGCACCGGCAGCCACTCGCGTCGGGCGTACAGTTCGTGGCTGAACGCCAGGGCGGGATGCAGTGCGAAGTCGGCATCGAGTTTGCGTGCGCCCTCCACCTCCAGCCCACCACGCAGGCGTGCGAACTGCGGATCGCCGACAGGAGTGACGGCATGCAGGCCATCCAGGCCTCCGCGCAGCAGCACGACAAGCAGACGCGTGTCCTGCGCATCCGCCGCGTGCGACAGGCGTGGCCACAGGCTGAGCGTGGCAAAGGCACCGCCGGCGGCAATGAAGTGGCGTCGGGTCAGTTTCATGGTCAGCTTCTCCACTGGAAGGCGGGACTGGCGAACAGCAACGCCAGTCCCTCGCGCGGTGATTCGGCACGCCGCACCGCCAGCGCGGTCTCCGCATCCAACTGAGGACCGAAAACGTCGCTTGCCGTGCGCAGCGGATCGGTGGCCGTGCCCGTCGCGGTTTCCGCCAGCGTCTGCGCCGCCTGGATCCGTTTCCACACTGCATCGGCGCCGCTCCATTCCGCCGCGTCATCGGCGAAGCCCGCTGGCGAGCGCGGCGTGAACGGCGGTTGCCCCAACCTTCCCAGCAACCCGACCAGCGCACGCGGTTGTTCGCCCGGCAACGTGCCCGTGCTGCGCAGCGCCGACACAACGAAGTCGTCCGGCGTCTTCAGCTTGCGGGCATCCGCGGCCCAGGCCTCGGGACTGTCGATCATCGCGGCGTACACACCGCGCAACGCGCCGCCATGGCGCACCCAGGCCTCCGCCATGCGATCCACCAGCGCGCGCGGCGGCGCATCGCTGACGAAATGCCGCGCCAGCTTGCCGCAGACATGGCGTGCGGTGGCCGGGTGTACCGACAGGTCGCGCAGGATGGCGCGCCCCTGCGCTTCGCCCTCGGCGGCATAACGACGCCCCAGCACGGCACGCGTGCCCGCTTCGTGCGCGTTGGCGCGGAAGTGGAACGGCACCGATGCACCCGCCTCCAGATCACGTGGCAGCGGCACGCTCCAGCCGGTGATCGCGCGTGCCAGTTCGCGCACGTCGTCCTGCGTGTAGCCCCCGTCCACGCCGAGCGTGTGCAGTTCCAGGATCTCGCGCGCGAGGTTCTCGTTCAGCCCCGCGCGCGGCGCGTCGTCGCCGTCGCTGCGGCGGCGCTGGCGCTGCGCCAGCCGCGACTGCTCGCCCACCGAACGCACATTGTCCAGGTAACGCAGCATCGCGGGGTGTTGTTCCACCGCGACCAGCAGCTCGGCGAAGGTGCCGGTCACGTGCGGACGGATCGCCTCGCGCTCCATCGGCGCGGCATACAGCGCCGCCGTGCGCTTGTCGGCGGAGACGGCGAAGTGGTTCGACCAGAACCGCACCAGGCGCTCGACGAAATCCTGCTCGGTGGCCACCGCCTGCCGATACCGCCAACCGAGTTCACCCAGTTGCAGGCGCGCGAACCGCTCGCGGAGTCCCGTCGCCGGATCACCGTTTCCGTTGCGGGCGGCACGCCGCTCTCGCAGGTAGTCGTACTCCTGTTGCAGGTAGTCCGCACTTGTTGGCAAGGCGATGCGTGGCACGGCGGCGGACAGATCGAGCTGTGCATGCAGCCAGCCGTGTGGATCGTCGACCTGCGCCAGCGTGCCGGGCCGTGCGCCCAGGCCGAAGCGGTTGGCGGCGCTGGTGGTTTCGCGTCGGATCATGGCGGCGTTCCGTGGGGCGACACTCCTTTCAACGCGCGGCCCGCGCCTGCGTTGACACACACCACGCGTCGTCAGCGATGTCGACGCTGCTTCACCCGACTGAACGCACTGGCCTAGCCCTCGCGCAGCTGCGCCATGAAGGCGCGCCCGGCGGGCCCCGGTGGCGTGTCCTTGCGCCATACCGCGCGCATCGGCATCTGCGCATAGCGCGGATCGGCGTCGGCGATGCGCAGGCGTTTCAGTCGCCCTGCGGCGAGATCTTCTTCGACGATGTGCAGCGGCATGTGGCCCCAGCCCAGGCCCGCGCGCAGGAAAGCATGCTTGGCGCCGAGATCGGCGAGTCGCCAGGTCAACGGCGACTGCACCGCGAAGTCGCGGCCCGCCGTCAGCGGTGTGCGATCGGTGAGCACCAGTTGTACGTGCTTCGCCGCGGTCTTCACCGGCACGGTGCCTCGCAACGCGGCCATCGCGTGCGTGGGCGCGGAGACGGTCACGAAGGGCACCAAGAGCAGCGGCTCCGACACCACCTCGTCCGGCAATTCCGGCAGCGAGCCCACCACACCGATCCGGCAGGTGCCGTCCAGCACCGGCTGGATCACGCCGCCCAGCACTTCCACGTACAGGCGCAATGGCGTGTGCGGGAACGTGGTTCCGCTGTAGGCGGCAGCGCGCGTCAACGCCTCCATCGGGAACATCACGTCCACTGCTACCGAGAGTTCGGGTTCCAGTCCTTCGGCCACGCTGCGGGCACGCGCCTTGAAGGTGTCCATGTGCTCGGCGACCGCACGCGCCTCGAGCAGCAGCAGGCGGCCGGCTTCGGTCAGCTGCGGGTAGCGTGCGCTGCGATCGAACAGGGTGACGCCGAGCTGCAGTTCGAGGTTGGCCAGCGTCTGGCTGACCACCGACTGGGCGCGCCGCAGCTTGCGCCCCGCGGCGGAAAAGCTGCCCTGTTCCGCAGCGGCGATGAAGGTGCGGAGCTGGTCGAGCGTGACGGCATCGAGCATGTATCGCTTCTGACGATGGATATCATCGAAATATATAGGCTTCCGGGATGCATCACCACGGCCTAACCTGCGCCCCGTACCCGCTGCACCCACCCTCATTCCCCGGAGTCCACCATGTCCACCGTTATCACCATCCCGACCACCACCCGCATTCCCGCCCTGCGTGGCGCCGCCGACCTTGTCGGCCGCAGCCTGCTCGCTTCGCTCTTCATCATCTCCGGCCTCGGCAAGCTGGCCGCCTATGCCGGCACCGCCGGCTACATGGAATCTGTCGGCGTCCCCAGCGCCCTGTTGCCGCTGGTCATCGCGCTGGAAGTCGTCGGCGGCTTGGCAATCGTCGCCGGTTACAGGACCCGCATCGTCGCCAGCGTGCTGGCGGTGTTCTCGATTGCCAGCGCCGTTCTGTTCCACAGCAACCTGGGCGACCAGATCCAGCAGATCATGTTCCTGAAGAACTTCGCCCTGGCCGGCGGCTTCATCACGCTGGCGGCCCGCGGTGCCGGCGGTTGGAGCATCGACAACCGCTGAAGCGCCCTCGCTTCATGCACTAGCTGGAACGCCGGCACATGCCGGCGTTCCGCGTTTCCGGACCTTGCCCGCACGCCCGTACAAGCGTCCGCGCGAGCGGCATGCCAGCGTGCGGTCTGCCCCTTCGTGGAGCCCTGCATGCGCGCTCGCCTCCTGCTCGCCTTCGGTCTCGCCGTCCTCTCGATCGCGGATCCTTCCGTCGCGGCCGACGCCGGTCGCCTGCCGGTGACGCCCTTCGCCACGCTGCCGCCCGACGTGCGGCAGCCGGAGAGCCTGGATGTCGATCCGGCGACCGGCGAGGTCTATGTCGGCACCTTCGATGCGCGCATGCCGGAGTCCGGTCGCAACAACCAGTTGCTGCGTTTCGCCGCCGACGGCCGGCTGCTGGCGCAGCGCCGCTTCGGGCCCACGCCGCTCACCGGGGTGGCGTTCCACGACGGCCACGTCTACGTGCTGAACTTCGGCGCATCGAAACTGCAACGGCTACCGGCTCGCTTCGATGCGGACACCCCCATCGAGGATGTCGCCACCTTCACGGCCTTGTCTCCCGCCGCCCCACCCAGCCGGCGCATCGACAATCCCGATGGCAGCCAGGACACGATCACGTTCGGGTCGCAGGGGTTCCCGGCCATCAACGGCATGGTGTTCGACCGCGCGGGCACGCTGTACGTTTCCGATTCATTCCAAGGCGCGATCTACCGCATCGCGAACGCAGCCGCCTGCCGTCCATGCACGGTTGAGGTGTTCGCGCGCGACCCGCTGCTGGCGACCACCGGCGCGCTGCCGTTCGGCGCGAACGGCATGGCATTCAATGCCGACGAATCCATCCTCTACATCAACAACGCCGGCGACGGCCGCGTGCTGCGCAGGCGCATGCTCGGCGGCGCCATCGAGGTACTGGCCGACGGCATGTACGGCGCCGACGGCCTGCTGTTCCATGCCGGTCTTCTCTGGGTGGCCGCCAACCAGATCGACACCGTCGTTGCACTGGACGAGCGCGGCCGCGTGCAGCATCGTGCGGGCGACTTCCTGGGGGTAAGCGATCAAGGCGCGCCACGCGGGCTGCTGTTCCCCGCGGCGAGCGCCGTGCAGGGTCGTCGCATGATCGTGGCCAATCTGGCGCTGCCGCTCAGCGCCACCACCGGCGATGAGTGGGAAGAGGACGTCACCCGCTGGAACCTCATGCAGTTCGATCTTCCCGATCCGCCACCGCCTGCCCACTGAGGAACACCCCCATGCTCAACATCACCCCGTTCGGCTGGTTCCATACCGCGATCAGCCTGGTCTCGCTGTTTGGCGGCCTGTATGCGCTGCTGCGCTACCACGACATCCGTTACGCAACGCCGCTCGGCAAGACGTACACCTGGTTCACCGTCGCCACCTGCATCACCAGCTTCTTCCTGATGCGGACCGGCAAGCTGAGCGAAGCGCACGGGCTTACCGTGCTGACGCTGATCGTGCTTGCAGCTGCGCTGCTGCTGGGGCGCAACGCCGTGATCGGGTCGTGGCGGCACGTCGCTTCGGCGCTGGCGTTCACGCTGACGGTGTACTTCCACTTCATCCCCGGCTTCACCGAGACGCTGACGCGCGTGCCGATCGGCGCACCGCTGGTGTCCGGCCCACAGGATCCGCTGCTGCAGAAGCTGGTCGGCGGCACCTTCCTCGTCTTCCTTGTCGGCATGGCGTTGCAGGTACGCGCATTGCGCCGCGGACGCACGACGCTGGCCCAGCCCGCGACCTGAGCCGGCCTACGCGGCCATGCTGACCGCGCTGCCGACGCTGGATGCCCTGCTCGCCGCGCACGCGGCGGCGCTGGGCGACGATGCCACCGGGTACCGTCATCACGCGTACCGGGTGGCGAACTTCTACTGGCGGCTGGCGCCCGGCGATGGGGATGCGCTCGAGAAGTTGAGCCTCGCCGTGGCCTTCCACGACCTGGGCATCTGGACGGCCGGCACGTTCGACTACCTGCCACCCTCGCGCCAGCTGGCGCGCGCGCATCTGCAGGCGACCGGCCGTGCCGACTGGTGCGAAGAGGTCGAGGCCATGATCGATGGGCACCACAGGATCCGCGACATGCCACCCGGTACGCACGCCAGCGTGGAGGCGTTCCGTCGCGCGGACTGGATCGATGTCAGCCGCGGGATCCGGCGCTTCGGGCTTCCCCACACCGCCGTGCGCGAGGTGATGGACGCCTTCCCGAATGCCGGCTTCCACCGGCGCCTGGCGGTGCTCACCCTGCAACGGCTGCGCCGGCATCCGTTCGATCCGCTGCCGATGATGCGCTGGTGACGCGGTGGGCCTGTCTCGCCATGCCGACGAACTCCGACCGGCGCCACCCTGGCAGGTGGACCGCTGGTTCAACACACCCGAAGCCATCATCCTGGAATCCCTGCGAGGCCAGGTCGTCGTGCTGGAAGCCTTCGAGATGCTCTGCCCCGGCTGCGTGTCGCACGGCCTGCCGCAGGCCGCGCGCGTGCATGCCACGTTCCCCGGCGACCAGGTCGCGGTGATCGGACTGCACACCGTGTTCGAACACCATGACGCGATGACGCCAGTGTCGCTGCAGGCCTTCCTGCACGAGTACCGCATCGGTTTCCCGGTCGGCGTGGACCGCCCCGGCACACAGGGCCCGATTCCACAGACGATGGAAGCCTACGCGATGCGCGGCACGCCCACGCTCACCCTCATAGACGCGCAGGGACGTATCCGCCACCAGCATTTCGGCCAGGTCAGCGACTTGGTGCTGGGCGCGCAGATCGCCTCGCTGGTGCATGAGGCAAAGGCGGGCCCACGTGCCGGCGGGGCGCAATCCCGGACGGTGGCGGGTGAAAGCTGCGGTCCGGACGGATGCGCGCTGCCCGCGTGAAGCCGCTGGCCGGTGGCCACCGGTAGTGGCGTTGGATGAGGCACAGGGGTTTCACGGCGCGTTCGCGCCCGTTGGGTTTGGATAGCACGATGCACCGTTCGACCGCCCCCTTCTCGCTCCTGCGCCGCCTGGCCTTCATGGGGCTGGGGATGACGCTGGCGGTGCTCAGCGGGGCGCTGTTCCCGTAAGCTCTCAGGGGGTCGGCGCGTGCGGATCGAGTTCCGCCGCCCAGGCCAATGCGAGCACGCGCTCGTCCTGGGCGAATGTGCGCACCTCGGTATGCGGCAACAGATGCCCGGCGAATTCGGTGGCGGCGAGCAGCCAGCGTTTGTCGGTGACGATGGCCGCGCGCGCGAAGCGCCCGAACTCGCCCAGCTTGGATGCCGCATAGCGCAGGTCCTTGGCGACCGCTTCCAGCGACACGCCCTGCATATCGCTGAGGTCACTGAGCACGGCGATGCGGGGGAAGCGCGCCAGTCGGGTTTCCAGGTCGGCGATGCACGCGTCGTAGTCCTCGCCCGTCATCTGGTCGGTGAACCGGTACGCGGCCACGTGCGGCGGGCTGGCCAGGATCTCGATCATGCGGTGCCTCCTCATGCGAAAGCGGCGACCATAGCCGCCGCTGCGCATGACGATGTCAACGTGGCTTCACGAAGCTGCATCGCGTGCCACGTCGCGCCCCATCATCATCTCGATGACCCGCGCGGAACCGCCTTCGTGGAAACCCGTCTGCGGGGCGAAGCCGCGCGGGTTGTGGAAGGTGCCGAACAGCAGGTCGAACACCGGCAGTTCGGAATAGTTCTGCCGGTGCAAACCTCGCGCATGATGCCAGGAGTGCATCTCGGGGCGCTCGACGAACCAGCCCAGCCAGCGTGGCGTGTTTACGTTGGCATGGGTCAGCATCGCCAGCAGCGTGGCCGCCAGCAGCGCAAACGTGGTCGCCTCCGGACTCAGCCCGGCGATCAGCGTCAGCGCGAGACTGCCGACAGCGGTCCAGCCCAGCGTATCGAGCGGACTGAACCAGAACGTGCTGAACGTATCCAACCGCTCCGCGCTGTGATGCAGCTGGTGGCCGAAGCGCCACAGCACGTCGCTGGCATGCAATGCACGGTGCCACGCGTACGCGAGTGCCTGGTACACCAGCAGGCCGACCAGTCCACCGACCGGCCACGCGAGATGACTCAGGTCGACCAGCTGCAGGGGCAGCAGGTACTGCGTCCACAGCATCGGCAGATAGGACGACAGCAAGAAGTAGAACACCGCCGCCAGCAGGCCCCGCGTGCGCCAGCGCGCGACGCGCGGGAGTACGCGCGCGGGAGCCATCGCCTCCCACAGCATCAGCACGGCATACATGCCGAAGAAGGCGAACGACAACGGGTGAAGCAGGAGTTCGAGGGGCGATGGCATGACGGCAGCAGCTCTGTTCTACTACGGGGGAGGCCGCACGATACGGGCCGCCAGGCACTGACACCGCAGCCATTTCCGCCGCCAACCTGACATTTCCGTCATGCCACGCCGCGATCCCCCCACCATCGCCCTGCTCGCCACCCACGGTGCCGCCGCGTCGGTGCTGTACGGCATGTACGACCTGTTCAATTCCGCTGGTCGAGACTGGCCGGCGATGATCGGAGAGCCACCGGGTGCTTCGGTGTTCCGTCCCATCGTGGTGGCGCGCGACACTACGCCCATGCCGGTCATCAACGGCATCGTGGTAACCCCGGAGGTGGCGATGCGCGACCTGCCCGACCCGGATTTCATCTGCATCCCCGACCTGGCCATCTACCCGGGCGACATCGCCCTGCACGGCTACGAAGAGGAAGCCCGCTGGCTGCGCGACTGCCATGCCCGCGGCAGCGTGATCGCCGCCGCCTGCACCGGCGCGATGCTGCTGGCGGAAACCGGCCTGCTCGACGGCAGCGATGCCACCACGCATTGGGCGTACTGCGACGCGATGGCCGAACGGCACCCCCGGGTGAAGGTCCATCCGCAACGCGTGGTCGTCACCGCCGGCCCGGACCAGCGCCTGGTGATGGGGGGCGGAGGTTCCAGCTGGCAGGACCTGTCGCTGTACCTGATCGCACGCGTGGCCGGCATCGAATGCGCCATGCAGACGGCGCGCGTGTTCCTGATCGACTGGCACCAGACCGGCCAGCAGCCCTTCGCCAACCTCGCGCGTACGCGCACCAATTCGGACACCGCGGTCACCCGGTCGCAGGTGTGGATCGCGCAGCACTACGACACGCCGGCGCCCGTCGCGGGCATGTTGCAGGCCAGCGGCCTGGCCGAGCGCACGTTCGCGCGCCGGTTCCAGCAGGCGACGGGCCTGTCGCCGCTCGAGTACGTGCACACGCTGCGGCTGGAAGAAGCCAAGCAGCAGCTGGAAACCGGTAACGACGCCGTCGAAGCCATTGCGCAGGCCGTGGGCTACGAGGACGCGGCCTACTTCAGCCGCCTGTTCCGGCGCAAGGTCGGCCTGTCGCCCGCGCAGTACCGCCGGCGCTTCGGCGGCATGCGCCGCATGCTGCAGCAGGCAGGCGCACCCTAGCGCCCGCTGCGCATCCCTCCTCACGCGCGCCGCAGCGACCAGAAGCCGATATCGCGTCGCACGCGATAGCCAAGCTGCTCGTACAACTGCTTGGCCCGCGGATTTTCATGGCTGACATGCAGGAACGGCTGCATGCCACGCGCCAGCGTGTCGTTGGTCAGCCACACGGTCAGGCGACGCGCGTAGCCGCGGCCATTGAAGTCCGGGTGCGTGCAGATCGCGCTCATCTCGCGGGTGGCGTCGCTGCCCAGCCGTTCCCCGATCATCGCGGCGAGCCGGCCCTGTTCGTAGATGCCGAAGTAACGTCCCATGTCCATCGTGCACGGCCTGAAGTAGTGCGGATACACCAGGGCCGTCAACGTCAGTACGTCGGCCCGCTGGGCTTCGCCCAACGGCACGACCTCCGGCCCGTCCACGGACGCCAGCGGCGCATCGCAGACCATCTGCGCCAGCGGCCGGAACGCCTGCAGCGCCCAGCCCGCCGGCATCGTGGGCGCGACGCCGAGCAGATAGACCGATTCGCCCGGCGCGACCATGCGTTCGAAAGCATCACCGACGCGGACCGCAGGGGAAGCGACTCCGAGGAACGGCGCGTGGTCGGCCGGATACCGAGCAACCTCGCCCGCACGCAAGGCGATGTCGCGGTGGATCGAATCCAGAGCAGCCCAGAATGGATTGTCGAGTGTGTCGATCATCGGCGGACAAGGGGTGCGGAACTGTGATTATCCATGCCCGGCACGCAAGGTCATGACGCGGCGAACCATGGTGCATCCCACCGCCGCGCTACGTATGCTGCGCGCATGACGATCCCTGCCCTCCGCTTCCTGCTGCGCGTGCTCCCGATTGCGTCTGCGCTCCTTGTGGGGGCCTGCGCCACCGCACCGCCCGCCCCTGTGCGTCCTCCGGCCGACACGCGCAGCGAAATCGTGCGGCGCATGCCGGCCAAGGTCGTCGACCGCGAACGCTGGGCTGCCGACATCGAGACCGCGTTCGCGGCCCAGCGCATCGAGCCCAACAGCGAGAACATCTGCGCAGTGCTGGCGGTGACCGAACAGGAATCCGGCTACGTCGCCAATCCGGCGGTCGCCAACCTGCCGAAGATCGCACGCGGCGAGATCGACAGGCGCGCGGCGGCGCTGCACGTGCCCAGGTTCCTGGTGGATGCCGCGCTGGCGCTGCGCTCGCCCGACGGGCGCAGCTATGCCGATCGCCTGCAGTCGGTGCGTACCGAGCGCGACCTGAGCGACATCTACGAGGACATGATCGGCAGCGTACCTCTGGGCAAGCGCCTGTTCGCGGACTACAACCCGGTGCAGACCGGTGGGCCGATGCAGGTCGGCATCCCCTTCGCAGAATCGAACGCTTCCGACTATCCCTATCCCGTCGAAAGCAGCATCCGCGATGAAGTGTTCACCCGTCGCGGCGGTCTGTATTTCGGCATCGCCCACCTGCTGGGATACCAGACGCCCTACACGCGCAAGGTGCATCGCTTCGCCGACTACAACGCCGGCTGGTACGCCAGCCGGAATGCGGCCTTCCAGAGTGCCGTCGGCATCGCGACCGGGGTGTCCCTCGCACTGGACGGGGACCTGCTGAATCCCGGCGCGCCGCTGGACACACCGGGCCAGACCGAACGCGCGGTCCGCAGGTTGGCCGACGCGTTGCGGATGGACGACCGTACGATCCGCGCCGCACTCCAGCGCGGCAACCGGCTCGACTTCGGCGATACCGACCTGTACGCGCGCATGTATGCCCTGGCCGAGGCCCGCGCCGGCAAATCACTGCCGCGCGCGATGATTCCCGGCATCAAGCTGGAAAGTCCCAAGATCACCCGCGACCTCACCACCGCGTGGTTCGCCACGCGCGTGGACGAGCGCTACCGGCATTGCCTGCAGCGCTGAGCACGCGCGTCAGCCGGCTAGCCCGCCCCACCAGCGCGCGAACGCCTGCCACGGCTGCGTGCCCGGCACCACGTGCATCAGCACGAAGTTGACCACGAACACCAGCGTGACGAAGCGGAACACGCCGCGGCCACGCGGGGCGGCACGTTCGCACCACATGAGCAGCCCCAGCACGGCGAAGGTCAACGCATAGCCCACCCACGACGGATTGATGCGCACGCCTTCGGGCAACAGCGCCAGCACCAGGCGCGCCATCGCCGGATCGATCATCACCAGCGCCGTGGCCACCATGTAGCGCGCGTGCAGCGCAGAGTCGCGACGATGGCGGAGGGCCAGCCCCCAGAACAACGCCAACATCACCGACGCCGCCGTGCCCAGGTACAGCAACATCGCCTGCAGGCCGAACATCTCCGGCGGTGCCGCGGCCATGCGCAGCTGCGACAGCCACAGCGCCGTCACCAGCACGCCCGGCATCACGCCGTACGAGAACTGCCCCACCTGCCGGTGGAGCGACATGCGCTGCGTCCGCACCAGCCAGGGCTGTACCAGCAGCATCGCCATCCATGCCAGCATGAGGCCGGCATGCAGGTGCGTGACCAGATCGGCCAGGCTCAACCGGCTGAAGTACGTCTTCCAGAATCCCGCCAGCACCAGTGCCGCCAGCGCCAGGATCCACGCCGCGCTGCCGATGCCCCATGGGCCAGCCCGGCGCGGCACCGCGCCCGTTGCAGAAACCATCACACCACCTTTGTCCGGATCGTGGCAGGTTGAACGCCCCGCCCGGCCGGTGCCGGCCAGCCGTCTGTCGAATTCCACCCGCCCCATTCGTCGCATCCATGAAGGCGCCATTCCGGCGTCGCATCCCCGGAGGTTTCCCATGCCTTACATCGATGGTTTCGTGGCCGCCGTGCCGACCGCCAACAAACAGAAGTTCATCGACCATGCCAACCACGGCGACCCCGTGTTCATCGAACAGGGGGCCACCCGAGTCATCGAGTGCTGGGGCGACGACGTGCCCGACGGCACCGTCACCGACTTCCGCAAGGCGGTGCAGGCGAAGGACGACGAAAGCGTGGTGTTTTCGTGGATCGAATGGCCCGACAAGCCCACCCGCGATGCCGGCATGAAGAAGATGATGGAAGACCCGCGCATGTCACCGGAGAACAACCCGATGCCGTTCGACGGCAAGCGACTGATCTATGGCGGCTTCACTCCGGCACTGGAACTGGGCAGCACCGGGGCGCCTTCATCCTATGTCGACGGCTTCATCCTCGCCGCACCCACGGCGAAGAAGGCCGCCTTCACCGACTATGCCAACACCTTCGACACCATCTTCATGGGGTTTGGCGCCACCCGGATCATCGAAGGCTGGGGCGACGACGTGCCACGCGGCACGCAGACCGACTTCTTCCGCGCAGTGCAGGCGAAAGACGATGAAACCGTGGCGTTCTCGTGGGTGGAGTGGCCGGACAAGGCCACGCGCGATGCGGGCATGCAGAAGATGATGGAAGACCCGCGCATGGACCCGTCCAATCCGGACAATCCCCCGATGCCGTTCGACGGCCAGCGCATGGTCTATGGCGGATTCTCGCCGGTGGTCGAACTGCGCGGCTGACCCGAGCGCGCATTACCGCACGCCGGGGGCCATGCCAAGTCGGCCCCCGGCGCGAGATCGACCAGGAAGAACTCGCCCGATGCGTCGCCGTCGGCCTGCGCGAACAGCAGCCGCCTTCCATCCGGCGACAGCAGCGGCCCCACTTGGAAGACATCATCGCGCGCCGGAACGCGGCCGCGTTCGCGCCACGCGTCGCCGTCGCGATCGTAGACATACAGGTGCGAGCGGGTGCCGCGGTTGGCGACCACCACCAGTACCCGGCCATCGCGCGCGAGATCGGCCTCGTATTCATCGGCCGCCGTGTTGACCGGCGCCGGCAGCGGCGCGACATCCCAGCCGCCGTCGACATGCGGCGTGGCGATATAGAGATCACGCCCACCGGCACCTCCGGGGCGGTGCGATCCGAACAGCAGGCGGCCATCCGGCAGCGGCCTTGGCAGCAGTTCGGTCTGCAGCGAATTCACCGGTGCGGGCAGCCGCTCGGGCTCGCCGAAGCGGCCGTCGGCGTGGCGCGGCACGCGCCAGATGTCCAGGTCGTCCTTGTTCGCGCGGTCGCTGGCGTAATACAGCCAGGTGCCATCGTGGCTGTAGGCGGGATCGGTTTCCAGCGCGTCGGCTGCGCCGGCAAAGGTCGGCTCGCGTGGCGCACGCCATCGCCCGCCTTCGCACTGCGAAGTCAGCAGGCGATAACGGTCGAACGACGGCGGCGCGCGGAAGAAGAACATCTCGCGACCGTCCGGGGAGAACACGGGCGACGATTCGTACTGGTCACTGCTCAGCGCAGGCGGCGTCCATCGCTGCGGGACAGGGATGGGGAGATCCCCGGGCTCGCCCGCCATGCCGTTGATGGCGAGACCGGAAAGCAGCAATAGACCCGTGGCACGCAACATGTCGGTTCCTCATCGCAGGGCTGGCGCGACGCTACGCGGCAGGATGCGTGGTGCGAAGCGAGCATTTCGCAAGTCAGCCTTGAAGGTGGCTCAATCTGCGCGCCAGCCATCCGCCTCTGCACGCTGGAGGATGCCTGTTTGGCGATGACGAGGCTCCCGCGCCAGTGCATTCGGATGCAATCCGGAGCTAACCCGCATGGTGCGAAAGTCGGACAGCGAACGCACGCATGCGGTGCATTTCGGGTTCCTGGCAGATATCCGATCCTTTTCCATGCACGTACACACGTGTATGCAGCGTTGCCGCACAACACTGGCGCGACGCGCACCGTTCGCGTGCATGGCATCGCGTGAAAAGCGTGCGAAGAGCAAAAACAACGGAACGATGATTACTTTCGTTGTGCACCGCGCCATCGTGTGATCCATGCCTCGTTTCATGCGGTTTGCTGCCGCCTAAGGTGCAGGTGGTAGCAAGGCGAAGACAGAAATGTGTAACGCCCACTACCCGGAGTGCGGGCGGTATCCGCGTGGCCGCTGACTGCACTCGCGCAATAACGACTTCGACACCACACGGCACATTCAAGGGGCGCACCGCATGGGCAACAGAGAGAAGCCGTACGTACGTGTTTCGAGCACGCCATTGGCATCCGCAGTGAAGTGGGCCCTCGCCGCCGCCACGCTGGTCGGCAGCAGCGCCGCCGTCGCACAGACGACGGAACCCGCACCGCCGCCGGCGACAACACCACCCGCAGAGGAAGCCACCACGCTCGACACCGTCTCGGTGCTGGGCAGTCGCGGGCAGCCGCGCACCGTCTCCTCGTCCGCTGTGCCGATCGACATCATCAGCGCCGAGGAGTTCCGCAACCAGGGCGCCACCGATGCGCTCGACCAGCTGCGCGTGCTGGTGCCTTCATTCAATGTCAGCACCATCCCGATCGATGACGCCGCGAGCCTGGTCCGCCCCGCCAACCTGCGCGGCCTGCCGCCGGACAACACGCTGGTGCTGGTGAACGGCAAGCGTTTCCACCGCTCAGCGGTGATCACCTTCCTCGGTCACGGTCTGTCCGACGGCTCGCAGGGTCCCGATCTTTCCGTCTTCCCCTCGCTCGCACTGGAGCAGGTGGAAGTGCTGCGCGATGGCGCCGCCGCGCAATACGGTTCGGACGCCATCGCGGGCGTCGTGAACTTCGGGTTGAAGAAGATCAGCGAAGGTGGAGCGTTCGAAGCCTTCGCCGGCCAGTACTACGAAGGCGATGGCTTCACCACCCAGTACTCCGCGCAGATCGGCCTGCCGCTGACCGAGCGCGGCTACGCCACGCTGACCGCCGAATGGCGCCAGGCCGATGACACCTCGCGCAGCGTGCAGCGCGACGACGCCGCAGCCGCGATCGCGGCCGGCTATCCCGGCGTGCCGGTGCCGGCACAGATCTGGGGCTCGCCGAAGGTGGACGACGACCTCAAGTTCGTCGCCAACCTCGGCATCACCGGCGACAGCGTCGATGTCTACCTGTTCGGCAACTACGCGCAACGCGAGGTCGATGGCGGCTTCTACTTCCGTGACCCCACCGCGCGCTCCGGCGTGTACTCCAACGACGGCGGCGAGACCCTGCTGATCGGCGACACCACCGGCGCTGGCGGCTGCCCGACCATCGCCCTGCGCGACGCGAACGGCAACCTCATCCCGTACAGCACGGTCAGTACCGCAGTGGCCGCGTTGCCGACCAACTGCTTCACCTTCCTGTCCACGTTGCCTGGGGGCTTCACGCCGCGCTTCGGCGGCAGCCTGGAAGACATGTCCGTGGTCGGCGGCGTCAAGGGCACCTGGGGCAGCGCATGGCACTGGGATGTCAGCGCGACCTACGGCCGCAACGATATCGACTTCGTCATCTACAACACGGTCAATGCGTCGCTCGGCGCAGCGCAGCCCGCGGGCCTGCGCTTCAGTCCCGGCGGCAATACCCAGACCGAGAAGGGCGTGAACTTCGACGTCGGCCGCGACATCGAGACCTCGTTCACCGCCGAAGCCCTGCGCCTGTCCGCAGGTGCGGAATGGCGCGAGGAGAGTTTCGAGGTGAAGGCCGGTGACGATGCCTCCACCGGCATCGGCCCGTTGACCGAACAGGGTTTCGCACTGGGCTCGAACGGCTTCAACGGCTTCAGCCCGCGCACCGCAGGCGAATGGGATCGGCGCAACTGGGCGGTCTACCTGGACCTGGAGGCGCAGTTCACCGAACAGTTGCTGCTGGCCGCCGCCGTGCGCCACGAGGATTTCGACGACTTCGGCAGCACCACCAACGGCAAGCTGACCGCGCGCTTCGACGTGTCCGACACCTTCGCCCTGCGCGGCGCATACAACACCGGCTTCCGCGCGCCCACGCCCGGCCAGGCCAACATCAGCCAGATCAGTACCGCGTTCAACGGCAGCGTGCTGGAGGACATCGCGACGCTGCCGCCGACCAATCCCATCGCCATCCTGAAAGGCGCCCGGGCGCTGACGCCGGAGGAGTCCAAGAACATCTCGCTGGGCATGGTGTGGAGCAGCGGCGACTGGCTGGTCACCCTGGACGGCTACCGCATCGAAGTGGAAGACCGCATCGCCCTGAGCACCAGCTTCGCGCTGACGCCCGAGGAACGCGATGCACTGGTGGCCTCCGGCAATCCGGAAGCGGCGTCGCTGAGTTCGGTGACCTACTTCGGCAATGCGTTCGACACCACCACCACCGGCGTGGACCTGGTCACCAGCGTGGAAACGGACCACTTCGGCGGCACGACCACCTATTCGCTCGCCGCCAACTGGAACAAGACCGAGGTGGACCGCTACGATCCCAACTTCATCAACGAAGCCCGCGTCTACAAGATCGAGGAATCGCTGCCGAAGACCAAGGGCTATTTCAGCATCAACCACAAACGCGAGGTCTTCCACGCGAACCTGCGCCTGGGCTACTACGGCTCTTGGTACGAGGATCACCTGGACAGCGGCGCCATCAGCATCGACGACGGCGGCCTGCCGATCTACGAGGACAGCAAGGTGATCGTGGACGCCGAAGTGGGCTGGACGTTTCCCTCCGGCCTGTACGTCAACGTCGGTGCGCAGAACCTGTTCGACGAAACCCCGGACGACAACCCGTGGGGTGCGTCCGTGGCGGGCGCAGCCTATCCCGTGCACTCGCCCTACGGCTTCAATGGCGGTTTCTACTACGCACGCGTGGGCTGGAAATTCTGACCGCGCGCACCGGTGCCCCGCACGGGGCGCCGGTGCGTCCTTCCCCCGGCCTGATCAGGTGCCTGCGGCGCGGCGTCAGCGGGCCGCGCGTACCCACGGCGCGAGGACGCGCAACCAGTGCGCACGCCAGGTGAGCATGAACGCGGTGGCGAGCGCGCCCGCCGCGAGACTCATCACCCACACCAGCACGGCCATGGAGGCGTGGTCGACCACCAGGCACAGGGCCAGCGCAACGACCAGGCCTACGACGCCCAGCAGCCGCAACAACCGCGACGTGTTGCGGGAATGCCCGCGCGCCCACACCTGCTGCGCGTGGGGCTGCATCGACAGGGCCAGCCATGCCATGCCGGCCATGCTGGAGAGCAACGCGGTCAGCAGCAGGCATGCCGTCATGGACTCAGGCATGCGACGCCTCCACACCGGCCACGCGCATCCCGGCCGCAACGGCACGCCGCTTGATGATGCGCGCCGCGATGCACGCCACGGCGGCGGTCACCAGCAATGACAGGTCAACGCCCGCGACAGGCCAATAGCCCGCACGCAGCGTGGTCAGCAAGTGATCACCCGTCGTCACCCAGTTCAGCAACACGGCGGCCACTGCCAGCACCGCTATCGCCCCGCATTGCTCGCGCCAGGCTGGATTGGCCATCCCGCGCGCGACCGGTGCGCTGCGCCAGCCGGCATGCAGCAACGCCAGCACCCAGGTTCCCCAGAAGGCGTAGCGCTCCCAGTCACCGCGTGCCGGCAGGTCCTCGGGCAGCAGGCGGTTGGCGACCAGTATTCCGAGTGCGGCCAACACCATGCCCGTCACCGTGGTGACGGCCAGGGCATCGACCACCCTCGCGCCCTGGCTGCCACGCTGGGCATGCTGGCGCTTGCGCTTCTCGACGAAGAACACGAACCCGGTCGCGATGCACACCGCACCCGCCAGCCCGCCCAGCACGTAGAACCAACGCAGCAACCAGTGGCGGAAGTGCTGCAGGTGCAGACCGGTGAGGAATTCGCTGACGCGGCCAACTGGGGTGGCGGCAGGATCCTCGCGGATCAGTTCGCCGGTCGATGCCTTGTAGTGGATGCCGTCACCCACCAGCGCGATACGGTCGGTACCCGCGCGATAGACGCTGACGTAGCCATTGGCGTCGCCCACGTGCTGCAGCACCAGGAAGCCGACATCACCCGCCTTGTCCTTCGCCTCCCAGCGGCGCCGCGCATCGGCCACCATCGCGTCGACATTGGCCAGGCCCGCAGGCACGCCCGCGCGCTCGTGCGGCAGACCGGTCTCGCGCGCTTCCACTTCCGCGTGCAGGTCATGCAGTCCGTGCAGCTGCGTGTGGCCGAGCGGGAAGTAGTACGTGGCAGCGAAGATCAGCAGGCCGGTGAATGCGAAGAAGAAGTGGAACGGCAGCGCGACGACACCGGTCAGGTTGTGCAGGTCCAGCACGCTGCGCAGGCGCGCCTTGTCGGGACGGAAGGTGAAGAACTCGCGGAATATCTTGCGGTGCATCACCACGCCGCTGACCAGCGCGGCCAGCATCACCAGCGCGGAGAAGCCGACGATCCAGATGCCCAGGTTCTTCCAGTCCAGCGTCAGACCGTAGTGCATGGGATAGAAGAAGCCGCTGCCGACCTTGAGCCTGTCGTTGGGCAAGGGCGTGCCGTCGCGCGGATCGAGGGTGCCGTCGGCCCAGATGGTTTCCTCCGGATCCTTCGCATTCGGCACTTCGTACCCCGCGAACACCTGCAGCACCGGGTCGCGGTGGGTGGTGTAGGCGCTCCAGCTGACCACGGTATCGAAGCGGGCCGGCATCTCGCCGTTGACGCGGGGACGCATCGCGTCCACGGCTGCGGGCAGCGGCTGCATGCGTTCGAAAGCCGGGCGCAGCACCTTTTCGTACGAAGGCATCGGTTGCGGCTCGAAACGCGTGGACGGGATCGCCCAGCGGTCTATCTCGCGATCGAACACCGACAGCGCGCCGAAGAAGAACGCCGCCATCAGCACGAAGCCCAGCACCAGGCCGAACCAGGTATGCAGCCATGCCATGGCCTGACGGAAGCTCGGGAACATGTCGGCCTCCTCAGACCAGCAGCGACTGCACGAACGAGCCCGTGCCCGCCAGCAACGCACCGCCGCCGGCCAGTACCGACCACACCACCCACACCCGTCGCGCCGCGAACGCCCAGAGGAACGCCACCAGGAACGCCAGCACGCCCAGCAGGCTGGCGAGGAACTCGGCATCGTGGAAATCCATGCCGGCGGCGAACATCAGGCTGGCGCCAGCGGCGACGATGCCCCAGGCGAAGGCATAGCCACCGAACACGGCGGCGGTGATGCGCGCCGCCAGTTGCAGGCGCGGCGCATGGGAGGAAGCGACGATGGTGCGGGACATGGCGATGGCTCGTGTCTCGGTGCGGGGAAGCGGCGGCTCAGAACCGCCAGTTCAGGCTGAGCGTGTAGTTGCGCGGCGCGCCGTAGTAACCGCTGTAACGCAGCGTATTGATGTACTTCTCGTCGCCGAGGTTGTTGACGTTGAGCCGCAGCGTGGCGTTCGGCAGGAAGTCCCACGCGGCGAAGCCGTTGAACACCGCGTAGCTGTCCTGGCGAACCGTGAAGCCGCTGGATTCCACGTTCGAAATGCCGCTCTGCCAGCGCCCGCCAATGCCGACGGACAGTGCCGTGTAGGTCGGCAGGCGCGCGCTCAGCAACAGGTTGGCCGTCCGGCGTGGCACCCAGCGATAGGTATCGTCTCCATCCTGCCCGGTCAGCTTCAGCGCGGTATAGCCAAACACCATGTCGACGTTGTCGCTCAGCTTGCCGGTGGCTTCGAATTCGACGCCCTTGGACTCGACGTCCACGCCTTCGTAGTAGAACTGGCCAAGGTCGTTGTAACCGGCACCGGTTGCCAGACCATCCTGCTCGGCCCGGAACACGGCCAGCGTGGTCAGCAGGCGCTTGTCCAGCCAATCGGCTTTCACACCCAACTCGTAGTTCGATCCCTTGGTCGGATCCAGGTAACGGCCTTCCGCGTCCGACTGGCTCTGCGGCTGGTAGATGTCCGAATAGCTGACGTAGCCCAGCACGTTGGGCGTGAAGTCGAAGGTCAGGCCCGCGTATGGGCTGGTCTGGCTCTCGGTCTGATCGAATACCACGCCGTAATTGACGCCTTCGCGGTGGTACTCGGCATAGTTGAATCCGACCACGGCCTTCAGTCTGTCCGTCAGCGACAGTCGGGTCGCGCCGTAGGCGCGCTTGAGCCGCTCATCCAGCGTGCTGTAGACCGACAGATCGCCCCACACCGGCTCGGGGATCACGTCACCCGCCCACGGAAAGCCGGGCATCTCGATGTAACCGCAAAGTTCGGTGCCGCACATGGCGCCCGCGTACTGGCTGCTGACGCTTTCGCTCTTGGACCAGCTCACGCCAAGCATGACTTCCTGATCGCGGCCGAACATGGGGAAGTGACCATTGAGCGTCGCCGAGCCCAGGTCGGCAGTGAACTTGTCGGCGCCGCCCCACGGATAACCATACAGCCCCAGATTGGTACCCGGCTCCAGGCCAGTGGCCGCGAGATCAGTGGCGTAGAACAGCTTGTCGTCGTTGCGGATATCGCGATGGTTGTAGGACAGCTTCATCTGCCAGTCTGCACCCAACTGGTGGGTGTACTCGATGAAACCGGTCTTGGTGGTCGTGTCCCAGTACGTCCAGTCCTGGGTGGTCGAGGCTCCGCGATCCCATTCGGCCTGCGTGCCGTCGCTGTACATGAAGCCGAGCGCGCCCCACATGTTGCCGTTGGTCTTTCCTTCCTGCCAGGAATACCCCAGCGTCAGCGTGCCGTTCTCGCCGATCTGGCCGTCCACTACGCCATAGAGGAAGTCGCGCGTGTCGTCCTTGCCGCGCAGCCAGGAATCGCCTTCTTCGTGCGCGGCCACCACCCGTCCGGCCCACGTGCCGTTCTCGGTGAACGGCGTGGAGTAATCGACCTCCGCCCGCGTCGTGCCCCAGGAGCCATGGCTGATCCCGACACTGCCCTGCGGCTCGTTGGTGGGGCGCTTGCGCACGTAGTTGATCGTACCGGCGGCATTGCCCACGCCGGTCAGCAAGCCGTTGGCGCCACGGATCACCTCCAGCTTCTCGTAGCCGAAGGTGTCCTGCGCGCCAGTGACGATGCCCCAGCTATTGGGCAGACCGACACCATCGATCTGGGTATTGGCGATGTCGAAGCCGCGCGCGGTGAAGTTGGTACGGTTCGTTTCCCATTCCTCCACCTGGATGCCGGTCGCCATGCGCAACGCTTCGTTGAGGCTGTCGGTACCGAACTGCGCCATCTGCTCGTTGCTTACCACGCTGATCGACTGTGGCGTCTCCTTGATCGCGAGGTCGAGGTTGGTGGCACCGTTGCTGACGCGACTGGCGCGCTGACCGACGACCATCACCGCATCGAGCTCGGTCGCTGTCGCGGAGACATCAGCGGCCGCCTGGACGGCAGGCAGCGCGTCCTGCGGCGCAGCGATCGCCGTGCCCGCCGTGCAGGCCAGGGCGATGCAGATGGCGGTACGCAGACGCCCCCCCATGGCGGGGGTGGCAAGGGAGCGGCGGGCACGGGAAGACAGC
>CBIHLJ010000046.1:0-24838 GCA_966210745.1 uncultured Pseudoxanthomonas sp.
TGCAGCAGGCCGGCACGGCCATGCTGGCCCAGGCCAACCAGGTGCCCCAGAACGTGCTCAGCCTGCTCCGCTAACGCGGTGATGCGCCGGAAGGGGTGGTGGCCAACGCCCCCCTTCCGGCCCGGGCTTCTCCCCTTCGTAATCCCGCCTAGAGGAAACTTCCATGGCACAGGTCATCAATACCAACACCATCTCGCTGAATGCGCAGCGCAATCTGAGCAGCAGCGGTGCTTCACTGGCCACCACCATCCAGCGTCTTTCGTCCGGCCTGCGCATCAACAGCGCCAAGGACGACGCCGCCGGTCTGGCCATCTCCGAACGCTTCAGCACCCAGATCCGTGGCCTGGACGTCGCGGTCCGCAACGCCAACGACGGTATCTCGCTGGCCCAGGTCGCCGAAGGCTCGCTGACCGAAATCGGCAACAACCTGCAGCGCATCCGTGAGCTGTCGGTGCAGTCGGCCAACGCGACCAACTCCTCGTCCGACCGCGCCGCGCTGAATGCCGAAGTCAAGCAGCTGACCTCCGAAATCGACCGCGTCGCCAAGCAGGCCGACTTCAACGGCACCAAACTGCTGGACGGCTCGTTCACCAGCCAGCTGTTCCAGGTGGGCGCCAATGCGTCGCAGGCCATCGCCATCGACAAGGTCGTCGATGCGCAGGCCGATGCGCTGGGCGGCGCGATGTTCGCCACCGCCACGTTCACCACGGCCACCCCGGCCGACGGCACCACCGATCTGAAGATCGAAGGCCTGCAGCTGACCAACGCCGATGGCAATGCCGTCACCATCGACACCGTCGAAGTGGCAGCACAGGGCACGGCCGCCGGTACGCGTGACGCCGCCGCCACCGCGCTGGTCGGCGCGATCAATGCCAAGATCGGTGAAACCGGCGTGCTGGCCGAGCTGGGTGCCAACGGCGCCGTCAACCTGACCTCGGTCAAGGACAGCGTGGATTCGGATGGCGACTTCCTCGGCATCGCCGTGGAAACCGGCACCTGGACCGGCGGTACCGCCCCGGCCGACGTCGCCGCCAGCACCGTCGCGACGACCAAGCAGTACGCCAGCAACCTGGACATCTCCACGTTCAAGGGTGCGCAGCAGGCGCTGGAAATCGTCGACAAGGCACTGACGGCCGTCAACAGCGCGCGTGCCGACCTGGGTGCGGTGCAGAACCGCTTCACCTCGGTGGTCGCCAACCTGCAGACCAGCTCGGAAAACCTGGCCGCTTCGCGCAGCCGCATCCGCGACACCGACTTCGCCAAGGAAACCGCCGAACTGACCCGCACCCAGATCCTGCAGCAGGCCGGTACGGCCATGCTGGCCCAGGCCAACCAGGTGCCCCAAAACGTGCTGTCCCTGCTGCGCTGATACGCAACACGCCTCATCCACAGTTCCTCCTAGTTACCTGTCGTCACGGACGGATTCGTCTCCCTCCGTTTGGCAGTACCCCAACCCCCTCCGGCGACGGAGGGGGTATTTTTTGTGGGTGAGCGGTGATTGGTGAGCGGGAACACCGGTTTCTGCGAGTTGCCGCATCACGAATCACCGTTTTCTGGCACAAACCCTGCATCAGCTCCTGCGCCCGCATTTCTCACCAGCCGCCGGACCCACGGCGGCGGTGGGAGACGGAGAGATGCGGGCTAAAGAACGGCCGCGGCAGGCCGCTACTGAAACTGCACGGGCGGGCCCCATCCGGTAGCGGATGCCAGGCCCGCCCGGCCACCCTTTTCCGGAAGGGCACTGACAGGAGACGGCAATGGCAGACTATTCGCTGGGTTATGGCGGCATCGGCACCGGGATGGACATCAACGGCATGGTGTCCCAACTGGTGGCGGCCGATCGCGCGCCCGCGGAAAACCGCCTGACCCGCATCGAAAGCCAAGCCAAGTTCAAGCTGTCCGCGCTGGGCACGGTGAGTTCCGCCTTCAGCAATCTGGACAAGGCGCTGACCGCACTGAAGGCCGCTACCGCCTTCGATACCCGCACCGTCAAGTCCGCCACCGATACGGTGGTCGGCGCCACGGTGGGCAGCGGGACGCCCAACGGCACGTATGCGATCGAAGTGGTCGGACTGGCCACCGCCAACAAGTGGATCACCAACCAGCCGGTGGCAGCGGACACGACCTTCGGCGCCGGTCAATTGACGCTGACGGTCGGCGGCGAGGCGCTGGCCATCGATATCGCTGCGGACAGCACGCTGCAGGATGTCCGCAGTGCGATCAACGACGCCGCCCGCAGCAAGGGCGTACAGGCCAGCGTGTTGACGTCCAACGACGGGCTCTACCTGTCCGTGTCGTCCGACAAAACCGGCGCCGCCAACGGCATCTCGCTGGCCTTCACCTCCGGCGGCAGCGACCTGCAGACCCTCGCTGCCAGCCTGCAGGAACGCGTCCCCGCCGCCGATGCCGAAGTGAAGATCGACGGCCTGACCGTGACCGCCAGCGGCAACAAGATCACCGACGCCGTGCCGGGACTGACCCTGGACCTGAAGACCACAGGTACCAGCACCGTCACCGTGTCCACCGACACCGCAGCCGCCAGCAAGCTGATCCAGGATTTCGTGACCGCATACAACGCGGCCATCGGCGCCATCAACACCTCGACCAAGTACAACGCCGAAAGCGACGAGCCTTCCGCCCTGACTGGCGATGCGCAGATGCGCAGCGCTTCGGGCCAGTTGAGGAATGTGCTCAGCGGCGTACTCGGCGACCTGGCGGCACAGGGCCTGGACGCCAAGACGCTGGGCCTGCAGACCAAGGGCTATCCGTCGTCCGACGGCACCCTGGTATTCAACAGCAGCAAGTTCACCGCCGCGCTGGTCAGCGATCCCGAGAAGATCCGCACCGCCTTCACCGGCGACAGCGGCTTCGGGGGGAAGCTGCAGGCGGCCGTGGGCAGCTACATCGGCACCAATGGGGCTTTCACCCAGCGCACCAGCGGCCTGAATGCCCAGATCAAGGACGTCGCCACGCAGCGCCTGGCCCTGGATGCGCGCATGGAAGCCGTCGGCAACCGCTACAAGGCCCAGTTCGTGGCGATGGATTCGATGGTCGCCCAGATGAGCAGCACCAGCAGCTACCTGGCCCAGCAACTCGCCTCGCTCGCCAACCAGACCGGATAACCGCCGATCCGAACCGCCGTCGGGTGACGCGCGGGGATCGCAGGAGAAAATGGAATGTCATCGCATTCGTACGCCGCCCAGTACCGCAACACCGGCCTCAGCAGCGCCGTCATGGACGCCGATCCACATCGCCTGGTGGCCCTGCTGCTGTCGGGCGCCTGCGAACGCCTGCGGCTGGCGGACGCGTGCATGGAACGTGGCGACCTGGCACGCAAGGGCAAGGCGATCGGCGAAGCGTGCGCGATCATCGGGCACCTCAATGGCTCGCTGGACCATGAGGCGGGCGGCGAAATCGCAGGCAGTCTCTCCGCGCTGTACGACTACGTGCAGACGCGCCTGATCGATGCCAACCTGCACAACGACGCCGCCGCACTGCGCGAATCGCTCGACCTGCTGGGCGAGATCGAGTCCGCCTGGAACGCCATTCCCTCCGAGCAGCGCCAGCCCCCGGCCATGGCCGCCGCGCGATGAACGCCACACCGGCCCTCGACGACCTCTTCGCCCAGCTCGACGGCATGCGCCACGCCCTGCACGCGGGCGACCTGGAGGACGTCGAGCGCCTGCTCAACCGTCACGACCATGACGTGCGGGCCTTCCTGCATGCTGACGGAGGCCGCTCCGCGGGCTACGACGCGCTGGCTGTGCTGCTGCGCGCACAACTGGAGCTGCAGAAGTCAATGCAGGACGCACGCGAACAGGTGCGGGTCCGCATGCACGTCAACCAGAGCGCCGACCGCGCCGCGCGCGCCTATCTTTCCGTTGTCGAGGGGTGAGCCATGACCGCTTCGATCATCCTCGTGGAGCACCCTGCCGAGCACGCGCTGTTCGATGGCGCGCTCACCTGCGAGGTGGTGCTGCCCGCGCGCTTTGACGCGGGCGCGCGGGTCCTGATGCAGGCCCCGTCGGAGGCCTTGCTGAAAGGGTTGGCGGTCGCCGAGGACGTGCGCGGCGAAGACCCGGACGACCGCAAGGAAGCCACCCCCACGCAGCAGCGCATCGAAGCCAAGCTGGACCTGGTGCTGTCGCTGCTCGGCCGGCTGGCGCGCAGCCAACATGAAACACTGCCCGCCACCCCGTTGCGCTGGTCGCACCGTGGCCTGCGCCTTGATGTGGTGTCGTCGCAGGACCTGGCCGTCGGCGTTGCCGGCGTGGTGACCATGCAGCCCGCCACGTGGTTGAGCGACCACATAGAACTGCCCGCCACGCTGCTGGCGCAGGCCGAAGGCTCGCAAGGCACGCAACATCTCTGGCTGCAGTTCGACACCCTGGGCGCCGGCCTTGCCGAGGCCATGGACCGCCACCTGTTCCGCCTGCATCGCCGCCAGATCGCCGAAGCCCGCCAGTCCCAGCACGCCGCGCGTCCGTAGCCGCCTTTTCGCGCATTCACGCCCACCGTGGCACCTGCGATGTGCACGCATCACACGCCGCGATTGCGGTATTCGCCCTTTTCACGGGAATACGGTCACTACAATTGTGACTGGTGTCGTGGTTTCACTTTCCCATCGCGATTCTGAATTGGCGCACGGGGACAGCGCGGCTATCGTGACATCACCAAGCAACGCGATATCGACTGGTTCTTCCCTGTGCGTGTACTCATCGTCGACGACCACACCCTGGTCCGCGCCGGCATCGGCCGGCTGCTGCAGTCATTGCCCGATGTGGATGTCGTGGCCGAAGCCTGCAACGCGCAACAGGCGCTGGACATGGCGGCGATCCACCGCCCGGACCTGATCCTGCTCGACCTCTCCCTGCCCGACCGCAGCGGGCTCGACCTGCTTCCGCTGCTGCGCGAATCGCTGCCGCAGACCCGCGTGGTGATCATGTCCATGCACAACGATCCCACCCAAGTGCGTGTGGCGCTGGATCGCGGCTGTGCCGGTTTCGTTGTCAAGGAAGCGGCGCCGATGGAACTCGAACTCGCCCTGCGTGCCGCCGCCAGTGGCCAGGTGTTCCTGAGTCCGCAGGTGTCGTCGAAGATGCTGGCGCCGATGCTCAATCCGCAGCGTCCCACCGGCATCGCCGCGCTGTCGCCGCGGCAACGCGAGATCCTGCGCCAGCTGGGCAGCGGCATGAGCAGCAAGGAAATCGCGGCCCAACTCGGCATCAGCGTGAAGACAGTGGAAACCCACCGCGCGCGGATGATGGAATCGCTGGGCTGCCGTCGCGCCAACGATCTGCTGTTGCTGGCCGCACGCCACCAGAACGAACTGGCCTGAGCCTTGCAGGAACGGCGTGGATGACCCCCGCCGGCGACGGATTCCCGTTGCCGCACCGCCCTGACGGGCACTTCCCATCGACGATAACCCGACGCCGTAGGGGAAACCCTGACGGCCGGTGGGGTGCGCCCGCAGCACAACCAGAAACGCCCTGATTTTTTTTCCGTCACCGGGCGCCCAAAGTGTTCACACGATGTGAAGCCGACCTCGGCACGCCATCGAATCGGGGACAACGGGAATGAAGACGGGACTTTCCACCCAGCTCGGCCAGCAACTCCACCTGACGCCGCAACTGCTGCAGTCGATCCGGCTGCTGCAACTGGACGGCCTGCAGTTGGAGATGGAAGTGCGCCGCGCACTGGACCTCAATCCGCTGCTGGAAGTCGAAGAAGCCCAGGATGCCGAGACGGTCGCCGAGATCGACGTGCTGCCGGCACAGGACGCCGCCGCCCTCGATGCCGCCGCGTTCGACGAACTGCCCGAATCCAGCCTGTGGGACGTGGCCGGCGCCAACTGGCAGGACGGCGACGACGACCGCATGCAGCGGGTCGAAGCCGGCGAATCCAGCGATCCGCACGTGCGCGTGCTCGACCGCCTTGCGCTGGAACTGGATGGCCGGGCGCTGGACGTGGTCGCCTTCTGGCTCGAGCACACCAATGACGCCGGCTACCTGGAGCAGGCGCCCGACACCCTGGCGCTGCTGGCCTCCGCCCGCTTCGACCTGACCACCGACGCCGCGCTGCAGCTTCGCGAGCGCCTGCTGCGGGGCGAATTCCCCGGCCTGGCCGCCGCCGACGTGCGCGAGTGCCTGCAGGTACAGCTGGACTGCCTGCAGGGCCGCGTGCCCGGCCGCCATGTCGCCCGCCGCATCGTCGCCGAAGGCCTGGCGCTGCTGGCCGCACACGAATACGACGCCCTCGCCCGCCTGTTGGACCTGGAACTCGACCAGGTGATGGAAGGCGTGCGCCTGGTGCTGTCGCTGGATGCGCGCCCCGGCGCGTCGCTGGCGCCGGCACCCACCGGCTACATCGTCCCGGATGTGGTCGCCTGGCATGCCGACTGCGCCTGGCGCGTGGCCCTGAACCCGGCGACCACGCCGCGCGTGCGGGTCAATCCGATGCAGGAACGCGCGTTGGACCAGGCCGAAGCCTCCGAAGGCGCCGGCAAGCTGCGCGAACTGCTGCAGGAAGCGCGCTGGCTGACCCGTGGCCTCTCGATCCGTTACGACACCCTGCTGCGGACGGCACGCGCCATCGTCGAGCGCCAGGCCGGTTTCCTGGCGCAGGGCGATGAAGCGATGGCCCCGCTGACGCTGAAGGAAATCGCCGACGCCATCGGCATGCACGAATCCACCGTCTCGCGCATCACCACCGGCAAGTACATGCAGACGCCGCGCGGCACGTTCGAGCTCAAGCACTTCTTCGCGGTGCGCCTGGAAGGCGCCAACGTGTCCGGCCCGGCCGTGCGCGCCATGGTGCGCCGCCTGATCGATTCCGAACCGGCCGGCAAGCCGTTGGCCGACGAAGCCATCGCCGGCCTGCTGGCCCGCCAGGGCATCCACATTGCCCGCAGAACTGTGGCGAAGTACCGGGAACAGCTCGATATCGCTCCCGCCCGGGAACGCCGACGCGCTACCGTACCGGTCTTGGCCAAGGCCGGATAAGAACGGAGCACGACCGCAATGAGCAAGATCACCGTACTGCTGGTGGACGACCACGAAGGTTTCATCAACGCCGCCCTGCGCCACCTGCGCAAGGTGGAGTGGCTGGACATCGTGGGCCGCGCCAGCAACGGCTTGGAAGCCATCGAACGCTCGGAGACCCTGCGTCCGGACGTGGTGCTGATGGACCTGGCCATGCCGGAGATGGGTGGCCTGCAGGCTACCCGCCTCATCAAGACGCAGGACGCACCGCCCTTCATCGTGATCGCCAGCCATTTCGACGACGCCGAGCACCGCGAACACGCGATGCGCGCCGGTGCCGACGAATTCGTCAGCAAGCTTTCCTATATCCAGGAAGTCTTGCCCATCCTCGAAAGGTTCAAAGACAGCCGCCATGAGTGAATCCCGCATCCTCGTCATCGACGCCGACGCCACGCGTGCCGAACGCCTGGCCGGCCTGCTCGAATTCATGGACCTGACACCCCGCTGGGTCGCCAGCGCCGGTGACGTGGATACGCGCCGACAGCGCCCGCACGATTGGTTGGCGATCGTCGTCGGCACCCTCGATGATGGCAAGGCCGCCGACGCGTTCTTCGCCTGGCTGGGCAAGGCGCAGCTGCCGCCGCCGGTGCTGCTGATGGAAGGCGACACCGCCGCCTTCGCCGCCGCGCACGGCCTGCACCACGCTGGTGTATGGACGCTGGAAAGCCCCATCCGCCACGCGCAGCTGGAAGCCTGCCTGCGCCGCGCCAGCCTGAAGCGGCTGGATACCGAACACCAGGCGCAGCAGGTCAGCACCAGCGGCCCGACCGGCAACAGCCCGGCCGTCACCCGCCTGCGCCGCATGATCGAACAGGTCGCCAGCTTCGACACCACCGTGCTGGTGCTGGGCGAATCCGGCACCGGCAAGGAAGTGGTGGCGCGTGCCATCCACGACCAGTCGCCGCGCCGCGACGGGCCGTTCGTCGCCATCAACTGCGGCGCCATTCCGCCGGACCTGCTGGAAAGCGAACTGTTCGGCCACGAGAAGGGTGCCTTCACCGGCGCGCTCAGTGCCCGCAAAGGCCGTTTCGAGATGGCCGAGGGCGGCACGCTGCTGCTGGACGAGATCGGCGACATGAGCCTGCCCATGCAGGTCAAGCTGCTGCGCGTGCTGCAGGAGCGCAGCTTCGAACGCGTGGGCGGCAACCAGACCATCCGCTGCAATGTGCGCGTGATCGCCGCGACCCATCGCAACCTGGAAGCGCGCATCGCCGACGGCCACTTCCGCGAAGACCTGTTCTACCGCCTCAATGTGTTCCCCATCGAGATGCCCGCGCTGCGCGAGCGCGCCGACGACCTGCCCGACCTGGTCACCACCATCGCCGCGCAGCTGGCACGCACCGGCCGCGGTGAAGTGCGCTTCGCCAACGAGACGCTGCAGGCGCTGCGCTTGTACGCGTGGCCGGGCAACGTACGCGAGCTGACCAATCTGGTCGAACGGCTTGCGGTACTGCATCCGGGCGGACTGGTACGCGTGGCCGACCTGCCCAAGCGCTACCAGCCGGAAGGCGTGGAGGCGCTGGTCGCCCAGGCGCCGGCCCCTTCACCGGTGGCCGCTGCACCGGCCCCGCTGCCGACCGCCGTCGTGGCCGCTGCCGTGTCGCCGGCCGACCGCCTGCCCGAATCCGGCATCGACCTGCGCGAACACATCGCGCAGATCGAGCTGAACCTGATCCGCGATGCACTGGACCGCGCCGGTGGCGTGGTCGCGCACGCCGCGCAACTGCTGGGCCTGCGCCGCACCACGCTGGTGGAGAAGCTGCGCAAGTACGGCATCGAGCGAGAAGAGGTCGCCCTGGCGACGGAAAACTGACTGGCGACGGACGGCGTTTCCGGCACGGGTCTTGCAACTGATCTGACAAGACACCCCGACGACCGAAGCACCAGCCCATGTCCGACGTCTCCTCCATCCTCTCGCAGATCCGCAGTTACCAGCACCAGGTCGGTACGCGTGCCCTCGAGCCGATGCCGAACCCGGGTGCATTCACCCCGAACCGGGTGGGGCTTGAACAGCCGGGCGTCAAGGCGCCGAGTTTCGGCGACACCCTGCAGAACGCGCTGCAAGGCGTGAACGAAGCGCAGAAGACGTCCGGCGCGCTCGCGCAGGCCTTCGAACTGGGCGACCCGCGCGCGGACCTGGCACGGGTGATGGTGGCCGCGCAGCAGTCGCAGGTGGCCTTCCGCGCCACGGTGGAAGTCCGCAACCGCCTGGTGCAGGCGTACCAGGACGTCATGAACATGCCTTTGTAGGTCCCGCCTTTGTAGGTCCCGCCGTTGTAAAGCCCGCCGCCGCAATGCCCGACCGCTGACCGCCCCACTCCACCGAGCCGACCGCGCAGGAACCGCACCACCATGGCCCTGACCCTTTCCAAGGAAGCCCTGAAGGAATCGCTGACCGCCGACAAGGCAGGCGCGGCGCTGACCAGGATCCAGGACGCGCGCGTGTTCAAGCAGATGGGCACGCTGCTGCTGATCGCCGGTGCCGTCGCCGTGGGCATGATGGTGTTCTTCTGGTCGCAGAAACCCGCGTACACACCGCTGTATACCGGCCTGGACGCGAAGGCCACCGCCGAAGCCACCGACATGCTGCGCGCCGCGCAGATCCCGTTCCAGCTGGACCAGGCCAGCGGCGCGATTTCGGTACCGGAAGAAAACCTGCACGACGCCCGCCTGAAGCTGGCCGGCGCCGGCCTGGCCGAAAGCGGTCGCCTCGGCTTCGAGATGATGGAGCGCGATCCGGGCTTCGGCGTCAGCCAGTTCGTCGAGAACGCACGCTACCAGCACGCGCTGGAAACCGAACTGGTCCGCACCATCACCACCCTGCGCCCGGTCCGCGACGCACGCGTGCACCTCGCCATTCCCAAGCCCAGCGCCTTCACCCGCCAGCGCGAAGTGGCCAGTGCGTCGGTGGTGCTGGACCTGCGCTCGGGCGCCCTGCTGGAACGCAACCAGGTGGATGCCATCGTGCACCTGGTGTCGTCGTCCATCCCCGACCTCGCTCCCGAACGCGTCACCGTGGTCGACCAGAGCGGCCGCATGCTCACCATAAGCGATCCGAACAGCGAGGCCGCGCTGAACGCCGCGCAGTTCGAGCGCGTACGCAAACTGGAGACCTCCTTCAACGACCGCATCCGCGAACTGCTGGAACCGCTCACCGGTCCCGGCCGCGTGAATGCCGAAGTCGCCGTGGACATGGACTTCTCGGTCACCGAAGAAGCCCGCGAAACCTTCGCCAACGATCCGGCCAAGATCCGCAGCGAACAGGTCAGCCAGAACACTGTCGCCGCTGCCGGCCCCGAAGGCGTACCTGGCGCCACCAGCAACACACCGCCCGGTCCGAACGCCGCCGCCGCGCCGAACCCGGCCGCGCCGACCGAAACCTCAAGCAGCGCCACCCGCAACTTCGAGATGGACCGCACGCTGCAGCACACGCGCCAGCCGGCCGGCCGGGTGCGGCGCGTCACCGCCGCCGTGCTGGTCGACCACGTGCCGCGTACCGGCGAGAACGGCAAGGTCGTCATGACCGCGCTGGACGCCGCCACGCTTACCCGCATCGAAGCGCTGGTGAAGGAAGCCGTGGGCTTCGACGCCGCGCGCGGCGACTCGGTCTCGGTGATGAACGCGCCGTTCGTGCGCGAAACCGAAGCCCCGGTGGACGTGCCTTTCTGGGAAAGCCCGTGGCTGCACAACCCGATGCTGCGCGACATCGCCCGCTATGGCCTGGGCGCGCTGGTCGTCATCGCGCTGCTGTTCGGCGTGCTGCGCCCGGCCATGCGCCAGATCATCCATCCTGCCACCAGGCGGAGGACGCAGGACGAGGACGACGGCATCGACGTCACCGTGATGGACGAGGACGACATGGAGGCCGGCGCCTTGGCCACGCTGTCCCACGACGCCCTGCCGCCGATGCGCGCCCTGCCCTCCGATGCCTACGAAGACCGCCTGCGCCAGGCGCGCGAAGCGGTGAAGACCGATTCCAAGCAGGTGGCGCAGGTAGTGAAGGATTGGGTGGCCAGCGATGAATAACGCACAGGAACCGGCACTCAACGGCGTGCAGCGCGCGGCCGTGCTGCTGCTCTCCCTCGGCGAGGAAGATGCCGCCGAAGTGCTCAAGCACATGAACGCCAAGGAGGTGCAGAAGCTCGGCATCGCCATGGCCACCATTTCCGGCGTCAGCCGCGAGCAGGTGATGCAGGTCATGGCCACGTTCGGCGAATCGCTGGACAAGCAGACCTCGCTGGGCATGGGCGCCGACGACTATGTGCGCAAGGTGCTGGTGCAGGCACTGGGCGAAGACAAGGCCGGCAGCCTGATCGACCGCATCCTGCTGGGCCGCAACACCACCGGCCTGGACACACTGAAGTGGATGGACCCGCGCGCGATCTCCGATCTGGTGCGCAACGAACATCCGCAGATCATCGCCATCGTACTGGCCCACCTGGACAGCGATCAGGCCGCCGACACCCTCAAGCTGCTGCCCGAGCGCACCCGCACCGACGTGCTGCTGCGCATCGCCACGCTGGACGGCATCCCGCCGAATGCGCTGAACGAACTCAATGAGATCATGGAGCGTCAGTTCGCCGGCAACCAGAATCTCAAGGCCTCCAGCATCGGCGGGGTCAAGGTCGCGGCGAACATCCTCAACTTCATGGACTCCGGCCAGGACCAGGCCATCCTCGGCAACATCACCCAGGTCGACGCCGACCTGGGCGCGCGCATCCAGGACCTGATGTTCGTGTTCGACAACCTGGCCGACCTGGGCGACCGCGAACTGCAGGCGCTGCTGCGCGAAGTCCCGAACGACCGACTGGGCCTGGCGTTGCGCGGCGCCGACGCCAAGGTGAAGGAAAAGATCACCCGCAACATGTCCCAGCGCGCGGCGCAGATCCTGGTCGAAGACATGGAGGCCCGTGGCCCGGTGCGCCTGTCCGATGTGGAAGGCGCGCAGAAGGAAATCCTCGCCATCGTGCGCCGCTTGGCTGACCAGGGCGTGATCTCGCTGATGGCCGGTGCCGAGGAAATGGTATGAGCGCACCGTCGCCGCTGCGCTGGATGCCTGCGCCGCTCGACGTCGTCGTCGCAGCGCCCGCCGCCGAGCCGGAAGCACCACCGCTGGTGCCGCCGACGATCGAAGAGATCCAGGCCATCCAGGATGCCGCGTACCGCGAAGGCCTCGAACGCGGGCTGGCCGAAGGCCACGCCGAAGGTTTCGCCACCGGCCAGACCGAAGTCCGCCGGCTGGCCGCACAGATGGAAGGCATCCTCGACAATTTCTCGCGTCCGCTGGATCGACTCGAGAACGAAGTCGTCGGCGCCCTGTCCGAACTCGCCGTGCGCATCGCCGGTGCGCTGGTGGGCCGTGCCTACCAGACCGACCCCGTCCTGCTGCAGGAACTGGCGACCAGTGCACTGGATGCTGTCGGCGGCGCGCAGCGCGAAGTCGAACTGCGCCTGCATCCCGACGACATCGCGGCCCTCACTCCCGTGCTGGCCATGGCCCCGGGTACGCGACTGACCGCGGACACCTCGCTCAGCCGCGGCGATCTGCGCGTGCACGCCGAAAGCGTCCGCATCGACGGCACCCTTGAGGCCCGCCTGCGCGGCGCGCTGGAAACCGTGCTCAACCGGAGCACGCGCGCATGAGCGCCCAGCCGCTGGAATGGCTGACCGCCCGCGACCTGCGCCTGTCCGCGCGTCTGTCGCAGATCAATCCCGAACTCGGCGGCCGCGGCCTGATCCGCGAGGGCATTCTGCGCCGTGCCGTCGGCCTCACCCTGGAAGCCATCGGTTGCGAAGCCCCGATGGGCGCCACCTGCAAAGTGGAAGTCGTCGATGGCGGCTGGGTGGATGCGGAAGTCGTCGGCTTCTCGGGCGAACGCACCTACCTGATGCCCAGCGCCGAACTGCACGGCCTGCTGCCGAATGCGCGCGTAGTGCCTTCGCGCCGCCGCGGTGGCGTGGAGGTCGGCGAAGGCCTGCTGGGACGCGTGATCGACAGCGACGGCGTCCCACTGGACGGTCGTGGCCCGATCCGCGCGGAAGGCAGCGTCAGCCTGGCGGGCATGACGATCAATCCGCTGTCGCGCGAACCGATCACCCAACCCCTCGATGTCGGCGTGCGCGCGATCAATGCGCTGCTGCCCATCGGCCGTGGCCAGCGCGTGGGCCTGTTCGCCGGCTCCGGCGTGGGCAAATCCACGCTGCTGGGCATGATGACCCGCTATACCGCCGCCGACGTGATCGTCGTCGGCCTGATCGGCGAACGCGGCCGTGAAGTGCGCGACTTCGTCGAAAGCACGCTCGGCCCGGTGGGCCTGGCACGCGCGGTGGTGGTGGCCAGTCCCGCCGACCGGCCGCCGCTGGCCCGCCTGCAGGGTGCGTATCGCGCCACCGCCATCGCCGAGTGGTTCCGCGACCAGGGCCTCAACGTGCTGCTGCTGATGGATTCGCTGACCCGCTTCGCCCAGGCGCAGCGCGAGATCGGCCTGTCGGTGGGTGAGCCGCCGACCACGCGCGGCTATCCGCCGTCGGTGTTCGCGCGCCTGCCCGCGCTGGTTGAGCGTGCCGGCAATGGTGCGAAAGGGCGCGGTTCCATCACCGCGTTCTACACCGTACTGACCGAAGGCGACGATCCGCAGGACCCTATCGCCGATGCCGCGCGCGCCATCCTCGACGGCCACATCCTGCTCTCGCGCCGCGTGGCCGACAGCGGCCTGTATCCGGCCATCGACGTGGAGTCCTCGGTCAGCCGCGTGGTCACCGAGATCGCCGACGAAACCTGGCGCGACCGCATCCGCAAACTCAAGCGCCTGCTGTCCGCCTACAACAGCAACCGCGACCTGATCGCCATCGGCGCCTACCAGCGCGGCAACGATCCCACCGTGGATGAAGCGCTGGAACGCTGGCCGGAGATCGTCGAATTCCTGGGCCAGGACGTGGCGCGCGCCGCTGACCTTCCCAGCAGCCGTGCCGCACTCGAATCGCTGGTCCAACGCAACGTCGCTGCCGGCATCCCCACGCCACGCAGCCCGCAGTAACGCCAAGGAATCCCCGCCATGATGCAGTCCCGCCGAATCGATCCGCTGTTGCGCCGCGCGCAGGAACACGAGGATTCCGTTGCCCGCGACCTGGCCGAGCGCCAGAACACGCTGGCGCAGCACGAGTCGCGGCTGGAGGAACTGCGGCAGTACGCCGAGGACTACGCCAACAGCCAGATGGCCGCCACCAGTCCGGCGCAGCTGGCCAATCGCCGCGCCTTCCTGGAACGCATCGACCAGGCACTGGCGCAGCAGTTGCAGAACGTCGACCGCAGCCGCAGCAGCGTGGACATCGAACGCGACCGCCTGCTGCTGGCCAGCCGTGACAAGCAGGTGCTGGAGCAACTCGCCGCCAGCTACCGGGCCCAGGAACGGCAGGTGGTGGAACGGCGCGACCAGCGCGAGATGGATGACCTGGGTGCCCGCCGCGCACGGCTGGCCGCCACCGCGCAGGAAAGCGAGGAAGCCTGATGCCATCCCCGGTGGCGTCGCTGCCTTCCGCTAGCAAGACGGTGTCCCCCGCCACGGTGGGTGGCGTTGCGCAGACGCGTGAAGCCGCATCGGAGCCGGCGAAGCCCAGCTTCGACGAGATGGTGCGTCGCCCGGCAATGCGTGAAGACGCCCCGGCGCGAAAGCCCGCGCCCCGGCGCGACGAGGGGCAGGAGACCGCCCTGCCACCAGCGCACACCACCAAGCGCAGTCCCGACAATACGGCGCACGCAACGGACGATCAGGACACCCAGGAGACTCGCGTCGCAACGCTCCGGTCGCCGGATCTTCCGGTACCGGCAAGCGTCGTGCCGCCGTCCGATCCTGGCGTCGCTGCGGTGCCGACCGATCCGCCGGGCAATCCGCTGTTGGGCAATCCGCTGCTCGGCGGCGCCGTGCCTGCGGAGGTGCCCTCCTCCCCCGATGCCGTCCTGGCAGGCGGTCGCGCCCTTCTGCCGATCTCGCCGGCCGGTACCTTGCCGGTCCCGGCCACTGCAGGACTCGATAACCCGGGTGTCCCAGACGTACAGAACGCAGCCACCGCAACCGCAACCGACGCGCCCGCGACAGCGTTGCCCAAGGCGACCGCCACGACCGACAACGTGGCCAAGGCGCCGCTGCAGAACCTGCTCTCCTTCACCGCCCACCTGGCCACCGGCCAGGCCGCCGCCGCGATACCGGACGCGATCAACCTCGGCCGCGACATCCTCGATGCCCTGCGCAGCGACGACGCGGAAACCACCCCTTCGCCCACCGGCACGCTCCTCGCCGGCGTCGGCGCCTCGAATGCCCCGCTCGGTCTGTCGCGTACGGAGACCGTCAATGCGTTGGAAGCACCGAGCGCCGATCTGCATGGCGGCCACTTCGACGAAGACGTCGCCGATGCGGTGCGCTGGATGGCCGACCAGAAGATCGGCCATGCGCACATCAAGGTGACCCCGAACGACTTGGGCACCGTGGAGATCCGCCTGCGACTGGAAGGCGACCGCGTGCACGCCGACTTCTCCAGCGCCCAGGCCGATGTTCGCCAGGCGCTGGAAAGCAGCCTGCCGCGGCTGCGCGACATGCTGGGCCAACACGGCTTCCAGCTTGCCCACGCTGACGTCAGCCAGCAGCACGCCCCGCCGTCGCAGAGCGGCACTGCGCCGCACGGTGAAAGCGCCACAGACACCAGCGACGCCGGCCCCGAGACGCCCCGTACCGTCCGCATGACGGCGCGGGGCCTGGTGGACGCGTACGCCTGACGGGTCGCTGTTCCTGTAGGAGCGACGTGAGTCGCGACCGCGGAAATCCGGCGCCATGGCCGCCGGACCCACGCGGCCATCCATGCGTGAACAGTCTTTCCGGACCGCCATGACATGCGGTCGCGACTCACGTCGCTCCTACAGAAGCTACCCCCGTCAAAACCCCGTCGGGCTCTCCTGCCCACCACGGCACGCCGCTTGCATCACCTGGGCTGACCCCTCAGGAGATCCACCGCCGTGGCAGCCGCCGACAAGAACGCAAGCAAATCCAAGGCCGACAAGGGCGACAAGCCCAAGCGCGGCAAGTCGCTGCTGACCATCGGGCTGGTGGCACTGGTCGCGGCCGGCGCTGCCGGCGGTGGTGCGTGGTACTTCGCCAGCCATGCCGGCGCGGAAGTCAAAGCCGATGCCCCCAAGGCCAAGAGTCCCGGCGAAGTTCCCGCGCCCGCCCAGTACTTCGCGCTGGAGCCGCCGTTCGTGGTCAACCTTGTCGGCGAAACGGGCGGCGCACGCTACCTGCAGGTCGAGGTGCAGCTGATGACCCGCGATCCCGAATCGCTCAAGGCCATCGAACTGCATGCTCCCGCCATCCGCGCGCGCCTGCTGATGCTGTTCGCGCAGCAGGATGCCGCCGGCCTGATGAGCCGGGAAGGCAAGGAGCGACTCCAGAACAGCGCACTCTCGGAAGTGAAAGCGCTGCTGGTGGCCGAAACCGGCAAGCCCTCTGCCGACTCCCTGCTGTTTACCAGCTTCGTGATGCAGTGACGGAACCGCGCCGCCATGACCAGTGACCTGCTGTCGCAAGACGAGATCGACGCGCTGCTCAACGGCGTCGATACCGGCGCGATCGAAACCGAGGAACCGCCGGTCGATCCCACCATCGCCCGCACCTACGACTTCGCCAGCCAGGACCGCATCGTGCGCGGCCGCCTGCCGACACTGGAGATGATCAACGAGCGCTTCGTGCGCACATGGCGGATCGGCCTGTTCAACCTGCTGCGGCGCTCGGCCGAACTGTCGGTGCGCGGCATCGAGACGATCAAGTTCGGCGACTACCTGCACTCCCTGTACGTACCCACCAACCTCAACCTGATCAAGTTCAAGCCGCTGCGCGGCGTAGGCCTGATCGTGTTCGAACCCAAGCTGGTGTTCACCATGGTGGACAACTTCTTCGGCGGCGACGGTCGCTATCCGGCCAAGATCGAAGGCCGCGAGTTCACTGCCACCGAGATGCGGGTGATCCAGCTGCTGCTGAAGCAGACCTTCACCGACCTGGTCGATGCCTGGGCGCCGGTGATGCCGGTGGACTTCGAGTACATCACCAGCGAGGTCAATCCGCACTTCGCCAACATCGTCAGTCCCCGCGAGTACGTGGTCGTGAGCCGCTTCCATGTGGAACTCGATGGCGGCGGCGGCGACCTGCACGTGACGCTGCCGTATTCGATGCTGGAACCGATCCGTGAACTGCTCGACGCCGGCATCCAGTCCGATCGCGTGCACGACGACGACAGCTTCCGCGTCACCCTGCACGAGCAGCTGCGCGGCGCCGAAGTCACCGTCTCCAGCGTGCTGGCGGAGAAGCGCATCAACCTGCGCCAGCTGACCCGGCTGAAGGTGGGCGACATCCTGCCCATCGACCTGCCCAAGTCGGTGCCGGTGTGCGTAGAACAGGTGCCGGTATTCACCGGCGAGTTCGGCATCTCCAACGGCAACAACGCAGTGAAGATCACCGCCAAGCACCCGCCGGGCAGCCATCACAAGCACGCCACGCCTCCCCGCCACGCCCTGACACCCGTCGCCTTCCAGGACGCCACACCATGATTCCCGAGAACGAAGACACCCTCGCCGCCTTCGGCGACACCAGCGCGGATGCCCCCGTGCAGGACAACGACGGCGACAACGACATGAGCCTGGACGTGATCCTCGACGTGCCGGTCACGCTGTCGCTGGAAGTCGGCCGCACCCGCATGCCGATCCGCAACCTGCTGCAGCTCAACCAGGGCTCGGTGGTGGAGCTGGAGCGCGGCGCCGGTGAACCCCTGGACGTGTTCGTCAACGGCACGCTGATCGCGCATGGCGAAGTCGTGGTGGTGAACGACCGTTTCGGCGTGCGCCTGACCGACGTGGTCAGTCCCAGCGAACGCATCCGCCGCCTGCGCTGAGTCGATGTCCATGCACGCCTTCGCCCTGCTCGCCACCGCTGCGGCACCCGTACAGAAGATCGGCCAGCACGCGCCGTCCACGCCCGGCATCGGCGGCGCGCTGGTCGGCCTGATCCTGGTGCTCGGCCTGATCCTGGGCATGGCCTGGCTGCTCAAGCGCATGCCGGGCGCCGGCCTGGGCATCCGGCCCAGCGAACAGCTTCGCGTGGTGTCCATGCTGTCGGTGGGCACCAAGGAGCGCGTGATGGTGATCGAGGTGGGCAAGCAGCAACTGCTGATCGGCGTCACCGCTGGCGGCATCACGGCTTTGCACACGCTGCCCGAACCCCTGGTCGTCGCGCCTGCGCCGACGATGCCGAATTTCGCCGAGCTGCTGGCCAAGCGCCTGCGCAGAGAGAGCTGAGATGCGCCGTTTCGTTCTTTCCCTGATCTGCCTGCTGTGGCTGTGCGCACCGGTGCTGGCGCTGGCGCAGACGGCCCCCGCCGCCGCACCGGCGCAGAACCCCGCGCCTGCGGCGACGCCCGCCGCGCCGACCACCCCGACCCTGCCTGCCCTGCCCAAGGTCAACGTGGGCCAGATCGGCGACAACACCGTGAGTCTGCCGCTGCAGACGCTGCTACTGATGACGGCGATCACGCTGATCCCGTCGGCGCTGTTGGCGATGACCGCGTTCACCCGCATCATCATCGTGCTCGGCCTGCTGCGGCAGGCGCTCGGCACGGGCCAGACACCGTCCAACCAGGTGCTGGTAGGCCTGGCGCTGTTCCTGACCATGCTGGTGATGATGCCCGTGGGCGAAAAGGCCTGGGCGCAGGGCATGGCGCCCTACCTCAACGGCCAGATCGATTTTTCCACTGCGTGGACGATGACCACCGGGCCGCTACGCGACTTCATGCTGGCGCAGGTGCGCGAAACCGACCTGATGACCTTTGCCGGTCTTGCCGGTCACGGCAGCTATGCCAGCCCGGCGGACGTGCCGTTCCCGATCGTGGTGGCCTCGTTCATCACCAGCGAACTGAAGACCGCGTTCGAGATCGGTTTCCTGATCTTCATTCCCTTCGTTATCATCGACCTCGTGGTCGCCAGCGTGCTGATGTCGATGGGCATGATGATGCTGTCGCCGATGCTGGTGTCCGCGCCGTTCAAGATCCTGCTGTTCGTTCTGGTGGACGGCTGGGTGCTGATCGTCGGCTCGCTGGCCGCCAGCTTCAACGGCGTCTGAGGAGCACGCGATGAGTCCCGAACTTGCCCTTACCGAACTGCGTGACGGCCTGGAAATCGCCCTGTGGGTCGGTGGCCCGCTGTTGCTCGTGGTGCTGATCGTCGGCGTGGTGGTTGGCGTGATCCAGGCGGCGACACAGCTCAATGAGCCCACCATCGCCTTCGTCGCCAAGGCGATCGCACTGACCGCGGCGCTGTTCGCCACCGGCAGCTACCTGCTTGGCGTGCTGGTCGAATACACGACCAACCTGTTCCAGCGGTTGCCTCACCTGATCGGCTGACGACGCGGACGCGACGCGATGGATCCCGCGACCCAGATGGTCATCGACGGCCAGCAGGCCTTCGGCATGGTCAACGCCATCCTGTGGACGATGCTGCGCACCGGCGCGCTGCTGATGGCGGCACCGTTGATCGGCACGCGCGCCGTGTCGATGCGGGTGCGGGTCATCATCGCCGGCGCACTGGCGATGGCGCTGGCACCGCTGCTTCCGGGCACGCCGGACCGGATCGCCTTCGACGCCAGCACCGTGCTCAACGTGGCGCGCGAACTTGCCGTCGGCGCGAGCATGGGCTTCATGCTGCGGCTGGCGTTCGAAGCCGGCGCGCTGGCGGGCGAACTGATCTCGCAGGGCACGGGCCTGGCCTTCGCCCAGATGTCCGATCCGTTGCGCGGGGTGAACTCCGGTGTCGTCGGACAATGGTTCTACCTGGCGTTCGGCCTGCTGTTCTTCACCGCCAACGGCCATCTGGCGCTGGTGTCGCTGCTCGTGGACAGCTATCGCTCGCTGCCGATCGGCACCGCGTTGCCGGACGTGCAGCGGATACTCGAGGTCGCGCCGATGCTGTTCAGCCACATGCTGCGTGCGGCCGTGGGGCTGGCCCTGCCGGTGATGGTCGCGATGCTGGCCGTAAACCTGGCCTTTGGCGTGCTCGGCCGCGCCGCGCCGGCCCTCAATCCCATCCAGCTGGGCCTGCCCACGGCCCTGTTGCTGGGGTTGTTCCTGCTCGCACTGCTGGCAGGCGAGCTGGGGCCACCGGTGCAGCGCATCTTCGACCTTTCGTTTGATGCAGCGCGGCAAATCAGCGCTTAACGAAACTGCGGTTATTCTCGTTGGGAGTCCCCGGCGCCTGCCGTTCAGGCCCCTGCGTGCGGGTTTCACACGATGTGTGCGCCCCCTGTTCCACTAAATGCATGAATCTGTGCAGAATGGGGCTGAGGGAGGCGCCACATACGCCAGCGCACGGTCCGGACCCAGGTTCAGGCCGAAGCAGGAGAGTTTCCCCCGCAAACCGGAGAATGCCTGTGAGTCCAAGCCCTACCCACAAGCGCCGTACCAGCCAGGAGACCCGGGAAGCCGTGCTCATCGCTGCGCGCAGGCTTTTTTTCACCAAGGGCTTCGACCAGACCACCCTGATGGACCTGGGCGAAGAAACCGGACTCAGTGCCCGCGGCGTGATCCTGCACTTCGAGACCAAGGCGGACATCATCGCCACCTTGCTGATCCGCGACTACACCGCGCGCAAGGCGCCCATGGTGGAGCGCCCGCAGGGATCGACACATGCCCAGCGCATCCTGGATTTCTATTTCTGGATGGCACGCGAGGACGCGGCCAATTTCATCGCGTTCCCGGCTTTGTGGAGTGTGTCGGCGCGCTGGTCCCCGAGCGTGGAGGCGGAAATGAACACCGCACTGCGCCGGATGCGCGAGCCGGTGCGCCAGGAACTCAGCCGCGGCATGGCTGCGGGCGAATTCCGCGGCGTGGACATCCAGCATGCGGATGAGATGATCTGGCAGAGCTACCAGCACGGCCTGCGTGCCGTCTCGGTCAACGGCGGCACCCCGGCCATGGCCGTGCCGCAGGTATTCAAGACGCTGGAAGCGCTGACGGCCTGAACCGCGGCGCACCTGGGCGCCGTATATCGGAAGCCCGCTGGACATGTCCGGCCACGGGCCATCCCGAGGTGGTTCCAGATGTCATGCTGATCGCGCCCGTTTCTGCGCAAGGAACCGCCATGCGCGCCACCTCCTGCGCCCTGCTCGCTCTCTATCTGCTGTGCTGCGTTGGCGCGCTGGGACTGATCCATGTCTCCGAGCATCAACTGCTGGGGCTGCAGCCCGACCCCCTCGCGCACGCGTTCGCCTGGTTGCTGGCCTTGCCATGGTCACTGTTGACCCTGCTGCCCATCGCGGGCAGCCCGAGGGTGGCCTACGCGTTGACCATCGCCGGCATGCTGCTGAATCTGGCGCTGGGCGTGGTGTGGGTGGTGCGCTGGAAAGCCGGGTGATGCCCGCAAGCGCAAGGAAAGACGCGAAAACGGCCACATCGGCGGCCGTTGTCGTTGGAGAACGCGCGCAAAGCTACTTGTCTCGGCCGTTGCCCTTGTTTCCGTTGCCTTTGTTTCCGTTGCCCTTGCCGCTGTTGCCCTTGCCGGGATGGTCGGCATGGGCAGGCTTGCCGCCCTGGCTGGACTGCGCAGGCTTCGCGGCGCCCGCACGCTTGCCCTGGCCGGGACCATGCTTGGACCAGTCCACGCTGGTGCGCTGGTCGATGCGGATGGGATAGCCCCAGCGGTCGTAGGTGCCCACCGCGCCGTTCTTCAGGGCGTGGAAAGCCGGTGAGCCGGGCTTGATGCCCATCTGCTTGGCGAGGTTGCCCCAGCCCTGCCCCGGATTGCGCTCGTAACGTTGCACTACATCCAGGCAGGGAATGCCGAGCGCGCGCGCGATGGCGCAGGCGAAGTACACATCGGCCGGCGCCCAGCCGCGACGATCGAGCAGGTCCAGGACCAGTGAGCGCGGCGCACCATAGTGCCCGGTCATCTCTGAAACGAACGGGTCCCGGTACCGGCGTCCGTAGTCGTTGATCTCACCCAGCCGGGTGTCGACCCACACATCGCCTGTCCGGATGTTGTAACCCACAGTCTGCGCATGGAGGGACTGGACGCCCCCCACCGCAGCACCGGCAACCGCCATCACCACTACCCAGCGCGCCAACATGTTCATGTTCATGCTCTGCTCCTCCTTCACGGTGGGCGGAGTCTTGGCCCGACGCACTGAATACGCAATGACGCAGCGCGCGAAATGTAATGCGAATCAGGGCGGCTCATTGCGTCCGATCGTGGCCACCCGTTGCAGCCAAGCGTGACACGGGTCACGACCACCCACAGGCAACCGCCTACACTGCGCGGTGGTCCATCCCCGCCGACTCTCCTGCGATCGCGTGAACGTTTGAACGACGAAGAAGCATCCCGCCCACGGGCGCATCCGGCCTTTGCCATGAAGCCGACCCGCCGCGACTTCCGCCTCGACATCATCGTCCTGCTGGGCTCCATCACGGGCGTCACCATCGCTGTCTTCGGCGTCTATCGCTGGCTCAGTGGGCAGCATGCCATCGCCTGGCTGGACTTCCTGATCGTTGCCGGCGTCATGCTGCCGGTGCTCTATGCGTGGCGGACCGGAGACAGCACACGCGCTGGCGCGGTGTTGTGCGTGCTGAACTCGGCAGGCACGCTCGCGGCATGCCTGCTGGCGGGACATACGGCGCTGACGTGGATCTATCTGGTCCTGCTGACGAACTTCTTCATCGCCAACCGCTGGCTGGCGGTGTCCGCGAACCTTGCCATCCTGGTCGGCGTGCAGTTGCTGCCCCGTTTCTTCCATGACGGGTTCCATGCCACGTCGGTGGCGGTCAGCGTGCTGCTGATCACCGGATTCTCGTACATCTTCGCCAAGCGCACGCAGGGAGACCGGGCGCGACTGGAAAAGCTGGCTGCAATCGATGCACTGACCGGTGTGCCCAACCGGCGCAGCATGGAGCGCGCGCTGGCGGATGCAGTCAACCGCTTCCAGCGCGGCGAATGCGGCTTCGGACTGGTCGTGCTGGACCTGGACCACTTCAAGGGCGTCAACGACCAGTACGGGCACGCTGCCGGCGATGCCGCCATTGCGGACCTCGCCTCGATCCTGCGTTTCGAAATGCGGCGCAACGACCAGGTGTTCCGTTTCGGTGGAGAAGAGTTCGTCGCCCTGCTGGAACTGGACAACATCGAAGATCTCGAAACCACCACCGAACGGCTGCGCAAGGCCGTGCGTGCCTCGCTGCGTGGTCCGGGCGGACGCATCACCATCTCGCTGGGCGCAGCCCTGCTGCGCGAACACGAGAAAACCTGGCATGACTGGTTCTCGCGCGCCGACGCCGCGCTCTACCGAGCCAAGTCGGCCGGCCGCGACAGCTACGTGATCGCCGACGACCTGTTCTAGGCGTGAGTGGGATCGCGTGGCCGACCGGCGGCATCGCACTCATCACCGCCCCGGTTCCTCCGCCGTCGTCCCAGCGAAACGCTGGGACCCATCTGCTCTTGCCCTTGGAAGTCCCGGCACTTACGGGCGATGGATTCCAGCCTTCGCTGGAATGACGGGATCGGGATCATCCGGCCGGGCGGCCCGGCGTGATCGACACGCTCACTTCCTGCTCCACCACCACCGGTAAAGCACCGGCAACACCAGCAAGGTCAGCAGCGTGGACGAGACGATGCCACCGATCACCACCGTGGCAAGCGGCCGCTGCACCTCCGATCCCGCGCCGACATTGAGCGCCATCGGCAGGAAGCCCAGCGATGCCACCAATGCGGTCATCAGCACCGGACGCAGGCGACCGAGCGCACCGTCGACGACAGCCGTGTCGAGACGGGCACCCTGCTCGCGCAGCTTGCGGATGAAGGCGATCATCACCAACCCGTTCAACACCGCCACGCCCGACAGCGCGATGAAGCCGACGCCGGCCGAAATGGAGAGCGGCAAGCCGCGCAACGCCAGCGCCACCACGCCACCGGTCAGCGCCAACGGCACACCGGTGAACACGATGGCGGCATCCTTCGCCGAGCCGAATGCCCAGAACAGCAGCGCGAAGATGACCACCAGCGTCACCGGCACCACGATGGCCAGGCGCTGGCTGGCCGAGATCAACTGCTCGAACGTGCCGCCATAGTCCACCCAGTAGCCGGCCGGCACCTGCACCTCCGCGCCGATCTTCTCCCGTAACTCTGCGACGAATCCGCCCAGGTCACGGCCACGCACGTTGGCCGTCACCACCATGCGGCGCTTGCCGTTCTCGCGGTTGATCTGGTTCGGCCCCAGCGTGATCCCGATCTTCGCGACCTCGCGCAGCGGCACCGTGCCCGGCGTGCCGGAACCCCACGCCGCAGAGCGGGTGGACTCGTCCTGGTTGTCGCTGCGTCCCAACGGGATGGGCAGGTCGTGCAGCGCGGCAGGATCCTGGCGCAACGCCTCGGGCAGGCGCACGACGATGTCGAAACGACGGTCGCCTTCGAACAGCTGCCCTGCCACTTCACCGCCCACCGCAGTGGCAACGGTGTGCTGCACGTCGCCGGGATTGAGCCCGTAGCGGATCAGCGCCTGGCGATCGGGCGTGATCGTCAGCAAGGGCAGTCCCGTCGCCTGCTCCAACCGTACGTCGGCCGCACCGTCGACGGTTTTCGCCACGCGTTCGATCTGCTCACCCAATGCCACCAGCGCATCCAGGTCGTCACCGTAGACCTTGATGGCCACGTCCGCGCGTACGCCTGATATCAGCTCGTTCATGCGCATCTGGATGGGCTGGGTGAACTCGTAGTTGTTGCCGGG
>CBIHLJ010000047.1:0-23913 GCA_966210745.1 uncultured Pseudoxanthomonas sp.
CGCGCGCCACCAACGATCGCGTCATCGCCCGCGACCACCAGACCCGCGCGCGGGTGGCGTTTGCGCATGAATGGGACGGTCTGTCGACGGGCTTCGCCGACAGCCTGGATTGGCAGGTGTATCGCCAGGACAGCGAGACCACCCAGTACACGCGCGAGGAGCGCACATTGGCGGCGCCTACGCTGCGCGACATCCGCGAGCGCGAATTCAACTTCGATCAGAGGACGTATGGCCTGCAGGCGAACTTCCGCAAGGCGTTCGGTGAGGCGGTGCGGCATGACCTCGTCTACGGCGTGGACGTGGCTCGCAGCGAGACACGGCAGAAGCGCGACGGTCTGAGGACCTTTCCGCTGACGGGCGCCAGCACGCCGGTGATGCTGCCGGATGTGTTTCCCGTGCGCGACTTCCCGGTCAGCAGGACCACCACGGCGGCGCTGTACGTGCAGGACGAAATCGGCTTCGCCGAGGGCGCTTTCCGCCTGGTCCCGGGCCTGCGCGTGGACCACTACCGGCTGGATCCGCGGCATGACGCGATATTCGATGCCGACAATCCCGGCGTGGTGCTGGCCGATATCCGCGAGACCAGCGTGTCACCCAAACTGGGCATGGTGTGGAAATTCGCGCCTGCCTGGTCGCTGTTCGGCGGCTATGCGCACGGTTTCCGTTCGCCGCCCTACAACGACGTCAACATCGGCTTCACCAACGTGCAGTTCGGCTACACGGCCATCGCCAACCCGGATATGAAGCCGGAAACCAGCGATGGGCTCGAGTTTGGCGTGCGTTACTCGGGCGATGTGATGTATGCCGAATTGAGCGGCTACTACAACGAGTACGAAGATTTCATCGCCTCGATGCGCAACATCGGGTTCGACCCGACATTGGGACCGGCAGGATTGTCCGTGTACCAGTCGCAGAACATCGCCGAAGCACGCATCCATGGCATCGAGATGAAGGCGGGTATGGATTTCGGTGCGCTGTCCGGGCGCTGGCAGGGATGGTCGTTGCGTGGTGCGATGGCATGGTCGCGGGGCAAGGGCAGGGGGCCGGAGTCTGTGGATCCGGGCAACGGCAACACCGTCGAACAGGTCATCACCCGCGACCTGGACAGTGTGGATCCGCTCACGGCGACGCTTGGCCTGGCTTACGACGCCGATGCCTGGGGCCTGGAGCTGGCGGGCCGGTTCGTCGAGCGCAAGCAACGTGTATCCGATGCCAGCTACTACCGGCAGCCGGGCTACGGCGTGCTGGACCTGTACGCGCACTGGGACTTCGCGCCCGGGGCCAAGTTCAATGTTGGCGTCTTCAATCTTGCTGATCGCAGCTACATCGAAGCGGGCGACATCGCACTGGTTGCAGCGGACAGCACCACGCTCGATCGCTACACCGCGTCCGGCCGCTCGCTGTCGGCCAGCGTGGCGGTGAGTTGGTAGCCGCCATGCCGACACTGCGCGCACTCCAGGGCTTGATCACCGGCGCGTCACGGGATGCGTTTCCCACGGCAGCCCAGATGGCGGCGCTGGGTCCGGTGCTGTGCCTGTACCGCACGCAGCAGGGCAGCGAACTCGCGGGCTGGCAGCAGGCCGTGCGCGTGCAGGCACATGCGGGACTCGACAGCGATGGCCTGGATGAGCGATTGCTGTTCTTCGATGCACAGGGACGTTGCTGCTGGCGTCTTTGCCTGCTTCCGGACAGCGATTTCGTGGCTTGGGACCGCCTGGTGGCCTCGTTGCCGAAGGGGTGCGACGAGGGCACGGCCGGACTGGCCGATCGCCTGTGGCAGCGACTGGCCGGCCGCCTTCTGGGAGGCCAGTGGCGCGCCTGCGCGCTGCAACTGCATGCGGTGCCGCAGCCTGCCTCGCTGCCGGTGCTGGCGGCCAGCCTGTCGCTGATGTCCGCGCTCGGCGTGGCCACCGCCCGCCGTATCGCGCGCGCCGAAGGTGCCGAACTTGAAAGCGGACTGCACGATTGCTGCTGCGCGCAATCCGTGCGTCCGATGAGCGCAGATGCACGGAATGAAAAGGAGGCGGACGACAACGTCGTTCCGTTGGTCAGATTGCAATGAGAGAAGCCACCATGAAGAAGCCGGTCGCCACCACCCTGTCGATTGTCGCCATGTTCCTCGCCGCCTCCGCAGCGGCCGATCCTGTCCGTGACCGTCAGTCGATCCTGGCGATGCAGGGCGACTACATCGTCGATTTCGCTTTCGACGAAACCGTGCTGCTGCAACCCGGCTACGAACGTCAGGCAGCGATGCGCAGTGGCGGCGACGAGACGGTGATCGTCGTCGAAGACACGCCGACGAAGATCGTCCTGCAGCACATCCTGGTGGACGCCAGGAGCGGTCATGTCACCAAACACTGGCGTCAGGACTGGGTCTACCAGGCGCCAACGCGCTTCGATTTCAGTGCCGACCAGACCTGGAGCGTGCGTCCGGTCCCGGCCGAGGTGACCCGCGGTGCCTGGACCCAGTGCGTCTACGAAGTCAGCGATGCGCCGCGCTATTGCGGCACCGGCCGCTGGGACTACGCCCACGGCGTGGCCACCTGGACGAGCGATCTCATCTGGCGGCCGCTGCCGCGACGCGAATACACCAAGCGCAGCGATTACAACGCGCTGTCGGTCGTCAACCGCCACACGTTGACACCGAACGGCTGGACGCACGAACAGTTCAACACCAAGGTGCTGCGCAAGCCGGACGGTACGCAGGTGGTGTTGGCGCGCGAGTTCGGTTTCAACGACTACGTGAAGACCACCGAGGTCGACTTCAAACCCGCGCGTGACTACTGGCAGGCCACGGCCGGGTATTGGGCCAAGGTGCGGGCGCACTGGAACGGCTTCCTGTCGAAGGCGCCGGGTGTGCGCTTGAAAACCAAGGTCGATGGCATGGCCATGATCATCCCGCTGTTCACCCAGGCCGCTGACGTGCAGGCTGGCAAGCCGGTGGCGGACGCGGACATCGCCAAGGCGTTCACCGATTGGGTGGAGCCCGCGCCGCCCGAACACGCCGACACCGAGGACACAGTCCGCTGACGTTCTCTCCGGCACAGGGACGTGCCGTTCTTCTTGGGAAAAAGACCCCCGCAGATGCGGGGGCAGGGGATTCAGCGAGTCTCTTGTTGTAGTGCGGCTCAGAGCAGAGCGCCGCTCTTGCCGGTGGATGGAACAGGGGGAGCGGGCGGCGGCAACGGGGCGGCTTTCCCGTCATCGATCGTCCGCACGTTGCCGTCCTGGTCGATGATCATCACACGCCGGCTTTCGAGGACATTCGGTGTCTTGCCTGGCATCGCACCGACACGCGGCCGTGTCATTGCGCGCGACATGGCAGGGAGGCGGAACGACGTGGCTTCGGGGACTGTCAGGGTGGTGGTTTGCGCTCGGCGGTCACGCAGGTACTCGATCGGCACCTTGGCTTCTTCGGGTCTGCCACGCAGTGCCTGCATGACTTCGCGCGGCGTGGTCACCGGCTTGCCTTCGATCCTGCGGATGACATCGCCCGCCTGCAGTTCCTTAAGTTCTTCCCCCACCGAGAGCACCAGCACGCCGGTATCGGTTCCGAAGTAGCGCCCCAGCGATGGATCGACGCGGGCGAGATTCAGGTTGCTCCAGCGGAAGGCTTCGGCCAGGACGGGCAGCCTGCAGTCCTGCTCCTTGCAATCCCCGAGCGTGCCGAGTTGTCGGAGCTCGCGCTGCACTTCCGGTGCGATGCCCACCGGCAGATCATCGAGCGTGATGGTGAGGGCTTCGTCGAGGCCGCCGAGCGCGCCCGGGCCGGCCATCCGGTAGGTGGAGAAGGCGAACTGCGGGTTGATCGGGATGGGAGTGGCTTTGGCATCGTGGTCCCGACCGTCGCGCTGGTAGGAAATCGACACGGGTACGTCGATTTTCAAGTCCGCGAGGGCAGCGCGCGCGTTGGCCAGGCGCTCGTCGGCGCTGGCGCCGGCAATCGGTTTGCCTCCGACGCCGATCAGCCGATCGCCGGCCTTCAGGCCAGCTTTCGCCGCGCCGCTGTCGGGCGTGATGCCAGTGATACGCACGCCGGTGTCGTCATCGCCGGTCAGCAGGACGCCCAGGCGTGGTTTGCGCTGGAGCGGGGTGCCCGGATGCAAGGCATCCGCGGGCACGGGGGTATTCCGCGACAGTTCGGCCACGCGCCTGGCGGCCCGTTGCAGGTCGGCACGTGCCGCTTCCAGCTCCTTCTGTTGCACGGCGCTTTCGTCCTGGCGGGCGAGGCTGTCGAGGGGTAATGCCGCTGCGATGATCAGCAACGAAGCGGTAAGCAGGGCGGGTTTCATGCGTGCCTCCGGCATGGGTCGGTGTCGGGTCAGTAAATCGCGGTATCGGGGTGCAGATAGGACTCGCCGCGCGCCACCTGCCAGCGCTGCGTGGTCTCCACGCCGGTCAACTGTCGAAGCGTGTCCACGCGCGCCTGCCAAAGTTCCGTCTGCGTGTCGTTGGGCAAGGCGGCCTGCGACAGCGCCACGTCGATGCTGGCCACCCGCTCCTGCAGACCGGCGGACAGGGCTTCCGTGGCGGCGTTGACCATGCGCGATTCGGGCAGCCGTGCGAGTACGGCTTCCAGTTGTGCCGATTCGGCATACAGCGCGTCCAGCGGATCAGGAGCGGGGAGGGCGGCGACCTTCGCAGGGTCGACGTCACCGGTGGGACGTGCCGCGCGTTGCGGGGCGACCGGAAGGGTGCCGCGCTGGAGTGTGGACGGCGCAGCTGCGGCGTCCGTGGCGCGCGCGCCGATCGGGGTGTGCAGGCCCTTCGCGGCCTCTGCATATAAAGGTGGCGAATCCGTGTCCGCCGCCGGGGCGGGTTGATGTGTCGAGGTGGTCGGGGGTGCGGGTGAAGGCGTGGTTGGGTTCGTCCATCGCAGGGGCAGCACCACGGCGAGCGCAAGCGCGGCGGCCATGGCCACGCGCCGCGGCCAGCGATGAGGCCGTACCACCACGGGCGGAGGGAGATGGCCAGCCAGCGTCGCCCAGCTATCTGCGGGTGCTGCTTCCAGGGGCAGGCCTGCAAAGGCGTCCCCCCAGTCACGCGGCATGGCATCGCGGGTCCGGACATCAGGCATGGACGGGTTCCTCGATCTGCAGCAACGCGCGCAGGCGACGGGTGCCGCGCGAAAGTTGTGATTTGGAGAAGCTGGGCGTGCGCTGCATCAATGCAGCGATCTCGTCGTGGGTATAACCCTCGGCGTGGTACAGCCACAGCACGCTGCGGGTGGCGGCCGGCAAGGTGTCGAGCGCGCGCTGCAACAGGAAGGCGTCGGCTGCCGCCGTGGGTGGCAGGCCCTGGTCTTCTGGCAGGTCGTCTTCGTCGACCGCAATCTCGGCCACCAGCCGTTTCTGCCTGCGCAGGCGGAGCAGTGCTTCGTTCACCGCGATCTGGCGCAGCCAACCCCAGAACGGGCAGTCGGCGCGATAGTCGGGCAGATGGTGGAACAGTTTCAGCATGGTGTCCTGCAACACATCGCCCGCCTGCTCCCGGTCGCCGCAGATGCGCAGCGCCAGCGTGAACACCGGGCGCTCGAACCGTCGATAGATCTGTTCGAACGCTTCCCTGCATCCTGTGCGCGCACGGGCGACCAGGTTGTCGGGTACGTCGATGGCGAACTGCGATCGGCTCAAGCGGGGGTTTTCGTCGGGTCGTCCCATACAGGGATGCGGCAGAGGGCAATACCGTCGCAGCGTGCCGAAAGTTCATTCGCCGACGCGCCCAGCTGTCCCGGACAGCCGTGCCCACAGGTCTATACTGGGTCGCATCAGGGACCAAGAGGGGAACATCGATGTTCGAGACCAGTTTCGTGGCCATCATCCTGTTGGTGGCCGGCGTCATCATCCTGTTCAAGACCGTGCGGATGGTGCCGCAGGGTTACGAGTGGACGGTGGAGCGCTTCGGCAAGTACACCCACACGCTGGATCCGGGCCTGCACTTCCTGGTGCCCATCATCTATGGCGTGGGCCGCAAGGTGAACGTCATGGAGCAGGTGCTGGACGTGCCCAGCCAGGACGTGATCACCAAGGACAACGCCGTGGTGAAGGTCGACGGGGTGGTGTTCTTCCAGGTGCTGGATGCCGCCAAGGCGGCGTACGAGGTGTCCAACCTTGAGGTCGCAACGATCGCCCTGGTGCAGACCAACATCCGTACCGTGATCGGTTCGATGGACCTGGACGAATCGCTCAGCCAGCGCGAGACCATCAACGCGCAGTTGCTCAGCGTGGTCGACCAGGCCACCAATCCGTGGGGCATCAAGGTCAACCGCATCGAGATCCGCGACATCCAGCCGCCGCGCGACCTCATCGACTCGATGGCGCGACAGATGAAGGCCGAACGCGAGAAGCGTGCCCAGATCCTCGAAGCGGAGGGCTCGCGCCAGTCCGAGATCCTGCGTGCCGAGGGCGAGAAGCAGGCCGCCGTGCTGGAGGCCGAGGGCCGCAAGGAAGCCGCGTTCCGCGACGCCGAGGCACGCGAGCGCCTGGCCGAAGCGGAAGCCAAGGCCACCCAGATGGTCAGCGACGCCATCGCGAAGGGTGACGTGCAGGCGATCAACTACTTCATCGCGCAGAAGTACGTGGAAGCCTTCAAGGAGCTGGCCACGGCGCCCAACCAGAAGTTCGTGCTGATGCCGATGGAGAGCAGCGGCATCATCGGCTCCATCGCCGGCATCGCCGAACTGGCCAAGGAGGCCCTGGGCAAGCAGCAGGCCGCGCCGCCGCGCGTGCCGCCGCGGGTGGGGGGCTGAGCCATGCGCTGGGACGTTGCGGGTTGGGCGGCGGTGGCGCTGTTGCTGTTCGCCGCCGAGACCATGGCACCAGGCGCCTTCATGCTGTGGATGGGCTTTGCCGCCGTGGTGGTGTTCGTCGGCGTACTGGTGGTGCCGGACATCCCGCTGCTGGCCCAGGTGGCGGCCTTCGTCGTGCTGAGTTTCGTATCCATCCAGATCTACCGTACATGGTTCCGCGGCAAGGGTCGCCAGAGCGACAAGCCGCTGCTCAACCGCCGCGCGGAGCAACTGGTCGGCACGGTGACCGTGCTGGACCAGGCCATCGTGGGAGAACGCGGCCGGGTCAGGATCGACGACGCGTTCTGGGCAGTGGAAGGCCCCGATCTGCCGGTCGGCACGCGCGTGAGGGTGATCGCGGTGAATGGCATGACGCTCAAGGTGCAGGAGGCCTAGGTGGGTGCGACGGGGCTGGCGCGATCGATGTCCGTGCTGGCGACGCTGTCCGTCACGGCGGCGGACCTCGTCGGCCGGGTGATGCCGCCGTATCCCGACGGGCTCGACGAACTGGGCGGGAGTTGCGTTTCCCTGTCCCGGGATCCTGACCGTGTGTGCGAGTACTCGGTCGGTGTGCTGGCCTCGCCCGCCGCCGACGAGAGCGACGAGCCGGTGCCGCGCTTCGTGGTGGCCGGCCAGCTGGCGGGACGCGACGGGCCTCGCGCGCTGTGGCGCATCACCGATGCCGTTCCATACGCGGGCGACCGGCCCGGCTACTACCTGCAGTTCGGTACCTGTCGCGTGAAGGGGCAGGACGATGCCCGCGTCGCGGCCATCGTGCGCCAGCACGACACGGCGACGGAATGGTTGAAGGATGTCGCCTGGGCGGGCCGCCTGCGCCTGCCCGATGCCCGTTTCGAGGTGCTGGATGCGCGCACCGTCGACTGCATCAACGAGGCGTACTACGGGTTGTAGCGACGGCGCACCCTGCTGGTGCGTTCTGGGATAATGCGCTTCTTTGCCCGCCCGGACGCTGCCATGACCCAGAAGACCATCCTCAACGACACCCATCGCGCGCTTGGCGCCAAGATGGTCGACTTCGGCGGCTGGGACATGCCGATCCACTATGGTTCCCAGATCGAAGAGCACCACCAGGTGCGCCGCGACGCGGGCATGTTCGACGTCAGCCACATGACCGTGGTCGACCTGCGCGGTGCGCGCACGCGGGAGTTCCTGCGCCAGCTGGTCGCCAACTCGGTGGACAAGCTGCAGAAGCCGGGCAAGGCGCTGTACACCGCCATGCTCAACGAACAGGGCGGGGTCATCGACGACCTGATCATCTACTTCCTGGACGAGGCGTTCTTCCGCCTGGTGGTCAATGCCGCCACCCGCGAGAAGGACCTGGCGTGGATCACCGCGCAGGCGGTTGCGTTCGATGTGCAGGTGACCGAGCGCCCCGACTTCGCGATGGTTGCCGTGCAGGGTCCGACGGCGCGCGAGCGCGTGCACGGCCTGCTGCGCGAGGAGGACCGTGCGAAGGTCGGCAAGCTGGCCCGGTTCGCCGCCACCGACACCATCAGCACCCACGGCGTGCCGTTGTTCGTCGCCCGCACCGGCTATACCGGCGAGGACGGCTACGAGATCGTGCTGCCGCAGGCGCAGGCCGTGGCGTTCTGGAACGCGCTGATCGAGGCGGGCGTCAAGCCCGCCGGCCTGGGTGCGCGCGACACGTTGCGGCTGGAGGCGGGCATGAATCTGTATGGGCAGGACATGGACGACACGGTCTCGCCGTACGAGGCGGCGCTGGCCTGGACGGTCGCGCTGGACGAAGGTCGCGCCTTCACCGGCCGCGCCACGCTGGAAGCGCAGAAGGCCGGCGGTGCGCCGCGGCAGATGATCGGCCTGGTCATGGATGAGAAGGGTGTGCTGCGCCACGGCCAGAAAGTGCTCACTGCGCATGGCGACGGAGAGATCCTGTCCGGCACGTTCTCGCCGACGCTGGGCAAGGCCATCGCCTTCGCGCGCGTGCCGGCCGGCGATATCCCGCTCGGTGCCGAGGGCGGCGTGCGCGTGGACATCCGTGGCAAGGAGGTGCCAGTGCGTGTGGTGAAGTTCCCGTTCGTGCGTGACGGCCAGGCCCAGCCCGGCGTGCTGGAATGAACGCACGCAGGCATTCTTCACTTGCGCATTCCTCCGCTAAACTATCTTTCCCTACCCGAACCCAGCAGCGATCCGGAGCCCCCCATGAGTGAGATTCCTGGCGATCTGAAATTCCTCAAGTCCCATGAATGGGCCCGCCTTGAAGGTGACGGTCGCATCACCGTCGGCATCTCCGATCACGCGCAAGGCCTGCTCGGCGACCTGGTCTACGTCGAGCTGCCCAACGTCGGCGACCGCATCGAAGCGGGCAACGCCAGCGCGGTGGTCGAATCGGTGAAGGCGGCGTCCGATGTCTACAGCCCGGTCACCGGCAAGATCGTGGAGGTCAATGCCGCGCTGGCCGACAAGCCGGAGACCATCAATGAGGACGCCTACGGCGACGGCTGGATCTTCGTGATCGAGGCCGAGGAGCCGGACCAGCTCAATGACCTGCTGTCGCCCGACGACTATGCCGAACTGATCGAAGACGACGACAACTGAGGCATCCGTACAGGCTGTCCCCCGACGGGGAACCGGCAACGATGGAACCTGGTGTTCCCCGTTGCCGGTTCCCCGTTTCGTTTCCCGCGGCTGCGTGACGCCAGGGAGTCCCCGTCCGCACCCTGGACGAATCACCGGCCGCCAGGCGGGCCACGTCCGCCGTCGCGTCGTGTGGAGGGCGACACGCGCTAAGGGTCATGGCCGACAAGCGGCGAAGCGGAATGGCACGTACACCTGCCTGATGCGAGCACGCGCAGTGACGCGCCGAGGCTGCGATGCGCTGCCTCGGCGCGTCGACTTTCCGGCGCCGGCGATGACGGCGAAGCCGCAGGTGGAAGGAAAAAAGTTTGCGCAAATCGGCGCAATCCGACTTGTGCGACGCGAAATCGGACACCCTCGACGAAAGTTTTTTTTAGCCGGTGTTCAACCCGCCAGGGCAGTGGCGCGCAGCTGTCGAGGACGCATCGCATCGTCGCTTCAACCTTCGGGTCGCAGGACCCCGGAGAAAAAAAAGCGCGTTTTACCGATGTTTTTTTTCAGGCGCATGTCTGTCAGTCGAATCGGGTGCGCCCATCGGCGGCGCGGCGTTGCCACCATCAGCGCTTGCCGGCGCCGTCCGGTCATGACGACCAGAGAAAAAAAGTTGAGCGAAGGTGTTGACACCTTGAAAAACCGTGATTAGGTTTCGCCCCAAGCAGAGCGTCCTGCGGAAGCGAGTGAGTCGAATCAACACGACAGCGCGAAAGACAACACAGCCCATCGTCCGCACCGGGATCACGGTGGACGCAGGCCTCGCTTCCCCCGGAAAAACGCAAACCACCTCTTTCATCGCACCCGTGTCGCCTGGCGACACGGGTGTTTTCGTATTTGTAGGGAGCCGGGTTTCGCACGCCTGGCCCCCTGGGGAATCCGCATCGCCGCGCGTGTCGCGACGACGGCTGCCGACGGGTCCGACTCCCGCGGCGTTTCTTGCAGCTGGGCCTGCCTCCGGGCAGATGTGCTGTAACCAGACGTAAAAATCCATAGTTCATTGACGAGGAGCCATCACATGGCAACGAAGAAAGCTGCGAAAAAGAAACCGGCCGCCAAGAAGGCTGCCAAGAAGGCCACCAAGAAGGCGGCTGCTAAGAAGACCGTGAAGAAGGCAGTGAAGAAGGCTGCCAAGAAGGTCGCCAAGAAGGTCGCCAAGGCCAAGAAGGCAGTGAAGAAGGTCGCCAAGAAGGCTGCGAAGAAGGTAGCCAAGAAGCCGGCGAAGAAGGTCGCCAAGAAGACCGCCAAGAAGACCGCGAAGAAGGCCACCAAGAAGTCGGCCAAGAAAGTAGCCAAGAAGCCCGCCAAGAAGACGGCGAAGAAGGCTGCCAAGAAGACCGCGAAGAAGGCTGCCAAGAAAGTAGCCAAGAAGCCGGCCAAGAAGGCCGCGAAGAAGGCCGCCAAGAAGCCTGCCAAGAAGTCCAAGAAGAAAGCGGCCCCCGTCGCGCTGCCGGCAACCCCGGCTCCGCTGATCTAAGCCAACCCGATTAGCCGTAACACCATGGACTCTCTCCCTGTGCCCAGCGGGGGGAGAGTTTTTTTATGGGCGAGAATGGCTAGGCTGCATTCTTTGGAAATGGAGGGGAGCGCGAATGAGGTTCTTCAAGTGGGTATTGGCGGCGATTGCTGCCATCGGATTGGTGCTTGGGCTTGGGGGGCTGCTGTTGCCGGCGACGACCCACGTCGAGCGCAGCGTGGTGATCGAGCGCAGTCCCGAGCAGGTGTTCGCGACGCTCAACTCCTTTGAGCGCTTCAGTGCCTGGTCGCCATGGGCAGAGTACGACCCGCAGGCGAAGTACACGTTCGAGGGACCGGCCAGCGGTGTGGGTGCGCGCATGCGATGGTCCGGCAATCGGTCCGTTGGCAGCGGCAGCCAGGAGATCACCATCAGTGAGCCGCACCGGCGTGTCGTGGTGGCGCTCGACTTCGATGGCAGCCAGGCGCAGGCAGCCTACCTGCTGGAGCCGGAAGGGCATGGCACGCGCCTGACGTGGGCGTTCGATACCGAGCACGGCATGAACCCGTTCAAGCGCTGGCTGGGGCTGTTGTTCGACCGGATGATCGGCGCGGACTACGAGAAGGGACTGGGCAAGCTCAAGTCACTGCTGGAAGGCACGCAGGCCTGACCCGACGGGCACGGCGGCGGGCAGTCCGCCGTGCATCGGCATCTCAACGCGGAGATGCGGTGCTGCGGTGCGAAGACGTGCCGCTGTCCTTCTTTTTGTCCGCAGGCGTTGCCTCAGGCGACTCGGCCAACAGCAGGTCGTAATCCGCCGGTGTCTCGATCCACGGTTCACCTGGCAGGCCCATCGCGCGATCAAGGATGGTCGGCAACAGGCCGGAAGGAAGTGAGCTGTCGCTGTTCCACACCATTGCCACGCCCAGATCCTGGCCGGGAACCAGTGCGACCAGGCCGCGATATCCCTGGACGGCGCCCGCGTGGAAGACGACCTGCTGACCCGCGTAGTCGAACACGCGCCAGCCCAGCGCATAGCTGGCCGAATGGATGCGCTCGCGACGCCACCCACCACGCATTTCACCCGGCGTGGTGACCACGGGGGCATGCAGCGTCGCCAGCAAGGGTGCCGGCAGCACGTCGGGGCGATGGCCCGTCTGGGCAATCAGCCACTGCGCCAGATCGCTGGCGCTGGCATTGACGCCGGCGGCAGGCGGCAGGCGGTAGTAGGTGGGCTTGGGCGTCAGCGAGACCCAGCCGTTGCGGCTGCGCACATGCGGTCGCGCCCAGCGCGTGCTGCCTTCGATGCCGGCCAGGCCCATGCTTGCATCGTTCATGCCCAGCGGCTTGAAGATGCGCCGGTCCACCGCCTGGTCGTAGAAGGTGCCGGTGGCGGCGAACACCACATCGCCGATCAGGCTGAAGGCGACGTTCTGATAGGCATAGCACTCGCCGGGCGCGCACTTCAGCGGCGCGTACGCCAGCTTGCGGGCCACGTCGTAGTACTCCGCATTGGCTTCGATGTCGCGGTCGAAGGCGTTGTGCGCCTGCAGGCCTACGCTGTGGCTCAGCACGTCCGCGACGGTCACGTGGGAGGTCGCGTTCGCATCGCTCAACTGGAAGCCCGGCACGTACTGGTTGACCTTGCTGTCCCAGCGCAGCGAGCCGTCCTGCACCATCAGGCCGGTCAGCGTGCTGGCGAACGCCTTGGACAGCGACGCCAGCCGGAACACCGTATGCGCGTCGACCTGTTGCGGGTTGACCACGTCGGTGACGCCATAGCCCCGCGCACTCATCACGCGGCCGTTGTGGACGATGGCCATGGCGAGGCCGGGAACGCGATGCCCCACGGTCAGGTGTTCGGCCATGGCCTCGAACGCACGCACGTCGAACCCCGCTGCGAGGGGCTGGATGTTCTGTCCCGCCAACGCCGTTCGGTACGGGCGCGGTTGCGTCGGCGAGATGTAGGCGCCCGCACTGGCCGCGGTGTTGGCGGAGACTGCCGCGGTTTCAACACCGTGGTTGTTGGACGTCCAGCGCAACGGCGTCTGCGCCGTGGACGACAGCGTCAGTGGAAGCATCAACCCGATCAGGCCGATCCGGAAGACGTGCAGCGAGCGCCGGCTTGTCTTGTATTTCATCGTGCGTGACGCCTGCGTAAGACCCTTGCCTCCCGGGATCATAACGCCGCTTTTTTCGATTGCACAAACAGGGAGAGATTCCATGTCCATGTTGTTCATCCTGCTGCTGATTACAGGTGTGGCGGCCGTCCCAATTCAGTTGGGCGCGGGCGCCTGCAACAGGCAGCTGAACACGTGCGGCACGTTCAGGAATACCTGCCTCCCTTCGCATGCAACTTCTGCGCCGCTTCGATGTGATCCGCTGTGGCGCGGGGGCGTGCGGAACGTCGTGGAGGCTCGAAGGTCCGCAGTCGAAGCGCCTCCGACGACGGATTCACCTGCGTCATGCGCCGTGGCGGGAGTTGGCCGGGCCTGAATGCGGGGCCTGGCCGCAGCCGTGGAGAGTGGCAGCCTGGAGGCGCGTGATGCGCGAATGGCGCGCGCTGCCCGTTCCGTCCTAGTCGGCGGCGGCGAATGCGGCAGGTGCCGTGGCCGCCGCATGCGCATGGTGGCCGGACAACACCGGCAGTCCGCGGATCAGATCCGATGCGCGCTCCGCGATCATGATCGTCGGCGCGTTGGTATTGCCACCGATCAGCGAGGGCATCACCGAGGCGTCGATCACGCGCAGCCCCGCGATGCCATGCACACGCAACTCGGAATCCACCACCGCGTCTTCGTCTTCACCCATGCGGCAGGTGCCGACGGGGTGGTAGACGGTTTCGGCCTTGGCGCGGATGAAGGCGACCAGTTCGGCGTCCGACAGGTCGTTGCGCGCGGGATGGATGGGCGCGCCACGGTAGGCATCGAAGGCCGGCTGCGCGAACAGGTCGCGCGACAGCTTGGCGCACTCGACCATCATCTTCAGGTCGAAGCCTTCCGGGTCGCTCAGGTAGTTCGCTTCGATGCGTGCGTCGGCGCGCGGGTCCGCGCTGGCGAGCAGGATGCGGCCACGGCTGCGCGGGCGCAGGAAGCAGGCATGTGCGGTATAGCCGTCGCCCGCCAGCCGGTTGCGACCATGGTCGTCCAGCATCGCTGGCACGAAGTGCATCTGGATGTCGGGGCGGTCGTCCGGGGCCAGCGACGAACGCACGAAGGCGCCGGCTTCGGCGATGTTGCTGCTGCCGGGGCCGCGGTGACCGCGAAGGAAATAGTCGAAGGCGGTCTTGAGCTCGCTGGCCCGGTCGTAGGTGATGCGCTGGGTGCTGTGCTGCAGGGTGCAGATGTCGAGGTGGTCCTGGAGGTTGCGGCCGACGCCAGGCAACGCATGGCGTACGCTGATGCCCGTCTCCTCCAGATGCTCCGACGGCCCGATCCCGGACAGCATCAGCAGTTGCGGCGAGTTGATCGTGCCGCCGCTCAGCAGGACCTCGCTCCGGCAACGTACGACGACTTCATGGCCGCCACGGGCGTAGGCCACGCCGATGGCGCGCCCCTTCTCCAGCAGGACGCGGCGGACCAGTGCGCCGGTGACGATGTCCAGGTTCTGCCGGTCGCGCGCGGGATCGAGGTACGCCACCGCCGACGAGCAGCGCGCGCCGTCCTTCTGCGTGACCTGGTAGAGCCCGAAGCCCGCCTGCGTCGCGCCGTTGAAATCGTCGTTGCGGGTGTAGCCGGCCTGCACCCCGGCCTCGATGAAGGCGGCGGACAGCGGATTGGTGTAGCGCAGGTCGGACACGGACAGGGGGCCGTCGCCGCCATGGCGTGCGTCCGCGCCGCGCGCGTTGCGCTCCGAGCGGCGGAAGTAGGGCAGTGCGCTGTCCCAGTTCCAGCCGTCCGCGCCGGCATTCGCCCAATCGTCGTAGTCCTGGGGAACACCGCGGATGTAGCACATGGCGTTGATCGAACTGGAACCGCCAAGCACCTTGCCGCGCGGCCACCACAGGCGGCGGTTGTCCAGGTTCGGTTCGGGCGCGGTGTCGTAGTTCCAGTTCACGCCCTTCTGCCCCACCAGCTTGGCCAGGCCGGCCGGCATGTGGATGAAGGGATGCCAGTCGCGCGGACCGGCTTCCAGCAGCAGCACGCGACAGGCGGGGTCTTCGCTCAGGCGGTGGGCCAGGACACAGCCGGCCGAACCGGCGCCCACGATGATGTAGTCGTACACATGCAGCCCTGTTGCGAAGTACGGCCGAACCTAGCGGCGAGGGGTAGAGCAAATGCTCGGGCTGGTACCGCCATGACCGCGGGTAGGCGCAAACGCGGATTCGCGGTGGGCACGAGTCCGGGAAAGGCTGGCGATGTTGCAGTGCATCGGATACCTTGCGCGCCACAGGCGGGCCTTGTCCGCTCCCGATGATGCGATTGGCAGGCCGCAAAGCATGGACCCGTCCTCCCCAGCGACCACCCGGTTCGGCCGGTTCCGCGCCGCGATGACCGAATCGCCGCCGCTGCTGTGGGCCTTCGTCTACTTCTTCTGCCTGCTGAGCGGCTATTACGTGCTGCGACCGGTGCGTGAGGCGATGGCGGCATCGAGCGACATCGAGGCGGTGTTCCCACCGGCGCTGATTGCGTTCTTTGCAGGCCGCGGCATCGCGCTGGGCGAGTTCACGCTGCAGTTCATCTTCAGCGCCGTCTTCCTGATCATGCTGGTGCTGCAGCCGGTGTACGGCTGGCTGGTGAGCCGTTTCCCGCGGCGGGTGTTCCTGCCGGTGATCTATGGTTTCTTCATCGCAACGCTGTTGGTGTTCTACGCCATGTTCGACAGCGGCATCGCCGGTCGGGGCTTGGCCTTCATCCTGTGGATCACGGTGTTCAACCTGTTCGCGGTCGCCGTGTTCTGGAGTTTCATGGCGGATGTCTTCACCAATGTCGAAGCGCGCCGTTACTACGGATATATCGGTGCCGCCGGCACCGTGGGAGCGTTCCTCGGTCCTGCGCTGACCAAGATGCTGGTCGTGCGCGTGGGCATTCCCAACATGATGCTGGTGTCGGCGTTCCTGTTCTCGGTCTGCGTCCTGTGCATCTACCGGCTGCGGACATGGGCGGTTGCGCGCGAAGCCGAGCGGCGCCAGGTCAGCGGCGAGATCCCGATGGGGGGCGAGGTGCTGGCGGGCTTGAAGCTCATCGCTCGCGAGCCGCTCCTGCGTTGGCTCGCCGCCATGGTGGTGATGGGCGTCGGCGTGGGCACGTTGCTCTACAACGAGCAGAACGCCATCGCGCGCACGCTGTTCACCTCGGCCGAAGCCCGTGCCGACTATTTCGCCACGCTGGACCTGGCGGTCAACTCGCTGACGCTGGTCGTGCAGCTGCTGCTGACCCGCACGCTGCTGTCCCGCTTCGGCATCGCGCCAGCGCTGCTGATTCCCGGCTGCGCGATCATCCTCGGATTCTCGATCCTTTCCGCGTCCCCGTTGCCCGTGATGGTGGCCATCGTGCAGGTGGTCACCCGCGCCAGCGAGTTCTCGCTGGCCAAGCCGGCGCGCGAGACCATCTACACCCGCGTCGGCCGTGAGTGGCGCTACAAGGCGGGCGCCGCCATCGACACGGTGATCTACCGCGGCGGCGACCTGAGCTTCGTCTGGCTGCACAAGTTGCTGTCCGCGTTCGGGTCGAACGTGGTGTTCGGTGCCGGCCTGCTGGTGGCCAGCGCCATGACCTTCAGCGCGTGGCGGCTGCTGCGCGAAGAGTCGAAGCTGCCCTCCGAGCGCATGGGTGCGGACGATGCGGCGGCGGAGAAGGCCTGATACGGCCGGGGCAGACGCTGCCGCGCGCTGCCGCTATGCTGCGCACACACGAGGGGGGAGACGGCAATGGGTGTGATCGCAGTGGTGTTGGTGGCGCTGGTGGCGGTGCTGCACGTGTACTTCCTGGTACTGGAAATGTTCCTCTGGACCAAGCCACTGGGTCTGAAGACCTTCCGCAACACGCCCGAAAAGGCCGAGACCACGCGCGTGCTGGCCGCCAACCAGGGCCTCTACAACGGCTTCCTCGCCGCCGGGCTTCTCTGGGGGCTGTACACGGCGAAGTGGGACGTCGTGGTGTTCTTCCTGCTGTGCGTCATCGTCGCGGCACTTTACGGCGCATGGAGCGTCAACAAGCGCATCTTCTTCGTGCAGGGCGTACCGGCGATCGCGGCGATGGCGGCGGTGTTGTTCGTGTTGATGATGGGCGATATCTCGCGCTGAACGGGTGGCGCGCGACGCTCAACGCAGCGACCACGCCAGCAACAGTCCTCCCGAGGCGAACAGCACCAGCCATGAAAGATGGCGCCCGCGGGTGACGATCAGCGGCAGCAACCCGGAGATTCCCAGGGTGACGGCCAAGGTGGTGGCGATGCGGCGTCCGTCGGCATCGGGCAGCTCGCCTACCTGCAGCACCACGGCTGCGAGCCCCCAGGCGATCACCGTGGTCAGATGCCAGGCGAAGCGCAGGGTCCGCGTGGTGAATGCGGTGCCGCCGAACAGCCTGGGTAGATCAGGACGGCGGAACAGGCGAATGAGCAGGTAGTGCTCGCCGAGCACCGAATGCGCCAAGCCGAGCAGGATCATCAGCGTGGCGGCGGCGACCAGCATGTCAGCCCGCCTTCTGCGGACGCGGCGACACCCACATGCGAATGCTGGCTCGGAACACCGGTTCGCCCTGCGCGTCGCTGACCACCACCTGCATCGGCAGGTCGTAACCTTCCGCCGATTCGCGGGGCTCGAAGGCCGGGGTAGCCACGGCATGCATCGTGCCCACGGCCTTCTTCAGGTATTCCACCGTCATGCCCTTGGGAATCCAGCGCATCGATCGCGGAATGCTGACGTCGGTGGTCAGCCCGCCGACGAACTCGGCCAGGTTGCACAGTGCGATGGCGTGCACCGTGCCCAGATGATTGGTGACCGAACGGCGATGCCGGATCGTCGCTTCGCCGCGGCCGGGTTCCAGTCGCGTCATGCGCGGGCCGATGCTGCCGAAGTAGGGCGCCTTGAAGCAGATCAGGCGTGAGAACAGCCAAGCGCCGAACGGCTTGCGGCTCAGGTTGCGGTAGATGCTCAGGACATCGGCGCTCATCGGAACTCCTGTCGCGACGACGGCGGGACATGCCCGCCGTCGTGATCGTTGACGGGGTGGCGCGTCAGGCCGCTTCGCGCGGCTGGCGCTTGTGCTGCGGCAGGTCGTAGAAACTGGCCGCGCGCAGTTCGTGGGTGTCGAAGTCGTCCACGGTGATCGTGTCCAGCGTGATCGCACGCAGGTCTTCAAGCTGCTTGCGTTCTTCCACGGTGATCCAGCCCTCGCGCACGCCTTCGTCCAGCTGCGCGCTGTAGTCCAGGGCTTCGATGTCCTTGGTCTTCAGCGCCTTCAGGAACTTGCGCTCCACCGGCTCTGCAGCGACGGCCGCAGCCAGGTAGCTGTCGATGCGGCCGCCGGGGTTGTTCTCGCACGGGGTCAGGAACACGCCCTGGCCCAGGCGGTCGCGCGCTTCGTTCGGCGCCATCAGCAGCATGGCGACGCGGTGGCTCAGGCGGTCGCCCGGGGCCACGGCGCGGCGGCCGAACGGGAACACCACCGGCCACAACAACCAGCCCAGCGGCTTGATCGGGAAGTTGCGCAGCGCCTGCGACAGCGCCAGTTCGATCTCGTACGCGCTGTTGTGGAAGGCCCAAGCCAGTAGCGGCTTGTCGGCTTCCGGCGCACCTTCGTCATGGTGGCGCTTCAGCACCGCGCCCATCATGTACAGGTGGCTCAGCACGTCGCCCAGCCGGCCGGACAGCGATTCCTTGAACTTCAGCTTGCCGCCCAGCGCGCCCAGCGAGATGTCGGTGAGCAGCGCCAGGTTGGCCGCGTAGCGGTCCAGCTTGCGGAAGAACTTCTTCGTGTATGCATCGCCCGGCACGGCGCCGATCTTCGAGCCGGTGATGCCGAACCAGAACGAGCGCACCGCGTTGGAGATCGCGCCGCCGATATGCGGGTACAGCACGGCGTCCAGCTGTTGGATGCCGGCGCGGGTGTCTGGATCCTGCGCCGCGCGCATCTCCTTGATGATGTACGGATGGCACAGGATCGAGCCCTGGCCGAAGATCAGCAGGCTGCGGGTCATGATGTTCGCGCCTTCCACCGTGATGGCGATCGGCGAGGCCTGCCATGCGCGGCCGGCGAAGTTGCGCGGGCCCAGGATGATGCCCTTGCCGCCGACGATGTCCATCACGTCCTTGGCGACGTCGCGGCCCATGTTGGTGCAGTGGTACTTGGCGATGGCCGACGGCACCGACGGCACGTCGCCGCGGTCCACGGCGGCGGCGGTGGCCTGCGACAGCGCGCTGATCGCGTACGCCTTGCCGCCGATGCGGGCCAACGCTTCCTCGACGCCTTCGAAGCGGCCGACCGACAGGCCGAACTGCTTGCGGATGCGCGCATACGCACCGGTGACGCGCGCGCCGGCCTTCGCACCGCCGCTGGCGGTGGACGGCAGGGTGATCGAGCGGCCGACAGCCAGGCACTCATTGAGCATGTTCCAGCCCTTGCCGGCCATCTCCACGCCGCCGATCAGCTGGCTCAGCGGAATGAACACGTCCTTGCCGTGGATCGGGCCGTTCTGGAATGGCGAGTTCAGCGGGAAGTGGCGACGGCCGACGTCCACGCCGGGGGTATCGCGCGGCAGCAGCGCCAGGGTGATGCCGATGTCGCGTGTATCGCCGATCAGGCCGTCCGGATCGTACATGCGGAACGCCAGTCCGATGATCGTGGCGACCGGGGCCAGCGTGATGTAGCGCTTGTCGAAGGTCAGGCGCAGGCCCAGCACGTTGGCGCCATTCCACTCGCCCTTGCAGACGATGCCGTAGTCGGGAATCGAGGTCGCGTCGGAACCGGCGAATGGACCGGTCAGGCCGAAGCACGGGACTTCCTGGCCGATCGCCAGGCGCGGCAGGTAGTAGTCCTTCTGTTCCTGCGTGCCGTAATGGTTGAGCAGTTCACCCGGGCCCAGTGAATTGGGCACGCCGACCGTGGAGCTGACCACGCTGCTGACCGAGGCGATCTTCTGGATCACCTTGTGGTGTGCCAGCGCGGAGAAGCCGAGGCCGCCGTACTGCTTCGGGATGATCATGCCGAAGAACTTGTTCTTCTTGATGTAGTCCCACAGCTCCGGCGGCAGGTCGGCATGGACGTGGGTGATTTCCCAGTCGTTGGTCATCTTGCACAGCTCTTCCACCGGGCCGTCGAGGAAGGCCTGTTCTTCAGCGGTGAGCTGCGGCTTCGGGTAGGCGAGCAGCTTGTTCCAGTCCGGGTCGCCGGTGAACAGGTCGCCCTCGAAACCGACCGAGCCGGTTTCCAGTGCGATGCGTTCGGTTTGCGACAGGGGCGGCAGCGCGCGGCGCAGGAAGCCAAGCGCCGGCGCGGTGATCAGCGGCTTGCGGATCGCCGGGATCAGCAGCGGCAGCGCGATCGCCACCACGACCAGGGCCGCGACGACGGTGGCGGTAGGGTTGGCGCCCAGCAGCCAGCACGCGACCAGCAGGCTGGCGGTGATCGCCGCCCAGTAGGCGAGCCGGATCCGGTGGTAGGCAGCGAATGCGCCCGCCAGCAGGAAGGCGAGGAAGGGGATGACGATGCTCATGGGGTTGCTCCGGACACGGATTCGGTTACATCGGATTCGGCATTACCCGGCACGGCCGACAGGCTTGCCAAGTATTCCAGCACAGTGGCGGTAAATGCGTCGTTGTCGTCGCCGGCCACCATGTGCGTGGCCAGCGGCAGGTGCACGTGGCGCGCATGCGGCACCAGTGTCTTGAACTCTTCGACGGTCTGCTCCGAGACCAGATCGCTGCGGCCGCCGCTGATCAGCAGCACGGGGCACTGGACCTGGCGCGCCGCTTCGGCGATGGCGTCCTGGTGCTGTGCGCTGTCGCGGGCCAGTTCGTCCACCAGGCGCGGATCCCAGTGCCAGCGCCAGCGACCGTCGGCGCCTTCGCGCAATAGCTCGCGCAGGTCGTCCGCGGATTTGCGCGTACGCCGCTGTGGCTGGTAGGCGGCGATGGTGTCGGCGGCGTGGTCGAGCGAGTCGAAGCCGTCCGGGAACGCGGTCATGAACGCGAGGATGCGCTGCAGGCCGGCGTGTTCCCAGCGCGGGGTGATGTCGACCAGCACCATCGCGCGGAACAATCCCGGCCAGCGTGACTCGGCGATCAGCCCGAACAGCCCGCCCATCGAGGCACCGACCAGCACCGGCGGTTCCGGCTGCTCGCCGGCCAGCACAATCAGGTCATCGGCGAACTGGTCGCCGGCGTAGGGAAGCTCGGCGGCATTGCGGTCGGATTCGCCATGGCCCCGCGCATCGTATGCGAGGCCGGCATAACCCTGCGCCGCCATCCGTTCGCCGGTGCGGCTCCACGCGCCCCGTGTCTGGCCAAAGCCATGCGCGTAAATGAGCGCGGGGTGTGACTGCAGTGCGCGAGGTGACGGGAAGCGGCGGATCGCGAGGACGACGTCGCCCTGCCCGTTCACCACGCGATCCGATCCGGCGTGGTCGACGCTGGAGGGAGTTATGGAGGCAGGGGAGGCACGGGTTACCATACGGCCTAGTATGGGTTGTCGCATTTAGAGCAGTCAATCGGTTCGGCCTTGCGGGTTTCACATGCAACCGATTGATTTGTCTTTATTTGTTGTGCGGCGCAGCAAACGTACCGCTACACACCCCGGCGTATGGTTAAATGCGGCACATGAGCACACCCAGTCCGGAAACACCCCCTAGCGCTCCGACCCGCAACGCCCGCCTCAGCGCGGACGATTGGGCACAGGCGGCGCTCGACCTGATCGCGGAGCAGGGCGTCTCGGCAGTCGCGGTGGAGCCGCTTGCACGCCGGCTGGGTGTCACGAAGGGCAGCTTCTACTGGCATTTCCCGTCGCGCGACGCGCTGCTGCAGGCCGCGCTGGAACGCTGGGAAGCGGGTGAGCAGGAGAACATCTTCGGCAGCCTGGAAAAGGTCGTCGATCCGCGCGAGCGGCTGCGCACGCTGTTCCAGCTGGTCGGCCACGAGGTGAAGCCGCACATCATCTACAGCGAACTTCTGAAGGCGCTGGACCATCCGGCCGTGCAGCCGGTCATCGACCGCATCTCCCAGCGTCGCCTGGACTATCTGGTCGCCATGTTCCGCCAGGCCGGCCTGCAGCGTACCGACGCCACGCACCGTGCGCGCCTCACGTACGCGGCCTACGTGGGCTTCCTGCAGTTGTCGCTGCAACTGCAGCAGCCGCGCATGACCTCGGAAGAATTCGAGACCTACCTCGAACACGTCATCTCGACGCTGATTCCGACTTGATCGTAGGGTGGGCCTTGGCCCACCGCGCGTGATCGTGTCGTCGATGGTGGGCCAAGGCCCACCCTACGGAGCCGCGGAGGACGCCGCCCGCTTCAGCTCCGACAGCCGCACCACCACATACGCCAGCAACGCCACGGCGAAGAACGCCAGTAGCATCCAGGCGATGCCCTGCAACGTCTCGATGATGGTGCGGTAGACCTCTAGCACCCAGCGTTCGGTCGTCAGCGCGATGATCTGCGCCTTGTCCTTGTCCATCCATTGCGGGGCGGTGATGTAGCGCTCCAACTCGTGGATGCGAACGCCGGATGACACACCCACCACGAGCGTGGCGAACTGCATGTAGCGCAACCACGCCTTGCTGATGTCATCGGCGATGATGCGGGTGAGGATGCGGTCGATGGGTTTGGAGAACATCCACGTCACGCACCAGGCGACGGTGGCAGACAGCACTAGCGTGACGGCGAGCAGGGTCAGGAACATGTCGGTCTCCTCATGGCGTTACGTGGACTCTATCGAGGGCCGTCGCATGCGCTGTCATTCGGGCAACCCCGGGAACAATCCCCAGAACGCGATCGCCACGATGCAGCTGCAGGCCAGCGCCTGCAGCGGTGCACGTGATGTGCAGTGCGGACGCATGACGCTGAGTGCGACACGACACGTGAAGACGAGGGCGGTCGCCGCGCCCAGGATCGGCAGCTCGATCAGATTCGAGAGCGACTTGTCGCGTCCGTCGGCGAAAGTCAGCCCGACCCAGACAAGGTATGGCGCGATCAACTGCAGTGCGTCGACGACCTGCAAGCGCACGTGTCGGGAGACGAAGGCCCAGGGCAGCGCGCCGACGACCAACGCAGGGATCGCGAACAACGCGTACAGCGCCAGCATGTCAGTCATGGGATGTCCTCACGCCGGCCCCATCGCCCGCTGCCGCGCACCACCGCGCCATTCCCGCTGCTCGCGCACATACCCGCTACGCTCCAGCCAGCGGAAGATCGCGCGCACCGTGACGACCGGATAGTCGCCTGACAGCCGCGTGCCGACGGGGTGGTCGGTGAAGTCGGTATTGGCGGAAAACAGGCCGCCCAGCACGCGCTTGGAATAGGCGATATGCACGGTGTCCGGCACGAAGCCGTCGCCACGCGCGAACGCATACGCGCTGCGGCGGTCGTAGATGCCACGGTCGGCCAGGGCGGCGGCCATCACTTCCACGATCCACGCGGTGGAGTTCTGGTAGTCCTCGCTGCCGGGCCGCGCGATCAGGTTGTAGCGCGGGTGGTGCAGGCTGTGGCGCGGCATCTGTTGCAGGCGCGCGGCGAGCCGGTCGGCCACCTCGGGCGCGAACCACACGATGCGCAGGTCCTGGTTCACCAGGTCGTCGGCGAAGAAGTTCACCAGTCCCTGCGCATACAGGCCGGAGCGGTCGCTGCCGCATTCGTTGAGCAGGTGCACCACCGTCCAGCGCCCCTGCGCGTGGTCGCGCACGGCGAAGCCCGCGTGGCTGTAGACCAGGCCCTGCTTCGACAGATCGGTGCCCACGCGCGCCAGCAGCGCGACCGGCGCGTCCACTTCGTCGAGTTGTTCCGCGGCCAGCAGGGCGGTGCGCGCGGCCTCAGCCACCTTGTGCGGTGGCATGTCCAATTGCCTGCAGGCATCGCCCGCGCGTGCCGTCCCTGGCAGCGCGAGGGCGAAAACGAACCAGGCCATCAACGC
>CBIHLJ010000048.1:0-23768 GCA_966210745.1 uncultured Pseudoxanthomonas sp.
CCGCGCGTGCCGTCCCTGGCAGCGCGAGGGCGAAAACGAACCAGGCCATCAACGCGCGCAGGTGCATGCGATCACCCGCCGTAGCGATGGCTGTGGATGTGCGGGCGCGCGGCGTCGTTGGCGATGAAGCACAGCGCTTCACCCGCGGCGCTGAGGATCCATCCGGTCGCCACCACGGTGACGCTGATCGCCGTGCCCACCGCGATGCCCAGCCGCCGGATCGCCTCCGCGCTCAGGTAGACGACGAACGACGCGCCCGCCACCACGCCCGCCGCGGCGACGGAGACCGTCACCGCCACGCTGCCGGCGACCACGGCCACGCCGGTGACCACGGCGGAGGCGCCGTGGCCCAGGGCATGGATCACCGCCACCGGCACCTCGATGGACGCCTCCAGGCTGGCCTGCGACATCCGGCTGGCGCCATCGGATTGCGGCGCGGCGCGGGTGGGCAGGGCGACGCCGCCGGAGAGCGCGGTGGCCAGGGCCAGGGTCAGTGAGCGGGCGATCAGGCGGTGCATGCGGGGTTCCTCCAGTGGCGCCGGAGGGTGGGCGCAGGCTTCGCAAGGATTCAAGGATCATCGACAAGGTAAGCTCTGGCGGAACGACAGGTATAGGAATCCGCTACCCATGGCCGTCTCGGTGGACCTGATTGATGCACTGAAGCGTTGCCTGCGCGCGCAGGACATGACCTACCGCGACCTGGCCGCGCGCATCCGCATGAGCGAGGCGGCGGTGAAGCGCATGTTCTCCCGCCGTGCGATGAGCCTGCAGCGGCTGGAGCAGGTCTGCGACGTGCTGGACGTGGGCCTGGCCGAGCTGAGCGCCGAAGCCTCGCGCGGGCGCAAGGCGATGGCGCAGCTGAGCGAAGCGCAGGAACAGGCACTGGTGGACGACCCGCCGTTGCTGATGGCGCTGTTCCTCACGCTCAATCGCTGGCGCGAGGACGATGTGATGGGCCACTTCGGTTTCACGCCCGCGCAATGGACCGGCTTGCTGGTGAAGCTGGACCGGCTGGGCATCATCGAACTGATGCCCGGCAACCGCGGCCGCGCGTTGACCGCGCGCAACTTCCGCTGGCGCGCCGACGGCCCGATGGAACGCTACTTCCGCCTGACCCTGCTGTCCGATTACTTCGCCGATCCGTTCGATGGCGAGCAGGACGCACTGCTGCTGCTCAGCGGCAGCCTGAGCATCGACGGCGTGAAGCAGGTGAGGCAGCGGCTGGAGGAAGTCGCGCGCGAGTTCGATGCGCTGCTGGCCCGCGACGCCACGCTGCCGGCGGAGGACCGCGTCGGCGTCAGCCTGGTGCTGGCGCAGAAACCCTGGTTGCTGCAGCTGTTCAATCCCTACCGGCGGTCGCGCGACGCGTAAGCGCTGTGGCGGAGATCGAGCTCGGAGTGCCATCGATCGGGCCCGGAATGTCATCGATGGCCCTCTTTGCTCATCGATCGTCCGTTGAGCTCCTTCGATCACCCTCTGAGCCCGATCAATCTGGCATTCGGAGCCCCGTCGATAGGTCTCCGAGCCCCATCGATGACACTCGCAGCCCGATCGATGTGACGTGGCGCTCCGTCGATCGCACGGCGAGCGCCACCGATGGCTCTCCGAAAGCCATCGGTGGCCGCGTATGCGCGCGATGTTGACATTCCGAGCCCCGTCGATGGCGCTCCCAGGCCCATCGTCGGGCTTCCGGGCCCCGTCGATGGCGCGCTGATCGCGATCGGCGGCCCCGAAAGCCCCATTGATGCGACGCCAAGTCCCGAATGTAGAGATTTCTCAGCAATGGATGAGACGAGGTCGCCTGCACCGACCTTCCTCGCCCCGTGCTGACCGCCCGTCGTCGTTCTCCTCGTCTAGAGGACAAGACATTGGTATCATTTTGGTCTCACTTTTCGAGGGCGTGGAATGAACGCAGCGGTCGATGTTTTCAAACGCAACGAATTCCAGGGCAGTTCGCTGGACGCATTGAACGCCTGGGTTGCGGAAGTCGCCGCGCTCACCCAGCCGGACCACATCCACTGGTGCGACGGCAGCGACGCCGAGAACGCGCGGCTGACCCAGCAGATGCTGGCCGACGGCACCCTGCTGCCGTTGAACCCGGAAACCCACCCCCACAGCTGGCTGCACCGCTCCAGCCCCAGCGACGTGGCGCGGGTGGAGCACCTGACCTTCGTCTGCACGCCGCAGCAGGAAGACGCCGGCCCCAACAATCACTGGATGGCCCCGGCCGAGGCGCACGCGAAAATGGATGCGCTGTTCGCCGGCTGCATGCGCGGACGCACGCTGTACGTGATCCCGTACTGCATGGGGCCGATCGACTCGCCGCTCTCGCGCTGCGGCGTGGAGATCACCGATTCGCCGTACGTGGTGGCGAACATGCGCATCATGACCCGCATGGGCGCGGCCGCGCTGGCGCGCATCGAGCGGGAAGGGACCTTCGTGAAGGGCCTGCACTCCACCGGCGAGCTGGACCCGGACCGCCGCTTCATCATGCACTTCCCCGAGGAGCTGACCATCAAGAGCTTCGGCTCGGGTTACGGCGGCAATGCGCTGCTGGGCAAGAAGTGCCACGCCCTGCGCATCGCCTCGCACCAGGCGCGGCAGGAAGGCTGGCTGGCCGAACACATGCTGATCGTCGGCATCGAGAACCCGCAGGGCGAAACGCATTACATCGCCGCCGCGTTCCCGTCCGCCTGCGGCAAGACCAACCTGGCCATGCTGATCCCGCCGGAGGGCTACCGCCAGGCCGGCTGGAAGGTGTGGACGATCGGCGACGACATCTGCTGGATGCGTCCCGGCGCCGATGGGCGCCTGTATGCGATCAATCCGGAAGCAGGCTTCTTCGGCGTGGCGCCCGGCACCTCGGACAGCTCCAACCCGAATGCGCTGGCCACCATCAGCCACCACACCATCTTCACCAACGTCGCCGTCACCGACGACCAGGAGCCGTGGTGGGAAGGGCTGGACTCGCGCACGCCCGCGCTGGACTGGCAGGGCCGCAAGTACGACCCGGCCAATGGCCCGGCCGCACACCCCAACTCCCGCTTCACCGTCTCCGCGCGGCAGTGCCCCAGCTATTCGCCCAAGGCCGAGGATCCGCAGGGCGTGCCGATCAGCGCGATCGTTTTCGGCGGACGCCGCGCCTCGCTGGTGCCGCTGGTGTTCGAGGCGCGCGACTGGACGCATGGCGTGCTGGTCGGCGCGGCGATGGGCTCGGAAACCACCGCGGCCGCGACCGGCGCGGTCGGCGTGATGCGCCGCGACCCGATGGCGATGAAGCCGTTCTGCGGCTACAACTTCGCCGACTACTTCGCCCACTGGCTGTCGTTCGGCCAGGCCGATGCGACGCTGCCGAAGACGGCGCTTCCCAAGATTTTCCACGTGAACTGGTTCCGCAAGGGCGGCGACGGCAAGTTCCTGTGGCCCGGCTTCGGCGAGAACCTGCGCGTGCTGGAGTGGATGATCCGGCGCGTCGAGGGCAAGGCCGACGCGGTGGAAACGCCCATCGGCCACCTGCCGCGCGCCGAGGACCTCAACCTGGACGGCGTGGCGCTCAGCGATGAAGCGCACGAGCTGCTGTTCGGCTTCGACCGCGCCGGTTGGCAGACCGAGTTCGCCAGCATCGGCGAGTATCTGCAGGAATTCGGCGACCGCACCCCGCAGGCGCTGAAGGACGAACAGCAACGCATCGCGGCCCGCCTGGCGCACTGATTCCCCGCCTCGCGCATCCTGTTTCCTGCGCACGCCCCGTGCGCGTCCACCCGGACGCCGCGGGGCTTTTTTCTTGCGTCCGGCTTTCCTTCCGCTTGCGGGGAGAAGGTGCCCGGAGGGCGGATGAGGGGCGCTCTTCGCCGCGACCCTTCCCTGACACAGCCACCGCCGGCTGATCGAACACTGGATGTCCGAGGAAAACCTCCGCTTCCTGCCTCCGCTCGCCTCTCACCCGCTTCGGCACCCTCTCTCCGCAGACAGGGAGAGGGGAATCTTCTGCCGACCGATACTCGCTGGCAGAAAAGGCCGCGCGGCTATAAACCCCGGCGCCCATCGCTGCATCCCAGTCAGTATGCTGAATGTCGTGATCGAACCTTTCGCTGACAGCCTCGCCCCGGAGGCGGCCGCCGCCCAGGACACCACGCTGGCCCGTTCGGCCGCGGGTGGCGACATGCGGGCCTTCGAAGCGCTGTACCGCCGCCATGCGGGCCGTGTGCATGGCGTCATCCAGCGGTTGGTGGGCGCGCAGGGCGTGCGGGCGGAAGACCTGACGCAGGAGGCGTTCGTGCGGGCCTGGCAGGCGTTGCCGGCGTTCCGCTTCGAAAGCGCCTTCTCCACCTGGCTGCACCGCCTGGCGGTGACCACCGCGCTGATGGAGTTGCGCAGCCGTCGTAGCGGTCCCCGCTTCGATGACGACGAGGACGCACTGGACGACCTGGGCATGGCGGACAGCGCAGGCCATGGCACGGCGCTGTCGCTGGACCTGGAGCGCGCCGTCGCCACCCTGCCGCCACGGGCGCGGGCCGTGCTGGTGCTGTACGACGTGGAAGGCTGGAAGCACGAGGAGATCGCCACCGAGCTGGGCATGGCGGTCGGAAGTTCAAAAGCACAGTTGCACCGGGCGCGGCACCTGCTGCGCGAGCGTTTAGGAGGACACGCATGACCCCATATGATCCCAACCCGCTTTCCGACGACGCACTGCGCTGGCAGTTGCGCGCGCTGCGGCAGGACACGCCGCCGTCGCGTGATCTGTGGCCGGCGCTGGCCGCGCGCTTGGCCGCTACGCCGCAGCGGGCCGTGGCACCGCCACGCCGCCGCATGGCGCCCTTCGCCCTGGCCGCCTCCGTGCTGCTGGCGGTCACCGTGACCTGGCAGCTGCAGAAGGCACCGGAAGGCGATGCGCTGATCCAGCGCGAAGCCGCCGCGCTGACCCGCGATTACACCGGTGCGCTGGCGCAACTGGACACGCAGGTGCAGACCGCACCCGAGATCGCCCCGGCGCTGCATGCGCTGGACGAAAGCGCCGCCCAGATCCGCCACGCCATCGCCACCGAACCCAACGCGCACTTCCTGCTGAACCAGTTGCGCCGCACCTATGCACGACGCCTCGCGCTGACCCAGCGCGCGGCCATGACCTGAGGAGCTGTCCATGCGTACCACCATCGCTTTCTCGCTGCTGCTGGGCAGCGCACTGCTGGCGCCCACGGCGCTGGCGCAGACCGCCATCAACGAAACCCGGCCACTGGATGCGCGCGGCCGCGTGGACATCAGCAATCTGAAGGGCCGCATCGAAGTACGCGGCTGGGAACGCGACGAGGTGAAGATCACCGGTACCCTGGGCAAGGGCGTGGAGCGCCTGGAAGTGGATGGCGGCGGCCCGCATCTGAGCGTGGAAGTGCGCTACCCGAAGAACAGTGGCTGGGGCGGCAACCAGAGCGGACCGACCGACCTGGTGCTGATGGTGCCGTTGCGCGCCGATCTGGACATCGAGTCGGTCGCGGCCGACGTGCATGTGACCGGCGTTGCATCAGGCGAACTTTCCATCAGCAGCGTGAGCGGCAGCGTGGCGGCCGCCGCCGCGCCGCAGAAAGCGGACATCGAAACCGTCAGCGGGAGCGCCCACCTGACCCTCAACAGCGCGGACGTGGACGTGCAGACCGTCAGCGGCAACATCGTGCTGCGCGGTCGCCTGAACGGCGACATTAGCACCGAGACGGTATCCGGCCGTATCGAAGTCGCCGTCACCGGCGAACAGATCCGTGATCTCAACACGAGCACCGTCAGTGGCACGGCGCATGTCAGTACGGCGCTGGCGCCCGGCGGCGAGATCAGCATGGAATCGGTCAGTGGCGACCTGCTGCTGCGCCTGCCGAAGGATGTGTCTGCGCAGGTCAGCGGCGAGAGCTTCAGCGGCGGCCTGAAGGCGACAGGCGTGGAGATCGAGAAGCGCCGCGGCCCGGGTTCCAGCTTCTCCACCCGCTACGGCAGCGGCAGTGCCCGCGTCACGGTGGAGACGTTCTCGGGCAGCGCGGAAGTCCGCGTGGAGTAAGTCGGCCGCACGGGTGCGCGCCGCATCTCCCGTATCATCGGAGCAGATTCCCGGTGAGGCAGAGGCAGGGCATGACGAGTGGGGCATTCCACGTCCAGCAGGTGCGACGCCATCTGGAAACCGGCAACGCCGCGCACGCGCTTTCCGAAGCGGAGCATGGGCTGATAGCCCATCCGCAGGATGCCGAACTGCAGCTCGTCGCCACGCAGGCATTGATGGCCCTGGACCGCCATGCCGAAGCGGTGGCGCGATTGCAGGCGCTCACCGCCACTGCGCCGGCGCCTGGCGAAGCATGGATGCGACTGGGAGCATGCCAACTGCGGCTTGGTGATCTGGCAGCGGCCGCCGCCGCCCTTGAGCGCGGCCTGACCCACGCGCCCGACGCGTTCCTCGCGCGGCTGCAACTTGCGGAATGCCTGCAACAGACCGGGTGCACCGCCGAGGCGCTGGTGCAGTACTTCCGCGCGGTGACCACGGCGCAGGCGCAGGGGCGCTGGCTCGACGGCCAGACCACGGCCGCCCACCTGCGTGACCGCGTGCGCAGTGCAATGGACATCATCGATGCGGGGCGTCGCGAGTTGTTCTTCTCGGCCATCACGCCACTGCAGCAACAGCACGGCGAACAAGCACTGTCGCGGGTCACGCGCGCGCTGGAAGCCTATCTGGGCATCGCGCCGGGCGGCAGCCCGGACCCGCGCCAACGCCCCACGTTCCTGTACATCCCCGACCTGCAGCCCGAGCCCTACTTCGAGCGCGCATTGTTCCCGTGGTACGAAGCGCTGGAGGACGCAACGGACGCGATCCGTGCCGAACTGCAGCAGGTGCTGCAGGCGCGCGACGGATTGCAGCCCTTCCTCGATTTCAGTGGCGCTGCGCGCAAGGATGACTTCCTGGCGAGTCGGCAGGACATCGGCACGGCCGCGTGGGATGCCTACTTCTTCCACCGCCACGGGCAGGCCTATCCCGAACATCTGGCTGCGTGTCCCGCCACCGCCCGGGCGCTGGCGCAGGTGCCGCTGACGCGCATCGACGCGCACGCGCCGGAGGTGCTGTTCTCGCTGTTGTCACCGGGCACCCTGATCAAGCCGCACCACGGGGTGACCAACAGCCGCGTGGTCACCCACCTGCCGCTGATCGTGCCGGCGGACTGCGCGCTGGAGGTGGGCGGGGTGCAGCACGACTGGCAGGAAGGACGCTGCGTGACCTTCGACGACGCCTACCTGCACCAGGCCTGGAACCACAGCCGCCAGTTGCGCGTGGTGATGATCCTGGATACCTGGCATCCGCGCCTCAGGCCCGAGGAAACCCAGGCGCTGAAGCAACTGGTGGAGGCCATCGGCGGATTCAACAGGCAGGCGGGCCTGGACTGATCGCTGCTTTATTCGTGCGTGTGCTCGGGGCTGCCGGGCTTGTCGAACAGCAGGTAGGTCGAAAGGATGTACTTGTCGTTCGAAACCGGCGCGTTGCCCACGTGCTGGAACATCCAGTACGGCGGGAACACCAGCAGCCGCCCCGCTCGTGGCTGCACGGCGACCTCCAGGTCCATGAAACGGGTGCTGCCGCCTTCCTGGACATCGTTGAGATACCACAGGAACACCATGTAGCGTCCCGCGACCTCGTCGACGGAATCGAAATGCGGCTGGAAACCCTCGCCCGCATTGGCGCGGTATTTCTTCATTGTCAGCCGGTCGATGCGCGGGCGCAGCGGCACGGGCAGGGTCAGCGACAGGTCTGCGTTGTAGCGTGCCAGCGCTTCTTCGATGTGGGTCATGAAGAACCCGATGAAGGCGGGGTCGGCCAGGCGGGTGAGATTCAACTCGGTCCAGCGGCTGTCGTCCAGCGCCGGCCGGTAGCCACGCCCGTTGGGCGCCTGGAATTGCGTGGAAGACTCGAAGCCGTCGATCAACTGCTGGCAGAACGCCGCAGGCAGTGCGTCGTCGTAGGTGCGGATGTAGTCGGCCAGCGCTTTCATGGGGTCATCGCACGGTGAGGTCGTAGCCCCAGTGGTCGGCCACGGGTTGCAGGATGGGCAGCGCGGGGAGCAGCCAGCGCGAATACGGCTGCCAGCGGCCGACGGCACGCGCGTTCACAGGCTCGACCACCTGCGAATAGCTGGGCGTGCTGATGTAGCCCTTGCGCGCGGCATGCTGGCTGAACTGCGCGAGGAAGTCGCGGTCGCGGATGCCGAGGAAAGCGCCTATGCGCTCCACTTGCGCGGGGAAGTCGCCGACAGTGTCCTCATAGCGCAGCACCAGCGTGTCGGGTGCCAGCAATGCCTGGTGATGGATCCAGAACCTCATCGCATTGACGTAGCTTTTCGCCAGCCGCTCCAGGCTGGAGCACAACACCATGAAGGCGGGTGACCGGAAATTCTGCATGTAGCAGCTGAGCAGCACGTCGCAGGGGTGTCGCAGCGCCAGGATGATCTTCGCATTGGGAAACAGGCGCAGGATCATCGGCAGGCGGAGCATGTTGAGCGGGTTCTTGTCGACCAACTGTTCCCCGGGCTGGAGCGTGATGACCTTGGCGACTTCGGACCAGTACACGGCGCGCAACTCGTCGGCGGCCGCGCCATCGAGCATGTCCAGGCCATGCGGATACTCGAAGCCGCGCGCTTCCATCCGCTCGATGCAGCGCTGCAGCGTGGCGCGTTCGTCCATCGAGGCGTAATGCGGGTGGGCGTCCAGCATCTGTTCCAGCATGGTGGTGCCGGAGCGCGGAAAGCCGACGATGAAGACAGGGGAGTCGTCCGCTGACGGCGCGCGGGGGTCGTGGCGGAACGCGCCTTCGTCCGCAGTCAGCCATTTGCCGGAAACCTTCAGCGGCTCGGCGTCGGAATGGGCGATTTCGGGCACGACATCGGCGGCCAGCTGGAAGTGGATGGCGTGCGCGTGTTCGAGGTGCGACATCGCCGTTGCCGGGTCTTTCTGCTTGTCGGCGATGTTGGCCAGGGTGAAGTGCGCGTTGGCTTCCGCCTGCACGTGGGGTCGCAGCGAGATGATCGATTCCGCCGCAGCGCGTGCCTTGGCATGGTCCTTGTCGCGCATGGCCAGCGAGGCTTCCAGGTGCAGCAGGTCGATCTGCTCCTGGCGTCCTGCCGTAGCGGCCTGTGCGCGCGCCTGGTCCATCAGTGCGCGGGCCCGCGGGATCTGGTTGGTGCGCTCGTTGAGCTGCGCGAGGCGGATGATGCCCGACAGCGACTGACGCACGCCCGGGGCCATCAGCAGGGATTCGGCTTCGCTGGTGCGGCCGACCTGCATCAACGCGGTCGCGAGTTCTTCGCGCAGGTGGTCGGGCAGGCCGCGCCATTGTTCGGTGGGCGGGATCAGCGCGGCGGCACGTTGGGCATCGCCGCATTCGAAGCAGGCGAGAGAGGCATAGATGTGCGCTTCGGCGAGACCGGGATGCAGGTCGACGGCATCGAGGAAGCGATGCCGTGCGTCGGCGATGCGGCCCATGTCCAAGAGCAGCAGCCCATAGTCGACAAGGAAGCCGGTGTTGCGGGGATCGCGTGCGAGCGCATGCCGGTAGGCGGCCTCGGCTTCGGCGTATTCGCCCAGGCGTCGCAGTACCAGCCCGAGGTTCGCCCAGTGCGCCGGAATCTCCGGGCGGGCGTGGGCCAGTTGCCGGTACACAGGTGCGGCGTCCTGATCGCGACCGAGGTTCTGCAGGCTCATCGCCCACAGCGTGGCGAGGCTTTCGTCCCCGGGCACGCGCGCCAGGGCCTGCTGGCAGAACTGCGCGGCGTCCTGGAAACGGCCGTTCTGGAACAGGGCGACGGCCTGCTGGATGAGCGGTTGGTTCATGGTCCGATTCTAGCGTGGCAACAAAAAGGCCGCGCGGCTTGCGCCGCGCGGCCAGGGTGAAACGTTTACCGCGTGCTGCTTAGAAGTTCATCGTGTAGCGGGCCCACAGGTAACGGCCGACCGTATCGAAGGTCTGCACGTCCGTGTTGGAGTTGAGCACGTTGTTCTGGAACATGACCTGCGGCTGCTTGTCGAACGCGTTGTCCAGGCCCACCTCGATCTTCGAGTTGAACCACGGCAGCGAGTACGCGGCGCTGAAGCTGTGCACCAGGTAGTCGTCGAAGCGGCGTGCATAGCAGTACTCGGGAGCGAAGTCCGGGTTGCAGCCGGCATCCGCGCTGACGCTCTGACGCAGGTCGTTGCTGCCGATGTCGAAGCCGCTGACATAACGGGCGCGCCAGCTCAGGCCCAGGTCACCCTTGTTCCAGTTGACGAACAGGCGGCCGCGGGTGCGGGCATACATGCCGTACGAACTGTTGTAGGTGCCCGCGATGTGCTTGACGGCATCGTCTTCGCTGAGCGGGTTGGTGTCGTTGTCGTAGCGGTCGATGTACGTGGCGTCCAGACCGAACAGCCAGCTGCCCCACGCGGTGTCGGGGAGGCGGTAACGCACGGCCAGATCCCAGCCGTTGGTGTCCAGACGGCCCAGGTTGACGATCGGCTCGCGGATGAAGTCCACCTGACCGTCGGCACGACGGTTGATGAATTCGCAGAACGGGTGGTTGTCATCCGCGTAGCACGTGTCGACCACGATCTGCGCATCGGCACGGGTGATCGTGTCGTTCAGGTACAGGCGCCAGTAGTCCAGGCTGACCGACAGGCCGGGTGCCCATTGCGGGTCATAGACCACGCCGTAGGAGAACGACTTGCCTTCTTCCGGCTGCAGATCGAAGCCTGCGGCGACGGCACCCGACCACACGCCGTTGGACTGGCTGGTCGGCGCCGGGCCGATACCGGTCGTCGGGATGTTGGTGGCGCCTGCGCCCGCACCGCACGCATTCTCGTGGTCGCGCGGTGCACCGGTGGCGCCATAGCCTTCGCACTTGTCGTTCAGCTGCGGAGCGTCGCCCTGCGGACCGTCGTACAGGTTGCCGATGGTCGGAGCACGGAAGACTTCCGCCACCGTGCCGCGGAACAGCAGGTTCTCGATCGGACGCCATTCCACCTGCAGCTTGCTGTTGGTGGTGTCGCCGAAGGTGCTGTAGTCGGAGTAGCGGCTGCCCAACGTGACCGACAGCAGGTGCGCGAACGGCATGTCGGACAGGATCGGCACGTACAGTTCGCCGTAGACCTCGGTCACGTCGTACTTGCCGCCAACCGGCGACGAGCAGGCTTCCTGCGAGATCATGCAGCGGCCGGTTTCATCGGCGATCGCGATGTAGTCGACTTCGCTGCGCTGGTACTCTTCGCGCCATGCGCCGCCGAACGCCAGCTGCACGGCACCGGCCGGCAGGCTGAACAGTTCGCCCGAGGCGTTGGCCTCGAAGCTGCGGGTCTGGTACATGGTCGAGTAGACCGGACGCGCTTCCGCCGCCTGCATCGTGGCGACCGACTGCGGGTCGAAGATGTTGAAGATGTTCAGCGGCGTGCAGCCGGCGATGATGGCGCCCGGTGCACCGCACTTGACCACGCCGTCGGTATCCATGAACGACGGACCCAGCGCATCGGTCAGGCTGGCGTAGTCCACGTAGCCGTAGCTGGTGTTCTCGCTGAAGTAGTGGCCGTAGTTGAACGCGGCATCCCACTTCCAGGTCTCGCCCACGAAGCCTTCCAGGCCGGCAACGACCTGCGAGGTGGTGGTGTCGTAGTACGAGCGGCGCTGGCCCAGCGAGGTCCAGCGGGTCATGAACTGGTTCTGGCTGCCGTCGGCGGCCGGGCCGAAGTTCTGGTCGAACGGGTTGTAGTAGTTGTCGGCCGAGATGACGACGCCGTCGCTGTTGGCATCGAACGGCAGCGCGGCGATCGCGAAGTTGGACGAGGTCTTGTTGTGGTAGACCTCGGCGAACGCGTTCAGGTTGTCCGTGATCTGGTAGTTGGCCAGGAAGAACGCGTTGGTGCGTTCCTGCGGCGTCATGATCAGGTTGGTCGCCTGGTAGTTGTAGGAGTCGCGTGCGCCGTTGTAGCAACGGAAGTCGCCCTGCGATGTGCCGCTGGTGCCGGGGGTCAGGGTGACCGAACCGCAACCGTACTGGTCAACCAGGGGGCTGTCTTCCGGGAAGAAGATGCGGCCATTCGGGTTGCGGCTGGAGCCGAAGACGGTGACGTAACCGCTGTACAGGTACGTGGCGTCCTTCGAATAGTCGCGATCGTTGGACGAGATGCCATCGAACTTGTTGTAGTTCAGGCCGGCGATGATGTTGCCCTTGTCGCCCACCTGGCCAAAGGTGATCGAACCGCCGCTGCGCTGGCCGTCCTGGTGGCTGGGCGTGATGCCGAAGTCGATCGACGCGGTCAGGCCGTCGAAGTCGCGGCGCAGGATGAAGTTCACGACGCCGGCAACAGCATCGGAGCCGTACACGGCGGACGCGCCGCTGGTCAGGATTTCGATGCGCTCCACGGCCGATGCCGGGATCGAGTTGACGTCGCTGTTGACCACGCGACGGCCGTTGACCAGCAGCAGCGTGCGGGCCGAACCCAGGCCGCGCAGGTCGATGGTGGACGAACCGTCACCGCCACCGTTGTTGACCTGGGGATTGGTCGGGGCGCCCGACATGGCCGGCATTTCCTGGATCAGATCGCCCAGGGTCAGCTTGCCGGTCTGTTCGATGGCGGCGCGATCGATGACGACGACCGGGCTGGCGGTCTCGGTTTCGACGCGGGCAACGCGCGAACCGGTGACCTGGATGGCGTCCAGGGTCTTGGCGCCTTCGGTGGTGGATTCCTGCGCGAACGCGAGGCCGGTGCCGGCCGCGCTGGTCGCACCCACTGCGAGGACAAAGCCGATGGCTTCGCGCAGCTTGGTGGTCTTGAAGTTCATTCTCTCTCCAGATGAGGTCTGTTACGCCCTAGGGATACCCGGCTGGCAAGCCAAATACGGCTACCAAAATGCTGGGGTGACCCGATCATAGACGCGCCGTGGCGAGAATTAAAGAGTCGTTAAGACGCTTTGGGGGCCGCGGGCATGGGAAATTGCCATTTCCCTCTATTCATATTAGTGATGAATAGATGAAGGCAGTACATCCGGACGGGATCAGGCAGGGATCACGTCGAACGCCAGGCTGATGCGGGCGCTAGAGCCGCTGTACGGGATGGTGTGGTGAAAGAAATACGAAGGGAAAAGCAGCACTTCACCACTGCGGGGCAGATGCTGCAGGCGGCGGGGAGGCGCGCTCTGGGCAAACTCGGGCTGCGGCTGCCCGAACACGATGGCCCCGCTGTCCGCAGTCGTAGGTTGGCCGGCGTCCAGATAGAAGACGCCGCTCAACCAGCCCGCCGGATGGATGTGGGGCGTCTGGTGGCCTCCTTCGCGCAGGACGGTGGCCCACATCTGCAATCGCCAGCGTCGCGGCAGCGAGCGCAGCCATGGATGTGACGCAAGCGCGGGGTTGGCGGTCAACGCGGCCATGCGGTCGGTGACCTCTTCGGACATTGCGGCCCCAAGGGCGTGGAAAGCGGAGCCCTCCGAGAGGTCGAGCATGATGCTCTGCTGGCCGCGCACCGTGGAGCGACCAGCCGGCTCCCAATTGAGCTCGGGGTGGGATTCGACGGCCACGCGCAATGCGTCCAGTGCGGTTGTCGAAAGGGCGGTGAGTGTCGTCACGCCAAGCAATGCGGCGAAATCCATCAGCACATCCACCTCGTCGTGGCGGCCAAGCTCGTTGGCCGCGATGTACAGACCTGCCAGGGCGGTCTGGTCTCCCGGAGCCAGTGAGAGTGAGCGCTTGAATCGCTGGTGGGCGGCGTCGGGCTGCCGTCCCCGCAGAAGGCACAGGGCGTGGTTGGTCAGGAACTCGGGATTGGACGACGTTGCGGGTTCGAGCCGGGAGTAAAGCTGCAGCGCAGACGGAACATCTCCCGCGCCGTCGTATGCGCTCGCCAGTGCGTGCAGGATCGCCGGTTGCCCGGGCGAACGCAGTTCCGCAGTACGCAATGCGTGGACGGCGCCGGTCGCATCGCCCTTTCGCAGCAGCAGGATGCCCATGTTGACCCAGGCGTCCACCATGTCGGGTTGGAGCTGCGTGGCGTGCCGGAAGTCGTCCAGGGCATCGCCGAGCCGGTGCAGACTGAGGTGGGCCAGCGCGCGCTGGAAGTAGGCCGGTGCGAAGCCGGGCGACGCCGAAATGAAGTGATCGAAATCCGCGCACGCCAGTGCCGGCTCGGTCAATCCCATCAGGACCAGACCGCGTTGGAAGTACCAGTCGCCGTGTCCCGGTGCGTGCGCGACGGCGGCATCCAGCACCTCCCGCGCGGCGGCAAGGTTGCCCGCCTGGTAGTGCACGCCGGCCAGTTCGCTGGCGACGGGAGCCCCCGCTTCCAGGCACAGGCGGTAGAGCCGGATCGCGTCACCGGTCTGGCCCTGTTGCAACGCCGCGCGCGCCCGGGAAATCAGTTCTTCGATGGAGGAATGTTCGTTCGTCATCTCGTGGATACCGGCTGGACCCTGCCATGAGGAGGGAATGGTCCGTCAGGCGAGAATGCCTTTCTCCCGGAGCATCCGCTCACAGGTCGCTTCTATTCCTGCTGCCGAACGCCTCGCGTCGAACAGGACGCCTTCCCGCACGGCGGTCGCGACGCGATGACGCAGCGCTTCCAGTTCGTCGGGATGGTTCGCGAGCCAGGCGGCCCGTTCCACGTACTCGGTGGTATCCGCCACCACGAGTTCTTCCAGCCCGAGGGCCCGGTTGATACTGACGCCGAGACGCGAGGGAGGGGTCCGCCCGGCGCGGCAGAGCACCGGCAGCCCGCTGGCAACCGCATCCAGTGTGGTGGCGCCACCTTGATAGCGGAAGGCGTCGAGCATCAGGTCGCAGCTCGCCGCCCGGTCGGCCTGGTCTTCCGGCGCAAGGGCGTCGACCACCATGAGCCTGGATGGATCGCCGCCCATGGCGCCCCAGTGACTGAGAAAACCCGGCCGGGCTGCAGAGGGCAGATACACCATCAGCGTGGCCCGGGGCGCGAGCCGGAGGATCTCGACCCACGCCGCCGCCAACGCTGCGTCCAGCTTGTAGCTGTTGTTGAAGCTGGCAAGAACCACGCTTCCCTCCGCCGGCAGGCCGAAACGTTCGCGTTGTCTGCGACCGCCAACCCGCGGGGGAGGAGGGAATACGCTTACTGGAAGGCGGACGACACGGTCGTCGAAGGGCCAGGCGTATGCTGACGGTTGTACATGCTCATCAAGCAGGATGGCGTCCAGCCAGGGCGCTTGCTGGGCATGAAGGAAGCCAAGCCAGCCGAGTTGCAGGGCTGCGGGCCGGGACGCCAGGATTTCCAGGCGTGCGCCCGTGGTAGGTCCGTTCAGATCGATCAGTACATGGATGCCGTCCTGCCGGATACGCTCGACGACGCCAGCGACGCCCAGATCCCCGCACTCCACGTACACATCGCTGCTTTCGCGGATCCGCGACGCCACTGCATCATCGTGCCGGCGGAGGGAATAGACGAAGACCTCGAATCGTTCCCGCTCATGGAAGCGGAACACATCGCCTACCAGCTGCCCCACGGCGTGCATGCCCAGGTCCGCGGAGAGATAGCCGATCCGGATCCTGCCGCTGGCTGGAATGGGTTCAGGCGTTGCAGGCGCCAGTCGGACCAGTGCAGCCGCGCGCGCGGAAACAGCCTCCATGTAGTTGTCCAGGGCGGCGCGGACCAATGCGCTCTCCAGCGGGAGATAAGTGAGCGGGAACGCCTCGAGAACGGGCTCGCGTGGAATGCCATCGGCGACCACGCGCCGGAACCGCTCAAGCGTTTCGTGTTCGCTCGAGAACTCGCAGAGCCGCGCTTCGGTCTGTGCCAGGCGAAGAAGAATGTCCGGACGGTCGGGATAGATGCGGCACGCCTGCTGGTAGCCACTGCGTGCGAGCTCCAGGTTGCCCGCCTGCTCGGCGCACATCGCGATGTTGTAGATCTCTCCCGGCTGTTCGGCCGAGGCCCTGGTATAGGCGTGGATAGCTTCTTCCCAGCGCTGTTGCTGATGCAGGCTTTCCCCCAGGTAATGCCAGGCTTCGCCGAATCCGGGAGCAAGCGAAAGCGCGCGCCGCAGCGCCATCTCCGCGCGTGGATACTCGCCCGCCCGGACGTCGATGCTCCCCTTCAGCATCCAGGCCATCGCGTCATGCGGCAAACGCCGGGTGGCTTCGTCTGCCGCCTGCATCGCGTCTTCGACGGCGCCGCCCGCTCGCAGGCATGCGGCCAGCGCGAGCAGCACCTGGGCATCGCCGGGCGCGAGGCGACGGACATCCGTCAGCATCTTCGCCGCATCCTGGGCACGCCCCGTATGCATGAGCAGGAGCGCGTAGTCGAACATGAGCGCGGCATTTGCCGGATCCGCCACGAGGGCGCGCTCGTAATGGACGCCTGCGGTGACGGTATCCCCGGCCGCGTGCGAACGGCGCGCTTGCTCGGCGTCCGTCATGGCGAGACGACGAGGGTCCAGCCCATGCGGCTGCCAGCGACCTGGTCGAGGGGACTCAGGAGGGATGATGCATAACCTGCCGCAATGCACTGTCCATGCAGGCCCTCGAGTTCCCGCAGGTCCATGATGGCGCCGGAGAGGTGTTGCAGTCGCGTGCGTTCGTTTTCCAGGTCATCGCGTGCATTCGCAAGATATTGCAGCGCGTGCCATGGCGAACCTTGCGCCTGTTCCAGCGTGGCGTGCAGGTACTGGAATGCCTTGCGCAGGATCGCTGCCTCGGGAAGCGCCGAGGCGGCGGCTACAAGCCGGGTGGACGCCGACTGGAAGGCGTGCTGGATCTGCACAGTGCCTTGGCTCGAAGGCGGCGACCCGGCCAGGCTCGAAACCCACTGGTGCGCCAGGTCGAGGATCCTGGTTTCGTCGAACAAGAGGGCGCACGCTTCATGTTGCTGGCGCAGCGTCATGGAAATCAGCGAGTCCGAGCTGTGCAGCAGGAAAGCCGCCGTGCCCGTGTGCCCGATGATCCGGAAAATCTCCTGCAGCGCTGGTTCGCGCGTGCGTGAATATTCAAAGGCGTATTGGGACGTGGCGAGCGCGACACTGCCCGCTTCGAAAGGCAGGTCCTCCATGCGCGTGCGGGCATGGAAGGTGATCCCGTCGAATGACATCGTGCCGGATGCCCAGCGCGGAGGGTCGATATCCGCCGCATCCACCCCATGGATGTCGAAGTCGATGCCGCGCTTCGCGGCATGCTGCTTGGCGAGCAGGGCCAATGCGCCGTTGCCGGTGCCGATGTCCACCACCCGCTGCCTTGCACGGAGGCCGTTGAAGCGGGCATTCCAGAATGCCGCGATTTCGCCATCGTAGTTGCCTTCGATGGCGGTGGAACAGGAGTGCAGCACGCCGGCGCGCCAGAGCCTGCTCCATGCATCGCTTTCAAGAGGTGCGGGTCCAGTGGGCATGGCCTGTTCGTGGTTCACGGTGCGGGCACGTTCTTCCAGCGGCACCAGGAATTCAGTGCAACGACGATCCGGGGACGCTCACCGGTGTAGGGGAACACTTCGTGCAGCAGGTAGGAAGGGAAGGCGATCATCTGGCCGGGCTTGTGGTTCAGCTGCCACGGGCCGATCCGATAGGGGGTCTGCATGCGTTCGATGGAGGGGTCGCGGTACATGTCGCAACCGGTCCGGGGATCGTGGAATCGCACGGCACCGCTTTCCGGGGCACTCGTATCGCCAGGATCGACGCAGTAGATGGCGGACCAGCTGGCGTTGGGATGGTTGTGCAGGCTCTGGAACCCGCCCTTCCGCGTGACATGGAACCAGGAGTGCATGTCCAGGTTGATGTTGGCCATGTCTTCGTCAGACAGCTGGTTGATGCCCTGGATGAAGGTCTGCAGTGACGCACGCAGGAAACCGAAAAGTTCCTGGATGGGTCTCTCCGGGCGTTGGTGCAGGAAAAAGTGGCTCTCGAAGATGCCGTACTGGGTGTCCCGGCGTATCGGGTCGCGATGTTTGTCGCCCTGGCTTTCCAGTCGCAGGAACAACGACGCCAGTTCAGCGTTGAGCCGTGAAGCGTCGGCGATCTGGCATTGCAGCATCGGCACTGCGTAAAGCGGGAAGACCTGCGCCTGAATCTCGTTGCTTGCCATGCGGGCATCCCATCGTGCGATCCGCGAATGATGCCACGCCACCATCATGTCGGAAGGCGTGGCCCTGAAAGCACGATGCCCCCTTCCGGGGGCATCGTGTGGACCCGATGGATTGGGTCCGGTTCACAGTCTCTGATCAGATCAGAAGTTCTGCTCGTACTTCATGTACATCATGCGGCCGTACATGTTGTACAGGGTGTTGCTGTAGAACGGGAAGCCGAACAACGCATTGTTGATGGGCGCATCCTTGTTGGTGACGTTACGCGCACCGACCGAGATCTTCGCCTTCCACGGCAGGCTCACACCTGCTTGGACATCGAACGTGGTCCACGACGGCAGCGTCGTTGCTGCGGTGCCGTTGGAGCTCGATCCGATGTAGTTGGTGATCACGCCGAAGTTGTAGATGCCGCCGGTCCAGTTGAGGGCCAGTTGTCCACGATCTTCCGGGAACGTTGCCGTGCCGGCGCGTTCGATGGTGCCAGCCGCGATCGGGGTGAAGTCGTACTCGAGCTGATGCGACCACGCCAGCTTGGTATTGAACGTACCCAGGCTGTCGGTCTGGAAGCGCCAGCTGGCCTCGAAGTCCAGACCCCGTGCCGTCTGCAACGCACCATTGTCGGTCGGCAGCAGGATCAGGTTCGGAGCGCCCGGCAATACGGTGCCATTGGGGGCAGTGATCGGAGCGCCACGGGTGACGCCGTAGCCCGGCACACCGGCATCGCCGTTGCGGAAGGCCAGTGCGCGCGGCACGGTGCCGATCACGTTCTCCAGTTCGACGTCGTAGTAGTCCAGCGCGAACGACAGGTCGGCGGTCGGGCTCCACACCACGCCCAGGCCCCAGTTGGTGGATTCTTCAGGGGTCAGGTTCGGGTTGGACGAAACCAGCCAGGTGTACTGACCCGACGAGGTGCACGGATTCACCGGGTACGGCTGGTAAGTGGCATCTCCGGTCGCGGTGCGGACGGCCGTCAGCGCAGCGCAGGCCAGCTCGTCACCACCAGCGTGCGGCGGGCTGAGCGTGTTGACAGGCGGGCTGTTCAGGTTGGTGCTGGAGCTGTCGCCGTACATGTCGACCAGGGTCGGTGCACGGAAGCCCTTGCCCCAGGTGCCACGGAACAGCAGTTCGTCCAGCGGACGGAATTCCAGCGACACGCGCGGCGAGAACTTGCTGCCCAGGTCGTTGTAGCTGTCATAACGGCCGGCCAGGGTCACGTCCAGGGACTCGAAGATCGGGAACAGCGCTTCGAAATAGGCCGCGTAGTAGGAACGCTCGCCTTCGCCGCCCGCACCCGCCGAGCCGAACACGTTGCGTGCGGCGCTCTGGGCATCGTAGGTCTGGGTGAAGCGGTCATCGCGGTACTCGAAGCCCGTCACGAAGCCCACCGCACCGGCCGGCATCTCGAACAGGTCGAAGCTGATATGGCCGTCGCCCGTGACCGAGCGCATCTGCGATTCCACGAACACGGTGTGGCCGATACGGCCGGCGTTGGCGGCGACGCTTGCATGGGTCGGATCGAAGGGGTTGAAGGAACCCGAGTCGATCAACTGCTGCAGTGTGCTGCCGATGCCGTAGTTGTAGTTGACACTGTTCTGCGAATTGAGGCCGTGGCCCAGGCTGACTTCCCAGTCGGCGCCGCCGAACCACTCATTGCTGCCATTCAGGCCGACCATGTACTCGCGCTGCTTGTCCTGGCGGATCGAGTCGCGCGTACCCAGCGGGGTGAAGCGGTAGTAAAGCGTGCCGGCTTCGCCGAATGGGTTGAACGGGTTGGTGGCCGAGATGGTGGGCAGCAGGCCGGGACCGCGGCCGCCATTGTCGACCGGCGCCGAGGCGTAGACGCCGAGGCTGCGGGTTTCCGAGTTCAATGCGCGGAAGAAGAACTGCGTGGACTCGGTCAGGTTGTAGTTGCCGTTGACGAACAGGGCATTGCGACGCAGCGACGATTCGTTGGCCGAGGTGGAACCGTGGTCGAAGGCGCAGCGGGTCGCGCTGATGCGGATGCTGTTTTCGAACTGATCACAGTTGGCAACACTCTGCAGGCCTGCACCGCCCAGGAAGGTGGCCGAAGAGTTGTACGGGCTAAGGCCCGCAGTCCACAGCGCGGCGGGAATCTTGTCGCGGATGTCACGGTTGAACATCATGTCGCGCTGCTGGTGGTCCAGCACGAAGGTGACGTTGCCGCGGTCGGACGAGATGCCACCCGAGACGCTGAGGGTGTTGCCATCAGGGCCGGCTTCGGACGAGGTCTCGTAGCTGGCGGTGACGTTCATGCCCTCATAATCCTTGCGCAGGATGATGTTGACCACGCCGCCGATCGCGTCGGAACCGTACACGGCGCCGGCGCCTTCGCGCAGGATCTCGATGCGCTCGACCGCCGAGGTCGGGATCATGTTGATGTTGGCAGCACCGCCGGCCAGGGCGCCGGAGTTGGTCATGCGACGGCCGTCGATCAGGACCAGCGTGTAGGCCGAGCCCAGGCCGCGCAGGTTGATGGTGGCCTGCGAACCCGTGGCCGAGCCCGAAGATTCGCGCGTGGAGCCGAACGAGTTGTAGACGTTGTTGCGCAGGAAGTCGGAGACCGACAGTTCGCCCGCCGCTTCGATGTCCGCACGGGTGATCGTGGTGATCGGGGCCGCTGTCTCGATATCGGTGCGCTTGATGCGCGAACCCGTCACTTCGATGCGATTGAGGGTGGTGGTTTGATCGCTGCTGGCTTCCTGAGCGAAGGCAGCGCCCACGCCCGTGGCCGATACAGCACCGACCGCGAGCGCGAACGAAATCGCGTCACGAAGCTTCGTGGTTTTGCAGTTCATTTGTCTCTCTCTCCCGTAAGGGGTATCCCAAGGTGTCCCTCGAGGCGGTCAAAAAGGTGACCACGAAACGAGGGGGTGACCGGATACTAGTCGGCTTTTAACGGGAATTAAACCCGCGTGAAGATTGAGAGGGGGGAGACGTAAGTTTTGTTACGTTTTTGTGAGATGGCGCACACAATTCAGCCTCCACGCGTGCCCGGATGGGGTGGGAGAGGGCAGGTCAGGGTGGTCCATTCACGGGAGCACGGCCATGCCGCCTCGGCTTGAGGCGCGCCATGGAAGGCGATGACGGCTTAGAGGTCCTGCTCGTATCGGACGTAAGGCACGGTGCCTTCGTCGGCGTTGTCGTTGGTCAGCGAGAACGGATTCTTGCCGCGGGTGACGACGTTTTCGGCGCCCACGGTGAGCTGCCCGCTCCACGGAGTGCGCCAGGTCAGGCCCAGTCCCAGGCCCTCGAACTTGCCGGGTTGGCCAGGCACGTCGATGACGCGGCCGATGATGTTTGCGCTGAAGGGGCCGTAGCCGCCGCCAACGGTAAGGCTGCGGCTGTTCCATCGCTCGGCGAACGCGGGCACGTCGGAAGCAGGCACCAGCGTGGCCTTGGCGACTGCGCCGCCGATGGATACGAAGCCTTCGCGACCGATGTTCTTCTGTCCGAACACGGCCAGATCGTTCTGTTCGACGCGGCCCGTGCTACGGCCGGACGACAGCCATGCCGGCAGCGTGTCACGGCCAGTACCGGCCGAGAGGCCGAGCTTGCCGCCCGGACGGCTGAGCACGGCGGACGCGCTGATACGCTGGCTGGAGGTCGCTTCGTCCTCGTCATCCAGTGTCGCCAGCATGCAGTGGCTCGCCAGATTGCCGATGTTGCCGACCACACCGGCCTTGCGGTTGCAGACCAGCCCCAGCGCATCACCACTTTCCAGGCCGAACGCCGTGGTCAGTGAATTGCGGCCCATGCGCCAGCGGGCGCCGGCCTCGGCCTGGCCGGTCGGTTCCAGCAACAGGACGGCCTCAACCTTGCCATCGTTGTTCCAGATGGGCAGGGCGGTGGCCTGGGTATCGGCGGCCGGCTTGCGCGTGCTCTTCTGCGCATGCGCATCCACCGCCACGCCGGAGGCGAGCAGCAGGGCAAGCGACAGTGGCAGGCTACGCAGATTCATGGCTCGCTTCAGACTCCTAGGACGACCTGGAGTTCCCCTCCCGAAGGGGAACCGATGCTATGTCTTTTATGTTTCCTTAACAAGTCCCCGGGGCGCCCGGCTGATGACCGGACTACTGCAGGCGGTGCGGCGCCCCGGCTTTGACCGGGTGCGGGCTGAAAAGTTCCGCGATCTCCGAGGGCGTGAACCGATACTGCTGCCCACAGAACTCGCAACGGACTTCAGCCACCCCGTCGGCCAGTGCGGCCGTCGCCTCTTCCTCCCCCAACGACTGCAGCATGCTCTCAACCCGCTCGCGTGAACAAGAGCATCCGAACCGAACTGGGCGTTCGGTCAGTATTTGCGGTGCTTCCTCGTGGAACAGGCGATGCAGCAGGTCCCGGGTGGGCACCGCCAGCAGTTCGGTTTCGCCCAGGGTGTCGAACAGGGCACCCGCCCGGTTCCAACCGTCGACGTCGCCTTCGTCGCCCGGCAGCTTCTGCAGCATCAGGCCGCAGGCCCGCTCGCCGTCAGCGGCCAGCAGCAATCGCGTGGGCAACTGTTCGGACTGGCGGAAGTAGTCCTCGAAGGCCTCGGCCAGGCGGCTGGCTTGAAGTCCGACCAGACTCTGGTAGCGCTGGGGCTCGCGGGGGTCCAGACCGGGATTTTCGATGGTGATGGCGAGCAGGGCGTCGTCGCCCAGGTCGCGCAGATCGCGCGGGGCATCCTGTTCTTCCGGGATCTGGACGATGCCGCGTACGGTGCCAGCCGCCGTGCACTCCGCGAACAGGGTGCGCAGGGCGCCGCTGCTGCGGAGTTGGATGGACAACCGCCCATCCACCTTGGTGTGACCGGTGAACAGCACCGCCGCAGCGCTGGATTCACCCAGCAGTTCGCGGGCGGCCGGAGGATATACGTCCTGTCCAGCCACGGCCTGCCATGTATCGTCCAGGCGCACGGCCACGCCACGGACGCCGGCAGCGGGGAGCAGGAATCGGGTCAGGGTATCGGCGGTGGCGTCGGGGGTCACGGGAGATCCATACATGGGAAGTGCGGTCGGGCGGAGCGTCTCGGCATAATGCGCCGTACGAATCCGCCAAGGGAAACGCCACGATGGGGGCAACCATGACCATCCTCAAGTTCGGGATGGCCCGATGAATGTGCCGACGGCCGCCAAGGCGCGGCGCCCACGTCGCTGGTTCCGCTGGCTGCTCGCGCTGCCGTTCCTGTTCGCAGCCGCCAGCATCCTGCAGGTCACCGTGCTGAGGTTCGTCGATCCGCCGTTCACCGCGTTCATGGCGGCCCGGATGTTCGAAGCCTGGGGGCAGGGGGAATGGGGCTTCCGCATTGCCTACGACTGGCGTGACATGGAACGCATTGCCCCCAGCCTGCCGGTGTCGATGGTGGCGGCGGAAGACCAGAACTTCGCAAGCCACCACGGGTTCGACCTGGCTGCCATCGAGAAGGCCCGCGCACATAACCGCAAGATGGTCGAGCGTGCCGAAAAGCGCGGCCGGCCGGTAACGCGGCTGCGTGGCGCCAGCACCATCAGCCAGCAGGTCGCCAAGAACGTGTTCCTGTGGCAAGGCCGCCATGCCGTCACGCGCTGGGCGCGGAAGGGGCTGGAGGCCTGGTACACGGTGTTGATTGAAATCCTGTGGCCGAAACATCGCATCCTGGAGGTGTACGCCAACGTAGCGGAATTCGGTGACGGGGTGTACGGAGGCCAGGCAGCGGCGCGGCG
>CBIHLJ010000049.1:0-23076 GCA_966210745.1 uncultured Pseudoxanthomonas sp.
TCGGCCAGCGACTCGCGGCAGCCGTACAGGTTGTCGAACTTGGACTTGGTGACCGAGTCGTTGACGTTGATCGCCGGCACCAGCAGCTTGCCCTGTTCGGCGATCTGGTAGAGGCGGTGCACGCCGGTGGTGGTCTCTTCGGACACGCCCTTCCAGTCCTTGACCACGCGGGTCCAGTAACCCGGACGCTCCTTGGCGACGCGCTTCAGCAGGTCCTTGATCACCTGCTCTTCGTGGTTGCCCGAGGCGGTGTTGACCCAGTCGCTGCCGTTTTCGAGCTCATAGCCCTTGTGGATCAGCAGGGTGACGTCGCCGCCGTCGTCCACCACCAGTTCCGGACCGGTCTGAGTACCGTCGGGCAGGGTGAAGGTCAGCGCGTCCAGCGTGCAGTCCCAGTATTCCTCCAGCGTCTCGCCCTTCCACGCGAACACCGGCGTGCCGGTGGCGGCGATCGCCGCGGCGGCGTGGTCCTGGGTCGAGAAGATGTTGCAGGACGCCCAGCGCACGTCGGCGCCGATGTCCTTCAGCGTCTCGATCAGCACGGCGGTCTGGATCGTCATGTGCAGCGAGCCGGTCACGCGCACGCCGTTCAGCGGCCTGGTGGCGGCGTGCTTGCGGCGGATCGACATCAGGCCGGGCATCTCGTGCTCGGCGATGTCGAGTTCCTTGCGGCCCCAATCGGCCAGGGAAATGTCGGCGACCTTGTAGTCGCCCTCGGTGGAAAACTTGCGTACTGCGTTCATGGCATTGCTCCGGTCTGTGCGATCAGGGTCGCAGGTTATCCGGGCGCCGTTGCAGGTTCATTCCACCGAGCCTGGCCGGACTATGTGGAAAGTCTGCACAAGGATGTGCAGGCTTTTGCGGAAGGATCCGCACATGTCACGGTCGCAGCGCCCCTCGGCGAAGGGCGGCCATTATATCGCTTGTTCCGGATGAAACGATGGCGCACGGATTTCCCTGATCGGGTAGGCTTGGATTGTTGCCTTGCAGCAGACCAATTGCCCCTCCTGGCAATACCAATACAAGCCAAACGAACGACGGGATCCACGCGCCGCGCATGAACAGCCCCCGCAGTCTCGAATTCGCTCCGCCCGATGTCCCCTTGCGTGAAGACGTGCGCCGGCTGGGCGCGCTGGTCGGCGACATGCTGGCCGAACAGGTGTCGCCCGATTTCCTGGCCGATGTGGAGCGCGTGCGCACCACCGCCATCGCGCGCCGACAGGCCGGCGAGCCGCCGCAATCACTGGCCGGGCTTCTGGATGGCCAGCCGCCCGAGCAGGCGGAATCATTGATCCGCGCCTTCAGCACCTATTTCCAGGTGGTGAACATCGCCGAGCGCGTCCATCGCATCCGCCGTCGCCGTGACTATCAGCGCGCCGGCAGTGCGCGGCCGCAGCCCGATGGCCTGCATGACACGCTGTCCAAGCTGAAGGCGCAGGGGGTGACGCTGGAAGAGCTGGCCGACTGGCTGCCGCGCATCGACGTGGAGCCGGTGTTCACCGCGCACCCGACCGAAGCCGTGCGCCGTGCGCTGCTGGAAAAGGAGCAGCTGATGGTGGCCAGCCTGATCAACGGGCTGGACGGTACGCGTACGCCGGGTGAACTGGCCACCGACACCGCGCGTTTCCGCATGGCGCTGACCTCGGCCTGGCAGACGGCTGATTCTTCGCCTGTCCGGCCGGGCGTCGAGGACGAGCGCGAGCATGTCGGCTTCTACCTGATCGAAGTGCTCTACCGGGTCATCCCGGTACTGTATGAAACGCTGGAAAACGCGATCACCGAAGTCTACGGCGCAGCGCCGCAGATCACCGCGCACCTGCCTCGCGTGTTGCGATTCGGTACCTGGGTCGGCGGTGACATGGACGGCAACCCCAACGTCGATGCCGGCACGATTACCGCGACGCTGGATGCGCAACGACGCGCCATTCTTACGCGCTACCTGAAGGAACTGCGCCAGCTCACCACGCTGCTCAGCCAATCCAGCTCCGTGATCGGGGTATCGCGCGATGTGACCGAGCGCGTGGAGGCCTATCGCGCGCTGATGCCGGAGGCAGTGAAGAAGTCGCGCCCGCGCCATGGCGACATGCCCTACCGCCTGCTCAACGACCTGATGCGCGCGCGCCTGCAGGCCACGCTGGAAAGTCGCCCGGAAGGCTATGCCTCGCCGGAGGAGCTGGCGCATGACATCGACCTGATCCTGCACAGTCTGGAGGCCAATCGCGGCATCCATGCCGGCTGGTTCGCCGTGCGCCGGTTGGCGTGGCGTGTGCGCACGTTCGGCTTCCATCTCGCGCGGTTGGATGTGCGCCAGGAGTCCAGCGTGCACGCAGGTGCCGTGGCTGCAGCACTGGGCGACGCGGACTGGGAAAACCGCGACAGCGTCGATCGCGCGGCCTTGCTGGGCCCCTGCGCCAACGGCGACGCGGTACTGCCGGCCAGCGGCGAAGAGGGCAACGAGCGCCTCGATGCGGTTTTCCGTGCACTGGCCGATGCGCGCACGCGCCATGGCACCGACGCGCTGGGCACCTACATCATCAGCATGGCGCACAGCCGTGCCGACGTGCTGACCGTGCTGGCGCTGGCGCGACGGGGCGGGCTAGTCGACGATGCAGGTCAGGTGCCGCTCGATATCGCGCCGTTGTTCGAAACCATCGACGACCTCGGGCACGGCACCGACGTGCTGCGCGACCTGCTCGCCGACCCCGTCTACCGCGCCCACCTCGCCGCGCGCGATAACGTGCAGATGGTGATGCTGGGCTACTCCGACAGCGGCAAGGACGGCGGCATCGCCGCCTCGCGCTGGGGCCTGCAGCGGGCGCAAGTGGACCTTGTCGACGCTGCGCTGGAACTCGGCATCAAGCTGACCTTCTTCCATGGTCGCGGCGGCTCCATCATCCGCGGGGGCGGCAAGACCTCGCGCGCGCTGGAAGCGGCGCCGCGCGGCAGTGTCGATGGTCGCCTGCGCGTGACCGAGCAGGGCGAAGTGATCCATCGCAAGTACGGCATCCGTGCGCTGGCATTGCGTTCGCTTGAACAGTCCGTCGGCGCCGTGTTGCTGTCCAGCCTGCGCCCGCGTCCGCCGGAGCCGCGCGAAGCGCACTGGCGCGAGATCATGGCGCTGGTCGCGAGCGAGAGCACGCAGGCCTACCGCGCGTTCGTGCAGTCGCCGCGCTTCATGGACTATTTCCGCAGCGCCACGCCGATCGACGTGATCGAGCGGATGACGCTGGGCTCGCGTCCCTCGCGACGCCTTGGGCAGGACGCGGCACTCGGCAACCTGCGCGCGATTCCATGGGTGTTCGCCTGGAGCCAGGCGCGCGCGGTGATCCCCGGCTGGTACGGTGTGGGCGCCGGCCTGCAGGCAGCCGCAGATGCCTACGGCGAAGACACGCTGCGCGAGATGGCGCGCGACTGGCCGTTCTTCAAGACCTTCCTGGACGACGTTTCGATGGTGCTGGCCAAGGGCGACCTGAGCATCGCCGAGATGTACTCGAAGATGGCCGGCGAGCTGCACGATGCGTTCTTCCCGCGGATACAACGCGAGCACGCATCGGTGCTGCACTGGGTGCTGACGCTCAACGGCAATGAATGGCTGCTGCAGCATGACCAGCGACTCGCGCTGTCGATCCGGCTGCGCAATCCCTATATCGACCCGATCAGCATCATGCAGGCCGACCTGCTGAAGCGGTGGCGCGCCAGTGATCGCGAGGATGAGGCGCTGCTGCATGCGCTGGTGGCCAGCATCAATGGCGTCTCGCAGGGTGTGCAGAATACGGGATGAGGTGCGGCTGCCGTCTTCTGTAGGAGCGACGTGAGTCGCGACCGCACGCTATCCGGTTGCAATGGATTTAAGCGTAGAAGAGCTATGGCGCTTGGTTCGGCGCGTGTATTGATGTATGTCGGCGGTCAACGCATGCGGTCGCGACTGACGTCGCTCCTACAGTGATGCCACTGCTTACCCATCCAACTCCGACCAGCGCTGGTAGGCGTGATCCAGGTCCGCCTGTTTCGCGGCGAGTTCGTCGTTCGCGCGCTGCAGGTCGGCAGGGGATTGCAGGTAGTACGCAGGGTCGTTCATCGCCTGGGTGCGCTTGGCCACTTCGGCCTCCAGGGTTTCGATGCGCGCGGGCAACTGTTCGAGTTCGCGGGCTTCCTTGAAGCCGAGCTTGCGCTTGGCGGCGACCGGCTCGGGTTGATGCGAGAGCGTCGGTTTGGCGGGCGAGGCGGAGGTCGCGGCAGGCGTGCGACGCTGTCTCAGCCAATCCGAGTAGCCACCGACGTAGTCGCCCAGTTGGCCTTCGCCTTCCAGCACCAGCGTGCTGGTGACCACGTTGTCGAGGAAGTCGCGGTCGTGGCTTACCAGCAGCAGCGTGCCCTTGTAGTCCAGCAGCAGCTCTTCCAGCAGTTCCAGCGTTTCCACGTCCAGGTCGTTGGTCGGTTCGTCCATCACCAGCAGGTTGGAGGGCTGCGCGAACAGCTTGGCGAGCAGCAGGCGGTTGCGCTCGCCGCCGGACAGCCGGGTGATCGGCGCGCGGGCGCGCTCGGGCGAGAACAGGAAGTCCTGCAGGTAGCCGATGACGTGCTTGCGGCTGCCGTTGATCTCGACGAAATCGCTGCCCTCGGCCACGTTCTCCAGCGTGGTGCGCGTGTCGTCCAGCTGGCTGCGGTGCTGGTCGAAGTAGGCGATCTGCAGGCCGGTGCCGAGCTTCACTTCGCCGTGCTGCGGCGCGAGTTCGCCCAGCAGGATCTTCAACAGGGTCGACTTGCCGGCGCCATTGGGGCCGACGATGCCGACACGGTCGCCGCGCATGATCGTCGCCGACACGTCGTCCAGCAGCACGCGGCCGTCGTAGGCCTGGGTGATGCCCTTCGCCTCGATGACCTTCTTGCCCGACGACTGCGCCGCCGCGGCTTCCATCCTGACGTTGCCGGACAGATCGCGCCTTTGCGCGCGCTCGCGGCGCATCGCCTTCAGTGCGGTGACGCGGCCTTCGTTGCGGGTGCGGCGCGCCTTGATGCCCTGGCGGATCCACACTTCTTCCTGCGCCAGCAGCTTGTCGAAGCGTGCGTTCTCCTGCGCCTCGGCATGCAGGCGCTCTTCGCGCCGGCGCAGGTAGTTGTCGTAGTCGCCGGGCCAGCTGGTCAGCTGGCCGCGGTCGATCTCGATGATACGGGTAGCCAGCGAGCGCAGGAAACTGCGGTCATGGGTGACGAAGACGATGCTGCCGCCGAAGGATTTCAGGAACCCTTCCAACCAGGCGATCGCCTCGATGTCCAGGTGGTTCGTCGGTTCGTCCAGCAGCAGGATGTCGGGGTTGCGCACCAGGGCCTGCGCCAGCAGCACACGCCGCTTCATGCCGCCGGACAGGGCGGCGAAGTCGGTCTCCTCGGGCAACTCAAGGCGCGTCAGCACCTGTTGCACGCGCAGGTCCAGGTCCCAGCCGTGCTGCGCCTCGATCTGCGCCTGCGCCTCGCCCATCGCGTCCATGTCGCCGTCGTGGAGGGCATGGTGGTAGCGCGCCAACAACTGGCCCAGATCGCCCAGTCCTTCGGCGACCACATCGAACACCGTACCCTGCGTGTCCTGCGGCACTTCCTGCGCCATGCGCGCGACGATTACGCCGTTCTGCACGCGGATCTCACCATCGTCGGGCTTCAGTTCGCCGGCCATCAGCCGCATCAGCGTGGATTTTCCCATGCCGTTGCGGCCGACGATGCAGACGCGCTCGCCGGGTTCGATGGAAAGATCTACGTGTTCGAGGAGAAGCGGCCCGCCGACACTGAAGTCGACCCGCTGGAATTGCATCAAGGACATGTGCGTATTGTAGCCGGCGCGCGCTGGCCGAAACGGCGGTTCAGGCGTTTTCCGCCACCCGGCTGCCCAGTTCGGCGTGCCGCCGTTCCATTTCCTCGCGCAACTGGCGGCGCAGGCGCGCGGCGGCGAAGCGGCGGATCTCGTCGGGCGTGGTCGGCTCCAGCGGGGGCACCGGCGTGGTACGGCCCTCTTCGTCCACCGCGACCATGGTGAAGAAGCAGCTGTTGGCGTGGCGCACGCTCTGCTTGCGGATGTCCTCGGCCACCACCTTGATGCCGATCTCCATCGACGAGGTGCCGGTGTGGTTGACCGAAGCGAGGAAGGTCACCAGCTCGCCCACGTTGATGGCCTGGCGGAACATCACCTGGTCCACCGACAGGGTGACCACGTACTTGCCGGCGTAGCGGCTGCCGCAGGCATAGGCCACCTGGTCGAGCAGCTTGAGGATGGCGCCGCCGTGGACCTTGCCGGAGAAGTTGGCCATGTCCGGCGTCATCAGCACCGTCATCGTGAGCTGGTGGCTTTTGAGTGATTCCATGGCATGCCTCCGCAAGGTGAGGCGCGCAGGCTAACCGATCCCGGCGCGGGGCGTGCGGCACGTCGCCGGTAAAGAAAACGGGCCGCGTGAGCGGCCCGTTCTTTGATCCCAAGTCGCGAGATCCCTGCTTACTACGCAGGGATGACGGTCTGGCAAAGGCGCCTGCGCGTGCGCAGGCGCGCCAGGCCGTCACTTGATCTTGGCATCCTTGCGAAGCGCTTCGGCGCGGTCGGTCTTCTCCCACGAGAAGGCGGTCGCGGTGTGCTTCTTGCCGGCGCTGTCCACGTAGCTGATCTCGCGCGGCTTGCGGCCGAAGTGGCCGTAGCTGGCGGTCGGCTGGTAGATCGGGTGCTCCAGGTCCAGCATCCTGGTGATGCCGTACGGACGCAGGTCGAAATGCTTGCGGATCAGCTTCTCGATGACGTCGTCACCGACCTTGCCGGTACCGAACGTGGTCACCGAGATGGAGGTCGGCTCGGCCACGCCGATGGCGTAGGAGACCTGCACTTCGCACTTGTCGGCCAGACCGGCGGCCACGATGTTCTTGGCCACGTAGCGTGCCGCGTAGGCGGCGGAACGGTCCACCTTCGACGGATCCTTGCCCGAGAACGCGCCGCCGCCATGACGGGCCATGCCGCCGTAGCTGTCGACGATGATCTTGCGGCCGGTCAGGCCGCAGTCGCCCACCGGGCCGCCGATGACGAACTTGCCGGTCGGGTTGATGTGCACCTTGTTCTTCGGCAGTGCGTCCAGCCACTTCTTCGGCAGCACGGGCTTGAGGATGCTCTCGCGCACGGCTTCGATCAGGTCCTTCTGCTTGATGTCCGGGTCGTGCTGGGTGGACAGCACGACGGCGTCGAGGCCGAGGATGCTGTTGCCATCGTAGCGCAGCGTGACCTGCGACTTGGCGTCAGGACGCAGCCACTTCAGCTTGCCGTTCTTGCGCACCTTGGCCTGCTGTTCCACCAGGCGGTGGCTGTAGTACAGCGGGGCGGGCATGAATTCCGGCGCCTCGTTGCACGCATAGCCGAACATCAGACCCTGGTCGCCCGCGCCCTGTTCTTCCGGCTTCTTGCGGTCCACGCCCTGGTTGATGTCGGGGGACTGCTTGCCGAGCATGTTGATGATGGCGCAGGTGTGGCCGTCAAAACCGACGTCCGAATTGTCGTAGCCGATGTCGTTGATGACCTTGCGCGCCAGCGACTCGATGTCGACCCACGCGGTGGTGGTGACTTCGCCGGCCACGATGGCGGCGCCCGTCTTCACCAGCGTCTCGCAGGCCACGCGTGCGCGCTTGTCCTGGGCCAGGATCGCGTCCAGCACGGCGTCGGAGATCTGGTCGGCGATCTTGTCCGGATGGCCTTCGGAGACCGATTCGGAGGTGAACAGGTAGCTGGACATCAGGCTTATATCCTTTGATTCGGATGAAAAGATGGGCGCGCATGATACACGCCGGGGACGGTGTGTGCATTCTGCGTCGTTCAGGGTTGCCGCGGGTTAAGCGGGAATCACGGCTCTGCTGTCACCGGACTGCCAGAAAACGGAAACCGGGCTGTCGCCGGCCAGGCGCAGGCTGCGCGGCGAAACCCCGCCGCCAGGCTTTGCCCACGACCATGCGCCCCCTGGAACAGCAGATCGTCGAACGCTATCCGCACTGGTTCCGCGGCCGTCGCGCCGGGCTGACCCGGCCACTGCTGCGCACCCTGGGCCGCTGGTCCCGGCTGGACCAGGCCTATACCTTCCTGGCCGACCACGGTCACCTGCACGGACTCGACTTCGTCGATGCCGCCATCGACCATCTCAACCTGAGGCCGACGGTCGATCCCGCCGCGGAGCGGCGCATCCCGGCACAGGGCCGGTTGCTGATCGTGGCCAACCATCCTTCCGGTGCGCTGGACGCATTGGCGCTCCTGCAACTCGTCGGCCGCGTGCGGCGTGACGTGAAGATCGTCGCCAACGACTTCCTGACGGGTATCGCGCCGCTGGCCAGTCTGTTGCTGCCGGTCCGCATCCTTGGCGGCAAGCCGGGCGCGGACAGCGTGCGCGCGGTCGAGCAGGCGCTGGAGGCCGAACAGTGCGTGATCGTATTCCCCGCCGGCGAGGTGTCGCGGCTGGGTCCGCGTGGCGTTCGCGATACCCGCTGGCGCCGGGGCTTCCTCCGCTTTGCCCGTACGACGGCCGCACCGGTATTGCCCATCCGGGTTGAAGCGCGCAATTCGGCGCTGTTCTACGGCGCATCGGCGTTGTTCAAGCCGGCGGGTACGGCGTTGCTCGCACGCGAGATGTTCCGTCGCCACCAGCGACGCTTGCAATTGCATGTGGGGCACCTCCTGCGCATGGACGCGGACGAGGACGCCGCCTCCCAGATCCTGCGGGTCCGCAAGGCGCTCTATGCGCTGGGCGGCGGGATGGCACTGCCTGCGCCGGACGCCGGCGACTTGCCGGAGCCACTGGCGGAGGCGCTGGCGCCGGACATGCTGGAAGCCTGCATCGATGCGCTCGACGTGCTGGGCGAAACGACCGACGGAAAACGCATCTGCGTAGGGCGATTGGCCGGCGGCTCACCGCTGCTGCGGGAGATCGGTCGCTTGCGCGAGCTGACGTTCCGGGTCGTGGGCGAGGGCACCGGCAAGCGGATGGACGTGGATGCGTTCGATGCGTGGTACGAGCACATCGTGCTGTGGGATGGAGCGCAGCGGAAGATCGCCGGCGCCTACCGGATCGCGCGTGGGGCGCCGGTGCTGGCAGCGCAGGGATTGAAGGGCCTCTACACGGCCTCGCTGTTCGACTACGCCGACGACGCGCTGCCGCGCCTGGCCTCCGGCATGGAGCTGGGGCGCAGCTTCGTGGTGCCCGAATACTGGGGCAGCCGCAGCATCGACTACCTGTGGCAGGGCATCGGCGCCTACCTGCGCCGGCATCCGCGTGTGCGCTACCTGTTCGGCGCAGTGTCGATGAGCGCGGCGCTGCCTTTGCACGCGCGCGAACAGATTGTCGCGTACTACGCGCACTACTACGGCGACCCCAACGGCGAAGCGCGCTCGCGCCATCCGTTCCGCTACACCGCCACGCCGCCCTGCTTCGATGCGCTGGACGCCGACACGGCGTTCCGCGTGCTGAAGACCAACCTCGACACGCTGGGAGCGACCGTGCCGATGCTCTACAAGCAGTACACCGAACTGTGCGAACCCGGTGGTGCGCGCTTCCTCGCGTTCGGGGTGGATCCCGACTTCAGCGATTCCATCGACGGCCTGATAGAAGTGGACCTGCACCGCATCCGGCCGAAGAAGCGGGAGCGTTACCTCGGCGACGCGTGGCGTCCCATGGGGACGGCGGCATGAGCCCGCTGGCCGCGCCACCGCCGATGCGGCGCGCGGTCTTCGTTTCCGACGTGCACCTCGGTTCCAAGCATTGCCACGCTGCGGAGTTCGCCGACTTCCTCGCCGGCCTGCGCTGCAAACGCCTGTATCTGGTGGGCGACATCGTCGATCTGTGGTGGATGGCCCAGCGCCGCGCCTCCTGGGATGCCGCGCACAACCGGGTGGTGGAGGCGTTACACGCGCTGGCACGCAACGGCACGGAGCTCATCTACGTGCCCGGCAACCACGATCGCCCGATCCGCCGCTTCTGCGGCCTGATGCTGCCCATCATGCAGGTGCGTCGACGCGCCATCCACACCACGCTTGACGGCCGCCGTTTGCTGGTCACGCACGGTGACGACTATGACGGCATTACCCACTTCGGTGGCCTGCAGGAAAAGTTCGGCGACTGGCTGTACTACCGCATCCTGACCGGCAACCGGCTGATCAACCAGGTGCGTCGCCGGTTCGGCCTGCGCTACTGGTCGCTGGCGGAATACCTGAAGCGACAGAGCGATGCGGCCGAGCGCTACATCGCCCGCTTCGTGCAGGCAGGATTGGACGATGCGCGCCGGCGCGGCCTGGACGGCATCGTCTGCGGGCACATCCACCGGGCTTCGCTGTTCCAGCGCGATGGCTTGCTGTACGCGAATGACGGCGACTGGGTCGAAAGCCTTACCGCGCTCAGCGAGGAAGCCGACGGCACCCTGTGCCTGCTCTCGCATACCGGCAAAGTCCTGGCCGAGGTCGCGCCGCGACTACGCCTGGTCCCGCAGGACGTGCCACGCGCGGCGTGAGGAATCCCTTCGGCGGCTGCTAGGATCGCCGCATGGATTCCCTCAGTCAGATCGTTCTTGGCGCTGCCGTAGCCGCCGCCATCGCCCCCGCCAGCCAACGCCGTGCCGCACTTCTCGCCGGTGCCGCCCTCGGCACGCTGCCGGACCTCGACAGCCTGCCCATCGCGTTGTTCTCGGACAACCCGGTTTCGCTGATGACCGTGCATCGCAGTTTCAGCCATTCGTTGTTCGTGTTGCCTCTGCTCGGCTGGCTGGTCTGGTGGCTGTTCAAGCGGTTCGGCAACGGACGCGTTGCGGCGGCGCCCGTGCGCTGGTTCTGGGCGATCCAGCTGGCACTGATCACGCATCCGTTGCTGGATGCCTTCACCGTCTACGGCACGCAACTGTGGTGGCCGCTGATGCCGCCGCCGACGATGTGGTCCAGCATGTTCATCATCGATCCGCTGTATACGGTGTGGTTGCTGGTGGCCTGCATCGCGGCGTGGTTCCTGCGCGAACGCGGCGCGGCGCAACGCGCGCTCGCCGTCGGCCTGGTGTTGAGCAGTGCGTACCTGGGATGGTCGCTGCTGGCCAAGACCATGGTGGATCGCGAGGCCGAGCGGACGCTCGCCTCCATGGGGCTGGGTGGGGCGCCGTATTTCTCGGTGCCGATGCCGTTCAATACGCTGCTCTGGCGCGTGGTGGCGATGACGCCGTCGGGTTACGTGGAGGCGGAGCGATCCGTCCTGGCCGATGACGGCCCGCTGCAGTTTCGCGGCTATCCGTCCAACGTGCAGGCACTGGCGGAAGCGCATGCTGTTCCGGCGGTCCTGCGGCTGTCCTGGTTCAACCGGGGCTTCATGCGCGCAAGGGTGCAGCAGGACCGCCTGGTGCTGTCGGACCTGCGGATGGGATTGGAGCCGGACTACAGCTTCAGCTTCGAGGTGGCCGAACGGCGCGACGGGTCGTGGCATCCGGTAGCACCGGTGCAACAGCCTTGGTCGGCACCGGTATCGGGCTCGGAAGGGCTGCTGAAGTTGGTCGCCGCCATGTGGCACCGCATCCGTCATCCATCAACGGAGCCATTGCGGTCCGCCATCGGCTGACGCGTCGCGGAAGCCGGCGCGTCAGCCCCTTGGGCAGGCGAGTGTCAGGAGCCGGTGAGCCTTTCCTTGCGTACGGGGTCTGCGGGTTGCGCCGCTGGCGCCGCGTCCACGGCGATGCGTTGCTGTTCGCCGGCTTCGGAGCGGCGTTCCAGGACGAACGATTCGCCGTTCATCGCACGCCGGAAATTGTGTTCACCGACGGCGGCACGGAACTGGGTGACGGAGCGTTGATAGGACGCACGATATTCGGGGAAAGCGGTCCGGGGACCGATCACCATCTGTACCTTGCGTTCGCTCATGCCGGTGTACTCGGCAAGTTGTTTGATGCTGTCGCCGGCCTGCACGGAGAAGGGCAGGGCGAGCAAGGCGACGAGGAGCGGGGTTCTTGCGTTCATGACAGCCTCCAGGGGAGGTGATTACCGCTTGTTGGCTGCGGTACTCCGCAGACCGGCGGGGGAACCGGCATGCCCATCCTCACGCTGCGTGGCCGTGCGCCCCAGTGCCGGAAAGCACCGTGACTCAGGTCATGTTTAGCGCACGTATATCTTCATCAGTAAACCGATGCGCGCGCCTGCACGAAGGCATAGAAAAAGACGGCGTCCGGGTCATTCTGCACGTCGTGCATCTCGCGCCGCATGCCGTCCACCACATCCTGTGTCACCCGGTCGGCCTGCACCAGGGAATCAGCGGCAGACAACAGCAGTTCCTCCCAGAACGCGATCATGTCCTTGCGCCGCGCGGGCTCGCGGTTGTCGAAGTGCACGGTCTTGATCTCGGTAACCACATCGCGATAACCGCCGGCCAGCAACAGGTTGCCCAGCTTCGCGCCAATGAACGGATCGCCGCCGCTGTCGTACTGGAAATCATTGAACGCCATCCAGTAGCGCCACGTGTTCGGGGAATACGGATGAAGCAGGAACGACGAATTCATCACTTCGGTGATGTAGATCGGCGAGCCGGGTGCCAGCACGCGGCGGACTTCGCTCAGCACACGCGCGGGGTTCGGCACGTGCTCCAGGATCCAGCACAGGAAGGCGGCGTCGAATTCACGCGCGCCGTAAGGCAGCCGGCTGGCATCCGCCTGCTGCAGGGTATAGCGGTCGCGGCACCAGGGCATGGTGGCCAGGTTCTGTCGTGCGGCCTGCAGCTGCACGTCGTTGAGATCGACGCAGGTCACGTGCACATCGGGGAAGCGGCGCAGCAGGATTTCGGTCTGCGCACCCACGCCGCTGCCGACCTCCAGCAACCGGCGCGCACCCGTGTAGTCGACATGGTTGAACAGCGTGCTTTCAAGCAGGCGCGCCTGCTTCATCAGGCGCGCCTGTTCAACCGACGAGAATCCATGGAGGTAGGCGGGACGTTCATCCAACTCGGACATGGGGCTTTCCTCAGGCGGCGGCAGGCAACACCGGCGCGACGCCGGCGATCAGGGCATCGAAGTAGTCACGTGTCAGCCGCACCTGCTCGTCCGCGCTCTCGGCGCGATTGACCACTGCGCGGAATGCGAGGTTCTCGGGGCGGTCCCTGGCGTACCAGCCCAGGTGTTTGCGCGCGATACGCACGCCCTGCGGTTCGCCATAGAAGTCGTGCAACGCCTGCAGGTGGCCCATCAGGATGTCGCGGACTTCATGCAGGGATGGGGTCGGTAGACGTTCGCCCGTGGCAAGGAAGTGTGCGATTTCGCGGAATATCCACGGCCGTCCCTGCGCGGCGCGGCCGACCATCACGGCATCGGCGCCGGTTTTCGCCAGCACGTGCGCCGCCTTGTCCGGCGAATCGATGTCGCCGTTGGCCACCACGGGAATGCGCAGCGCGGCCTTGATCGCGGCAATGGTTTCGTACTCGGCGCTACCGGTGTAGTGCTGGTCGCGGGTGCGACCATGCACCGCCAGCGATGCGATGCCGCTTTCCTGCGCGATGCGCGCGATCACCGGGCCATTGCGGTGGTCGCAATCCCAGCCGGTGCGGATCTTCAGCGTCACCGGGACGTCGACGGCTTTCACCACGGCTTCCAGGATGCGGCCCACCAGCGCTTCGTCGCGCATCAGCGCCGAACCTGCCCAGGTGTTGCATACCTTCTTCGCCGGACACCCCATGTTGATGTCGATGATCTGCGCGCCGTGGTCGGCGTTGTAGCGCGCGGCGTTGGCCAACTGCTGCGGTTCGGTGCCGGCGATCTGCACGCTGACGGGGCTGGGCTCGCCTTCGTGGTCCATGCGATGCAGCGACTTGGACGTGTTCCAGAATCGCGGGTCGCTGATGGTCATTTCCGATACCGCCATGCCCGCCCCCAGCTGCTTGCACAGCAGGCGGAACGGTTTGTCGGTGACGCCGGCCATGGGGGCCAGCATCACCGCCGGTTCGATGCGGTAGGGGCCGATCTGCATGGCGGCATTGTACCGCCGGCCCTGCGGGGTCAGTGCCGGCGGCGTCGCGCGCGCCAGAACAGGAAGCCGGTCGCCAGGAGGAACGCGGGCAACAGGCCTGCGGCGGCGATGGCCCATTGCCATGCACGCCCGCCCACGAAGCCGCCATGCAACGGATACATCGCGTCGCTGATGCGGGCACCGGCATCCTGCGCTGTCGCGTCGTGCACCTGCACGGCGCTTGCGCGGTAAGGATCCACCCAGACCACGCTGCGGCCGTTGGGGTGCCACTCACCGGGAGCGCGGAAGCGGATCGACACCAGGGCGTCGTCGCCCTTGGGCAGGCTGATGCGGCGGAGGTCGCTGCCGCGAGGGGCAGCGTCCACTGCGGCGAGCAGCACGGCCTGCCAATCGATGGAGGTGGTCTCCCGTTCGATCGGCAATGGCGGCACGACCTCGGGCCCGTCGCCGAAGGTCCAGCGAAGCGCACTCCGGAACGGCTGGCTGTACACCATCGCCACGCCGGTGAACGTCACCATCAGCAGCAACGGCAGCAGGAAAACGCCCATGCTGCGGTGCCAGCTGAGCCAGCGCCGGGGCGGCGGAGCCGCATGCCAGCGCAGGCTTCGGGCCAACGACGCCAGGCGCGGCCACCACAGATAAAGTCCGGACAACAGCAGGAACAGCGCCACGATTCCGGACGCACCCAGCACGTCCTCGCCGGTCTCCCCAGCCAGCAGGTGCGTGTGCAGGTCGCGCAGCCACATCACTGCGTCGTTGCCGGTGTTGCGCACCAGCAACGGCTCGCCACTAGCGGCATCGAAGTAGTGGCGTTCGCCCTTGCCGGCGAACGCCTGCCAGGCAGGCAGGCGCGGCGAGGGCAGGTCGATGGAGCGGATTCCCCTGTCCTCCGCACCTGCCACGACTCGCGCCAGCGCATGGCCCTGCAGCGCGAGCGGCGGCAGACGTTCGCGTGCCAGTTCGGGATGCGCGGCCAACAGCAGTTCGGATTGGAACGCCAGCACCGTGCCGGTCAGCGACACCACCGCGAACACCAGGCCCGCGGAGAGTCCCAGCCACAGGTGCAACCACTTCAGCATGGGGCGGACACGCCATGCGGGGGGCGAGAACATGGCCTGGCGAGGGAGCATGCGGGGCATTGTCGGCGTGGGTCAGAAGCGGTGCGACCAGCCCACCGTGAGTACCCGCCCGCGTCCGGCGGTGTAGGTGTCGTTGCGTGGCGTGCTCTGCGAGTAGTAGGTGACGTACTGCTCGGAGAAGACGTTCTCGACGCCCACGCTCAGTGTGCCGACGGGCAGCTTGACGCGAGTGAGCAGATCCACCGTGGTGTACCCGTCGAAGTCGGCCACCTGGTTGCCGCGCAGGTCGAATTCGCGGTCCAGCGCCTTGCTCGCCTGCAGGCGCACGTCCACCGATGGCGTGAACGACGCCTCCCAGAACGCGGTAACCCGGTCCGGGCTGATATTGATGCCGGGCAGATCGCTGTCGACGCGGCCATCGGCATTGCTGTCGTAGCGCCCTTCGCTGCGCGCGTAGGCCAGGCCTGCGCGCATGCCGTCGCTGAAGCGGTACGACAGGCTGCCATCGAAGCCCTTGATCTCGGTACGTTCGCGGACCACCGCATACGTCTGTGTCGCGGTATCGAAGGCCAGGCGCGAGCCCAGGTCGGAGTCGGAGCGATACAGGGCCAAGTGCACCAGCCAGCGGCCGTCGTCGTAGTCCAGGCCGATCTCCTGGTTGTCGGCGATGACCGGCTGCAGGTCGACCAGGCTGTCCACCCGCTGGCCGGCAGCGGTGATGCCGCGCAGCACGCGACCGATATCGGCCACGGTGTAGCCTTCGGCATAGGATGCATACAGCTTCAGCGCATCGGTGGCTTCCCACACCAGGCCCAGGTTCGGCAGCGTCTCGGTGGTCCGGGTGGTGCCGCCGGTGACCAGGTAGCGCGTTCCCTTCACGCCGGCCGGCACGGTGCGCTGGTCGGGGATGGTCAGGTAGTCGTCCACCTGCAGTTCGCCGCGCTCATGGCGAAGGCCGCCCGTCAGCAGCCAGGCGTCGGCGAACCGCCATTCCGCCTGCACGAAGGGCGAGACCGATTCGTAGGTCGTTTCCGGCACCCAGTCGATCTGTGCGTAGACCAGTTCCTGGTAGGTGCTGTCGCGGGCAAGGTCCAGCCCGAACGTGGCACGCAGGTTCAGTCCGAACAGGTCGCCGCGCGACCAGCTGAACTTGCCACCCAGTTTCTCGGATGCGTTCTGCGACTGGTCGAACCAGTCCGGGTCGCGCCCGTCGCCCCAGAAATCGCCCCAGTAGCTGCCGCCGTAAAGGGCCTTGAAATCCACCCAGTACAGCTGCGTCTGCAGGAAGCCGCCGGCCAGATCGTGATCGGTGTAATCCAGCACCACCGATGTCGAGCGGTTGCGGGCGCCTTCGCCTTCGCTGCCGCCGGGCGCGGACGTGGCCAGCTGGCCGGTGGTGATGTTGCCCGGCACGGTGCGGTAATCGTTGTTGCCCTGCAGCGTGTAGCGGTTGGCGCTGACCTGCAGCTGGCGCTGGTCGTCGGGATTCCAGCCGACCTTGGCGAACAGGTTGTGGCTGCGCGCATCCATCAGGTCGCCCTGGACATCGTTGACGGCGATCGCCCGGCCATCGCCGTCGTAGTAGAGCCCCTCGCTGGCAAGGGACGCGCCACCGACGAAGTCGACCTCGCCGCGGCGTGTACCGAAGACGTAGGAGGCCTTGTAGCCCGCGGCGTCGTCTTCTCTGGGGGCCGCGACACTTCCGCTGACGCTGACGTCCTGGAACGTCTCGCCGTCTTTCCGGGGCGCGCGTTTGGTGATGATGTTGATGATGCCGCCAGAGGCGCCCAGGCCCTGCAGCGCATTGGCACCATGGATCACCTCGATGCGCTCGATCATCGCCGGATCGATGGTGTGGCCGTCGCGCCCGCCTTCGCGCAATGGCGTCGACTGCGGTACGCCGTCGACCAGATACAGCGGCTTGCGGCCGCGCAGATTCTCACCGGCGTTGGTCAGCTTCTGGCGGGAAGGGGTGAAGGCGGGAATCAGGTTGGCCAGGACCTGGGACAGGTCCTGTGTCAGCGCCAACTGCTGATCCAACTGCTGGCGGTCGATGATCGTGATGGTATTCGGCAGTGCCGCGGCTGAGTCCGGAATGCGGCTCGTGCTTGCCGAGACCGTCACGCGGTCGAGTTTGACAGCGTCATTCGACTGCGCAACGGCGATGGGGCTCAGGACAGATGAGAGGGCGAGCGAAAGCAGGCTCAGACGAAGCGGAAGGGGCATGGGGGACAGGTCTGGGATATCGGACCCGTCCATTTTAAATGAGAATGGTTATCAGTAGCTAGAGGTGAGCGCAGGCGGCCACCCGGCGCACCTCCCAACCGGAACCCATGTTCAGCCGGACGCAGTCTCGAAGCGCGCCTGCAGCTCGCTCAACAACGGCATGGCCAGCGCCGCTCCGTTCCGTTCAGTGGAAAGGGCCGCGTAGCGGTTTGCGAAGCGAACGTGGTCGGCGAATACCGGCGACCCTCCCGCCGCGAGCGATGCGGCCAGCGCGCCGTTGAAGGCATCCCCGGCACCGGTGGTGTCGATGGCATTGGCATTCTCCGCCGCCACCCGGTAGTGCGCACGCGCATCGCCACGCAGTTGCTCGTCGGGGTGCGATACGTAGACGCCGGTGGCGCCCAGTGTGACGACGACGATGCCGTGCGGCAGCAGCAGGCGGCAATGCTGGTGCAGGGTCACGCCATCCAGCGTGGCGACATCGTCGGCACTGATGCGCTCTCCCAGGTGGCGAGCCAGCAGGGCGGCGAATTCGGTTTCGTTGGGTGTGACGATGTCCGCCTGCGACAGCAGGTCGGTCGTGGTGGCGGCGTTCGCGGGGGCGGGATTCAGTACCGTCATCGCACCCTGTTGGCGTGCGGCCTGCAGGGCCGACAGCACGGCATCCGTGGGTGATTCCAGCTGCACGAGCACGACGGCGGAGTTGGCAAACGCTGAGTCCTGCTGCGACACGAATGCGGTATCGAGCGCCGCGTTGGCGCCGGCACCGATGACGATGGTGTTGCGACCGTGCGCGTCCACGTAGATGCCGGCGGTGCCGGTGGGCTCGTCGCTCGCCTGCACGCGCAGCGCCAAGCCGTCGGCGTCCGCCAGGTCGCGTGCCAGCCGCCCACCGGCGTCGTCGCCCAGCGCGCAGACAAAGGTCGTGTCCGCCCCGGCCCGCACCGCCGCGATGGCCTGGTTGAAGCCCTTGCCGCCGGGGCCGGTCGAGTAGCGCCCGGCGATGGTCGCGCCGGCGGACGGCAGGGCCTCGCAGCGCCAGACGTGGTCGACATTGCAGGAGCCCACGACGACGACGCGGGGCAGGGCGGAGGAAGGCGTATTCATGCGGTGATACCTGAGGTCCGGACCGCGGCAGCGCCACGGTCACGGGAGGGGAACGTAAACGAGAGCGGAAAGGCGGCCGCGGAAGGCCGCCTCCCGATTCAGCCGAAGTGCGACAACACGCCCGCGATGGTGGCCGTCATCAGCGTGGCGATGGTGCCGCCCAGCACGGCGCGCAGGCCGAAGCGCGCCAGGTCCGAGCGCCGCTCGGGCGCAAGCCCGCCGATGCCGCCGATCTGGATGGCGATCGAGCTGAAGTTGGCAAAGCCGCACAGCGCATAGGTGGCGATCAGCTTGCCTTCCTCCGACAGCGTCACGCCAGCGACCTTGCCATTCACGATGTCGGCCAGCTGCAGGTAGGCGACGAACTCGTTGATGACGACTTTCTGGCCGATCAGCGAGGCGACCGTGGTCGCATCCTGCCACGGCACGCCGATCACCCATGCGATGGGCGCCAGTAGGTACCCGAAGATGGTGGCCAGATCGGTCGGCTTGCCGATGGCCGCAGCCAGGCCGGTCGCTTCACCGAACCATGTCAGAGGCCAGTTGAGCAGCGCGATCAGGGCGATGAAGGCGAGCAGCATCGCGCCGATGTTCAGCGCCAGCCGCAGGCCGTCGCCCGCGCCGGCGGCGGCGGCATCGATGATGTTGCTGGAGGTCTTCTCCACTTCCATCTTCACCGTGCCACGGGTCAGCGGAGTGCCGGTTTCCGGGATCAGCAGCTTGGCGACGACCAGTGTGGCCGGCGCCGCCATGATCGAGGCGGCCAGCAGGTGCTTGGCGTAGAAGGCCTGCTGCTCGGCATCACCGCCGCCGAGCATGCCCACGTACGCGGCGAGCACGCCGCCGGCGATGTGTGCCATGCCGCCGATCATCATGGTGATCAGCTCGGACTCGGTCATCTTCGGGATGTACGGGCGCACCGTCAGCGGCGCCTCGGTCTGTCCGATGAAGACGCTGGCGCAGACGCTGGTGGTCTCTGCACCGGACACCTTCATCACCTTGGTGATCGCCAGCGCCATGATCCGCACGATGAACTGCATCACGCCCAGGTGGTAAAGCACCCCCATCAGCGCGGCGAAGAAGATGATGGTGGGCAGCACCTGGAAGGCGAAGATGAAACCGTAGGTCTCGGTATTCATCAGGCTGCCGAAGATGAAGCTGGAACCGGCATTGACGAAGCTCAGGATCTTCACGAAGCCGTGGCCCAGCGCATCGAAGACTTCGCGCCCGCCCGGTACCAGCAGCACCAGGGCGGCGAAGGCGATCTGCAGGGTGATGCCGGTAGCGACCAGTTTCCAGTCGATGGCCTTCCGGTTGTTGGAAAACAGCCAGACGATGCCGATCAGCACCGCCAGACCGAACAGGCCGAAGCCGATCCGCCCCAAGACTTCCAGCATGTATTCCCCCAGACCTTGCATATTGTTCTGACCGCGGAGTCTAGCAGCGCCCGGCCCGGCCCCGGTTGTTCAGCCAACGCCCCGCACGGCGACCCACACGGCCAAGGCGAGGAATACCGCCGCCGCCAGGCTGCGGGCCAGCTTCAGCGGCAGCCTGTCAGCAAAGCGGTGGCCCAGCCATACCACCGGCAGGTTGGCCAGCAACATACCGATCGTGGTGCCGGCGATGACCTGCCACAGCGGGTCGTACCGGGTGGCCAGCAGGACGGTAGCGACCTGGGTCTTGTCGCCGATCTCGGCCAGGAAGAAGGCCACGGTGGTTGCCACGAAGGCGCCGCGGGCCGGGAGTTTGTCGGCTTCGTCTTCGAGCGTGTCGGGTTTGAGCGTCCACACGGCCACGGCCAGGAAGCTTGCCGCCACGACCCAGCGCAGCACCTCGGGCGACAGCCATTCGGTCAGTTCCGCGCCCAGCCACGCCGAGATCGCATGGTTGACCAGCGTAGCGACGAGGATGCCCAGCGCTATCGGCCATGGCTTGCGGTAACGCGCCGCCAGCAACAGGGCAAGCAACTGGGTCTTGTCGCCGATTTCGGCCAGGGTGACGGTGCCGGTGGAAGCCAGCAGGGCATGCAGGGAGAGCATCTACAACTCCGGGGCCAGGCATTCGCGTCGAGCGCGAAGGCAAACGACGCACTGCCCGGCCCGGGTAAGCGCGACGCCTGCCTTCGGTCTTGCCCGGCGAAGCGGATCGCTTCGTCCCGCGCACCATGGTCGGCGACCAAGTGTGTTGACGCGCGGACCCCGTCAGGACGGGTGGGCTACTCCCCGGAGGAGGAAAGTGCGCGCATTGTACGGAGGCGCCGCCCGCAGCGGCGGAGTCATTCTCATTTGTCCGGGCATCGCATGGTCGCGCGGCCGAACGGCGCTAGGATGGGTCGTTGTCACCGGAGCACGCCATGCACTACCGACGCCTGGGCAATTCTGGCCTGCAGATCTCCGCACTGTCCTTTGGTGCCTGGTTGACCTTCGGGCAACAGGTCGGACGCGCGGAGGCGCGCGAACTGATCGCGTTGGCCTGGGACCAGGGGATCAACTTCTTCGACAACGCCGAGGTCTACGGCCATGGCGAAGCCGAGCGTGTCATGGGCCAAGTGTTGCGAGACCTGGACCTGCCGCGCGACGGTTACTGCGTGTCCAGCAAGGTCTGCTTCGGTGCCGTGGAGAACCCGCGCCCGACCCAGCGCGGACTGTCGCGCAAACATGTGGTCGAAGGCTGCCACGCGGCGCTGCGGCGGCTGCAGGTCGATTATCTGGACCTGTACTACTGCCACCGTCCCGACCCGGACACGCCGGTCGAGGAAACGGTATGGGCGATGGATACGTTGGTGCGGCAGGGCAAGGTGTTGTACTGGGGCACGTCGGAATGGCCGGCCGCCCGCATCCGCGAGGCCGCCTCGATCGCGCGCCGGCATCATCTGCACGGGCCGACCATGGAACAGCCCCAGTACAACCTGCTTCATCGGCAGCGGGTGGAACTGGAATATGCGCCGCTGTACGCGGAACTCGGACTGGGAACCACCACCTGGTCGCCGCTGGCGTCCGGTCTGCTGACGGGCAAGTACGACGCAGGCGTGGCCGCTGACACGCGACTTGGCCAGCCCGGGCACGAGGAACTCCAGCGCATGGTCTTCGGCGCCGCAGGCGCACGCAGGCGGGAGCGCGCCCGGCGGTACGCCCAGGTCGCCGGCGAACTGGGCGAAAAGCCCGCGCCGCTGGCCATCGCCTGGTGTCTACGCAACCCGCACGTTTCCAGCGTCATCCTGGGCGCCAGCCGCCCGGAGCAACTGCGCGAGAACCTCACGGCGCTCGAACTGGCGGCGCGCTACGACGATGCCGTGTGGGCTCGGCTGACCGCGGCGGCCGATTGAATTGAATGGAACCCGGCAGGCACCTGTTGACTCCGTAATAAGAATCATTATCATCAAGTTCCGTTCCGCCACGGAGCTTCCCGATGATCTCGAACGTCACTGCCTTGCCCACGATCGACACGCCGGCGCTGCGCGAGCGCCTGTCCCTGCCGCAGGCTGCGCCTCGTGGCGAGGAAACGCTGGATAGCGAGGCACTGCTCAAAGGCCAGCGCGAAGTGCTGATCCGCCATGGTGATCGCCTCTATCGCCTGCGCCACACCAGCAACGACAAGCTGATCCTTACCAAGTAGCTGCGCAATCCGGCGTCGCCGTTCCAGGCGATGCCCGTCGTAGGCCGTCGTCCTGCGATCACCTCCCTCTCTCCACCGGGCGCCAGCCAAGGATTCTCCGGCCGCCAGCCTTCCGGGTTTTCCACCACCCACAGGAATGCTGTACGCCATGATGCGCCCCACGCTGCTCACCGCGGCCGTGTGGCTGGCCTTTGCCGGGCCCGCCTACGCCGCACCCGACGCCACCGCGGCCTCGCCCGCTTCCGCCGATGCCGGCACGCATGAACTGGAGCGCATCCAGGTCACCGCCACGCGCAGCGAACGCGCGGTCGCCGATGTGCCGAATGCCGTCAGCGTCATCGATCGCGAGGAACTGGATGATCACCTCGTCCGTGACATCAAGGATCTGGTGCGCTACGAACCCGGCGTGACCGTCACGTCGAGCTTCGGCCGTTTCGGCCTGGGGGGCTTCCGCATCCGCGGACTGGAAGGCAATCGCGTGCGTATCCAGACCGACGGCATCGCCGTGTCCGACGCGTTCTCCATCGGCAGCTTCTCGAACGCCAACCGCGATTTCGTGGATCTCGATACGCTGAAGCAGGTCGAGATCGTACGCGGTCCTTCCAGCTCGCTGTACGGTTCGGATGCGCTCGGCGGCGTGGTGTCCTTCATCACCAAAGACCCGTCCGACTATCTGGATGACGGCAAGGACGCTTACTTCGGCTTCCGCCTCGGTCATGACAGCAGCTGGAATGGCCTGTTCGGCAATGCCACTGCCGCTTTCGGAGGAGAGCGCTGGAGCGGTCTGGTCAACGTCAGCCATCGCCAGGGCCAGGAAACCGAGAACCAGGCCGATGTCGGCGGCACCGGCGCCACGCGTACGCTGCCGAACCCGCAGGAGCGTGATGGCCGCAGCCTGCTGGCCAAGCTGGTTTTCGCGCCAGGTGAGGGTCAGCGCTTCAGGCTGACGGTGGAAGACAATGAAGACAGCGTCGATACCGACCTGCTGAACCAGCAGGGCTACCAGTCGCTCACGCGCGCCACCAACGATCGCGTCATCGCCCGCGACCACCAGACCCGCGCGCGGGT
>CBIHLJ010000050.1:0-20232 GCA_966210745.1 uncultured Pseudoxanthomonas sp.
GATCTTGCTCTTGGTGTCGCGGCCCTTCTGGTGGCCGATGATCATCACGCTGCGGCCGTCGATGCGGCCCAGGCCGCCCACGATGGCGCTGTCGTCGGCGAACGCACGGTCACCTGCGAGTTCCTGGAACTCGTCGCAGAACACCTTGATGTAGTCCAGCGTGTACGGGCGCGCCGGGTGGCGGGCCAGCTGCGAAACCTGCCACGGCGACAGGTCGCGGAAGATCTGCGCGGTGCGGATGCGCAGCTTGTCCTGCAGCGCGTGCACCTCGGCATCGACATTCACCGCCGGGCCGGTGCTGGCGGTACGCAGGTCCTGGATCTTGGCTTCCAGATCGGCGATGGGCTGTTCGAAATCGAGGTAGTTCGGATTCATCTGCGGGCCAGGGGCCGGAAAGGGGGAAAGTGTAGCCGAAGCGTCCGGACGGTCACGTACGGGGGTGTAGGGCCGTGGTGATGCGGCGCACGCGCTGTGTCAGTGCGTCCAGGGCCGATGGAACGCGGGCTTGGCCGTGCGTACGCCGGGGAGGGCGCGCAACGCATCCAGCAGCTCCGTGTCCACGCGCACGGCCTTCTGCCCATTGAGGTCCAGCATGCCGGCGATGGCGGACGTGCCCGCCGCCATCAACAGGTCGAGCCGCAACGGCGTACCGCCGGGTCGGTGTCGCGAAAGCAGGGCATCGACGCGCTGCCACAGACCGGGCACGCGCAGGTCCAGGCGAAGTTGCAGGCGTTGCGCGTGCTGCTGGCAGAGCTGGGTGTAGTCCCATACCTGGCGGATGCGCAGGCTGTAGCCACCGCTGAACTCGTCCTCGCGCAGGCCGCCCTTGATGACGAGAACGCGATCGCGTGTCAGCAGGGGGCCGAACTCGGCCAGCGCGTCGGAGAACGCGCTGCATTCGATGCGACCGCACCCGTCCTCCACCTGCACGAAGACCTGGCTGTCCCCCTTGCGTCGCACCCCGACCACCTGGCCCGCGATCACGCAGGACACTTCGGGCCGCCAGCCTTTTTTCTCGCCGGGCGACTGGTTGGCCCAGATCGCGTCCAGATTGCCCAGGTCGTTGCCGACCAGCGATCGCAGGTCCTCGCGGTAAGGATCCATCGGGTGGCCGCTGAGATAGTGTCCCAGCGTCTCGCGCTCACCGTGCAGCAACTGGGTCAGCGGCCATTCGTCGGTTTCGGGCAGATCGACGTGGATGTCGTCACCGCCGCTGCTGGAACCGAACATGTCGACGATGCCGGCACTGCGGTTCTTGCTGATCTGGTCGATGGCCTTCAGGACTTCCGGCAACTGCAGCGCCAGCGACGCCCGGTTGCGGCCGAGTGCGTCCAGCGCGCCGGCGTTGATCAGTGCTTCCAGCGCCCGCTTGTTGAGCTTCGAGGAATCGACGCGTTTGCAGAAATCCAGCAGGTCGCGGAACGTCCCGCCATCGCGGCGCGCCTCGACGATGCTCTCGCACACGCCCTGGCCGACGCCCTTCACCGCGCCCAGGCCATAGCGGACCGTGCGGGCATCGGTGGCGACGAACATGAAATCGGAATGGTTGACGTCCGGCGGCAGCACGGTCAGGCCAAGTCCGCGTGCCTCGTCGAGGAAGCCGACCACCTTGTCGGTCTTGTCCATGTCGGACGACAGCGTGGCGGCCATGAACTCGGCGGGATAGTGCTTCTTCAGCCACGCGGTCTGGTAGGCGACCAGCGAGTACGCGGCGGCGTGCGACTTGTTGAAGCCGTAGCCGGCGAATTTCTCCATCAGGTCGAAGATTTCGTCGGCCTTGCGCTCGTCCACGCCGCCCTTCGCGGCACCCTCGCGGAAGATCTCGCGGTGCTTGGCCATTTCGGCCGGCACCTTCTTGCCCATTGCCCGGCGCAGCAGGTCGGCGCCGCCCAGCGAGTAGCCGCCGACGATCTGCGCCATCTGCATGACCTGCTCCTGGTAGACCATGATGCCGTAGGTCTCTTCCAGCATGGTCTTGGTGCGCGGGTCCGGATAATCGAACTCCTCGCGCCCATGCTTGCGCTCGACGAACGACGGAATCATGTCCATCGGGCCGGGGCGGTACAGTGCATTCAGCGCGATCAGGTCCTCGAAGCGATCGGGCTTGGCTTCCTTCAGTGCGCGCCGCATGCCCGAGGATTCGAACTGGAACACCGAACCGGTGTTGCCATTGGCGAACACGTCGCGATACACGCTGGCGTCGTCCAGCGGGATCGTGGTGATGTCGACAGGCGGCAGGCCGGCGCGCGCGTGGCGCTGGTTGATCGCCTTCACCGCCCAATCGATGATCGTCAGCGTGCGCAGGCCCAGGAAGTCGAACTTCACCAGGCCGACCGCTTCCACGTCGTCCTTGTCGAACTGGGTGACTGGATTCTTGCCGCGACCGTCTTCGTCGTGTTCGGCGAACAGCGGGCAGAAGTCCGACAGCGGCGACGGCGCGATCACCACGCCGCCGGCATGCTTGCCCGCGTTGCGGGTAAGGTCTTCCAGCTGGCGCGCGAGGTCGATCAGGTCGCGTACGTCGTCTTCGTCGCGGTAGCGGTCGATCAGCTCCTGCGAGGCGGCCTCGCTGCTGCCTTCGCCCATCGCATCCTTCAGCGATACGCCCAGGATATTGGGGATCAGCTTGGCCACGCCGTCGACCAGACCGTACGGAAAGCCGAGTACGCGGCCGGCATCGCGCACCACGGCCTTGGCCGCCATCGTGCCGTAGGTGATGATCTGGCTGACGCGGTCGCGGCCGTACTTGCGCGCGACGTAGTCGATCACCTCGTCGCGCCGGTCCATGCAGAAGTCGATGTCGAAGTCGGGCATCGACACGCGTTCCGGGTTGAGGAAGCGCTCGAACAGCAGGCCGTACGGCAACGGGTCCAGGTCGGTGATCTGCAACGCCCACGCCACCAGCGAGCCGGCACCGGAGCCACGGCCCGGGCCGATCGGGATGCCGTTGTTCTTTCCCCATTGGATGAAGTCGGCCACGATCAGGAAGTAACCGGGGAACCCCATCTTGCAGATGGTGTCCAGCTCGAAATCCAGCCGCTGCTCGTAGTCCTGGCGCGTGTGGCCGGGCGCCAGCGGATTCTTCTCCAGGCGCGCCTTCAGGCCGTCGTGCGACTGGCTGCGGATCCAGCTGTCCAGTGTCTCGTCGTCGGGCACCGGATAGGCGGGCAGGAAGTACGTGCCCAGCCGCATCTCGATGTTGCAGCGCTGCGCCAGCGCCAGCGTGTTGTCGATGGCATCCGGTACATCGGCGAACAGTGCGGCCATCTGTTCGGCCGACTTCATGTACTGCTCGGCACTGTAGTCGCGGGGGCGCTTGGGATCGTCCAGGACGCGGCCGGAGGAAATGCACACGCGTGCCTCGTGTGCCTCGAACCCGTCCGGCGACAGGAAGCGCACGTCATTGCTCGCGATCACGGGCAGGCCGCGTGCACCGGCGGCATGCAGGGCGAACGCATTGAAGGCTTCTTCGCCGTCGCGCTGCGTGCGGGTCAGTTCCAGATGCAGGTCGTCGCCGAAGCTGCGCTGCCAGTCGGCCAGGTGCTGCTCGGCCAGGTCATGGCGCCCTCCTTGGGCCAGGCGCCCCGCCATGCTCTGCCGCCCCATGATGGCGAACAGGCCCTCGTGGTCGGCGCGCAGCCAATCCGGATGGATGGCGACGCCGTCGGTGCGGTGGCCTTCCATCCATGCGCGCGAGAGCAGGCGCGACAGCGAGAGATAGCCGTCGCGGTCGCGGCACAGCAGCGTCACCGGCCACGGCGCATCGCTGCCATCGGCCACGATCACGTCGGCGCCGGCGATGGGCTTGATGCCCACGCCTTCGGCAGCCTTGTAGAACTTCACCAGAGCGAACAGGTTGTTGCGGTCGGTGACCGCCAGCGCGGGCATGCCGAGTTCGACCGCGCGGCTCAGCAGGTTGGGCTGCTTGGCTTTCTTCGGATCGGCGTGGTCCGGTTTCTCGGGCACGCGGATGATCGAATCCGCGAGCGAAAACTCGGTGTGCAGGCGCAGGTGGACGAAACGGGAGGACATGCCGGCTCGGAAGGCTGTCGGGGCAGCGTACCGGCGGCGGTGGGGAGGGGCAAGGCTTGACTTTCCCGGGTCGACGGAATGTCCGCGACAGGGAAAAAGAAGCCGTCCGTGGGGACGGCTCAGGGGAAACCCGAGGGCTCGGGTGGGATGGCCCGCGTACGGATGCGCGGACGACTACCGGATCAGTGGATGCGGAACAGCGGCACCGGTTCCGGCGCATAGCTGGTGTCGCGCACGTGGCGCAGCTGGTGCTCCAGCGCTGCTTCGGCCACGCGCAGGACTTCCCAGTCGGCGCGGGTGAAATGCAGCGCATCCCGCGGGCAGCCGCGCAGCTGGGCTTCGAGATTGCGCAGCCGGCGGAAATCCAGGTAGCCGGCGGTCTCGTCGGCGATCAGGGTCCAGGTGGCTTCGTCCATCGGGACCGCGGTGGGTGTGCCCAGCGTGGCCATGGCCTGCTGCAGGCGGGAGCGCAGGACGGGGTCGCGCGTCCAGTCGCGGTCGGCCAGCATGCAGCGCAGCAGCTGCAGGCGTTCGTCGTCGATGGCATGTGCGGTGGAGGGCGGGGAAGGGGAAGGCAGGGATAGGGTGGACCGGGTCATGACAAGCCTCGTGGGGCCGGTCCCGGCGGGGGGCGGGACCGCGTGACCATGCTGCCTGCCTGCACATGCGCGCGCGTCTGCAGGAAGCCATCGTGACCATGGACAGGGTGCCGTCGGTCATGCGCCGCTGGGCGCACCCGCGACTAGCGTGGTGCGAGAACGGCCCGCACCGGAGCGAAGCTTTGCCGGTGGTGGGGACACGGCCCGTGTTCCGCCAGTGCGCGCAGGTGCGCGGGCGTCGGATAACCCTTGTGCACGGCGAAGCCGTACTGCGGGAAGTCCTCGTGCATCTGCACCATCAGGCGGTCGCGCGACACCTTCGCCAGGATCGACGCCGCCATGATGGCGGGTTCGATCGCATCGCCGCCGACCAGTGTCTCGGCCATGCAGTCGAGACCCTTCGGGGCGCGGTTGCCGTCGATGCGTACCAGTTCCGGCAGCGGCTGCAGCGCAGCGATGGCGCGACGCATGCCTTCCAGTGTCGCCTGCAGGATGTTGAGGCGATCGATTTCGTCGGGCTCGACGAATACCACCTGCCACGCGAGCGCACGCTCCTTGATCAACGGGAACAGCGCTTCCCGTTTCGCTTCGCTGAGTTGTTTGGAATCGTTGAGGCCGGGAATAGGGCGTGACGCGTCCAGGATCACCGCGGCGACGGCGACCGGACCCGCAAGCGGTCCGCGGCCGGCTTCATCGACGCCGGCGACCAGGCGGACGTCGGGCATCGGGAACAGCGAGGCCGCGGTCATCGCGCGACGACCACTGTAGGAGCGACGTAAGTCGCGACCGTGGGAACGACATTCACGCAAACCCTTCTCCTGGCCAGCAGGAATGAAGCGGTGGCTTCTGCGGTGAGCGACGAAGACGTCGGGGCAGTCATGGTTTGAGGTCGCGACTCACGTCGCTCCTACAGAGGGGGCGATCAATTCCGCGACTGCCGCAGCAGCGCTTGCGGATGCATCCTGACGGAGTTTTTCGTGCAGCCGCTGGTAGGTCGGCTGCAGGGCCGCGACGGCCTTCGGCTCGCGGAACCAGCGCAGGACAGCGTCCGACAGCTGTTCCGGCGTGCAATCGTCCTGCATCAGTTCCGGCGCGATGTCTTCTCCCGCCAGCACGTTGGGCAGCGCATACCGCTCCACCTTCAGCATCCCGAGGCCCTTGACGATGCGGTAGGTCAGCGGGGCGATGCGGTAGCCCACCACCATCGGCCGCTTGCACAGCATGGCCTCCAGGGTGGCCGTGCCGGAGGCGAGCAGGACCACATCGCTGGCGATCATCGCCTCGCGCGCACGTCCGTCGAGCAGGTGCCACGCGGCGTCGGCACCGTGCGCGGCGAACTGTGCTTCCAGCGCCTGGCGGCAAGCCGCATTGGCCGCTGGCACGACGATCTGCAGGCCCGGGATATGCGCGGCCACCCGGCGTGCCGCGTCGAAGAAGTCCGGCGCAAGCCTTGCGATCTCGCCAAGGCGGCTGCCGGGCAACACCGCCAGCACGAGGGCGTCGGGCGCGAGGCCGAGTGTGGTGCGCGCGGACACGCGATCGGGATCCAGCGGGATCTCGTCCGCCATCGGATGGCCGACGAAGCGCGCGTCCACGGCGTGACGCGCATAGATCGGCGGTTCCATCGGGAACAGGCAGAGCACCCGGTCCGCGCTGCGGCCGATCTTCCCGGCGCGCTTTTCTCGCCACGCCCATACCGAGGGACTGACGTAATGCACGGTCCGGACGCCGCGCTCCTTCAACCAGCGTTCGACGCCGAGGTTGAAGTCGGGTGCGTCGATGCCGACGAACACATCGGGCTTCCAGTCCAGTACGCGCTGGCGGAACGCCTTACGCAGGCGCAGCAAGCGCGGCAGGTGGCGCAGTACTTCGGCCAGGCCCATCACGGCGAGCTCGTTCGCGTCGAACCAGGTCTCGCAGCCGGCCGCACGCATCGCGTCGCCGCCGATGCCCGCGAACTCGGTATGCGGGAAGCGTTGCTTCAGCGCTTCGATGAGCCCCGCACCCAAGCCGTCGCCGGAAGCCTCGCCCGCGCACAGCGCGATGCGCATCGGCCGCGCCGCGGGTGTCGCTCCCATCACCGCTGCAACGGCCGGTCGCCGCTGTCGATGAAGTGCAGCAGTGCCTTCACGTCGTCGCTGGCCTCGGCCTGTTCGGCGAGTTGCTGCTTGGCCTCCGCCAGCGGCAGGCCGGCGACGTACAGCGTGCGGTAGGCGCGCTTGATGGCGGCGACGCGGTCGGCGTCGAAGCCGCGTCGCTTCAGGCCTTCACTGTTGATGCCACGGGGCCGGCCGGCCGCATCCCCGGCGACCATGGTGAAGGGCGGCACATCACCGCTCAGCAGCACGCCCATGCCGATGAAGGCATGCGCGCCGACGCGGCAGAACTGGTGCACGCCAGCGAAGCCGCTCATGATCACCCAGTCCTCGATGATGACGTGGCCTGCCAGCGTCGAGTTGTTGGAGAACACGCAGTGGTTGCCGACGATGCAGTCGTGCGCCACGTGCGTATAAGCCAGCAGCATGTTGTCGTTGCCAACGCGGGTGATGCCGCCGCCGGTGCCGGTGCCGCGGTTCAGCGTGACGAATTCGCGCACCTGGTTGCGGTCGCCGATGACCAGTTCGACGCGTTCGCCCTTGTACTTCTTGTCCTGCGGATCCCCGCCGATCGCGGCGTGGCCGACGAACACGTTGTCGCGGCCGATCCGCGTCGGGCCGGTGATGGTGCAGTGTGGACCGATCACCGTGCCGTCGCCGATCTCGACGTCGGGCCCGACGTAGGTGAACGGGCCGATGCGTACGCCCTCGCCGAGCACCGCGCTGGCGTTGACGACCGCGCTGGGATGGATGGCGGTGGGGGCGCTCATCTCAGCGGGTGTCCTCGGCGCACAGCACGTCGGCGCAGGCGACCTGTTCGCCGTTGACCGAGGCCACGCCGGTGTAGAAGGCCATGTTTCGGATCAGCCGCTTCAAGGTGACGTCCAGGTCGAGGCGGTCGCCTGGCACCACCATGCGGGTGAAGCGCGCGTTCTCCACTTTTACCATGTAGAACATGCGACCCGCCGTGTCGCCCCGGTGCGACAGCTGGGTCAGCAGGCCGCCGGCCTGCGCCAATGCCTCGATGATCAGCACGCCCGGCATGATCGGACGGTCCGGGAAATGGCCGGTGAAGAAGGGCTCGTTCTGGGTGATGTTCTTGTAGGCCAGCACGCGCTTGTCCTTCTCGAACTCCACCACGCGGTCCACCAGCAGGAACGGGTAGCGGTGTGGCAGCAGCTTGCGGATGGTGGCGGCGTCGACGGGCAGTTGCAGGTCCAGGGTCATCAGGTTTCCTTGTCGGCCGCCAGCACGCGTCGTGCCAAGGCGTCCAGTTGCTTGAATCGGGCGGCGTTCTTGCGCCAGGTACGGTTGTCGGTCAGCGGCGTGCCGCTGGAATATTCGCCGGGTTCGGTGATCGAACTGGTCACCAGCGACATGGCAGTGACCACCACGCGGTCGCAGATCTCCAGGTGGCCCAGCACGCCCGCGGCACCGCCGATCAGGCAGTAGCGGCCGATGCGCGCACTGCCGGCGGCGGCGCTGCAGCCGGCCATCGCGGTATGCGCGCCGATACGGACGTTGTGGCCGATCTGGATCTGGTTGTCGAGGCGGACGTCTTCTTCCAGCACCGTGTCGTCGAGCGCGCCGCGGTCGATGGTGGTGTTGGCGCCGATTTCGCAGTCGTCGCCGATCACCACGCCGCCCAGCTGCGGCACCTTGATCCAGTGGCCGCTGTCCATCGCCAGTCCGAAACCATCGGCGCCGATCACGGCACCTGGATGGACGAGTACGCGCTGGCCCAGGCGCACGCGCGTGACCAGGGTGACGCGGGCGATCAGCTCGCAACCGTCGCCCACGAGGCAGTCGTCGCCGATCACGCAACCGGGGCCGATGACGGTACCCTCGCCGATGACGCTGCGCGCGCCCACCGTGACGAACGGACCCACGTGGGCGCCCGGCGCGATGCGAGCGGTCGGATCGATCACGGCGCCGGTGTGCACTCCCGGTGCACGGTCCGGTTTGCTCTCGAACAGTGCGGCCATGCGGGCGAAGGCGGCGTAGGGGTCCTTGGCGATCAGGACGGCGCCGGTTGCGGCGTCGGCATCGTCCGCCCGCAGCACGATCAGGCTGGCCCGGCTGTCGGCCAGCTGGGCCCGATAGCGGGTATTGGCGAGGAAGGCGAGCTGCCCGGCGTCGGCCCGCGCCAGCGTGGCGACGCCGTGGATGCGGAGGTCCGTATCGCCGCGCAGTTCGAGCCCGAAGCGCTCGGCCAGCTCGCCAGCGGTAAAGGATGGGAAGGTCATAGGGCGCGTAGTTTAGCCCCTGCGGCCCGCGAAACGCTTCCACGGTGGCGTATGGTGGACAGCAGACGGGGGGCTTGCGCCCCCCGTCGAATCGCCCGCATGGACGCTGGGATCAGAACGCGCCGCCGAAGGTGAACTGCAGGCGTTCCAGCTCGTCGCCGTCTTCCTTCTTGATCGGGAAGGCGTAGCTGATCGAGATCGGGCCGACCGGCGCACGCCACAGCAGCGAGATGCCGGTGGATGCGCGCAGCTCGCCGGCATCGAAGTTGTCCACGCCGTCGAACACGTTGCCGAAGTCGAAGAACGCCGCAACGCGCGCGGCGTTGGAGTCGAACAGCTTCGGGAAAATCAGTTCGACCGAGCCGGTGGTCTTCAGCGAGCCACCCAGCGGCTGGCCGCGGTAGCCGGAAATGACTTCAGAGCGCGGACCCAGCGTGTTGTCGCGGAAGCCGCGCACGGAACGCGTGCCGCCCGCGTAGAAATTCTCGAAGAACGGCAGGCCGGTCGCGACCAGTGTCCTGTGCAATGTGCCGCCATCGGCGCACGTGCCGTCCGAGGCGGGTGGGGTGGTGGTCCCCTGGCCCGGGATCTGCGGGTCGGAACCGTTGACGCGGCAGATGTAGCGGTAGATGTCCGAGCCGTAACTGTCGCCGTAGCCGATCTCGGCGCGGGTGTTCAGCACGAAAGCGGGGCTGAGCGACCAGTACTTAGAGAACTCGTAGTTGAGCTTGTAGTACTCGACGGTGGAGCCCGGGAGCGCGACTTCGGCCGAAATGCGCTGGTAGGTGCCCCCCGTGGGCATGAAGTAGTCGTTGCGCGTGTCGCGCGCCCAGCCCAGCTCGGCACGCCAGGCATGGAAGGTGCGCTGGCCGACGGCATCGATGTAGTCGATGATCGCCTGCGGCGTTGAGCCGCCGAAGGTCAGGATCTCGTTGCTGTCGACGCCGAACAGCAGCGAGACGGTGTCGTTCTCGGAGATCGGTAGGCCCAGGATGCCCTGTGCCGCAGCGCTGGTGGTGGAGTACTGGGCGGTGTTGAAGTCCGAGTAATCGAACTCGCGCCACCACAGGTTGTAGCCCAGCGACATGCCTTCGTCGGTGAAGAACGGGTTGGTGTAGGAGAACGAATAGCGCTGCAGGTAGTCGCTGCGCTGCGCTTCCACCGACACGCGGTTGCCGCCGCCGAGGAAGTTGTTCTGCGACAACTGGATCGAGGTGGTCAGGCCGGACAGCTGCGAATAGCCCAAGCCGAACACGAAGCTGCCGGAGGTGGTTTCCTTCACGTTGAACACCACGTCGACCTGGTCGGTCGTGCCCGGCACGGGCGTGGTTTCCGCGTCCACCGTCTCGAAGTAGCCCAGGCGGCGCAGGCGCACGCGCGAGCGGTCCACGGCGACCTGGGAGAACCAGCTGCCTTCGAACTGGCGCATCTCGCGACGCAGCACTTCATCCGCCGTGCGCGTGTTGCCCTTGAAGGTGATGCGGCGCACGTTGACGCGCGGGCCGGGCACCACCTGCAGGTTGATCGCGACGGTACGGTTCTCGCGATCGATGGTGGGGATCGGATTCACCTGCGCGAACGCATAACCGATGTTGCCCAGTGTCGAGGTGATGGTGTCGGACGTCATCTCGAGCAGGATGCGCGAGAAGGTCTGCTCCGGCTTCACGATCACCAGCTTCTCGATTTCTTCCTTCGGCAGCACCGTGTCGCCGGTGACCTTCACGTCGGAGATCTTGTACTGCTCGCCTTCGGTGATGCCGGCGGAGATGAACATGTCGCGCTTGTCGGGGCTGATCGACACCTGGGTGGAGTCGATGCTGAAGTCCACGTAGCCGCGGTCCAGGTACCAGGAGTTCAGGCGCTCCATGTCGCCCGACAGCTTCTCCTTCGAGTACTGGTCGTCACGGCGGTACCAGGACAGCCAGGTGCTTTCCTTGGATTCCCAGCTCTCCAGCAGGTCCTCGGTGGGGAACTTCTCGGCACCGATCACGTTGACGTGCTTGATCTTGGCCGCCTTGCCTTCCTTGACGGCGATGGTCACGTCCACGCGATTGCGGTCGAGCGGGCTGACCGTGGGCGTGATCTCGACGTTGTACTTGCCGCGGTTGTTGTACTGGCGCACCAGTTCCTGGGTGACACGGTCCAGGCTCAGGCGGTCGAAGGTCTCGCCTTCGGCCAGCCCGATGTCCTTCAGGCCCGTCAGCAGGTCCTCGGTCTTGATGTCCTTGTTGCCGGTGAGGGTCAACTTGTTGATCGCCGGGCGCTCGGTGACCGTCACCACCAGGATGTCGCCCTGGCGGTCCAGCTTCACGTCCTCGAAGAAGCCGGTCTTGTACAGCGCGCGGATCGACTCGGACACGCCGGCCGAAGTGACCTGGTCGCCCCGTTCGATCGGCAGGTAGGTCAGGACGGTGCCGGTGGAAATGCGCTGCAGGCCATCGATGCGGATGTCCGTGGCGGTGAAGGACGCGCTGCCCAGCGGTTCGGCCATCGCAGGTGCGGCGGCGGGTTCCGTCGTCTGGGCCAGTGCCGGCATGGCGATGGCCGAAGCCAGGGCGAGGGCAATCAGGCGGCGGGAAGGCAGTCGCGTCATCATTACATCCGGTTGGGGTGGTTCCTGCAGGGCAGGGGTGGATCGCAGGGCCGCGGTCCGGGGTGTCGCCAGGAAGGGGCAGGCCGACTTGGAGCGGGCCAGCCCGGAAAAGTTCAGGGGCATCAGGTCACCAGACGCAGGATGTCGTTGTAGAACGCCAGTCCCATCAGGCCCGCCAGCGCGGCCAGGCCCATATATTGTCCGGCCACCATGTGGCGTTCGCTCAAGGGGCTGCCCTTGACCAATTCAATAAGGTAATACAGCAGGTGGCCGCCGTCCAAGACGGGAATCGGCAGCAGGTTGATGATGGCCAGGCTCAGGGACATGGCCGCCAGGAACCAGAGGAACCAATCCGGCCCGCGTTTGGCGGATACGTTGGCGACCTGGGCGATGGTGATGGGGCCCGAGACGTTCTTCAGCGAGGCGTCCCCGGTGAGCATCCGGCGGATCATGCCCAGCGAGTCCGCGGTCAGCTTGCCGGTCTCGCGCAGGGCGGCCGGGACGGCGGCGACCGGGCCGTAGTGAAGCGTGGCGTCGTAGCCGGGCATCTGCACCTTCGCGGGGGGCGCCAGGCCCAGGGCCCAGTAGTCGCCCTGGCCCGCCTCGGGATGCCGGGTCCGGCGCGGCGCCAGTTCGAAGGCCAGGCGCTCACCGGCACGATCGACTTCGATCATGGCCGCGCCTCCGCGCTTGCCCAAGGCATCGACTTGGGTGGCGATATCGTTGAAACCATGCACCGGATGACCGTCCACGGCCGTCACCACGTCGCCGACGTTCAGTACGCCGTCGGCGGCCGAGCCCGGGGTGACCTTGCCGATGACCGCCGGCGTCATCCAGTGCCGCCAGACCAGCCCGCTCAGGCCGATGGCGTTCTCCTGGTCGAACCCGACCGGCAGGCGGGACAACGGCAGCGTGCGGGTCAGTTGGCTGCCGGAGGCGGTTTCCACCTCGACCGGGACGTCATCGCCATCGATGGCGGCTTTGGTGAGCACGATGGAGGCGTCGGCCCAGGTATCGATCTTGCGGTCGCCGATCCGGACGATCCTGTCGCCGCGCATGAAGCCCGCATCGGCGGCGATGCCGCTTACGCCGCCCAGCGTGGCCGAGTAGTCCTGTTTGCCCAGCACGAACATGGCCCACAGCAGGACGATGCAGAGCAGGACGTTCGCCAGCGGGCCGGCGGCGACCACGGCGATGCGCTGCCAGACCGACTTGCGGTTGAACGCCTGATCCTGTTGCGCGGCGGGGACGTCGCCCTCGGCCTCGTCCAGCATCTTGACGTAGCCGCCCAGCGGGATGGCAGCGATGGCGAACTCGGTGCCATGGCGGTCGCGGCGCGACCACAGCGGCTTGCCGAAGCCCACGGAAAAACGCAGCACCTTCACGCCGCAGCGGCGCGCCACCCAGTAGTGGCCGAATTCGTGGAACGTGACCAGCACGCCCAGGGCCACGATCATCCACCAGATTGAGCCCAGCACGTCACTCATCGGATGTCGGCGCTCATGGGGAGAGGTGGCCTGCGAGGTTGCGTTCGGTCAGTCGGCGTGCCTGCGCGTCCGCTTCCAGCAGCGCATCCAGCGAATCGGCCGGCGTTGCGGGCAACGCGGCGAGGGCATCCTCGACCAGCGCAGGAATGGATAGGAAACCGATCCGGCCCTGAAGAAAGGCTGAAACTGCGACTTCGTTCGCAGCGTTCAGGACCGCTGGCGCCGTGCCGCCGGCCGTCATTGCGTGCCAGGCCAGCCGCAGGCAGGGAAAGGCATCCAGGTCGGGCGCCTCGAAGTCCAGCCGTGGATGCCGCAACAGGTCCAGGCCCGGCACGCCCGATGCGATCCTGTCCGGCCAGCCCAATCCCACGGCCAGGGACGTACGCATGTCGGGCAATCCCAGCTGCGCCAGCGTGGAACCATCGACGAATTCCACGAGGGAGTGCACCAGGCTTTGCGGATGCACCAGCACGTCCAGCCGTTCGCGCTCCACCCCGAACAGGTGATGGGCCTCGATCAGTTCCAGGCCCTTGTTCATCAGGGTCGCCGAATCGACCGAAATCTTCGGGCCCATCGACCATTTGGGGTGGGCGACGGCCTGTTCGCGCGAGACGCGGGCGAGATCCTCACGGCGCCACCCGCGGAACGGGCCACCCGATGCCGTCAGCACGATGCGGGCGACTTCGCCCTGAGCCTGTCGTGAACGCAGGCACTGGAAGATCGCGTTGTGCTCGCTGTCGATCGGGATGATCTCGGCACCGGCGGCGTCCGCGGCGGCGGTCATCAGCTCACCGGCGAGGACGAGCGACTCCTTGTTGGCCAACAGCAGGCGTTTGCCGGCACGGGCCGCCGCCAGGGTCGACGACAGCCCGGCAGCACCGACGATGGCGGCCACGACGATGTCGCAGCCCCGGTCGGACACCAGGGCATCCAGGGCGGCAGCGCCGGCATGTGCGCGGGTCGCCAGCCCGGCGTCGGACAGGCCATCGCGCAGTCGTGCGAACTGGCTTTCGTCGGCAACGACGGCATGGTCGGGCCGATGCAGGGTGCACAGTGCGAGCAACGCCTCCACATTGCAGCCGGCTGAAAGCACGCTGGCGCGATAGCGGTCGGGATGGCGTGCGACGACATCCAGCGCCGATGCGCCGATGGAGCCGGTTGCGCCCAGGACCGCTACGTTGCGTTGTGCGTACGCGGCCATGTTCAGAATCCGAAGACTTCCTTGCCGAGCACGAAGATGGGCAGCGCTGCCAGCACGCCATCGATGCGATCCAGCACGCCGCCGTGGCCGGGGATCACGTCGCCCGAATCCTTGGCGCCGACATGTCGCTTGAGCAAGCTTTCAAACAGGTCGCCGACCACCGAGAACAGCACCGTGAACACCGCGACCAGCAGTACACCGGGCAGCTGCGCCAGGTCTACACCGGCGAGGAGTGCACCGACGCCCGCCACCAGCATGCCGGCTGCCAGGCCACCGAGCAGCCCTTCGAGCGTCTTGTTGGGGCTGATGCGCGGAGCGAGCTTCCTGCCGAGGAACCAGCGGCCGCCGAAGTGGCGCCCTGCGAAATACGCGCCACTGTCGGCCGCCCAGACGATGGCCAGCGCGACGAACAACCAGATGTGTCCGTTCGGCTCGGAGGAATGGATCAGACCCAGCGCGCACCAGGCGGGCACCACGGCCAGCGTGCCGGCGGCCAGCTTGAACACGCGCGCCCAGGTCTCGTGATCGGACGCGAAATGGAAGAAGCGCAGCCACAGCAGGGCCAGCAGCCACCACACAGCGCCCACGAGGGCCATCAGGCGCAAGGGGACCAGATCGGTGGATCCGCGCGATGCCCACACCAGCAGCACCATCAGCAGCAGGTTGGCGGTCAGCAGCACGGTGCGCTGCAGGGTATCGTCTATCTCGGCGAGCTTGAACCACTCCCACAGCCCGACCAGGAACACCAGCGCCGCCAGCATCACCAGCCACGATGTGGGCAGCAGCAGGATCGCGCCGATGGCGAAGGGCGCCATCACCAGCGCTGCGATGACGCGGGTGCGGGTGGCGCTGGGCATGCTCATGCGGTTGTGTCCTCGTGGGTGCCGCTGGCGATCTGCGCGCTGGTCAGGCCGAAGCGACGCTCGCGCTGCGCGAAGTCGTCCAGCGCGCGCTGCAACAGCACGGCGTCCAGGTCGGGCCACAGCACGTCGGTGAACCAGAGTTCGGTGTACGCCAACTGCCACAGCAGGAAGTTGCTGATGCGGTGGTCGCCGCCGGTGCGGATGAAGAGATCGGGCGGCGGCAGGTCGGCCAGCGCGACATGGGCGCCGAGCGTGGCTTCATCGATGTCCTCGGGCCGCAGGCGTCCGGCTGCGACTTCGGTGGCCAGCGCACGCGCTGCGTGCGCGATGTCCTGGCGCCCGCCATAGCTGGCCGCGATGACCAGGTGCAGACGCGTGTTGCCGCGGGTCAATGCCTCGGCGGTGTCCATGCGCGCACGGATGTCGGGTGAGAACCGCGTGCGGTCGCCGATGAAGCGCACACGCACCTCGCGCCGGTGCAGTTCGTCGACCTCGCGGTCCAGCGCATTGAGGAACAGCTTCATCAGCGCACCGACTTCTTCCTCGGGACGCCCCCAGTTCTCGCTGGAGAACGCGAACAGGGTCAGCGCGCCGATACCGCGTTCCAGGCAGAAATCGATGCAGGTATTGACCGCGCGCGCGCCGGCGCGATGGCCGATCACGCGCGGGCGGCGGCGGCGTTCGGCCCACCGGCCATTGCCGTCCATGATGACGGCCAGATGGCGGGGCACGGACGCGGGGACGGCAGGGGACATGGCAGTCCTCAGACCGCCATCAGTTCCTGTTCCTTGGCCTTGACCACGTCGTCGACGTCCTTGATGGACTTGTCGGTCAGCTTCTGGATCTCGTCCTCGGTACGACGTTCCTCGTCCTCGGTGATCTGTTTGTCCTTCAACAGGTCCTTGACCTGCTGGTTGGCGTCGCGGCGGATGTTGCGGATCGCCACTTTCGCGTCCTCGCCTTCGCCATGGACGACCTTGGACAGCTCCTTGCGGCGTTCTTCGGTCAGCGCCGGCAGATTCAGGCGGATGGTGGTGCCGGCGGTATTCGGGGTCAGGCCCAGGTCGGACGCCAGGATGGCCTTCTCGACCGCGCCGACCATCTGCTTTTCCCACGGGGTGATCGTGAGCGAACGGGAGTCGGAGACGGTCACGGTAGCGACCTGGCTCAGCGGCATGTCCGACCCGTAGTAGTTGACCTTCAAGTGCTCGACCAGGGCCGTGGAAGCGCGTCCCGTGCGGACCTTCACCAGCGTATGGCGGAGCGCCTCGATGCTCTTGGTCATGCGCGCCTGCGCGTCTTTCTTGATGTCGTTGAGCATCGCCCTTTCCGTTGCAAAGCCTGTAAACGACCGATTATAGGGCGATTCGGTGCCGTTGCCGACCTGCCGCGCATGGATCAGCGGGAATGATGCGGCGCCGCATCGTGCAAGTCATGGCCGCATGCCCCACCGCGTTCGATCTGCAGGGTGGCGTGGTTGATGCCGAAGCGATGGTCCAGCGTGTGCACGGTGGCGTCGATGAAGGCATCGTGGTCGTCCTCCTGCGCACGCACCAGGTGCGCGGTCAGGGCGATCTCGTTGGCGCCCAGCGACCAGATGTGCAGGTGGTGCACGGCCGAGACGCCGGGCTGTTCCTGCAGGAAGCGGCGGACGTCATCGGGGTCCACGCTGGCCGGCACGGCGTCCATGGCCGCATCGAAGCTGGCACGGAGCAGTCCCCACGACCCGACCGCCACCACGACCGCGATCAGCAGCGCCGTGGCCGGATCCAGCCAGGCCCAGCCCAGCGTGGCCATGCCGACACCAGCCAGTACCGCGGCCAGCGATACGGCGGCGTCGGCCATCAGGTGCAGGAAGGCGCCCCGCTTGTTGAGGTCGTGCGCATGGCCATCCTTCACCAGCCAGGCGGCGCCCAGGTTGACCAGGATGCCCAGTGAGGCAACCAGGATGACAGGCGTGGCGGGAATTTCGGGTGGGGCGCTGAATCGCCGGACGGCCTCCCAGCCCAGCGCGCCGGAAAAGACCACCAACAGGACCGCGTTGGCCAGTGGCGACAGCAGCGTGGCGCGTCGCCAGCCATAAGTATGGCGTCCGCGCGGCGGGCGTCCGGCCAAGGCGGCGGCGCCCCAGGCCAAGGCGAGGCCCAGCACGTCGCCGAGGTTGTGCAGCGCGTCCGACAGCAGTGCCAGCGAGTTCGTATGGAAGCCGTAGCCTGCCTCGATGGCGGTGTAGGCAAGGTTGATCAGCGTGACCCACGCGAAGGTGCGCGTGGTCGATGCCTGCGGATGGGCATGCGCTCCGTGGCCGTGGTGGTGTCCGTGTCCCATGCGACCACAGGGTGCCGGCAGGCGTGGCCGGACACTATTACAGCGGATGACAGGGCGCGCTTGCAGGAGGAGCTTCAGCCCAGGCTGTATTTCGCCTGCGATCCTGCGTGCCCGAAGAGGTGCGCGGCGTGTCGAGTGGAGGGTGGTGGAACGCGCCGCCGCACGCTCATTCGAGCTTGGTCACACGTTCTGCCCACCGTCGGGGCAGAAGCCCCTCCCACCGGAATCTCAGCCGCGGCCTTTCACCAGCGTGCCTACATGCTCACCGCGCAGGATGCGCATCAGGTTGCCGGGCACGGACAGATCGTAGATGCGCAGCGGCACGTCGCTGTCGCGGCACAGGGCGAAGGCGGCAGTGTCCATCACCTGCAGGTCGCGGGCGATGACGTCGTCGTAGGTCAGCTGGTCGTAGCGGACGGCGTCGGCGTGCTTGCTGGGATCCTTGTCGTAGACGCCGTCCACCTTGGTCGCCTTCAACAGCAGGTCCGCGCCGATCTCGATCGCGCGCAGGGCGGCGCCGGAGTCGGTGGTGAAGAAAGGATTGCCGGTGCCGGCGGCGAAGATCGCGATGCGGCCTTTTTCCAGGTGGCGGATGGCGCGGCGTCGGATGTAGTCCTCGCACACGTCGTTGATCTTGATGGCGCTCATGACGCGGCATTTGGCGCCAAGCTTTTCCAGTGCGTCCTGCATGGCCAGCGCGTTGATGACCGTGGCCAGCATGCCCATCTGGTCGCCGGTGACGCGGTCCATGCCGCCTGCGGCCAGGCCGGCGCCGCGGAAGATGTTGCCACCGCCGATCACCAGGCCCACTTCGGCCCCGGCGTCGCGTGCTTCGATGATCTCGCGGGCGATGCGGGTGATGACGGCCGGGTCGATGCCGTAGTCTTCGGCCCCCATCAGCGCTTCGCCGGAAAGTTTGAGCAGGATGCGGCGATAGACGAGGGGAGCGGGCATGGGGTTTCTCGGCGAGGGGGCAAACGCGGTAATTCTAGCCGAGTGCCCCTCCCTCAGTCGCCGGGTTCGTAGATCGCGTAGAGCTTGCGCGCGGTTTCCAGCACTTCCCACGTGCCCGTGAAGCCCGCCGGCACGACAAAACTCTGCCCGGCCTCCAGCAGGACCTCGCTGCTGTCATCGCCGCGCAGGCGCACGCGCCCGCTGAGCAGGTGGCAGAACTCGTGCTCGGTGTAGTGCACGCGCCAGGCGCCCACGCCACCCTCCCATACCCCGCAGTGGAACCGCGCGTCCTGGGTGGAATACGCATTGGCGACGGCCTGGAGCGGGGTGCCTTCGACCAGGCGTTCGGCGGCGACCGGTGCGCGCGTGGCGTCATCCGGCGTGTGCGATACGGCAACGATGCGGGGCATGGGCGGCACCTGAGAGTGGGGCCGCTATGATGCCCTCCCTTTCGGCAGCCATCAGGAAACGACCATGAGCGTGCGCACTCTGCAGGAATTCCTCGCCTCGTCACGGGAGAAGGACGCCAGCCCGGAAGCCTTCGAGCTCGAGAGTCCGCACCTGTTGGAGGTACGGTTGGATGGCCTGGTCTGGGCCAAGGCCGGAGCGATGGTCGCGCGCAAGGGTGCGGTGAAGTTCACCCGGCAGGGCGTGCTGGAGCAGGGACTGGGCAACCTGCTGAAAAAGGCCGTCAGCGGCGAAGGCATGCAACTGATGAAGATCGAGGGGCAGGGGCGCGTCTACCTGGCCGATGCCGGCAAGCGGATCACGCTGCTGCGCCTGGCGGGAGAGGCCATCTTCGTCAACGGCAACGACGTGCTCGCAGTGGAATCGGGTATCGAGAGCCGCATCACGATGATGCGCAAGGTCGCCGGCATGCTGTCGGGCGGGCTGTTCAACGTGCGCCTGAGCGGCCACGGCATCGTCGCCATCACGTCGCACTACGAACCCCTCACGCTGCCGGTGAATGCGCAGACCGGGCCGGTGTTCACCGACCCGAATGCCACCGTGGCATGGTCGGGCGGATTGACGCCGGAAATCATCACCGACATTTCGCTCGGCACGTTGCTGGGGCGCGGCTCGGGCGAGAGCATCCAGTTGCGTTTCGCGGGAGACGGCTGGGTGGTGGTACAGCCTTACGAGGAAGTGGCGCTGCAGCCGAGGCAGTAGCCACCACGCCCATCAGGGCGCGACCGCACCCACCGATACCCGGTTGCGCCCTTCGCGCTTGGCGCCATACAGCGCGTCATCGGCCGCGCGAAGCAGGTCATCGACGTGGCGGAACTGTTCCAGTGCGCCCTGCGTGGCCAGTCCCGCCGAGAAGGTGATGTGCAGTGGCTGGCCGTCGACATCGGCCATCGCCACGCCGGCCACCTCCGACAGGATGCGCCGCACGACCTGGGCGGCGGCCTCTTCGCCGATGCCCGGCAACACCACCAGGAACTCCTCGCCGCCGTAGCGGGCGACGATGTCGCTGCTGCGCACCTGGCGCATCAGCGCCTTGGCGAAATTGCGCAGCACTTCATCGCCAACCAGGTGCCCCCAGCGATCATTGACCTGCTTGAAGTCGTCGAGGTCGATGAAGGCGATCGAGAGCGGCCAGCCGTGCCGCGTGGCGGCGTCGAACTCCTTCTCGAGTACCTCTTCCAGTTGGCTGCGGTTGTATGCCCCTGTCAGCGGGTCGCGCCGCACTTCCTCCGCCAGCCGACGCGCACGGTCTTCGTGCTCGTTGGCTTCCTTGCGGGCACGCGCCGCGTCCTGGATTTCGCGCAGGTTGCGCACGACCAGCAACTCGCGTGCCTGGTCCAGCAAAGCCTGGATGCGGGCGGGTGG
>CBIHLJ010000051.1:0-20047 GCA_966210745.1 uncultured Pseudoxanthomonas sp.
AGCCCGAGAACATCATGCTCTACGAGGGCGAGGCGATGGTGATGGACTTCGGCATTGCCAAGGCCGCCAGCGCCGTGTCCACCGCCACCCTCACCCAGACCGGCATGGTGGTCGGCACGCCCGCCTACGTCAGCCCCGAGCAGGCCGCCGGCGAGGTGAACCTGGACGGCCGCAGCGACCAGTACTCGCTGGCCTGCGTGCTGTACGAGATGCTGACCGGCGAGCGGCCGTTCACGGCGCCGACCGCGCAGGGCGTGATGTCCAAGCGCTTCACCGAAACCGCGCGACCGCTGCGCAACGTGCGCGCCGCCGTGCCCGAGAACGTCGAGCGCGCCGTGGCCCGCGCCATGGCGCTCGAGCCCGGCGACCGCTACCCCACGGCCGGGCAGTTCGCCCTGGCCCTGGTGTCCACCAGCACCAACACGCCCAGCCAGACCGTGGCGATTCCACAGGTCGTGTCGGCGGCCAAGTCGGTGGCCGTGCTGCCCTTCGCCAACATGAGCACCGACGCCGACAGCGAGTACTTCACCGACGGCATGGCCGAGGAAGTGATCAACGCCCTGTCGAAGATCCAGGCGTTGCGCGTCGCCTCGCGCACCTCGTCCTTCGCCTTCAAGGGCCGGAACGAGGACATCGGCGAGATCGGCCGCAAGCTCAAGGTGTCCACCGTGCTGGAAGGCAGCGTGCGCAAGATGGGCAACCGCCTGCGCATCACCGCCCAGCTGATCAACGTCGCCGACGGCTACCAGCTGTGGTCGGAGCGTTACGACCGCGAGATGGAGGACATCTTCGAGATCCAGGACGACATCTCGCAAGCGATCGTCAAGGCGCTGCGGGTGATCCTGAGCGACGACGAGAAGAAGCAGATCGAACTGCCGCGCGCCGCAAGCGTGGAGGCCTACGACTTCTACCTGCGCGGGCGCCAGCACTTCCACCAGCTCCGACGGTCCAGCCTCGAGCAGGCGCGGCTGATGTTCAACAAGGCCATCGAGGTGGACCCGACCTATGCGCGTGCGCATGCCGGCGTGGCCGACTGCTATTCGCTGATCTACACCTACTTCGACGCCCGCGAGTTCAACCTGAGGCAGGCCGAATCGGCCAGCGCCAGGGCGGTGGAACTGCAGCCGGGCCTGGCCGAGGCGCATCTGTCGCGTGGCCTGGCGGTATCGCTGAGCAAGCGCTTCGAGGAGGCCGAGGCCGAGTTCGAGCAGGCCATCGCGCTCGGGCCGCAGCTGTTCGACGCCTTCTACTGGTACGGGCAGGCCAAGCTGTCGCAGGGCAAGTTCGCCGAGGCCTTGAAACTCTTCGACCGTGCCGCCGTACTAGGGCCGGAGCATTACCAGGTGCCGATGTTCGCCAGCCTGTGCCTGAAGTCGCTCAATCGCCACGACGAAGCGATGGCCATGTACCGCAAGCAGGTCAAGCTGGTGGAGTCGCACCTGGCCAGCCATCCCGACGACTCGCGCGCCTGCATCATGGCCGCCAATGCCAACGCCAACCTGCAGAACGCCGAGCGCTCGGCCGAGTTCGCCGCCCGCGCCATGGCCATGGACCGCGACGACCCGATGGTGCTCTACAACGTCGCCTGCCTGTACGGCGTGCTCGGCCGCACCGACGACTGCCTGACCGCGCTGGAGCAGGCCGTCAACAAGGGCTGGGGCGACAAGGCCTGGCTCGAGCACGACAGCGACTTCGACTCGGTGCGGGGCGAAGCGCGGTATCAGGCCTTGATACGGTCGATGTAGCCCCCGTTTCCGCGTCCACCGATTCAGGGGGCAAAACTGAGGAACCTGCCGAACTGGGGGGCCGTAGCACGGCCACAGTTACTCCGCCGCGCCGAATCCGCAGGCGGTCCGGCTGGCTACAAGGATGGCCTCGTTGTCGGATCCTTCCCGGAATTGCATGGCGATCACTCCATGCGCGCGGGAGTAGAAGTACTGAATTTGGCCGCTGCCTTTCTGGCTTTCGATGACGAACGTATCCGACTTGAAGCCGAGAACCTCGATTGTTCGAACCGATTTGACCCGGTACTTCTTGCCTTCGACTTCCCATTCGCGATCCAGGGTCAAGGCACCCTTTGGAACCGCGAATGAAAGCGAATAGCCAGAGAAGCAGATATAGGCGCTGTTTTTGGCGCAAAACTGCAGCGCTTCGCCGTCATCACTGCGCCACAACAAGCTTTTCCTCGTATCGATGCTGAACGAGTCACGGATTGGACTGTCTTCGCGGGTCGCATCGATGCGAACGTACTGGAACGAGCTGACTTTGGCGCACTCAGCTGCTCCCACGGTGGGCGCCATTGCGAAGATCGCGATCGCACATTTGAAGGCTCTCATGGGCGCTGTCCTCAGGTTCTTGGGAAGAGGAAGGCCAAGAAAAGGAACTCGATTGCCAAAGCAAGACGACCAAAATCCGAAAGTCCGAAGATGAGGAATGTTGAAAGGGAAAGAAACGCGGCCAACGCGAGGACTGCAAAGGTCTTGAGCAAGTTCGGTTTTCGCTCGAGCAACAGCAACGGCACCGCTAGCAACAAGATCCCCAGGTATGCGAATGAACCGAACTGGTCGGCTGCCAGTGGCATGAGAATCACAGCTCCCAGACACCCAAGCCTGTAAGGTCTGAACGTAAAACTAGGTGTAGGGGGCTGACTGTTCAAAGAACTTCCCCGTCCGAAGGCCGGATCGAAACCGCTAGGCATGTTAGGGCTCGCGATATCTTAGCGTGCCTTATCAGCCAGCTCGCCCGCCCGGGTGATTCGAGGAGCCTGCAAAAGGACCAGTCGGACGACTCGCCAAGGTGGGGAAAGCCGCCCAGGCGCTGCATTCCGATATAGCCCACCCCGCTCATTGGTCTGCACGCTGAACGGCTGCTAGGATGGCTCTCGCCATTGGCGTGGGGAGGGGCGGAATGCCGCAGGGTCCCGGATTGCCGATCGACCGCCTGCGGGCCTCGCTGGCGGAGGCCTATACCGTCGACCGCGAGCTTGGCCGCGGGGGCATGTCGGCGGTCTTCCTGGCGCAGGACATCAAGCACGACCGCGCGGTGGCCATCAAGGTGCTGCACCCGGAGCTGGCGGCCAGCCTGGGGCCGGATCGCTTCCTGCAGGAAATCCGCCTCGCCGCCCGCCTCAACCATCCGCACATCCTGCCGCTGTTCGATTCCGGCAGCGCCGACGAGTTGCTGTACTACGTCATGCCCTACGTGGAGGGCGAGTCCCTGCGCGAGCGCCTGGACCGCGAGCAGTGCCTGAGCGTCGAGGAGAGCGTGCGCCACGGCCAGGCCATCGCCTCCGCGCTCGACTATGCCAGCCGCCAGGGCATCGTGCACCGCGACATCAAGCCCTAGAACGTGATGCTGTACGAGGGCGAGGCGATGGTAATGGACTTCGGCATCGCCAAGGCGGTGTCCGCCGCGGGCTCCGAGACCCTCACCCAGACCGGCATGATGATCGGCACTCCCGCCTACGTCAGCCCCGAGCAGGCCGCGGGCGAAACCAGCCTGGACGGCCGCAGCGACCAGTACTCGCTGGCCTGCATGCTCTACGAGATGCTCAGCGGCGAACGGCCCTTCAGCGGCGCGAATGCGCAGGCGGTGATGGCCAAGCGCTTCACCGAGACCGCGCGGCCCTTGCGCAACGTGCGCGCCAACATCCCGGAAAGCATCGAACGCGCGGTGGCCAAGGCCATGGCCACCGATCCGGGCGCGCGCTTCAGCACCACGGGGCAGTTCGGCCAGGCGCTGGTGTCGGGCAGCCTGAGCACACCCAGCGATACCGTCGTCATTCCCGTGCCCGCCGTGTCGGCGGCCAAGTCGGTCGCCGTGCTGCCCTTCGCCAACATGAGCGACGACCCGCAGAACGAGTACTTCACCGACGGCATGGCCGAGGAGATCATCAACGCGCTGTCCAAGATCCAGGCCCTGCGCGTGGCTTCGCGCACCTCGGCCTTTGCCTTCAAGGGCAAGAACGAGGACATCGGCGAGATTGGCAAGAAGCTCAAGGTGTCCACGGTGCTGGAAGGCAGCGTGCGCAAGATGGGCAACAAGCTGCGCATCACCGCGCAGCTGGTCAACGTGGCCGATGGCTACCACCTGTGGTCGGAGCGCTACGACCGCGACATGGAGGACGTGTTCGCCATCCAGGACGAGATCTCGCAGGCGATCGTCAAGGCGCTGCGGGTGATCCTGAGCGAGGACGAGAAGAAGCAGATTGTCGACAAGTCTCGGCGGGTGGTGGACGTGGTCGCCTACGACTACTACCTGCGCGGCCGGCAGTATTTCCACCACCACCGGCGCAAGAGCCTGGATTACGCCCGGCAGATGTTCAACAAGGCGATCGAGATCGACCCGGAGTACGCGCTGGCGTATGCCGGCGTGGCCGACTGCTATTCGCTGCTGTACACCTACTTCGATGCGCGCGACTTCAACCTGCGCCAGGCCGACATCGCCAGCAGCCGCGCGCTGGAGCTGGCGCCGGACCTGGCCGAGGCGCACCTTTCGCGTGGTATCGCCGTTTCGTTGAGCAAGCAGTTCGAGGTCGCCAAGGGCGAGTTCGAGACCGCCATCGCGCTGAACCCGCAGTTGTTCGACGCGGTGTCCTGGTATGCGCGCATGAACCTGTCGCAGGGCCACTATGCCGAGGTGATCCGCCTTTTCGACCGCGCCATCGCGCTGCGGCCGGAGGACTACGAGATCCCGCGCCTGCAGAGCCAGGCACTGAAGTCGCTGGGGCGCGAGATCGATGCCGAGGCCGCCAACCGGCGCTCGATCAAGCTGGTCGAGCAGCACCTGGAGCTCAATCCCGACGATGCCCGCGCGCTGATCTTTGGGTCGGCCGCGCATGCCGACGTGGGCAACCTTGGCCGCGCCTCCGAGCTTGCCACCCGCGCCATGGCGGTGGACCCCGACGATCCGATGCTGCTGTACAACGTTGCCTGCTTCTATGGCCTGATCGGCGATAAGGAGCAAGCGCTGGATGCACTGGAGCAGGCGGTCAGCAAGGGCTGGGGCGACAAGGGCTGGCTGGAACACGACAGCGACCTGAATTCGATCCGGGAAGAACCGCGCTACCTCGCCCTGATCCGGGCGATGTGAGCTTGCCGATGCCGCCCGAGGACTCCGCATGACCCCCGCCCCTGCCCTGCCGATCGACAAGCTGCGCAAGGCGCTGTCGAAGCACTACACCATTGATCGCGAACTCGGGCGCGGCGGCATGTCGGCGGTGTTCCTGGCGCAGGACAACCGCCACGATCGCTTCGTCGCGATCAAGGTGCTGCATCCGGAGCTGGCCGCGTCGCTGGGGCCGGACCGTTTCCTGCAGGAAATCAAGCTGGCGGCGCGGCTGAACCACCCGCACATCCTGCCCTTGTTCGAGTCCGGCGATGCGAAGGGGCTGCTGTACTACGTCATGCCCTATGTCGAGGGCGAGTCGCTGCGGCAACGGCTGGATCGGGAGCAACAGCTGTCGGTGGATGAGGCGGTACGCCACGGCCAGGCGATCGCCTCGGCGCTGGACTACGCGTTCCGCCAGGGAGTCGTGCACCGCGACGTCAAGCCCGAGAACGTGATGCTGTACGAGGGCGAGGCGATGGTGATGGACTTCGGCATCGCCAAGGCCGTCAGCGGCATCGGCGCGGCCACCCTCACCCAGACCGGCATGATGGTCGGCACGCCGGCCTACGTCTCGCCCGAGCAGGCCTCCGGCGATGACCGGCTGGACGGGCGCAGCGACCAGTACTCGCTGGCCTGCATGGTGTACGAGATGCTGGCCGGCGAGCGGCCCTTCACCGGCGCTACCGCGCAGGCGGTGATGTCGCGGCGCTTCACCGAGACCGCGCGGCCGCTGCGCAGCGTGCGCGAGGCGGTGCCCGAGTACGTGGATCGCGCGGTGACGCGGGCGATGGCGGTGGACCCGGACGCGCGCTTCCCCACCACCGGCCAGTTTGGCCAGGCGCTCGGCACGGCCGGCTTGAGCACGCCCAGCGACACCATGGTGTTGCCGACGCCGGCGCCGGTGTCGGCCGCCAAGTCAGTGGCGGTGCTGCCCTTCGCCAACATGAGCAACGACCCGGACAACGAGTACTTCACCGACGGCATGGCCGAGGAGATCATCAACGCCCTGTCCAAGATCCAGGCGCTGCGGGTGGCCTCGCGCACCTCGTCGTTCTCGCTGAAGGGCAAGAACGAGGACATCGCCGAGATCGGCCGCAAGCTCAAGGTGTCCACCGTGCTGGAAGGCAGCGTGCGCAAGATGGGCAACAAGCTGCGCATCACCGCGCAGCTGGTCAACGTGGCCGATGGCTACCACCTGTGGTCGGAGCGCTACGACCGCGAGATGGAGGACGTGTTCGCCATCCAGGACGACATCTCGCAGGCCATCGTCAAGGCGCTGCGGGTGATACTGAGCGAAGGCGAGAAGAAGCAGATCGAGAAGCAGCGCGCCGTCAACATCGAGGCCTACGACTACTACCTGCGCGGCATGCAGCACACGCACCAGCTGCGCCGCAAGAGCATCGAGTACGCGCGGCAGATGTTCAACAAGGCCATCGAGATCGACCCGACCTTTGCCCGGGCGCATGCCGGCATCGCCAACTGCTATTCCATCCTGTACAGCTTCTTCGACTCGCGCGACTACAACCTGCGCCAGGCCGACGCCGCCAGCGCCCGCGCCCTGGAGCTGGAACCGGACCTGGCCGAGTCGCACGTGGCCTGCGGCGTGGCCGCCTCGCTGAGCAAGCGCTGGGACGAGGCGGCGCGTGAGTTCGAGGAGGCCATGCGCCTGGACCCGAACCTGTTCGACGCGCCGTATCAGTACGCCCAGACCCAGCTGTCGCAAGGCAAGTACGAGGACGCGGTACGCCTGGGTGAGCGCGCCTACCTGCTGCGCCCGGAGGACTACCAGGTGCTGGCCTTCGTCGGCCTGGCGCTGAAATCCATGGGCCGGCACAAGGACGCCCTGACCTACTACCGCCGCCAGGCCAAGCTGATCGAGGAGCACCTGGAGCGCCATCCGGACGACGCGCGCGCCTGCATCATGGGCGCGAGTGCGATGGCGAATATCGGGGACGAGGAGCGGTCAGCGTATTACGCGGCGCGGGCGATGGCCGTGGATCCGGAGGATCCGATGGTGCTTTACAACGTGGCTTGCGCCTACGGCATCCTGGGGCGGAACAAGGAGTGCCTGGATGCGCTGGAGCGGGCTGTCGCCCAGGGCTGGGGCGACAAGGCGTGGTTGGAGCATGACAGCGATCTCGACGCCATTCGCTCTGAGTCAAGATATTTAGCTCTGATCCGGGCGATGTAACGCTGCTAACCCTATGAGCCTCCACAACCATCAAAGTACTCGCGGCATCCGCAGTCGAGAGCGGGCGACCCAAACAGAGGCGTGCGCGACGCCTGGCGAAGAGCACTTAAAAAGCCGGGATTCTTTCCCAAGAAGCTCGTTCGAATAATAGATAACGAATCAGGCGATCGACCGCACGGTCGCGGCGCAGACCGGTTGCAGAACGTCCTTACGGTGACTGTCGCTCTGGCGCTCGTAATCAGCAGAAGACCGGCTTGCGCCGACAACAGACGCGTTGTTGCGGCCGACTGCAGAAAGAAGCCAATGTCTGCAGAGATCACTCGTGCCGGAATGACGGGAATACGAAAGAAGCCTCCCCTTCCTTAATAGCACCCAAGCATGCGTCCACATCCTCAATGCGAACTTCCGCTGGAATATCGACCGCGAAGTACCTGTATTCCTCAAATCTCACTACGTTGCACGATAAGTTCTTTAAGCACTCAATCACCGATTCGATGGCACAGCCTGGCGAAGCCATGATCCAAGCCGTTGATTGCCGTGATCGACTCAGGTGTCTCCAAGCAACAACGTCTCCAGTGTCGTTCATCTCGACCGAAACAACGTCCCCAACGGACATGTCTTTGATAAACAACGGCGGAACTTGAATCTTGTATCCAACCCCGCAGTCACTACAGGTCAGGCATTCCTTCGCTACGGGCGGCCACTCATCATCTCGCTCCAACTCAAAAATTAACTGTGTCATCGTCCGTACTCACTCGCTCTTATGGCGCCCATTGTGACAAGGGGGACACAGTACAACTGCCTTGCTGTCCCGTCCACCACCGTCCTTGATCGCAGGATCATGATGGACCTGGGCCTGGTTGTCAGGCGTCGGCACGCCCTTCTTGCTAGCAATGTTCTCCACCGGTTTGCCGCAATCTTCGCAAGCCATTTGGCCGCCGTTCTTTGCTGCACTTTCAGACTTGGCAGCTTTTTTCTCTGCACGAGTGAAGTCACCTACTCGACGCCCTCGCTCTTTTATTGCATTTATTCCAGCTTTGGCGTCCCCAATGCTGAGTGGAAATGCTTCGCTGATCATTGAAGCAGCTGCCACCGCCTTTTCGCCAGTTGTTGCAGCTGGGTCGGCGATGGTCTTGAAGTCAGAAACGACACCAGCGGTTACCTGCGCAACATCCCCGCCGTTTTTTATCAGCTTGAGCAATTTCGTCCAGATGCTTCGACCGTCTGGATCCGTGAACTTGTACGGATTGTTAGCTGCGTAGTTGTATCGACTAAAGTTCCAGGCAGTGAGCGTGTTGGTGCCAATCGGATCAACGCTGAAGAATCGACCAGTGGCCGAGTCGTAGTAGCGCTGCTGCATGTAAGTCAGACCTGTATCGCGGTCCATCACATGCCCGGTGTAGCCGGTCCCATCGATGCTGGTCGCACCGAAGGCTTCGCCGTACGGGGTGTAGCTGTTGCGCTTGACGATGCCGCGGTTGGCGTCGGTCTCCGCGACTGGGCTCCCCAGCGCGTCGGTGTGCTGGTAGCGCACCGTGGCGGTGCCGCTGTCCCACGCCACGGAACGCGTGGCGACCTGGGTGTTTCCGAGGTAGATGTAAGCCAGGTTCTGGCTGCGGCGGGCTTCGGAGGTGTAGAGGACTTGGCCGTTCTGGCCGTAGATCCAGAAGGTGGTCTTGCCGTCCGCGTCGGTGGTCTGCACGCGCCGGCCTTGCCCGTCATAGCGGTAGGCCTGGACCCCGGTCACCTGGTTCATGCGGTTGACCGCATCGAAGACGTAGGCCTGCCCGTTCTTGCTGGTGGTGTTGCCGTGGCTGTCGTAGGCCAGCGTGATCAAGGTGTCACCCGCCGGGCTCTTGATGTTCGCCAGGCGGTTGGTGGCGTCGTAGTTGTAGCGAAACCGGCGCTCGCCCTGGTCGGCGATGCGGAGGTTGTCGATGGCGTCGTAAGCGTAGGTGGCGTTGCCCCATTGGCCGGGCGACAGTGCCAGGGTCAGGCGGTCCTTGCCGTCGTAGGCCATGCTTCGGCTGGTGAGCCCATCCTGCGCGCGATCCGTGATGCCGGTGACGTTGCCGTTCGCGTCGAACGCGTACTCATCGTCGATCACGCGCAGGGATCCGGCGGAACCGGTGAAGCTGTCCTGGCTGCGCGCGGGCAGCATCCTGGCGTTCGCTTCCATCGTGTGCACGATGCCGTTGCCGTACTTGAACTGACGGATCGCGCCGTTGACGGCGTAGGCGATCTCGTCGGCGTAGATGGCACCGCCAGACCCCGATACACGCTGCGCCCTGCCAAGCCCGTCGGGCGCGAAGGACACGACGTGGTTGTCCGGGTAGGTCAGTGACGACAGGCTGGCGTTGGCGTCGTAGCCGTAGGAAAGCCCGAACAGCGTGCTGCCGTTGCTCGAGGATTCCGACGAGAGCAGCCGGCGCTTGTTGTATCCGTACGTGGTGGTGACATTGAAGCCGCCAGGGTTCTGTACCGACAAGGACTTGACCGAACCGTCCGGGTGGTAGCTTTGCGTGAGGTCGGCCGTCCCACCCGGCGTCGCGATCGCGATCACCCGGTTGAGCTTGTCGTAGGTCCTTCGTACTTTCTGCGAATCCGCCACGCCGGCGCGGTCGCAGACCGGGCCCGTCAACGTGGACCCTTCCGCCGTCCAGGCGACGTTCCCCGCCGCGTCGTAGCTGACCATCGTGGCCCCGGACTCCGGGTTGACCGTCTTGCAGAGCTGCTGGTGTTCGTCGTAGACGTAGAAGCGCGATACCGAGACGGACACCTGCGTGGCCGGCGTGACCGTGATCGCGACTGGCGCCGACGTCGTCGTCAGCCCGGAGTTGTCGGTGGCCACCGCTTTCAACTGGTAGGACCCCGCCCCGGGCAGTGCCACGGGCCAGGCGTACGGCGCGCTCGTATCGGAGCCCAGCAAGGCTCCGTTCGACCAGAAGGACACGCTGGCGACGCTTCCGCCGGCGTCGGCCGCCGTCGCCGACACCAGGATGCTGGAGGCCGCCTGCACCGTGGTACCCGTCGCTGGCGAAGTAATCGCGACGGTAGGCGCCGTGTTGGTGGCAGCCACTGCGATGGCGACGCTGGGACTTGCTTCGCCGAACCAGGCGACGCCCTCCTGCAGCATCTTCCACTGGAAGTTGTAGGTGCCGGGCGCCGCGGGTGCGGTCACCGGGAACGTGAGGGTGATCGTCTGGCCACTCGCAACGGAAACAGGAAGAGCGATGCGGCTGCTGCCCCAGGTGGCGTTGTTCGCCGGGTTCTGCGCGCCGAGCGCGTAGCCCTTGGAGGTCGACCAGGCCTTGGTGCCCGTATTGGTCAGCGTAATGGACACGCTGGCCGATTGACCGGTGGACAGGTTCGCCGGCACCGACTGGCTGACGAATATCGAATCGTTGCCAATCGTCCCACCCGGCTCGCACTTCGCGCACAGTTGCTGTCTGTCGCCCGGACGGGCGTGCGCCGGCTGCACGACCAACAGTCCGCCCAACAGCAGTAGCCCGACGAGCCAACAGACGAAACGGTTCGAAGGCCTCGGGTCCACTCGCGTTCCGAAGCTGACGCGCAGCCGTACCGCGCCGCTGCGATGGATATGCATGTTCACCCTCTCCCGATATGGACCGATGGATTCATGCTCGCGCGGCGAGACATGGGTTGCTGTCAGGAAAGGCGGGCTGCGCGTGTCGGCCAAGCCGTCGCCGCGGCGTGGCTGGCGAACCCCAAAAGTCGAAGCCCGCCTTCCGGCGGGCTTGTGCTTCTTCCGAAGTTGGGCAAAACGACGCGGCTCAAGGACCCGATCGGGTAATGCTCTTCGGCTTGCCGAACGGATCGCGCACGATGTCGGTGGCGACCCCCTCCGGCTCGGAAATGCTGCGTGGCCAATCGGTACTCGGCTGGTCGTAGGCCTGGAAGCTGGTCGTGGTGCTGAAGCCGCGGGCGTTGGTCGTGGTGGTAGTGAAGCCCGCTCCGTAGCTGATCGTGCTCACCTGCAGGCTGGGCGTCAGCTCGGTGTCCTGGCCGACCGTGACGACGCGGCCCAAGGCGTCGTAATCAGTCCACGTTCCCATGCTCGGGGTGCTCGAGGTCGAGGGATAGGACTGGAAGACGGGCTTCCCCGATGAATCGAAGCTGCTCTTGACGAAGCTCTGGGTACCGATGACGTTCGCCGCATCGAACTGGCGCACCAGCACCGGGCGCCACAAGGCATCGTAGTAGCGGACCGTCGTTCCAGTGCCCGTGCTGACGGTCTCGCGCCAGTGGCCCGCGGCCAATCCGTATTCGGCCGTGGTGGTGGGCACGAAAGCGCGGTTCATGTCGTTCCAGGCCGTGGTGTCACCCTTGGGGTGAATCACCTTGATGACGCGCCCCATGGCGTCGTACTCGTAGGCGGTCATATTGCCGAGCTGGTCGGTCACCGAACTGATCCATCCCGTCGCGGCATCCACGACAGCCGTCTCGACGCTCGCATCGGCGTAAACCATCCGCTGCGGGATGCCCCGTGACCACTGCGAGAAGGTGCTGGCGTTGCCAGCGGCGTCGGTTACCGACTTGAGCGTACCGCGTTGACCCAGGTCCACGGAGCTGGCCGTGTCGAAGGCATAGGTGTTGACCACGCGACCGAAGGCGGACTGGGCCACCGGCAAGGCAAAGGTGGCGTCGAACGTCGTCGCCGAGACCACGTCCCCATCACAGGCATCGCTCGCGGGGATGGAGGCGGTACAGACCTCGCTGGCGCTCTGGCCGAGCACCCAGATGGTCGTGTTGTCGTGGTAAGTGGTGACTTCGGTCCTGCTGTAGGTCTGCGCCCCAGCGGTGCCGGCGAGGCCGGCGAACACCAGCGCGGCCGCGAGTGGACGGATCGACAGGGAGGAGGTCACGGGGCGGTACTCCATTTGATGACCTTGGTCGGCCGGGCGAATGCATCGAAGCAATACGCGTATCCATTGCACCCAGGAGCTACCTCCCAGGTGAAAATGCGGCCCTGTTGGGTCGTCACGACCTTGCGCTGCGGGTGCGTGTAGCCGGTCATCTCGACGTCACCGTTCAGCCGGATGCTCTCCCCCTTGAAGGCTGCATACGGCGCCGCGGTGGGCAGTCCGTACTCGACGTCCACGGTGCGCAGGGCGCTCGTCCCGTTCCAGCCGACTTCGGTGCGCAGCAACAGGCCCTCGTTGTGGTCGTACTTGTTGCCGAAGGTGTGTCGCGTTACGTCGCCCTCGGGATCGGTCACATTGACCAGGCGGACGGTGGGCGATGCGGGTGTGCACAGCACGCCTTGCGCCCACGACGGCCCGTTCCAGCAGTTGTTCGTGGGGCCGTAGGCATAGGTCCAGGTCAATCCCGCCGCTGGCAGTCCCGGACCGGTGATCGATTTGCGCACGACCGCTGCGCTCAGGAAGAGATACGGGTTGCGCGCATACGCGCCGGCAGGGTCCTCGCCATCGGTGAGGCATTCGTAGACGGCAAAGGAACGCCCCATCAACACCCTGTCCATGGCCAGCGTCACCGTTGCACCGGACGGAGCCGTGATGCTGCCGGTGTAGGCGCCAGTGCCGCTGGTGTAGGTCGTGCGTCCGGTACTTGCGTCGACGGTGCCGCATTGGCCCTGGCCCGCCGCCTGGGCGGTTTTGAGGCTCAGTGCATGAAGGCTCCGGAGCCGGAAGCTCCAGACGCCGCCATCGGGCTGGGTCAGCGTATCGGTGTCGGTACCGTAGGCGTATGTCCATGTGCGGCGGCCGTCGGTGACGGCGGTGACCCTGCTGCTGGTCGACGATTCGTAGCTGAAGTCCAGCCGGCGACCATCGTTGGCCACGATCGTCAGCAGCTGCCAGGGAACGGTCGTGCTCCAGTGGTAGGTGACGGTGTTGCCGAACCGGTCCGCCACCTGGGTCGGGAACAGGATCACGTCCTCGCGCGGGAGCGTCGGGCTGGCCGCCGCCTCCGGCGTGGGGTTGGTGGGGTCCGTCGCGTTGGATGCCGTCGCCGTGAGGGAGCTTGGCGCGTAGATCGACTTCTTCAGTGACGACTGGTTGCTCGTCACCATGTGATTGAGGGTGTAGATCACCCCGTCGGTGGTGACGACCTCGAACCCCTCGCCTTTCGCGCCGTCGGTGCTCGTGGAGGCCAAGGGCACGCAGCGAACCGCATCCCCTTCCTTGGTGCCGACCGGGTAAACCTTGCCATCGGTCGGCGCGTGGCCGCCATTCAACAGCAGTTCGCCCCCGCGGCCGCCGGGCAATTGCAGGGTATTGCCGTGCCAATACTCGTTCGGGCCCCACTCCGCGTTCTGGTAGACCACGAACGGAGGCGGCAGGAAATTCGTGCAGCGGTTGTATGACGTGGCGCCGGGCCCCGTCTGCACCGCCCAGTGCGAGCCCAACAGGCCAGCGAACGTGCCACGGATGTTGGGCAGGTCCATGGTCCAGATGCCGAAGTGCCCGGTCGCGTAGACATCGGCCGGCTGGAAGCGTCGGGTGACGCGCACCTGCAGCGCATTGTTGCCCGGCAGGTCGATGTCGGTCTGGACGATGGTCAGGCGCCCTGTGCTCAGGTCGATCTGGTCTCCCGCCAGCGCATCGCCCAGCGTGCCGACCTCGCTGCGGTGCTGGATCTGCTTGCCGTACTCCTCGGGCACCGTGACCTGGGCCGATGCCGATGAAGCCGCCGCCAGCAGCAGTACGGTGCCCAGGCATACGCTTCGAAGTTCCATTCCGTCATCCCTTGAGTGGTGCGCGCGGACTGCGCACTTGCTTTGGGAGAGGCTGCTGGAACCGGGGTCGTGCCGCTGTCAGGAGACGTGGGCGGAGGGGGTGGGGATTGGTGGAGCGTCTAAAGCGTTTAACGATTAACCGAATCGGCCGCCGCGCAGTTCCGGACGTGAAAAGGCCCGCTTGCGCGGGCCTTCTCGTGAAAGCTTCTCAACTCTTTGGTCGGGACGGCGGGATTCGAACCCACGACCCTTTGCCCCCCAGGCAAATGCGCTACCAGGCTGCGCTACGCCCCGACATGGCGTGATTATACGGAAATCGGCCGGGCCCGTCCCGGCGGGTTCAGCGCCGCAGCAGGATCAGCACTTCTTCCAGTTCCTGCCGCACCTGGCGGATGATCTGGGCGCTCATGCTGGTTTCGCTCTTGGCGCCCTGCCCCTCCAGCCGCTGGCGCGCGCCGGAAATCGTGTAGCCCTCTTCGTATAGCAATCCACGAATTTGGCGGATCATCAGCACGTCGTGGCGCTGGTAGTAACGCCGGTTGCCGCGGCGCTTGACCGGGCTGAGCGACTCGAACTCGGTTTCCCAATAGCGCAGCACGTGCGGCTTGACGTCGCACAGCTCGCTGACCTCACCGATGGTGAAGTAGCGCTTGGCCGGGATCGGCGGAAGCTCGCGGTTACTGCCCGGATCCAGCATAGGCCTCCACGCGCTCCTTCAACTTCTGCCCCGGGCGGAACGTCACCACGGTGCGGGCGGAGATCGGGATCTCCTCGCCGGTCTTGGGGTTGCGGCCGGGGCGCTGGTTCTTCTCGCGCAGGTCGAAGTTGCCGAAGCCCGACAGCTTGATGCCCTGGCCGCGCTCGAGCGACTCTCGCAGCGCGTCGAAGAAGGCGTCGACGAATTCCTTCGCCTCGCGCTTGTTCAGACCCACTTCCTCGAACAGCCGTTCGGCCATCTCGGCCTTGGTCAACGCCATCGTCCTTTCCCCGTTCGGCCACATTTCACTTGCGTGAACCGGCCTTATTTCCTGAGCGTGGCGCCGCAATCGCGGGCCAAGGCGGACAAGGCGTCCTGGACGGCCCGGTCTGCATCCACGTCCGTCAGGGTGCGGGAAACATCCTGCAAGATCAAGCCCATAGCGAGACTTTTGGTCCCAACTTCTAAGGTAGTACCACGGTACTGGTCGAACAGTACTACGTCCTGTAGTAGGCCTTTCAGGGTCGTCTTCAGGGAAGTGAGCAACGCGTCCCAAGGCGTGGCCTCCGGCACGACCACGGCGAGGTCGCGGCGCAGCGAGGGGAAGCGCGACACCTCGCCCACGCGAGTGACGCTGCGCGTCACCAGGGGCTCGAGGTCGAGCTCGAAGGCGACGACCTCGCCCTCGATGTCCAGGCCGGCGAGCAGCTTGGGATGCAGGTGGCCGATCCAGCCCAGGCGCACCCCGTCCACCGACACCTCGGCGCTGCGGCCGGGGTGTGCGTACGGCTCGGCGTGGGCGCGGAAGCTGGCGCGGCGGCCCGACAGCGCCACCAGCCGCTCGACCTCGGCCTTGAGGTCGTGGAAGTCCACCTCGGCCTGCGGCAGGCTCCACTGCTCGGCATGCGCGGGGCCGCAGGCGACGGCGGCGATGCGCGGTGTTTCGCGCGGCGCGGCCTCGCTGCGATGGAACACGCGGCCGAGCTCGAACAGGCGCACGCGGCCGAGTTGTCGCGCGCGGTTGCGCGCCAGCGCCGACACCAGGCCCGGCAAGAGGCTGGTACGCATCACGCCGAGTTCGGAGCTCAGCGGATTGGCCAGCGCCACGGCGCCGTCAGCCACTTGCCAGGTCTCGAGCAGTGCGCCGTCCACGAAGGCGTAGTTGATCGCCTCGACGAAATCCTGCGCGGCCAGCTGCCGGCGCAGCACGCCCTCACCCACCCGCGTCTCGCTCGGTGCCGCCAGGCGCATTTCGCCGGCCGGCGTGCGCACGGGGATGGCCTCGTAGCCGTGGATGCGGGCGATCTCTTCGATCAGGTCTTCCTCGATGGCGATGTCGAAGCGCCGGGTCGGCGGCGTCACCTGCCAGCCTTCGCCCTCGCCCGCCACCTGCATGCCGAGCGCGCGCAGGATGCGCTCGACCTCGGCGTCGTCCACGCGGATGCCGAGCACGCGCGCCAGTCGGTCGCGGCGCAGGCGCACCGGCGCGGGACGCGGCAAGTCATTCGTGCGCACGGCCTCGGTGATCGGGCCGGCGGTGCCGCCCATGATCTGCTGCACGAGCGCGGTCGCGCGCTCCAGCGCGTAGCGCGGCAGCTCCGGGTCCACGCCGCGCTCGAAACGGTGCGAGGCGTCGGTGTGCAGGCCCAGTTTGCGCGAACGGCCAATGATTGCCGACGGCGCGAAATGCGCGCTTTCCAGGAACACCCGCGTCGTGGCGTCGGTGACACGCGTGTCCCAGCCGCCCATCACGCCGGCCAGCGCGATCGGACGATCGGCGTCGGTGATGACCAGGAACTCGGGCGTCAGCGCGCACTCGCGCTCGTCGAGCGTCTTCACCGACTCGCCCTCGCGTGCGCGCCGCACGCCGACCGGCCCGCGCAGGGTGTCGGCGTCGAAGGCATGCATCGGCTGGCCGAGCTCGAGCATCACGAACTGGGTGATGTCCACCAGCGGGCTGACCGGGCGGATGCCGGCGCGCTTTAGCTTCTCGGTGAGCCACAGCGGCGAACGGGCCGTCGCGTCCAGACCTTCCACCAGGCGGCCGCAGTAGCGCGGGCAATCGGCGCCGGCGTTCAACTCGATGCTGAGCTCGTCCTGGATGCCGACGCGCGCTACCGGAATCTGCAGCGCCTCGACCTGCGCGCCGAAGGCGGCGGCGACGTCGAAGGCGACGCCGCGCACCGAGAAGCAGTCGGCGCGATTGGGCGTGAGCTTGAGTTCGAAGGCGCGGTCCGGCAGGCCGAGATAGCCTGCGAGCGGCGTGCCCACCGGCGCGTCGGCCGGCAGTTCGAGCAGGCCGGAGGCATCCGGATCGATTTCCAGTTCCTTGGCCGAGCAGAGCATGCCGTTGGAATCCACGCCGCGCAGCTTGGCGGGCTTGATCTGCATGCCGCCGGGAATGGTCGCGCCGACGGTCGCCAGCGGCGCCTTCAAGCCGGCGCGCGCGTTCGGCGCGCCGCAGACGATCTGCAGCGGTTCGGCGCCGCCGACCGACACCTGGCACACCTGCAGGCGCTCGGCATCCGGGTGGCGCGCGCAGGACAGGATCTCCGCCACCACCACGCCCTCGAGTGCGGCGCCGATCGGCTGCGCGTCCTCGACCTCGAGGCCGATCGCGGTCAGGCGCGCGGCGAGGTCCTCGCTCGAGGCCTCGACCTTCACGTGTTGGCGCAGCCAGCTTTCCGGGAATTTCATGTCGGGGTCACCGTGTCAGATCACGTCGAACTGGCGGAGGAAGCGCGCGTCGTTCTCGAAGAAGCTGCGCAGGTCATTGACGTCGTAACGCAGCATGGCGAAGCGCTCCACGCCCAGGCCGAAGGCGAAGCCGGTGTAGCGCTCCGGATCGATGCCGCAGTTGCGCAGCACGTTCGGATGCACCATGCCGCAGCCGAGCACCTCGAGCCAACGCGTGCTGCCGTCGGCCTGCTGCCAGGCGATATCCACCTCGGCGGAAGGTTCGGTGAAGGGGAAGTAGCTCGGGCGGAAGCGCATCTCGAAATCGCGCTCGAAGAAGGCGCGCACGAACTCGGTCAGCGTGCCCTTGAGGTCGGCGAAGCTCGAAGTCTCGTCCACCAGCAGGCCCTCAACCTGATGGAACATCGGCGTATGGGTCTGGTCGCTGTCGGAGCGGTAGACCTTGCCGGCCGCGATCATCCGCAGCGGCGGCTGATGCCCGCGCATGAAGCGCACCTGCACGCCCGAGGTGTGCGTGCGCAGCAGGCGGCCGTCGCCGAAGTAGAAGGTGTCGTGCATGGCCCGCGCCGGATGGTGCGGCGGGAAGTTCAGCGCCTCGAAGTTGTGCTCGTCGTCCTCGATCTCCGGGCCGTCGGCCATCTGGTAGCCAAGGCGCGCGAAGATGTCGGCAATGCGCTCGAGCGTGCGCGACACCGGGTGCAGCGTGCCGAGGCCATCGCCACGGCCGGGCAAGGTCACGTCGATCGTTTCGGTAGCCAGGCGGGTGGCGAGCGCGAGTTCGTCGATGACCTGCTTGCGCTCGGCGAGCGCGGTAGCCAGCGTGTCCTTGGCGCGATTGACCTGTTCGCCGAAGGCCTTGCGCTGGTCCGGCGGCAGGGTGCCGAGCTGCTTGAGCAGGCCGGTGACGCTGCCGGACTTGCCCAGCAGGCCGACGCGCAGCGCCTCCAGGCGATCGTGGTCGCCGGCGGCGGCGATGTCCGCCAGGCCGGCGGAAGTCAGCTGTTCGATGTCGCTCATGGTCCGGTCCGGAACCCCTTCTGGACGTCCGTGCATTGTCGCAAAACAAAATGGGGAAGGACTCTCGCCCTTCCCCATCGTGTGTGTAACCGTGGCCGGGCGGCTTACGCGGCGAGCGCGGCCTTGGCCTGCTCGGCGATCTTGCCAAACGCCGCGATGTCATGCACCGCGATGTCCGCCAGCGCCTTGCGGTCGAGCTTGATGTTCGCCTTCAGCAGGCCATTCATGAAGCGGCTGTAGCTCATGCCGTACATGCGGGCCGCGGCGTTGATGCGCACGATCCACAGGGAACGGAACTGGCGCTTGCGCTGCTTGCGGCCGATGTAGGCGTACTGGGCCGCCTTGGTGACCGCCTGCTTGGCGACGCGGAAAACCTTGCGACGGGCGCCGTAATAGCCCTTCGCCAGGTCGAGAACCTTCTTGTGCCGGGCATGCGCCCGGACGCCACGCTTGACTCGTGCCATGGGTCAGTCTCCTCAGAGGTAGGGAAGCATGCGATCCAGGCGGCCTGCATCCTCGGCGCGGACATGGTTGCCCTGGCGGAGGTTGCGCTTGCGCGTGGTCGACTTCTTCGTGAGGATGTGGCTGCGGTTGGCGTGGCCGCACTTGTACTTGCCCGACGCGGTCTTGCGGAAACGCTTCGCAGCCGCCCGGTTGGTCTTGATCTTGGGCATCGTTGGATTCCTTCGTCTTCTTCAGTTACCGGCCGGGGCGGTGGCTCGCGCCACGCTTCTTCTGCCCTTGACCTGCTTATAAGTCATTGATTCCTTTACGGAACCCATGCTTCTTGGTTCCCGGGCGAACCCGAGAACCGCGAATTATGCAGTAAAACCAGCCACTTGGGTAGCGGCGGCGGCTTACTTGCGCTTCGGCGCCACCATCATGATCATCTGCCGGCCTTCCAGGCGCGGGCGCTGCTCGATGACGACCTCGTCGGCAAGATCCTTCTCGATCCGCGCGGCCATCTGCATGCCCAGCTCCTGGTGGGCCATCTCGCGACCCTTGAAGCGGATGTTGACCTTGACCTTGTCGCCCTCTTCCAGGAACCGACGCAGGTTGCGCAGCTTGATGTTGTAGTCGCCGTCGTCGGTGGTCGGGCGGAACTTGAGTTCCTTGATCTCGACGATCTTCTGCTTCTTCTTGGCCGCATTGGCCTTCTTCTGCGCCTCGAACTTGAACTTGCCGTAGTCCATGATCCGGCACACCGGCGGATCCGCGGTGGGCTGGATCTCGACCAGGTCCATGCCGGACTCTTCCGCGAGGGCGATCGCCTCGTCGCGCGACAACACGCCAACCATCTCTCCGTCGGCCCCGATCACGCGAACGCGCGGGACACGGATCTCATTGTTCTTGCGGTTACCTTTTTCGGTGGCTGGCGTATTGATTCGAAGTTCCTCTGGGTGGCGTGTAGCGAATTCGGGCGATCAGGCCCCGGCGGCAGACTCTGCCCGCAGGCGCTCGGCGAAGGCCTCGGGCGCCATTGTGCCCAAATCTTCGCCACTGCGGGAGCGCACGGCCACCAGGCCCTGCTCTTTTTCCCGGTCGCCGGCAACCAGCAGGTAGGGGACCCGCTGCAGGGTGTGCTCGCGAATCTTATAGCCGATCTTCTCGTTCCGCA
>CBIHLJ010000052.1:0-19235 GCA_966210745.1 uncultured Pseudoxanthomonas sp.
TCCGGTGGGGGCGGGAAGCCCCGGGGTGGCGCGCACTGTATTCCCGGCGAACGAGGCGATAAATTGGCCTGGGAGGGATTCATCTGTTCTCCGGAGGCAAGAATGGCGCGACGGTTCGATCACCTGGCCGATGTCGAGGCGCTGGTGGCGGTGGTGGACCACGGCTCGCTGACCGCCGCGGCGGTGGCGCTGTCCACCACGCCGTCGGTGATCAGCCGCGCGGTCGCCCGGCTGGAGACGCGGCTGGGCAGCCAGTTGCTGCGACGGACCACACGCCGGACCAGCCTGACCGAAGCCGGCCGCCTGTACGTGGAACAGGCGCGCGCCGCGTTCCACCTGATCGACGATGCCGAACGCGCGGTGCAGGGCGAGGCTGGCACGCTCAGCGGACATGTGCGCCTCAGCGTGCCGACCACCTACGGGCACTACCGGCTGCCGTGGCTGCTGCGCGATTTCGTGCAGCAGCATCCGCAGGTGCGGCTTGAGGTGAACATCGCCAACCGCAACGTGGATCTGGTGGCCGAGGGCTACGACCTGGCCATCCGGCTGGGCGCGCTGCCCGACAGCGGGCTGGTGGGCAGGACGCTGGAGGACGCTGGAGGACGCGACGCTCAGCGTGGTGGCCTCACCGGACTACCTGGCTGCACACGGCACGCCGCAGACGCTGGACGATCTGGCGGCGCATGCCTGCCTGCCGTTCGTGCTGCCCAGCAGCGGGCGCGTGGCGCCGTGGCTGTTCCGCGTGGACGGCGGTGACGTGGACTGGGTGCCGTGCTCGCGCATCGAGGTGTCCGATGACGTGCTGGGCGTGGTGTCGCTGGCGCAGGCCGGCGTGGGCATCTGCCAGACGTACGACTTCATCATCGATGCCTGCACACGTCGCGGTGCGGAGCTGGTGCGTGTGTTGCCGGACCTGTCGGGACGCACGCGTCCGTTCTCGTTGATCTACGCGCCGCATCGTCGTCTCTCCGCGGCATCGCGCGCGTTGATCGATGCGCTGGTGTCGGCGACAACGACGCGCACGTGAGCATCGCTCGCACGCGACGCACCTGCAGTGATGTTGAAAAAACGCGGATTTCCCGGCGGAATTTAACGTTCTTAACATCACGTTGACCTTTGCGAAGACGATGCGGACTACAATGCTGCATCGCATCAGTCGATGTCCGCGTCCACATCCGGGGATGGACGCGCATCTGTAGCGCGCTTGCGCGCAGCGTGTTCCGCACGCGGCAACCCTCTTCCTGCGCCTGCCTTGCAGCGCCTTTCCGATGCGATCGATCCCCGCCTGCGTCCGTTGACGCGTCGCGTCGTGCCTTCGTGCGCGGCACACCACCCATTGGGAGTGCACCTGCATGAGCCTGTTGAAGAATTCGTCCGATCCGCTGTTGTTGGCCACCGACCTGGACGGCACGTTCCTGGCCGGCGATCCGGTCGCGCGCAAGCAGCTGTACCACCTGGTCGACGCGCATCCCGGCGTGAAGCTGGCGTGGGTCACCGGGCGCGGGCGCGAAGCCATCCTGCCGCTGCTGGCCGATCCCGGCCTGCCTACGCCGGATTACCTGATCTGCGACGTGGGCGCAACCGTGCTGCGCACCGCGGACATGCAGCCGATCCAGCCGCTGCAGTCGCGGATCGAAGCACGCTGGCCGGGCGAGCACGTGGTCGTCGATGCGATGCGCCGCTTCCCGATGCTGGTGCGCCAGGAAGTGCCGCAGGAGCGCCGGTGCTCGTACTACTGCCACCCGGAGCAGCTGTCGACCATCCAGGCCGAGGTGGAAGCCGTGGCGGCATCGCTGGGCTGCGAGGTGCTGTATTCGGCCGACCGTTACCTGGACATCCTGCCGCGCGACACGCGCAAGGGCAGCACGCTGACGGCGCTGGTGGCCGAACTCGATCTGGAACACGGCCGCGTGCTGGTGGCCGGTGACACGCTCAACGACCTGTCGATGTATGGCGAAGGCTTCCCCGGCGTGTGCGTGGGCGACTCCGAGCCCGCGCTGCTCGCTGCCACCGCCGGCATGGACCAGGTGCTGCACGCGGAGGCGCCGGGCTGCGGCGGCATCCTGCAGGCGATGGCGCACTTCGACCTGCTGCGCGCCGACGACTACGCGCCGCCCACGCACGCGCCCGGCAAGGCGGAGCTGGTGATGGTCTACCACCGCCTGCCGTACGAAGAACACATCGTCGACGGCAAGCGCGTGCGTCGCCCGCACAGTTCGCCCAACGGCATCATTCCCAGCCTGCTGAGTTTCTTCGGCGAGGGTCAGCCCGGCTCGTGGGTGGCATGGACGGTGGACGATCCGAAAGGCCCGCCGGTGGAACTGCACACGCCGGTGGATGCGGAGCGCTACCCCGGTCTCACCGCCACCCATGTGCCGTTGACCAAGCACGAGGTGGACGTGTTCTACAAGCGCTTCTCGAAGGAGGCGTTCTGGCCGGTCATCAACAGTTTCTGGGAACGCGCGCGCTTCAACGAGGACGACTGGGCGCTGTTCAAGCGCGTCAACCGCCGCTTCGCCGAAGCCGCCGCCGCGGAGGCCGCGCCGGGCGCGACGGTGTGGCTGCACGACTACAACCTGTGGATGGTGCCGTCGGTGCTGCGCGAGTTGCGCCCGGACGTGAAGATCGCTTTCTTCCACCACACCCAGTTCCCGTCGGCCGACATCTTCGCGATCCTGCCGTGGCGGCGCGAGATCCTCGGCAGCCTGATGGCGTGCGACTACGTGGGCTTCCACATCCCGCGCCATGCGGAGAACTTCACCGACGCGGTACGCAGCACATTCCCGGTGGAAGTCACCGCGCGCGCGCAGTGCGCGCCGCGCTTCCTGACCTTCGGCTGCGCGGTGGGCGTGGAGGACATGGCCACCGAACTGCGCATCGACGGGCGCACCGTGCGCATCGGCGCGCATCCCATCGGCACCGACGTGGGCCGCATCCAGGCGTGCCTGGAAACGGAGCAGGTGGCCGAGGACATCGCACGCATCCGCGACGAGATCGGCCGGCGCAAGCTGGTGCTGTCGATCGAGCGGCTGGACTACACCAAGGGCATCCTGCAGAAGCTGCACGCGTTCGAGCGCCTGCTGGACGAGTCCCCGGAACTGCAGGGCGAAGTGACGCTTGTGCTGGTGTGCGTGCCGGCCGCGAAGGAGATGACGGTGTACCGCCCGCTGCAGCAGCAGATCGAACAGGCGGTGGGCCGGATCAACGGGCGGCTGTCGCAGCTGGACTGGACGCCGGTGCGCTTCTTCGCGCGCGTGCTGCCGTTCGCCGACGTGGTGGCGCATTACGCAGCCGCCGATGTCATGTGGATCACGCCGCTGCGCGATGGCCTGAACCTGGTGGCGAAGGAGTTCGTCGCGGTGCAGGGCCTGGATGGCGGTGACGGGGTGCTGGTGCTGTCGGAATTCGCGGGTGCGGCGGCGGAACTGAAGGGCGCGGTGCTGACCAATCCGCATGATCCGGCGGATCTTGCGCGCGCATTGCGGCACGCGCTGGTGATGACGCAGGGCGAGCGCGAAGACCGCCAGCGCAGGCTGTACGACATCGTCCGCCACTACGATCTGTCGCGCTGGGGCAGGGAGTTCCTTGCCGCAGCGCGGGGTTTGGAGGACGAGGTAAATGCGGAAACGCGGACGGCCATCGCGGCTTAATGCATTTACCTTTGACTCGTCGTGCGCCTGCGTCGATAGTCGTGCCACACACGGGACAGGGAGACCCTTACATGCGCAACCTGCTGGTGCGGAGCATGGCCTGGATGCTGATCGCCGCGACGGCGCTGGTGCTGTTCGGCCTGCTGCAGATGCCCGAACTCTGGCTGGGCGGCGGCAACGGCTGATCCTGCCGCCGCCAAAAGAAAACCCGACCAATGAGGGTCGGGTCTGAAGGGGGAGTCCCCGGCTCCGGCAGTGCTGCTTGCTCAAGGCAGCGCCCGTTTCCTTTGCAGAGCGGCCTTTCGTGGCCTGCGCAGGGCGTGCTGCCGGGGACGCGAGCATCGTCGTCTAAAGCCATCACATTTGCCGTCGGTCGTCGCCCCGATGTGCTGTAGGAAAAATCCTACCCGCTCTCCCATCTGCGTTGTCAGGCGAACAATCCGTTGATCGCGCCATAGCCCATGGCGCGGGGATCGGGCAGGGTGGTGTGGTCGTCGCGCAGGAATTCCTCCACCTGTACACCCAGTCGCCCGTACATCGATTCGGCCAGCGCCGAGCCGGTGCTGATGCGGCGCACGCCGAGACGTTCCAGCGCGGCGAGATCCTGCAGCTGCGGGCGCAGCATCACGTTGAGCGGCATGCCGCAGCGTGTGACCAGAGTGGCGATGGCATCGGCGTCGACCAGGCCCGGCACGAACAGGCCATCGGCGCCGGCTTCGCGATAGGCGTCGGCGCGTGCGAGGGTTTCGTCGATGCGCGCGGTTTCCGCGACCAGACCGCGCAGGTAGACATCGGTGCGCGCATTGATGAAGACGTCCAGCCCCTGCGCGGCGCAGGCGGTCCGGATCGCGCGGATCTTGGCGGCGAGGAGTGCGGGGTCGCCTGCGCCGTCTTCCAGGTTGATGCCGGCAGCGCCGGCCTGCACCACGCGCATCACCGTGCCGGCAGCGGTGGCGGGATCGTCGGAATAGCCACCTTCCACGTCGACGGTCAACGGCACATGGAGGGCGCGCACGATGCCGCCCACGGCATGCAGGAGTGCATCAGGCTGGAGGCGGTCGCCATCCGGATATCCCTGCGCCCATGCCAGGCCGGCACTGGTGGTCGCCACGGCGGGGGCACCAAGGTGTTCGATCAGGCGTGCGGTGCCGGCATCCCACGCGTTGGCCAGGCGCAGCAGGCCGTGTTGGTGGAGCTGGCGGAAACGGGTGACGGCGTCGGAGGGAGCGGTCATGGGCGGCAACCGGCATTTGAATGGGCACACAGGGTGCCATGCCGTCGCGCCGGCTACTCGCCGGATGCGGACGTCAATGCCGCCATCAGGCCCGCAATGTCAGGCGCAGAGCCGCCACCCATTGAACAGGCGCCAGCGGCCATCGCCGCCCTCGATGTTGATGGCGTAGTCGAGCCCTTGCTGGTGGCGCTGGTTGGCGAGTCTGACCGCGTAGCCCAGTGCCGCGCCGCGGCTGGCGAAGTGCAGGGGCGCGGACTCGTTGATGGAAAGCTCGTAGCTGCCGTCATCGGCGGCGTCGTGGAATAGGTCGAAAGTCATCATGGCGGCTGTGGGGAAAGTGCGCGTGCCTGACACGAAACTACGCAGCGATCCGTGAGGTGGATGCGAATCCGCGCCCGGGGCCGTTCGCCCGCGTTCATCGATGTCGAGCCGGCGTCATCAAACCGTGCGCTGCAGCTGAACGCCGTACACGCCGTCTTCGCAAACGCCAACGTAAAACGTCGCCAGTGGTCGGGCAGGCGGAACCACCCCCTCCGTCCCCCGCGCAACCCTGCTTCCGAGCCGCAAGGCTGGCACCCAGGGCGCCACGAGAGAACCGAACGCAGCGCTCCGGACACCCCCTGTTCCTTGCTGCGCCTGGCGGTGGACCGCGAGTCCGACACCGTCGCCGCCCGAAGAGCCAGGCGTGTTCTCGTCCAGATGCAAACGGGCCCTGCTGGGCCCGTTTGCATGTGTGTTGGGGCAGACGCGCTCAGGGCGCGGGAGCGGCGTCCCAGGCACGCAGTCCCGCTTCCACCACGCGCAGCGCGTCATCGACGCGGGCACGGTCCAGTTCGGCCGTGGTGTCGCGCGGGCTGTGGATCACCTGCATCACCTTGGGCATCCGCTCGGGCTTGGCACCGCCAAACACCGTGAGAATGGAGTCGATCTCGTCGCCGCCGACCAGCGAGAACGACACTGCCGGCCAGCCCGCCTTGAGGAAGGCGAGGTGATCGGTAGGCGGATACTTGTCGCCGGGCTGGAAGCCGAGCTTCTCGTGCTGGCTGGCAACACGCAGGGCGCCCACCAGGGGCGTGCCGGCGTCCGGCGCCATCATCCACAAGGTATCGCCCCAGCCGAACACATCGAAATTGACGTACAGCGCGGGCTTTTCGCGGCCGGGCGTGGCGACCCATGCGCGCGAGCCCAGCAGGCCCTTCTCTTCCAGATCCCAGAACGCGATCTGCACGCGATGGCCCGCAAGGGGTTTGGCCTTCAGCGCCTGTGCCAGTTCCAGCACGGCCGCCACGCCCGAGGCGTTGTCGGTCGCGCCATGGCCCACGTCCACCTGATCGTAATGCGCGCCGATCAGCAGCAGCGGCGCCCCGTCGGGGCCACCGAGGTCGGCGACCAGGTTGTGGCCGGACTGCCCGTCCTGTTCGAACGCCTCGCGCTTCCACGCGATGCCCAGTGCGTCGAGCCGTCGGCTGATCGCATCGCCTCGCGCCGTGGTGTCGGCGTGCGCGCTGACATCGCCGACCTGCGTGTGCCAGCGATCGGAGACACCGTCATCGGCCCAGGCGGGCGTGATGGCGGCGAGGGAGAGCAGCAGGGCGCCGCGGAGATACGGACGGATGCCGGGCATGTCGGATTCCTTTGGGAAAGCCGGAGTATGCCGCAGCGCATGCGTGTGCCGGATGTGGCTTCCTGCATGCACGGACCCGACAACCGATAGAATGTTAATTGCGCGGCGATGGACGGCCACCTACGCTCGAACCGTACCTCAAGGCATCCGTTTCCCATGGCGATCCGCGTTTTCCTCATCGACGACCATGCGCTCGTGCGCACCGGCATGCGACTCATCCTCGGCACGGACTCCGACATCGAGGTGGTGGGCGAAGCGGAGACCGGCGAGGCCGCATTGCCGATGGTGCGCCAGCTCAAACCGGACGTGGTGCTGTGCGACCTGCATCTGCCGGGCTACAGCGGTCTCGAAGTGACCGAGCGCATCGTGCGCGCCGACATGGGCGTGCGGGTGATCATCGTGTCGGTGCTGGAGGATGGCCCGCTGCCGAAGCGCTTGCTGGAAGCCGGGGCGTCGGGTTACCTCGGCAAGGCGGGTGATGCGGCCGAACTGATCCGTGCCGTACGCGACGTATCGCGCGGCAAGCGCTACCTGGGCAGCAACGTGGCGCAGAACCTCGCTTTGCATACGGTGGGCGGCGATGCGTCGCCATTCGATGCGCTGTCGCCGCGGGAACTGGAAGTCGCCATGCTGCTGACGCAGGGCCTGCGCCAGGAAGAGATCGCCAAGCGCCTGAGCCTAAGTGCGAAGACGGTGAACACGCACAAGACGCGGCTGTTCGAGAAGACCGGCGTGCAGGACACCATCGCGCTGGCGCGGCTTGCCGCGCAGTGGGGCCTGATGGATCCGTCGCGCGCGCTCTGACCGGTCCGGAAAGCCCAACCCCACAGCCTGGGCCGCAAACCAATCCGCACTGTCCTTCTCCGCCATTCCAGCGACCGCTGGAATCCATTGGCGGTGCGCGCCGAGGCATCCACGGCAACGTCAAGATGGATCCCAGCGTTCGCTGGGACGACGGCTGACGTCATTCCAGCGAAGGCTGGAATCCATTGCCCATGCGCGCCGTGGCATCCACAGCAACGTCAAGATGGGTCCCAGCATTCGCTGGGACGACGGCCGATAGGCTCGGCACGCCCAGCCCGGCAAGCCAGTCCGACCGTGGATGAGGCGTTGAAGGACCTGCAGGGTCTCCACCTCCGTCATTCCAGCGAAGGCTGGAATCCATGGCCCATGCGCGCCGTGGCATCCACAGCAAGGTCAATTGGTGGTCGGCGAAAACGATGTCAGGTGGGCCAGTCCGGGACAGACCGGGTTGGTCATTCGAGGTCAGGCTGCCGATGCCGCGGCATAGCAAGGCCTGAAACGACACTGGCCGCTTGCGCGGCCAGTGTGCTTTCACTTCTTCGGGAGCGCGAAGCGTGTCAGACGCTGCGTTCTTCCGACGTTTCGTCGTCCTGCTTGTCGTCGTGGGCGATGTCGTCCGCCGGCTTGACCGGCGTAACCACGGGCTCGAACAGGCTGCGCGTCACCGACGGGGGCGTGTCGGCGTCGGCGACGAAGAACAGCGAACCCGTTGCCGGCACGCTGGCCGGCTTCGGGGCTTGCTGCGGTGCGGGGGCGGGGGCGGCCACGGCCACCTCGACGGGCGCGGCAGGTCCGCTGGCGGCTTCGTTCACCGCGTCGACCAGGTCGATCTGCACGGGTTCGCTGCGCACATCGGCCACGGGAGCTTCGGCGACGGGAACCGCCTCGACGACGTCCGCCACCACGACAGGCGCTTCGATCTTCCGCACGGGTTCGGCGGCGATCTCGGCCTTCACCGTCTCGACGATGGCGACGGCTGCCGGCGCTTCTTCCTGCACCGTGGCAGCGACCTCGGGCTGGGCGAGCACGGTCCGAGCCTTCACGTCCTCGATGACATCGGCCGCCAGTGCGGCTTCGGCCACGACGGGGGCGGGCACGTTGGCGGGCGTCGGCGCCTCGGCCGAGCCGGATGCCGCGACCTCGGCCACGACCGCTACGGCCGTGACCGGCGCGATCGCAACCGGTGCGGTGGGTTCACGTGCCGGAGCATGGGCGGACTGGGGCTTCGGCGGACGGGGAGCGGCGACGGCTGGCTCTTCGTCATCGAAATCGAACTCGGGCTGCGAACGGTCGGCCACGGGGGCTTCGTCGTCGCTGCCGAGGTCGTCGACCGACAGGCCTTCTTCGCCGGCGGCTGCGCCTTCGCCATTGCCGCGACGGCGACGGCGACCGCCACGACGGCCGCGACGGCGGCGGCTGCCACCTTCGCCACCATCACCGGCATCCGCCGCGGCGGCGTCCGGGTTGGCCGGGGTTGCCAGGCTATCCGTCACGTCGGTGTCCAGGGCCGGTGCGTCGATCGGCGAGACCAGGGCGGGCTCGACGACAGCTGCCACGCGGGTGGTTTCAACCACTGCTGCCACGGTCGCCGTTGCGATCACGGCATCGTCAGCGCCCGGGGCAGCAGATTTGGCCGTCTCCTGCTGGGGCGTGCGCGGTGCGTTGGGCTGGCGCGGTCCTTCCTGCTTGCCGGGCTGCGCCTGCCTGGGTGCCTTCTGCTGCGGAGCATTGCCCTGCGCGTTCTGCTGGCCGCCCTGCGCTTTCTGCGGCTTCTGGGTCTGCTGCTCATTGCGCGGCTTCTGCTGCTGGGCATTGCCGTTCTGCGCGTTCTGGCTCTTGTTGCCGCGCTCGTCGCGGCGGCCACCGTCCTGCTTGCCGCCACGGCCCTGGTTCTGCTGGCCGCGGGCGTCGCGGTTTTCGCGACGGCCGTTGTTGCGGTCATTGCGCTGGCGGTTGTCCTGCTGCGGACGTGCCTGCGGTGCAGGCGTGGCGGCCTCGCTGCCGCCGAGCAGGCGCTTGAACCAGCCGATCACGCCGCCGCTGGCGGGCGCCGCCACTGCGACAGGCGTGGCGACCGGAGCCGGTGCGGGTGCCGCCACCGGGGCTTCGCGCTCTTCGCGTACCGGGGCCGGCTGTGCGTGCTTCACGTGCGTGACCGCCGGTGCGGCCGGGATGTTGAGCTGGGCCTTGGTCAGCGCATGCACCGGCAGCTTGCGCTGGGTGCCGCGGTGGTAGCTGGGTTTGCTGCTTTCTTCGCCGAGCTCGTTCTCGCGGATGCGGGTGACTTCGTAGTGCGGGGTGTGCAGCGCTTCGTCGGCCACGATGATGACCGGCGCGTCGTGGCGCTGTTCGATCTCGCGCAGCGCACTGCGCTTCTCGTTGAGCAGGAAGTTGGCGATCTCGAGCGGGGCCTGGATCAGCACCTGCCCGGTGTTGTCCTTCATCGCGTGCTCTTCGGCCACGCGGATGATCGACAGCGACAGCGACTCGACGCTGCGCATGCGGCCATGGCCTTCGCAGCGCGGGCAGACGATCTGGCTGGATTCGCCCAGCGACGGACGCAGGCGCTGGCGGCTCATTTCGAGCAGGCCGAAGCGCGAGATGCGGCCGATCTGCACACGGGCGCGGTCGTACTTGAGCGCGTTCTGCAGCTTGTTCTCGACTTCGCGCTGGTGCTTGTTGCTCGACATGTCGATGAAGTCGATCACCACCAGGCCGCCCAAGTCACGCAGGCGCAGCTGGCGGGCCACTTCCTCGGCCGCTTCCATGTTGGTGTGAAACGCGGTTTCCTCGATGTCGCCGCCCTTGGTGGCGCGCGCCGAGTTGACGTCGATGGCAGTCAGCGCTTCGGTCTGGTCGACCACGATGGAGCCGCCGGAGGGCAGGCGGACGTTGCGCTCGTACGCGCCTTCGATCTGCGATTCGATCTGGAAGCGGTTGAACAGCGGGATGTCGTCCTTGTACGCCTTCAGCTTGCGCAGGTTGTGCGGCATGACCTGCTGCATGAACTCGCGGGCGGTTTCGTACAGTTCGTCGGTGTCGACCAGGATCTCGCCGACGTCGCTGCGCAGGTAGTCGCGCAGGGCGCGCACGATCAGGCGGCTTTCCTGGTAGATCAGGAACGGGGCCGGCTTGGTCAGCGCGGCTTCGGCGATCGCTTTCCAGACGCTGAGCAGGTAATCGAGGTCCCACTGCAGCTCTTCGGCGTCACGGCCGACGCCGGCGGTGCGGATGATCACGCCCATGTCGTCGGGAATGGCCAGGGCGTCCATCGCCTTCTTCAGCTCGGCCCGATCGTCGCCCTCGATGCGGCGCGACACGCCACCGGCGGTGGGCGAGTTGGGCATCAGCACCATGTAGCGGCCGGCCAGCGAGATGAACGTGGTCAGGGCCGCGCCCTTGTTGCCGCGTTCGTCCTTGTCCACCTGGACGACGACTTCCTGGCCTTCCTTCAGCAGTTCGCGGATGCCGGCCTTGTTGTGGTCGACGCCGGCCTGGAAGTAATCGCGGGAGATTTCCTTCAGCGGCAGGAAGCCATGGCGGTCCGCGCCGTAATCGACGAAGGCGGCTTCCAGGGAGGGTTCGAGCCGGGTGATGCGGCCCTTGTAGATGTTGGACTTCTTCTGTTCCTTCGACGGCTGTTCGATATCGATGTCGTACAGGGTCTGACCGTCGACGATGGCCACGCGCAGCTCTTCGGCCTGCGTGGCGTTGATCAACATGCGTTTCATTGTGCGTTCCTCGCGCGCTGCTACCGCGCGGAACGCCATGGGGTTTCGCCTCTGGAACGTTGCACCGCCCCTTGCGCAGGCGCAGCGGGGCGGATCGGGTTTCCAGCGCTACGACACCACGGCAGGCCGCGGGAGCGCTTCTTTCTAATAGGTGTTGCAGGGCCGGCGGCAGCTTCCCTCAAGAGGGGGCGCCGCGCGGGACATGTTCAGCAACAGGTGCCGTCACGCACCCGGCGGTATCCGGGCCTGCCGATCAGCCGCTAACATGGCCGCCCCTGGGGCGGTGGCCGCGCACTTGCCGGAATCGCGGGGAGACGGGCTTCTGGCCCAACTGCAACTCCCTGCGAAATCAAACCCTTATCTCGCCCGCCGAGTGTAACAGAATGAATGGTTCCAACCCCAGCCCCCCCTCCGACAAGCCGGCAGCGGTTGCCAAGAGCGCCGTGCGGACGGTCACGGTGCCCGAGGACCGCGGTGGGCAGCGGCTGGACAACTTCCTGCTCGGCCAGCTGAAGGGCGCTCCACGCAGCCTGGTCTACAAGCTGGTGCGGAGCGGCCAGGTGCGGGTGAACGGGGGTCGGGCAAAAGCCGAGCGCAAGCTGGAGGGCGGGGACGAGGTCCGGATCCCGCCGGTCAGTCTCGTGGATGCAGGAGACAAATCCGTGCCCCCTGTGGGCTTCCTGAAGCGGATGGAGGCGGCCATCGTGTTCGAGGACGAGCGGCTGCTGGTCATCAACAAGCCGACCGGCGTGGCCAGCCACGGGGGCAGCGGCATCAGTCATGGCGCCATCGAGACCATGCGCGCGCTGCGGCCCCACCAGTCCCTGGAACTGGTACACCGGCTGGACCGGGATACATCCGGCCTGCTGGTGATCGCGAAGAAGCGCTCGGCCTTGTCGGAACTGCAGGCGCTGCTGCGCGAGGACAGCGAGGACGGCACCCGTGCCATCGAGAAGCGCTACCTCACGCTGCTGGTCGGCCGCATGCCCGATGGTGTGATGAGCGTGGACGCGCCGCTGCACATCGGCCTGCGCCAGGGCGGTGAGCGGCACGTGCAGGTGCACCGCGACGGCAAGGAATCGCTGAGCCACTTCCGCGTGCTGGAAAGGCGGGGAGGGCATTCGTTCTGCGAGGTACGCATCGAGACCGGCCGCACCCACCAGATCCGGGTGCACGCGCAGCACATCGGCCATCCGGTGGCGGGCGACGACAAGTACGGCGACCCGGCCGTCAACAAGCGCCTCCGCGAGCAGGCAGGCCTGAAGCGCCTGTTCCTGCATGCGGCGTCGCTGCAGTTCTCCCTCGACAGAGGCAAAACGCCTTACGTGCTGAGTGCGCCGTTGTCCGAGGATCTTGCCGAGGCGCTGGAACGGCTTGGCTGACCGACCGCGTCAGTGCCAGAGGCCGAGGACGAGGCCGAACAGGGTAAACTGCAGCGTGTGGTAGCCGGCGTCGATCAACCAGAGCCGCGCACCACGCTGCGCGAACAGATAGTTGATGCCGAAGCTGGCCGCCACGAAGCAGAAACCGACCAGCGCGCCGCGGCAGAGTGCGGTTGTCAGCGCCGGCTGCGGTCCGATCAGGGATGCGAACACGCTGGCTGCAAGCAGGGAAAACAGGAACGCACCGCCAAAGACCTTCGCCGGATGCCCCTGCTTCTGCGGGTCCATGCCCGCCGCCTTGTTCCACGTCTTGCCGAACAGCGGCCCATACCAGATGCCGCCCAACAGGAAACTGCAGGCCGCTGCCACCAGCACCGCCCAGACATTGATCCCTTCCATCGTCATGACCTTACCGGCCTGGGTCAGCCCTGGCTGCCCTGTGCGAAGCAGCGCGTCGGCTTTTCCAGTACGGGCGGGAATGTCACCGGCACGGTGATGGTGTGGCTGACCGGCTTTCCGTTGCGCGTGGCGGCGCGGAACTTCCAGGTCTGCACGGCTTCGAGCGCCGCCTTGTCGAGGGCGGCGTTGCCGCTGCCCTGTGCCTGCGAAACGCGCGATGGCACGCCATCCTTCTCGATGGTCACGCGCAGCACGGTGGTGCCGCCCTCGCTGTTGCATTCGGCTTCGGGCGGATACGCCGGGGGCGGCGTGTCGGTCGCCGCAAGTTCGGTGGGCGGAATGGTGGGCATGGGCGGCTCTTCCTGTTTCGCGCATGCCGCCAGCACGAGCGCGGTGAGCGGAACCAGGAAACAGAGGCGGGCGTTGCGCAGGTTCATCAGGATTCTCCCAACAGGGCGCTGGCCTTGGCCGCGCAGATGAAGTCGTTCTCGCTCAGGCCGCCGACATCATGCGTGGAGTAGCGCACGACGGCGCGGTTGTAATGCACGCCCAGGTCGGGGTGATGGTCCTCGGCGTGCGCGATGAAGGCGAGCGCATTCACGAACGCCATGGTTTCGTAATAGTTGTCGAACGGGAACGTCCGCGACAGGGCATGGCCTTCTTCCACCAGCTCCCAGCCCGGCACCTGGGGCAGCAGTTCGGCGACGCGGGCAGGGGGCAGGCGATGCTCGCTGCCACGCAACGGCACGCAGTGCGCGCGGGCGAGAGGGACAAGGTCGGACATGGAATTCTCCTGCGTTGCGGCCAGTATGAACAAAGACCGACGACGGGCCGGTGAATGTGAATGCCTGTCGGGCAGGGGGCTAGAATACGCGCATGATCCAGATTTCCGACAGCGCGCAGGCGCACTTCCGCAAGCTGATCGAACGCGAGGCGCTGCCGGGCCTTGGCGTGCGCCTGAGTGCGGTCCATCCCGGCACGGCGCAGGCCGACGCACGGCTGGAGTTCTCCGAGCCGCGCGACCTGGCCGGCGATGAATGGGCCGTCGACTGCGACGGCTTCACGCTCTACGTTGACGCCGGCAGCGTGCACTGGCTGGATGGTGCTGAAATCGACTACGTGATGAAGGGCGCCAGTACGCAGCTCACCATCAAGGCACCCCGCATCAAAGGTGAAGCGCCCGGCGATTCAGCTTCGATGGTCGAACGCGTGCGCTGGGTGGTGGACAACGAGATCAACCCGCAGTTGGCGTCCCACAAGGGGCGTGTGGCGGTGGAGGAAGTCGGCGGCGATGGCGTGGTCTGGCTGCGCTTTGGCGGCGGCTGCCACGGGTGCGGCATGGCCGACGTCACCCTTAAGCAGGGCATCGAGAAAACGCTGATGGCCCGTGTGCCCGGCGTGACCGCGGTGCGCGACGCGACTGATCACGGGACCGGCGAAGCGCCGTACATCCCCCGCGGCAACGCCGCCTGACGGAACCAAGCGCCGGTGACGAACGCCACCGACGTCATCGCGCAGCTGCTGTCGCGCAAGGCAGCCCCCATCGTTGAACGCCACACCGGCCTGCCGTTCGGCTGGGGCCTGTGGTTGCGCGCGCTGCCCGAGAAGCTGGGCCGGATCACGCGCGAGAAGGCCGATGCGGTCGTCGCGCTGCTGGTGGCCCGCACACCCCGGCCACCCGATGCCGTGCCCACTTCGTTGGGTAGATGGCGCGCATTCCGCTCGCTGTTCTACCAAGGGTGGGGACCGCCGCCACGCGAAGAGCGCTGGATGCGCTGGTTCGCAGGCATCACCAGCAGTGCCGTGCACCTGCTGTTCTTCCTGTTCCTGATGTGGGTGGCGCTGGTCCAGATTCCGCCACCGCCACAACAAGCCGGCGACACCAGCCGCGTGCGGCTGGAGATCATCGGCGACGGCAGTCCCGAGGAAGCGGGAGGCGAGACGCAGGCGGCCGAACCGGGTTCGCAGCAAGCGGCGCAGGCGGACCCTGCAGCGCAGGCGGCGACCCCGACACGGCCCGCGCCGTCCGAGGCTTCGCCGCCACCGTCCGACGCGGTGCTGCCCGACGTTGCGGTGGAGATGCCGCAGATCCAGTCCCGCGATGTTCCACAGCCCGAACTTGCGCACCAGCCCTTGCAGGTCACCGAGGTGCCGGAACCCACCCGCGCGTTCGTGCTGCCACCGCCGACACCCCGGCAACCCGATGTCACCTTGCCGGCCCTGCGCGAGCCAGGCGTACCGGTGCGCGAGATCCCGACACCGCTCGCTGCGCCGGTCGTGCGCCGGGCAGCGCCTGTGCGCAGCGTGGACCTGCCTGCCGTGGCGACGCGTGACGTGCAGGTGCGCGAGCGCGAGGTGATGGCGCCGGCACCCCAGGTGCGCAGCGTGCCGGTGCCTGCGCGCGAGGTGGCGCCTGTCCCCATCGCCACGCGGGAACGCAGCGTGCGGCAAGCCGAGATCCGCGAGCCGGCACCGAGGCCCGCCACCGCCACCGCCACCGCCGCACCGGTTCCTACCACGACGGGCGCCGCGACGACCGCATCGACACCGGCGAGGACAACGGCGCCGAACCCGTCTGCTTCGCCTTCAACATCTCGCGGCACGCCCTCCCGCGCATCCACCACGCCCGGCCCGGCGGCCACGACGAAATCCGGCGGATGGAACACGCCTGCACGCGCCGACGACTGGGGAAACTCGACCCGCAATGCAGCAGGCGACAGTGCGGCGGACGGCCGCGACGCGCCAGGCCTCTACAACGCCGACGGCAGCCTGCGGGTGCCGGGCGGCGCGGGCGATGCCACCGCTCAGCGCGGTGCGCCCGGCGGCGAGAACGACCAGTGGACGCGCGAGCAACTGGCAGAGGCGGGCACATGGTTGCAGCGTCCCCCCTACGACTACGAGCCGACCACGTTCGACAAGTACTGGGTGCCGAACGAGTCCCTGCTTGCGGAATGGGTGCGTCGCAATGTGCGCGAAATGGAGATCTCGATCCCCGGCACGAACATGAAGCTCAAGTGCACGGTGTCGGTGCTGCAGCTGGGCGGCGGTTGCGGCCTTGGCAGTCTGTTCCCCGATCCACCGAAAGCGCGCCCGCCGCCGGAGATTCCGGTCAAGCGCACCCCGATCCCGACCGACAGTTGAGGGTGCAGGGGGTTCAGGGGTCTTGTGGGAGCGACGTCAGTCGCGAAAGGGCGCCGCGATGGTTCATCGCGGCTGACGTCGCTCTCACTGAAGCCTGCGGTTGCCGCAAACGAAAACGGAGCCCAAGGGCTCCGTTTTCGCATTCCTGACGCGGGAAGGCTTACTCGTGCACGCCGTGCAGGTCGCGGAGCTGCAAGGGTCGCGAACCGAAATAGGCGGCGAGGTCGGAAATGTCCTGATCGCTGAGGCTGGCGGCCTGCGGGGTCATCAGGGCGTGCTGGCGATCACCGCTGCGATAGGCCTGCAGCGCGTGCCCCAGATAGTCGGCGTACTGGCCACCCAGCTTGGGATACGTGTCGTCGATCGGCGCGTTGCCTTCGGCACCATGGCAGTCCACGCAGCTCTGGCCGGTGGCCTGGCCCTTGGCCTTGGCCAGTTCTTCGCCCTTGGCGATGTGGCCCTTGGGCAGGCCGGCAGAGGAGCTGGAACCGTGCTCGCCACTGGCGTGGCCGGGATTCTCGGCGGCGGTTTCCGTCGTTTCCACCTTCGAACATGCCACCAGGGCGAGGGCAGCGAACAGGGCGATGGCTAGACGCTGGGCGTGCTTGGCGTTGGGCATGTGGGCTTACTTGACGGTGGAAAGGAAAGCGGCGATGTCGGCGATGTCCTGGTCGGAGAAACTCTGCGACTGGGCCTGCATCGTGGGGTGCTTGCGGTTGCCGTTGCGGTACTCGGTCAGCGCATTGGCCAGATAGTCGGCCGACTGGCCGCCGATGCGGGGCACGTGGAAGTTCGGGTAGGCGTTCTTGTAGCCCACGATGCCGTGGCAGCCCTGGCAGGTGTAGGTGAGCGTACGACCTGTATCAGCATTGCCGACCAGCGGTGCGGGTGCGGCAGCGGGAGCGGCGGCAGGCGCCGCAGCTTCGACCGGGGCCGGCGTGGCCGGAGTGTCCTGTTGGGCGGTCAGGGCGGCCAGCGGGAGGGCGGCCAAGGCAAGGCAAGCGGCGAGCGGCAGCAGTCGCATCATTCTCGGGAAACTCTCAGGTTGCGCGCGCCACGTACCACCGCAGCGCTTGGCTGAACGCAAGTATAGCCTGCGACCGAATGTCGCGCACAGGCGCGATGCGTCCGCGCGGATGGCTTAAAGTCGCGTGCCGCCGAATGGTTGCCGCCGATGCCGACGTTCCCACGTTGGCCAGAGAGGGCGCGCACCGCCAACAATCTTGATAGAGGGGCATGCGCGCTTCCGCACGCCGCTTCGTCCAGAGGCGAGTGTCATTCTCCGAACACTGGCCCGGACGCAAGTCACCATGACCTTCGGCGCATGGAAGTCGTTCAGGGGTGATATACCTTGATACAACACCACCACAACACCACCACGACGGTACCGACCCATGTCCCGACCCCGCTCCGATTCCGGTCACTCCTACCTGCGCCTGGCGCTGGTACCTGTCCTCTGCGGCCTGCTGGTCCTGTCCGCCTGCAAGGGGGGCGGCCCCACGCCCGAGGCCCAGGCCAAGAATGGCGAGGCACCGAAAGAACCCGATGCCGTCCCGGTCGAGGTGGTCGAGGCCAGCCGTCGCCCGGTAGCCGCCAGCTACAGCGGCACGGCGGCGCTTGAAGCGCTGGGCGAGTCGCAGGTGGTCGCCAAGACCTCCGGTGTGGCACTTGCGGTGATGGTGGAGGAGGGCCAGGTGGTCCGCGCCGGCCAGGCGCTGGTCCGGCTGGACCCGGACCGCTTGCGCCTGCAGGTGGCGCAGGCCGAAGCGCAGATGCGCAAGCTGGAGAACAACTACCGGCGTGCGCAGCAGTTGGTGGGCCAGCAGATGATCAGCGCCAACGACGTCGACCAGATCAAGTACGACCTGGACAACGCCCGCGCCATGTACCGCATGGCCGCGCTGGAGCTGTCCTACACCACGGTGACCGCGCCGATTTCCGGCGTGGTGGCCTCGCGCTCCATCAAAACCGGCAACTTCGTGCAGATCAACACGCCGATCATCCGCATCGTCGACGAATCGCGCCTGGAAGCCACCTTGAACGTCTCCGAGCGCGAGCTCTCCAAGTTGAAGGCGGGCCTGCCGGTGGCGCTGGCCGTCGATGCGATGCCGGGCAAGGTGTTCCAGGGCGCGGTGGATCGCATTTCGCCGGTCGTCGACTCCGGCAGCGGTACGTTCCGCGTGGTCTGCTCCTTCGGCAGCGACGGCGTGCTGCAGCCCGGCATGTTCGGCCGCATCAGGATCGACTACGACCAGCGTGCCGATGCGTTGGTGGTGCCGCGCGTCGCCCTGCTCGACGATGGCGACCCGGCCGTGTTCGCGGTGCGCGATGGCAAGGCGGTACGCGTACCGGTCAAGGTCGGCTACGTGGATGGCGAGTGGATCGAGGTGCGCGAAGGCCTGAAACCTGGCGACCAGGTGGTGACCGCCGGCAAGGTGGCGCTGCGTGAAGGCAGCGCGGTGCAGGTGATCGGCGCCGAGCCCGTCAAGGTGGCCGCCAAGGCCGAGGACGCCAAGACTGCCGGAACCAAGCAATGAGCGCGCCCGGCCACGTTCCCGGGGAGCACGAACCCCGCGCGACGGGTGGCGACGGCAGCATGGGAGGAGGACTGGTCGAGTTCTCCACCCGCCGCCGCGTCACTGTGGCGATGTTCTGGATCACGATGTTCCTGTTCGGCGTGATCGCGTTGTTCTCGCTGAAGGTCAACCTGCTGCCTGACCTGAGCTATCCCACGTTGACCGTGCGCACCGAGTACACCGGCGCCGCGCCTTCCGAGATCGAAACCCTCATCAGCGAGCCGGTGGAAGAAGCCGTCGGCGTGGTGAAGAACCTGCGCAAGCTGAAGTCCGTGTCGCGTACCGGCCAGAGCGACGTGGTGCTGGAGTTCGCCTGGGGCACGGACATGGACCAGGCCAGCCTGGAAGTCCGCGACAAGATGGAAGTACTGCAGCTGCCGCTGGAAGCGAAGGCACCGGTGCTGCTGCGCTTCAATCCGTCGACCGAGCCGATACTCCGCCTGGCCCTGGCCAACAAGCAGGAACCGAAGAACGATGCGGACGCCGTACGCCTGCTCACCGAGCTGCGCCGTTACGCGGATGACGACCTGAAGAAGAAGCTTGAGCCCGTCGACGGCGTTGCGGCGGTCAAGGTCGGCGGTGGTCTCGAGGACGAGATCCAGGTCGACATCGACCAGCAGAAACTCGCCCAGCTGAATCTGCCGATCGACACCGTCATCCAGCGCCTGCAGCAGGAGAACATCAACATCTCCGG
>CBIHLJ010000053.1:0-17877 GCA_966210745.1 uncultured Pseudoxanthomonas sp.
GAACCCCAGACCCCCGACAGCACCAGGCTCCTCGAGGGTCGCGGTGCTGGTTGTTGCACCCCGTTGGGTTCGGGAGGGGTGCGGCTTCGACGGATGACCCGCGCACGATCGGCTTCCGATTCGATCGGCGTCCAATCGGCGGCCATCAGACAGCATCCAACCGCGTAAGCGCCACGTCGCAAAGCGATCCGCTCGCCGCGATAGGGGGCGCGCAGGCCCCGATAACGAACCCGCGCCGGCATTGAGTCGCTTCCAGAGCGTCAATGACGGCCGCGGCAACGACGACACGCCCGGGAAACCAGCCGCACATCCTTGATAAGACGGGGAATCCCTCGATCGAAAGTGGATCGGAGCCGGTATAGACTCCTGTTGACACCCCCTTTGGGGGTCTAAAAGAAAGTTAGGCGGCGGGAGCAAGCATGCGTGCAGTCACTAAGCTTATTTCCGGTCTCCTCATCGCTCTTTCGTTCCTTGGGATCGCTTTTGCGACAGATGGCTCCGGCGGCGTCTGGCACGACGTCCGCGACATCTTTATTGCCCCACCGCTTTGGCTTCTGCAGTCCGGTTTTCCTGCCCTCTCGCCTTCGCTAGCAATTCGGCCTGGCAGCGAATATAGCGGGGCATCGTTCTTTATGCTTTTTCTTGTAGCCTTCTGGTGGCTGGTGTGCGCTGCGCTGTTGCTCTTGGTCCGGCGCCCGCCGCCTAACAATTCATTCAAGGTGACGCCTGACGGCGCACCTCAACTCAATCGTTAGACCCATGTCGCAGACCGTCGAAGACCCGAATACGGAAGAGCAGGCGCGTCTTGAGGCCCAGCGATCTTGGGTGCGCGACCATTACACGTCTGACGCCCGAGCCAAGTACGCGACAATTGACGGGAAGTTATCACTTCTAGCAGCGATCCTAAGCAATAAATGGATTGGCGCCTCCGAAACAGTGAAGCTGCAATCACTCGGCATAACCTTCGGTGATGCGATAGCTCAGAAACTCAGTCTTCGCTGGGTTACGGTCGAAGACGCACACGGGCGAGACCCAGCATTGAAGCTTGATGGAACCAGCGTACTCACTTTCCCGCTTACGGCGATTTCCAAGCGCGTCGAGCGCGGCGAGACCGTTGATGTCTATGCATTGTTCGAAGCTGCTTGTTCAGCCATCCAGGGTGCGGGTCGCAATGAGGTCTAACCGTCCAATCAAGGTGACGCTGCTACGCGGCGCAGCTCATCTCAAGCGTCAGACTCCATGAAGACGTTCCGACTCAGGCCTCAAGAAATCGTGTCCGTCGCAGAAGGCTTCGGAGGCTGCATCGCAAGCGATCGAATCACCGTCGATGGTGCCAAGGTTGGCTATTGCTACCGCGAAGAGCCTGATGACGCTGCTGACAGCGGCTGGCGATTCCTGGCAGGCGACGAGTCCCAGGAGTATCTGGACTGCGCGGCCAATCTTGCCATGTACGACGTCAATACAATCGCAAACTACGACCCTCTCATCGTGTCCTTCCTTTCAGAGCCGGCGCCCTGCGCATTTGAGCGCGAGCCTGGCGACCGATTTGTTCGGGTTCGTCAGTGATGGGCGGCACCTCGAATACATGAACCCTGCGCTGGTCGGCCTGCTCGAGACGCGGGTTCCCCGTCACTTGCCACTGCGCTAGCCAGCCCCTAGGCTGGCGCTGGCAACCGCCACCCCGGGGAGGAAGACGCGCCATGGCCGATCAGTCCCGCACCATCGCCAGCCTGTACGAGGCCTTCGCGCGCGGCGACGTGCCCGCGGTGCTGGCCGCGCTCTCGCCGGACATCCGCTGGACCGAAGCCGAGGGCTTTCCCTACGGCGGCACCTATGTCGGCCACGATGCCGTGCTGCAGAACGTATTCGCGAAGCTCGGCTCCGAATGGGATGGCTATGCCGCCGTCCCGGGCGAGATCATCGCCAGCGGCGACACGGTGGTCGCGCTCGGCGAGCACAGCGGTACCTACAAGGCCACCGGAAAGCGCTTCAAGGCGCCCTTCGCCCACGTCTGGAAGTTCGGCGGGGACAAGGCCATTTCCTTCACTCAATACACCGACACGGCGGTGGTACAGCGGGCGCTGCAGGCGGATGCAGCCTGATCGATGCAGCCCCTGCTCGCCACCGCCGCCGTGGTCGCCGTGTTCACCGGGGTGGCGCATTCGCTGCTGGGTGAGTGGCTGATCTTCCGACACGTCCGCGCGTCGACATGGGTGCCGGCCTTGCCCGCCCCGCCACTGCAGCCGCGGCACGTACGCATCCTCTGGGCGACCTGGCACCTCGCATCCGTCTTGGCCTGGGCACTGGCCGGACTGCTGTGGCGCCTGGCGCAGTCACCGTCCGCGACACTCGCCTCCGATGTGATCCTGGCCTTCACCGCCGGCGGATTCCTGGCGGGCTCGCTGCTCGTGCTGGTCGCGACGCGCGGTCGCCATCCCGGCTGGATCGCGCTGGCGGCCACCGCGATCCTGTGCTGGCCCTCGCTCATTGGACCGTGATGACTCGCATCCTGCTGCTTGGCCTCAGTTTGCTCGTGCTTTCCGCGTGCACCTTCAGCGTCAATGGAGATGCTTCGGGCAATTTGCCTCCCGCAGTCGATGGGACGCCGGAGCAACGCACCGAAGCCTCCAGGGCCGCCATGGCCATTGTCCAGTCGATTGACCGAGGCGAGTACTCCGACGTCTGGGACAACGCGGGGCAGAGTTTCAAGGAAGGCACCAATGAGTTCGTGTTCACAAATGTACTCAAGGTTGCCCGCGGCAAGCTCGGCAAACCCGAACCTCGAACAACATTTCGGATCGGCTTCACGTCGAAAGTCGACCCCAATCTGCCCGAGGGCGAGTACTGCGTGTTTACGACCGATACTCGATTTGGCGGATCGATGGTGACCGAGAAGGTAGTCATGCAGAGGACACTCGGCGCCTGGGAGCTGGTCGGGTATTTCATCTCGTCCAAGACCACATTTGGCGGCTGAACCGTGATGGCCAGGCCCACCGGTGGCGCCACGGGAATCATGCCGCCAACATCACCCATCGCAACCGCTGGAGACCCGCCGATGTCGAATCCCGTATCGCCCGGGCGAGTGGCGGCAGGCCTGGCTGAGCTCTGGTCTCCGCGGGTCGTCGCCGAGCTGGAGGACTCCTACGTCAAGGTCGCCAAGGTGCAGGGCACGCTTTCCTGGCACAGCCATGACGATGAGGATGAGCTTTTCTACGTCCTGAAAGGCTCCCTCACCATCGAGATGGAAGAGCGGTCCGTGGTGCTGCGGGAGGGCGAGGTGTTCGTCGTCCCCAAGGGCGTCCGCCACAATCCGATCGCCGCAGACGAGTGCCACCTGATGCTGATCGAGCGCAAGAGCACCCTGCATACCGGAAGCGAAGTCACTGCCAGTACCCGCAGCCTCGCCGAGCAGCTCAGGCCGGTTCAGCCGCTACCCGTCTCGGACGATGGCGTGTGCTTGCGCCGGTTCTCGCCTGATGACCTGGCCGGCTTCCAGGCCTACCGCCGTGACGAGGAGTTGGCGCGGTTCCAGGGATGGAGCGTGCAAGGCGACCGCGAGGCGCTGGAGTTCATCCTCGCCATGGCAGAGGCACCGCTGTTCCGGCCCGGCCACTGGACCCAACTTGCGATCGAGGACACGACGTCTGGCGCGCTCGTCGGTGACATCGGGATCTTCATCGACGAAGACGCGGGGCAAGCAGAACTCGGCTTCACGCTGGGTCGGCCGGCACAGGGCAAGGGGCTGGGCGCTCGAGCGGTCCGGCTTGCCATCCGCCTGGTGTTCGAGAGCACGCCCGTCTCCGAGATCATTGGCGTCACCGATACCAGGAATGCCGCCTCGATCCGCTTGCTGGAGCGGGTCGGCATGCAGCGCCGGTCGACGCAGGGCGCCACCTTCAAGGGCGAACCCTGCGAGGAGCACACCTACGTCGTCGCCAGGCAGGACGCGGCGCCCGGCCGCAGGCGAGCATCGCCGTGACCGACGTCCACTTCCGCCGTGCACGCCCTGCCGATGTGCCCGCGATCGTGGGCATGAAACTTCCGCTCCCGTCGGTTGAATCGCCGCCGCTTCCTGCTTCAGGATAGTCACATGACGGAGATCGACCATGCTTGAGATGCTTTGGGGCGAACTCACGGCCGGCCTTCCGGACGCAACGCAGCTGGCGCGGGTGATCGTGCGGCTGATCGCCGCCATCCTGCTCGGCGCCGTGGTGGGTTACCAGCGCGAGCAGGCTGGCAAGGCGGCCGGCCTGCGCACCCATATCCTGGTCGCGCTGGGCACCGCACTGTTCGTCGTTTCCGCGATCGGTAGCGGCATGTCGTCGGAGGGAATTTCGCGCGTGATCCAGGGCCTCGCTTCCGGCATCGGATTCATCGGCGCCGGCGCGATCCTCAAGCTCAGCACCACGCGCGAGATCCAGGGCCTGACCACTGCCGCGAGCATCTGGATGACGGCTGCCATCGGCGCGGCCGTCGGGCTGGGCAACCTGGGCGTGGCGGTGCTGGGCACCATCCTGACCTGGATCGTGCTGGCGGCGATCGGCAAGATCGAGGGCCGCATCGAGAAGAAGCCCGATAGCGAGGAGTGACCGTGGCCCGATACCCATTCCTGATCGCCGGCGCAGGCATGAGCGCCGCCGCCGCACTCGCGCACCTGGGCTGCATTGCCTTCGGTGCCCCCTGGTATCGCTTCTTCGGTGCGGGTGAGCAGATGGCGCGGATGGCGGAACTCGGGCTCTGGCAGCCGACCGTCGCCACCCTCGTCATCGCCTCGGCGCTGTTGGTGTGGTCGCTCTACGCGCTGTCGGGCGCGGGGCTGGTGCGCAGGTTGCCCTTGCTGCGCACGGTGCTGGTGGCGATCACCGCGGTCTACCTGGCGCGCGGCTTCGGATTCCTGGCCATGCCGGCCTGGTTCCCGGGTCGGCGCGATGCCTTCTGGCTGTGGAGTTCGGGCATCTGCCTGCTCATCGGCGTGGTGCACCTGGTCGGCATGGTGCAGGCCTGGCCGCGGCTGGGACCCGTGCGCCCGGCGCGGGCACAGACAGCATGAGCTGGGCCCGCGCGGGCCGCGGCGGCGTATTCGTGCCGCGCGTGCTCGCCGTCGCCACGGTCGGGTTCGGGCTCGGCTTCTATGTGCTGGGCGCGGCGCTCAAGCCGGGGTACTCGAGCCTTTCCCAATACATCAGTGAGCTCAATGCCACTGGCACGGCCTGGGCCAGTGCGTTGGGTTACTTCGGCTTCGTGCCCCTCGGACTGCTGTTCGCCGCCTTCCTGGTCAGCGCCAGGCCGCTGGCGGGCGTCGCGGGCGCCAGCCGCCTGGGTTGGTGGCTGCTGTGGTCGCAACCGGTGGCCTTCATCGGGGTGGCGCTGGCGCCCTGCGACGTGGGCTGCCCGGTGGGTGGCTCGCCGACGCAGGTAATCCACGATGTCCTGGGCGTCACCACCTATTTCGCCGGTGCGCTCGGCATTTCCCTGGTGTCCTTCGCGCCCGCGCTGCGGGACCACGCGACGGTGCGGCACGTGTTGCGCTTCGCCGCGCTCGCATTCATCGTCCTGTTCGTGTCCATGCTCAGCCCTGCAGTCGCTGAGATGCGCGGCTTGCTGCAGCGATCGGCCGACGGATTGCTTGCGGCATGCCTGCTTGCGATTGCCTTTCGCGTGCTGCAATTTCCGCATTGCCGATCCGCCGGTTGAGCCGACGCGACGCGGCGCCGATAATCGGGAAACCATGGATGGCCGCCGCGACGGCCGCGGAGCTGCGCACATGGACTCCCTGTTCTTCAACGGATGGAACGGCCTGCTGCGAACCCTGGTGATCGGGGTGTTCGCCTATGCCGCGCTGGTCGGCCTGTTGCGCCTGTCCGGCAAGCGCACGCTCTCGAAGATGAACGCGTTCGACCTGGTGGTCACGGTGGCGCTGGGCTCGACGCTTGCAACCGTCCTGCTCTCCAAGGACGTGGCGCTGCTGGAGGGCGTGCTGGCGTTCGCGGTGCTGATCGGCCTGCAGTTCCTGGTGACCTGGTCGAGCGTGCGGGCGCGCTGGGTGCGACGCGTCGTCACCGGCGAGCCCGCGTTGCTGCTGTTGCGTGGCGAATTCCTGCAAGCGGCGCTCAGGCGATCGCGGGTTACAGAAGATGAGGTGCGCGCCGCGGTGCGTGCCGCGGGCTATGCCTCGCTCGCCGAAGCCGATGCGGTGGTGCTGGAGACCGACGGGTCCATGACTGTCGTGGCCACCCACTCCGGACCGGGCGACCGGTCCAGCCTCGACGGCGTGCATCGGCCCGGCTGATCGCACGGCGGCCCGGTGTCGCGGATTTCCGTGCCGCATTGCAGCGGATCGCCGATGCGCTGCTCGCCGCGGCGGTGCTCACCATCGCCTTCCGCCTGTTGGCCGCCGTGGGGATGGCCCGGCTTGCCGGCGCTAAAGGTTTTCCCACGGGATTTTCGGCTCGCACCGGTATCACCGTCATGGAACACTCGTCGAATCTGACGGAGGGCGACTCATGGCGGAAGAGCAGGACGGAATCTCCCCATCGGCAAGCACGGCAGCGGCCGCGCGCCGCCTCGTCATCAAGACAGGACTGCGCTCGGTGCTGTGGTTCGCCCTGGCCTGGGCGGCGGCGCAGGCGTGGCCGGGCGCGCGCTGGCCCTGGGTGGTCGCCTTCGCGTTCGTCGCGATCGGCCTCGGCTTCGCCTCGTGGATGTGGCTGCTGGCGCGAAAGCTGCAGCGACTCGAGGCCGCCGCCTCGGACGGTGAAAGCGGGCCGGAGCAAGACTGGGACCCCGAGCAGTTCATCTACATCCGCATTCCCGACGACATCGGGCCGGCGGAACGGGGAGTGCGGTTCGAGGAGCCGATCGACGAGGCCCTGGGGGTCGCGGACCTCGGTCACGTGTCAGGCGGCGGGTCGCTGCTGGGCCAGGAACGGCCGGACGGGTCGCGACCGATCGAGCACTGCGGCATCGACGTGGATACCCTCGACCGCGACCGGGCGCTGGAGGTACTGCGCGGCCTGCTTCCCGGGCTCGGCTGCCCACCCGGCACCGATCTGGAGTACACCAGCCAGGGCCAGACGCTTCGGGACCGATACGTTTCGCCGTTGTGGGTGATCGGGGAGGCCCGGACCGAGCTGCACCCGGGCCTGGAGGTTTGAGTCGCTGCATCGGGCTCCGTGGCCCGGCGAGCCTGCATTAATCCACGACCGGCGGCGCGGCGGCAGAATGGCAAGACCGGCGGGATGCCGCGTCCAGCGAGGCTGCCATGGATGGCATGCACGGCAATTCGAAGATGGGATGGGGCCGATTCTTCGCGATGATCGCGACCTCCACGGCCATCATGTTCGTACTCATGTACCAGCTGGTCTACGCCCAGGACCACCTGTTCTTCAGCCTCAACCGGCTGCTGGCGTCGCTGGCCATGGGCTGCATCATGGCGCTGGTGATGCTCGGATTCATGTGGAAGATGTACGCAGGACAGCGTACCAGGCTGGCGGTGGCCGGCTTCGCGACCCTCGGCGCCATCGCCTTGCTGGCGATGAACCGCAACCAGACCCTGGTGGACGACACCGCCTTCATGCGGGCGATGATCCCGCACCACTCCATCGCCATCAACAACTCGCGCAAGGCCACGATCAGCGATCCGCGCGTGCGTCGCCTGGCCGACAAGATCATCGAGTCGCAGGTCAGCGAGATCGAACAGATGCGAGCGCTGATCGACGACATCGAACGCAACGGCCGCCGGGGGGAGACACCTCTCCCCGCCCGAGACACGTCCATCACGCCCGCGATGCAGCGTGAGATCGACCAGGCGGTGCGTTAGGGCCCCGCCATCCAGGCCTCGATCTCGGCCACCGTGCGCGGCGCGGCGGCGCTGAGGTTCTTCGGCGCGCCGGCGGTGATCAGGATGTCGTCCTCGATGCGCACGCCGATGTCGGCGTACTTCGCGAGCGCGGCATCGATGCCGGCCTTCTCCGCCGCCGACAGCGCCTGGTAGGCCGGGTTGGCCTTCACGTCGGTCGGGCGCACGTAGACGCCCGGCTCGTTGGTGATGATGCGGCCCGGCTCGAGCTTGCGGGTGCGGTCGCTGACGTCGTGCACGCGCAGGCCCAGCTCGTGGCCGAGGCCGTGGATGAAGTACATGCGCACCTGGTCGCGCTCGTTCTTGCTGACCAGGCCGAGCTTGAGCAGGTCCTCGCCGAGGATCCGGATCGCCGCCTCGTGGACGTCGCTCATGGCGGCGCCGGGCACCATCATGGCGATGGTCTCGTCCTGCGCGCGCAGCACGGCCTCGTAGATGGCGCGCTGCTCGGGCGAGAAGCGGCCCGACTGCGGGTAGGTGCGGGTGACGTCGGCGGCGTAACCGTCCACCTCGGCGCCGATGTCGGTGAGCATCAGGCTGCCGGCCGGGATCGGGTCGTTGTTGGTCTCGTAGTGCAGCGTGGTGGCGTTGCGGCCCGAGGCGACGATGGACGGGAAGGACGGGCAGCAGGCGCCGCCGTCGCGGAAGGCGTGTTCGATGGTGGCCTGCACCTGGTACTCGTGGGTGGCGCTGCGCACGCGGCGCATCGCCGCCTTCTGCGCGGCGACGGTGACGTCGATGGCGCGCTGCACGGTGGCGATCTCGCCGGCGTCCTTGACCATGCGCATGCCGACCAGCAGCGGCCAGGCGTCACGGAACTGCAGTTCCGGGTAGGCGTCACGGAGCTCGCGCTGCAGGCGCTGCTCGGCGGAAGGATCGCCGCCGAGGTTGCGCGACTCCAGCAGCATCCACACCTGCGCCTTGCCGTTGCGCACTCTCTCGCACCAGGCCGGCAGGCCGGGGCCGCCGAGGCTGCGGTAGGTGCGCGAATCGCCCCAGCTGCCGCATTCCATCGCCGCCCGCAGGAAGCCGCGGAAGCGCGACGAGGACACCACTTCCTTCACGCCCGTCGCCTTCGAGACTTCGTCGCGCGTGGGGATGCGCCCGGTCCAGACTTCCTGGGCCGGATTGGAGTCGCGGGTGAATACGATCTCGCGATGCGCGTTTTCACCGGGCACGAGCACCAGGCTGGTCTCCGGTTCGTGCTGGCCGGTGAGGTACAGCAGGCTGTCCTCCTGGCGGAAGGGATAGAAGACGTCGCCGTTGCGCTGCTTGGGCTCGGGCGACACCACGATCAGCATCGCGTCGGGTCCGATGCGCCGCATGAGTTCGGCGCGGCGCGCCGCGTAGTCGGGCGCGGCCGCGGCCACCGCGGGCAGGAGGGCGAGCAGGCAGGTCAGCAGACGGGCGGTGCGGCGCATTCGGCGGTTCCTTGGAGGACGGTCGGCGGGCGGGCGGAAGCCGCAGCTTACCGGAGGCAGGGCCGCCAGTCCCGGCGGTGCGCCCCGCCCCGTCACAGTGGTGACTTCCGTGAGCCGTGACCCACGGCAACGGCTTGAACCGGCTCAGGGTTTTTCGCGCTGGCGCTCGCCCTGCAGGCGATCGAGCAGGGCTTCGAGCTCGAGCAGTCCCACCGGTTTGACCAGATGGCCGTCGCAGCCGGCCTCGCGCGAGCGCTCGCGGTCGGTCTCCAGGCCCCACCCGGTCAGGGCGACGATCACGATGCGATCCCCGCCCGGAAGCTCGCGGATGCGGCGAGTCGCCTCGTAGCCGTTCATCCGCGGCATCGCCACGTCCATCAGCACCACGTCGGGCGCGAAGTCGCGCGCCTGCTCCACCGCCTCCATGCCGTCGCGGGCGGTGCGTACCTCGCAACCGAGCATGGCCAGAACGCGCGCCAGGCTGGCGGCGGCATCGGCATTGTCGTCGGCCACCAGTATCTTCCCGCTGCGCGCATGCGGCAAGAATGCCCCGAGCGACATCGTCTCGGCCCCACCACCCTGCGGGGCCGAAGCCGGCAGGCGAACCGTGAAGGTGCTGCCCTGCCCCGGGCCTTCGCTGAAGGCATGGACGCTGCCGCCGTGCATCTCCACCAACCCGCGCACCAGCGCCAGGCCGATGCCGAGTCCGCCGCGCGAGCGCTCCAGCGCCGCACCGGCTTGCGAGAACATCTCGAACACGTGCGGCAGCATCGCCGGATCGATGCCGACGCCGTCGTCGCTGACGCTGATCACCACCTCATCGCTCTCGCGGGCGCCCTGCAGCACGATGCGCCCGCCCGGGTCGGTGTACTTGGCGCTGTTGGTCAGCAGGTTCGACACCACCTGCGCGAGCCGCGTGATGTCGGCGTCCATCATCACCGGCTCGGCCGGAAGCCGGACCTCGAGGCGGTGCCGTGCGCCCTCGATCAAGGGGCGCGAGGTCTCGATCGCATGCGACACCACTTCCTGCAGAGTCACCTGGGTCCGCCTGAGCTCCATCTTGTTGCGGCTGATCCGCGACACGTCGAGCAGGTCGTCGATCAGGCGCACCATGTGGCCGAGCTGGCGCTGCATCATCGCCTGCGCCTGGCAGACGGTTTCGCGGTCGCCGGGATTGATGCGGATGACCTCCAGGCCGTTGCGGATCGGCGCGAGCGGATTGCGCAGCTCATGGGCGAGCAGTGCGATGAAGTCGTCCTTGTGCTGCTCGGCGCGGCGTGCGGCCTCTTCGGCGAGCTTGCGCTCGGTGACGTCGCGCACCACCTTGCCGTAGCCGCGCAGTTCGCCGTCGTCGTCCCATAGCGCCGTCATCACGCCGTCGCCGAAGAAGCGGCTGCCGTCGCGGCGCTGGTGCCAGCGCTTGTCCTCGGCGCGGCCGTTCTGGCAGGCGCCGAGCATCTCGCGCTCCGGGATCGAGGCGGCACGGTCCTCGGGAGTGAAGAAGAAGTCGGCGCGACGACCGATCACCTCCGACTCGGTCCAGCCCGTGATGCGCTCCGCGCCGCCCAGCCATTCGATCACGCGACCTTCGGGGTCGGTCATGACCATCGCGTAGTCCGATGCGTGGTCGATCAGCAGGCGCAGGCGCTCCTCGCGCTCGCGCAGCGCGGCTTGCGCCTGCAATCGCTCGGTGACGTCGTTGCCCTGCACGAGCACGCCGTATACCTCGCCGTCCGCGTCGTGCAACGGCTGGTAGACGAATTCGACGTGGCGCACCTCCACTTCGGCGCCCGGGGAGTGCTGCAGCATGATCGGCGTTTCCGGCATGCTGATCGGCTCGCCGGTCTGGTAGGCCTGGTCCAGGAGCGACATGAATCCCTGGCCTTGCACCTCGGGAAGCGCTTCGCGCACGGGCTTGCCGAGCACCTGCCTGTGACCGACCAGTTCAAGATAACGGTCGTTGGCGAGTTCGAAGACGTGGTCCGGGCCGGACAGCACCGCCGTGAAGGAGGGCGACCGCTGGAACACCTCCGCGAGGCGGTCGCTGGCGCAATGCTTGGCATCCATGCCGATGGTTTAAGCGTCGCGGCGTGAGGCAAGCCTGAAGATGGCCGCTTCGCGCACCCGCATGCCCGCTGTGCGCTGAACCGCCGGCCGTCCGCGGCGTCCGACGCCCGTCGGCCGGCGATAGCGTGGAAGCCCCTGCCGACAGGAGTTGCCCGCCATGCGCCCCAACGATCCCAACCAGGAAGACCGCCAGAACCCGGGCCTGGCCCACGATGCCGGCCGCCGCGGCGAAGCCGACCACGCCCGCCAGCCGCCCGACGCCGGCGACGGCCACGTTCGCGATGGCGTGCCGGGCGTCGGCCGCGGCCTGGACGAGGACACCGGTTCGCCCACCTCCTCCGGCTTCGGTGTCTAGAATGTCGAAACCGGCCGTCGACCAGGAGTACGACATGCGCTTCATGGTTTTCGTAAAGGCCACCCAGGACTCCGAAGCAGGCCGGATGCCGACCCAGCAGCTGCTGACCGACATGATGGCCTTCAACGAAGAACTGATGAAGGCCGGCGTGATGCTGGGCGGCGACGGCCTCAAGCCGAGCAAGTTCGGTGCGCGGGTGCAGTTCGACGGGCCGAAGCGCAGCGTGGTGGAAGGCCCCTTCGGCGAAACCGGTGAACTGGTCGCCGGCTACTGGATCTGGGAGTGCAAGGACCTGGCCGAGGCGATCGAATGGGGCAAGCGCTGCCCGAACCCGATGTTCGGGCCGTCCGAGATCGAGATCCGGCCCTTCTACGAGGCCGAGGATTTCGGCGCCGAGTTCACGCCGGAACTGCGCGCCCAGGAAGATCGCCTGCGCGAGCACCTGGCCGGCAAGGAAGGCTGAGCTGGCCGACGCGCACCGAGCGCGCCGAGGCCCAGGCGCGAATCCTCACCAGGGCAGTTCGCTGCCGTTGGAGTGCCAGAAGCTGCCGCTGCGATCCAGTCCCAGTCCGTCCACCACGCCCACCAGGCGTTGCGCGGCGACGTCGGGCGTGATGTCGCCGTGGCCGTCCACCATGTCGGTGGCGACGTAACCGGGATGCAGCAGGAACACCGCGATGCCGCGCGGCGCCAGATCCACGGCCAGCGACTTGCCGATCGCGTTCACCGCCGCTTTCGAGGCGCGGTAGCCGTAGTAGCCGCCGGAGCCGTTGTCGGCCATCGAGCCCATGCGGCTGGTGATGATGGCGATCTTCGAGCCCTGTTGCAGGTTGTTGAGCAAGGCGTGCGCGACCCGCAGCGGCCCGATGGCGTTGACCTCGAACTGCTGGCGCAGCGCCTCGAAGCCGTCGGCGTTCATCTTCTCCAGTGAGTCGCGCGCCAGCACGCCGGCATTGAGCCAGAGCTGGTCGATGGCGCGGCCGTCGAGCCGGCGCACCAGCCCCGACAGCGAGGCGTCGTCGGTGACGTCGATGCCCGCCTCGACGCGCGCGCCGCTGGCATCCAGCGCCGCACTGCTGCGGCGGCAGGTTGCGACCACCTCATCGCCACGCGCGCGGAAGTGCTGCACCAGCGCCAGGCCGATACCCCGGTTGGCGCCGGTGATGAGGATCCTTGCCATCGCTACTCCGCCAGGACTTCGCCCGAGCCGCCCATCTCCGCGGGCACGTCCTTCATCTTGGCGACGCCGTCGTGGATGCGCAAGACCGTCTCCTGGTAATGCACGTGCACGCCAGGCGCGAACGGCAAGCTCGGCAGCAGCGCCGCGTACACGTCCACCAGGTCCCACTTGGGATGGTCGGTGAACAGATGGCCGCCGCACTGCTTGCACCACTTGCGATAGCTGCGGTCGGTCTTGTGGTAGGTGCCGATGTGCTCCTCGCCGCGGGTGACCTGCAGCGCCGATGGCGGCCACAGCGAGAAGGCGTTGATCGGGCCGGCCGACCAGTGCCGGCAGGAATCGCAGTGGCAGTAACCCATGGCGACCGGATCCCCGGTCAGGGTGAATTCGACCTCACCGCAGAAACACGAACCCGTATGCGTGCCCATGCTGCTTGCCTCCGGTTTGCCAGACGGCTGGCGCCCTACGATACTCCCGACGGCGCGGGGCGCAATGGGGGAGCGTATGGCGACGGTGGCACGCGGCGGCGAGCGCATGCGCTACTTCCTGTGGGCGGGCGGGGCGGCGATCGCGATCGCGTTCGCCGGCTTCTTCCGCACCTTCCTCTGGCCGAGCGTCCAGGGCACGTTCGAGGGACCGGCGGTCCTGTACGTGCACGGCGCCTTCGTGCTGGGCTGGCTGCTGCTGTTCGCCAGCCAGGCCTGGTGGGTGCATGCGCGGCAGGTGGCGCGGCACCGCCAGCTCGGCATGATGGCCGCCGTCGTCGCGCCCGGCGTGGTGGTGTCCACGATGGCCCTGGGCGTGTTCGCCATGCGGCGCGACCTCGACGCGGGACTCGGCGAAATGGCGACCTCGCAGATGGTCGGCACCTTCGCCTCGTCGCTGGTCTTCTTCGCGCTGGTGGCGGCCGGGCTGGCCTGGCGCCGCCGCCCCGACGTCCACAAGCGGCTGATGCTGCTGGCGACGATCGTCATCCTGTGGCCGGCGTTCTTCCGTTTCCGCCACTATTTTCCCGGCGTCCCACGACCCGACTGGGTGTTCGGCGTCGGTTCGGAAGTCGTTTTCCTCGGCACGGCGATGCTGGCCGATCGCCTCCGGCTCGGGCGCATACACCCGGTGTATTTCTGGGTTGGCCTGCCGGTCATCGCCGAGGCGGCGCTCGAGACCTGGCTTTTCGATGGCGCAGGCTGGCGCATGCTGGCTCACTGGCTGGCAGGACTTTTCCAATGACCCCGCTTGCACGAGCGTTGCCGATGGTCCTGCTGCTGGTCGGCTGCCGCGGCCCGTCCGAGCCAACCGTCGCCGCTGCGGCGCCCGCGCCGGTCGTGGTACCCGCGGCCGATCCCGTCGAAGGCCAGCGCGTGGCGCGCCGGGTCGGCTGCACTGGCTGCCACGGCGAAGACGGCGCGGGCAAGGAGCTGTGGTCGCAGCCGGATCGTTTCACGGTGCGCTCGGCCAACCTCACCGAAAAGCGCGCCCTGTATTCCGACGAGGGCCTGCATGCCCTGCTCGGCGAGGGGCGCACGCACGATGGCCATGCCCCCTTTGGCATGCCCGTGTTCATGCTGCAGCGCATGAGCGTGCGCGAGCGCGGCGACGTGATCGCGTGGATGCGTGCCCTGCCCGCCGTGTCCAATCCGACCTTGCAAACGACCTGGTTGTCGGACGGGGTGAAGCGGCAGATCGACGAGCGCACGCTGCCGGAGGACGACTACCTGCCGGACCCCGGCGTCACCTCGCCGCCGGAACGGCCCACGGAGCCGCTGGCACTGGGCGAGTACCTCGCCATGACCTCCTGCACCGAATGCCACGGCCGCGACCTGCGCGGCTGGGCGCCGGACGATCCGGCGCCGTCGCTGGTCGTGGCCAAGGCTTATTCGCCGGACGCGTTCCGCCGGCTGATGCGCGAGGGCCTGGTGGCCTCCGGCGAGCCTAGCAAGAGCGGCTTCATGACGGCGGTGGCGAAGCAGCGCTTCGCCGGCTTGCACGACGCGGAGATCGACGCGCTCAAGGCCTGGCTGGACGCGCGGGCGCCTTGATCAATTCACCGCCGGACCGGTGGGGGCGACGTAGACCCAACCCTCCGGCGGCGCCAGGGGCCGGCCCGAGCGGTGCAGCAGCAGCTCGATGGCGCGGATCTCCGACCGTGTCGTGCGCAGGTCTTCGAAATAACGGTGCGCCTCGAGCGCATCGCCATCGAGCGATTGATGCGCCGACAGCCACCAGTCGCGCCGTCGCTCGAAGGTCGGATCAATGGCGCCACCCGCGCGCCGCAGCAAGCCGTTTCCGATGCTGCGCTGGACGATGGTCTGCGAGTCGAGCATCAACCCGGCAAGCTCGCGGCAGTGCGCGAGTTCGTCGGGTCCGGCGGCGGGTGTCGCCTTGGCGTCGCAGTGCCTGAACAGGCGCGGGGCCGGGATCAGCGTTGCGGCCGCGAACGCGATCGCCATGGCCGATTCCCGGTTCTCGCGCGCGACCGGGTCGAGCGCCTTCATGCCCGCCTCGTCCTGGAATGCACGCGGAGGCAGCGGATGCCGCCGCAGCAGGTCGGCCCAGGCGGCTACCACGTCAGCGAACGGGTCCTCGTAGCGCGATGCCGCGGCCATCCTCGACAGCACCGAGGACGCGCCTGCCCGATCGCCCTGTGCGAGCGCTCGATCAAGGACCGGCATCCACGCCCGCGCGTTGTCGGGCGTGAGCCGGGCCAGGGCCATCGTGCGAGCCGGGCAGGGATCGCGGGCGTCGCACCCCGCCGACTCCGCCGGTGCGGAAGCCCACAGCCACTGCACCAATCCATCGGCCGGCGCGGCGTCGGCGGCAGCGCGCAGCTGCCGGCCGAGCCGGCCCCGGTCGGCACCCGACCACTTGCCATGCACGTGCAGGGTCGCGACCAGCGCGCGCTCGCGTGGCGACCCGTCGCGCGCGATGCCGGCCCAGTACGTCTGGAGCTCGCTCTCCTGCGCAGAAGCTCCGGCAGGCTCTGCTTGCGCGGGCAGGCCGGTCGCGAGCATCGCCGTCAGAACTACGGACATCCAGGCCATCACCGCCTCCTTCGGGGCACGCTTGCCCCGCACCGCCACGCTACACGTTCCCTGGCGCCGCGACCCTGCCGAAAGGCATGGTCGGCGTTAGGACTTTTCCTACACGACGGACACACTGTCCGCTTTCAAACCGCGCCCGCGTATTGCACCCACGCGACGGCCCGCCGAACTTTCCCGGCCGGCGCCGGTCCATGTGCGGCGAATCGACAGGGGATGACGCATGCGCAGGACGGAGTTCGGCGGGCTGTTGCTTTGGCTCGGCGTGGGAATCGCGGCATCGGGCGCGGCACAGGCCCGGCAGGACTCAGGCGACGCCGAGGCGGACGTCGATGTGTCGGTGCAAGCCGACAAGGCCACCTCGACGATCGCGCCGGTCGTGGTCAGCGGCCTCCAGCCTGGCCCGCGCTTGTGGAAGGTCAGCCGCGACGGCCACGTCATGTGGGTGCTCGGCACGCTCATTCCGCTGCCCAAGGGCATGGACTGGTCGCCGGGCGAGGCGGCGGCACGCCTGCGCGAATCGCGCGCGGTGCTCAGGCCGCCAATCATGGAGCTGGATGCCGACGTCGGCTTCTTTGGCGGCCTCGCCCTGCTGCCGCGGGCGCTGTCGGCGCGCAAGAATCCCGGCGGAAAGACGTTGTCGGAGGTGTTGCCCGCCGATGTCTACGCGCGCTGGCTGCCGCTCAAGCAGCGCTACATCGGTCGCGACCGTGGCGTCGAGAAGTTCCGCCCGGTGGTCGCCGCCGGCGAGCTCTGGTCGGCGGCGATCGTCAAGACCGGGCTGACCACGCGCGATCCGGTCTGGTCGGTGCTGGCCGACATCATCGAGGACACCAAGCCGGACGTGCGCCGGCCGTCCATCACCGTCAAGGTCGAGGACGTGGGCAAGCTGCTCAAGCAGATCAAGTCCTCGTCGCTGGACGATACCGCCTGCTTCGAGCGCACGCTCGCGCGGGTCGAGCAGGACATGGAACCGATGCGGCGCCGCGCCAACGCCTGGGCCGTGGGCGACATCGCCGCGCTGCGTGCGCTGCCGACGATCGATGCCGCGCAGGCCTGCCAGGATGCCTTCCTCAACGCCGCGGTCTTCAAGGGCCGCGGACTCGAGAACCTCGAGCAGCGCGCCGAAGAGCTCTGGCTGGCGGAAGCCGAACGCACGCTCGGCGACACCGCGGTGTCATTCGCGACGCTGCCGATCGCCGAACTGCTGGACGCCGACGGCTACCTGTCCAAGTTGCGCGCACGTGGCTACACGGTGGAGACGCGCGAGTAGCTCAGGCCGGGCGCATCCCCGCCGCCACCATCAGCGCGCGGATCGCCAGTGCCACCGCGCCGAGCGCGGCCACGCTGGCGCACCAGATCAGCAGCAGCCAGCCAAGCCGACGCCAGCGTTCCGACGCCATCAGCCGCGCGCCTCATGCGGCACGCGCATCAGTGGTAGCCGTCCTGCGCGCGGACCTTGCCGCGGAACACCCAATAGCTGAAGGCGGTGTACATCAGGATGATCGGGATGATCAGCAGCGCGCCGACCAGCGCGAAGCCGAGGCTCTGCGGCGGCCCGGCGGCGTCCCAGATCGTGATGTCGGGCGGCAGCACGTTCGGCCACAGGCTGATGCCCAGGCCGCTGTAGCTCAGGAACACCAGCGCCAGCGTGAGCAGGAAGGGCGCGACTTCCGAATCCTCGCGCCGCAGCACGCGCAACAATTGCAGCGTGCACAGGCCGACCAGCACCGGCACCGGCGCGAACCACAGCAGGTTGGGCCAGATGAACCAGCGCTGCGCCACCGCCGGATGCACGTACGGCGTCCACAGGCTGATGATCACGATCACCGCCAGCAAGGCCCACACCCAGTGGCGCGTGCGCGAACGCATCTCCGCCTGCAGCTCGCCGGTGGTCTTCATCACCAGCCAGGTGCTGCCCAGCAGCATGTAGGCCACCACCAGCCCGGCGCCGCAGA
>CBIHLJ010000054.1:0-16997 GCA_966210745.1 uncultured Pseudoxanthomonas sp.
TTCCCCCACCCTCCTCAGTCCCCTCGACACCCTGTGGCAGGCCAGGACGCTGATCTGGATTCTGTTGACGGGGGAGACGTTGGCGGCGGTGCTGGCGGTGGCACCGGGGCTGGAGGCGGACCGGCTGACCTATTTTGGTGTGGCGTCGCTTGTCATCCAGTGGGTCGCGCTCGCGTCGTTGGGCCTGCTGTATGTGCTTCGCCACAGACTCGCCGGGATGCGACCACCTGTGGTGGCCCAGGTCGGACTCGGTGCGCTGCTGCTGAGTACATGGATCGTGCTGGGAGCCGGCTGGCTGGCGGTGCGAGGGCTCGTGCTGGCGCCAGACGAAGGCTGGATGCGCTTTTCGCTTCAGGTCACTGCGATCTCCCTGATCGTGGGCCTGCTTGGCCTGGGCGCCTTCCAGGCCCAGTGGCGGGCAAGGCAACTCGCGGTCAATGCCGAACACGCCAAGCTCCAGGCCCTGCAAGCCCGCATCCGGCCGCATTTCCTGTTCAACACCCTCAACACCGGCATCTCGCTGCTGCACGCAAAGCCAGACGTCGCCGAACGGCTGCTGCTGGACCTTTCCGATCTGTTCCGCGCCGCGCTCTCGACACGGGACACCATTCTCCTTTCCGAGGAGCTTTCCCTCGCGCGCCGCTACCTGGAGATCGAACATCTCCGATTGGGTGATCGCCTGCGCCTGACCTGGGAGCTGCCCGAGACGTTGCCCGACATCAGGGTTCCGACGCTGTCGATCCAGCCGCTAGCGGAAAACGCCATCCGGCATGGCATCGAGCCTTCCACAGGCGGCGGAGAGGTGAGCATCCGGGTCGAGGTAGGGCCAACAGAGCTGCTGGTATCGGTGGCCAACACCCTGCCCTCCGACTCCGTGCGGGTCGCGACGGGCCACCAGGTAGGACTCAGCTCGGTGCGCGAGCGCATCCATGCCCTGACCCAGGGCCTGGGCGGTGTCAGCATCAAGACAACGGATGGCCGCTACCTGGCGACCATCCGCATGCCGTACGACGCATCAGCCACTGGTAGTCCCGGGCCTCAGGTCACCACGCGATAACAGGGCTTGTACTCGCCGGCGATCTTCATCCGCCGCTGTTCGACGAACGCCCGCAGCAGCGCATCCAGTGACTGCATCATCGCCGCGTCGCCGTGGATCTCGAACGGGCCAAATTCTTCGATCCGGCGCATGCCATCTTCCTTCACGTTGCCGGCCACGATACCGGAGAAGGCGCGGCGGAGGTCGGCGGCCAGGTCGTGCACGGCGCGTCCCGGCCGCAGTTGCAGCGCTGCCATCGCTTCATGCGACGGAACGAACGGCTGCTGGTAGTCCTCGGGAATCTCGATGGCCCAGTTGAAGAAGAACGAATCCTTGTGCTCGATACGGTACTCGCGCACGCGCCGGACGCCCGCGATCATCTTCTTCGCGACGGCCACGGGGTCGCCGATGATGATTTCGTAGCGTTCGGCGGCCGCATCGCCCAGTGTCATGCGGATGAACGTGTCGATCTGTTCGAAATAGGGTGCCGCGATGGTCGGCCCGGTCAGGATGAGCGGGAACGGCAGTTCGGCGTTCTCAGGGTGAAGCAGGATGCCCAGCAAATAGAGGATTTCCTCTGCCGTCCCCACGCCGCCGGGAAACACGATGATGCCGTGGCCGATGCGGACGAACGCCTCCAGGCGCTTCTCGATGTCCGGCATGATGACCAGGTGGTTGACGATCGGATTGGGTGATTCGGCGGCGATGATGCCCGGCTCGGTCACGCCGATGTAGCGGGTCTTGGCGCGGCGCTGCTTCGCATGCGCGATCGTCGCGCCCTTCATCGGCCCCTTCATCGCGCCGGGGCCACAGCCGGTACAGATGTCCAACCCGCGCAGGCCCAGCTCGTAGCCGACCTGCTTGGTGTAGAGGTATTCGTCGCGCGAGATCGAATGACCGCCCCAGCAGACCACCAGGTTGGGATCGCTCGGCTTCAGGATGCGCGCATTGCGCAGCAGGCCGAATACCGCGTTGGTGATACCCGCAGAAGACTCCAGGTCGGTCGCGTACTCCGGGCCCAGTTCGATGGCGGTGTACGCCAGATCACGTACCACCGCGAACAACAGCTCGGCCACGCCGCGGATGATTTCGCCGTCAACGAAGGCCATCGACGGCGCATTGATCAGGTCGATGCGCACGCCGCGATCCTGCTGCAGTACCTGGATATCGAAATCCGGATACAGATCACGCGCGGCGCGCGGATCGTCGGATGCGCTGCCGCTGGTCAGCACGGCCAGCGCGCAGCGGCGCAGCAGTTCGTGCATGCCGCCGGAGGAGGCGTCACGCAGGCGCGCCACTTCGGCGCGGGAAAGCACGTCCAGGCCACCTCGCGGGTAGATCCGCGCGTCCTGAACCGGCAGCGCCCTCGATGCCGTTTCACTCATGGGTTTTTCCTGTCTTCGTTCGTCAGAGGCGGGACTTTAGCGCAGTCGCGGAGGCAAGAGGAGCCCGCCCAAAAGAAAACGGCCGGGTTGCCCCGGCCGTTTTCGGTACTGCGGTTAAGCGCCATCAGAACTTGTAGCGGTAACCCAGCTGCAGCGACCAGCGCGACTCGACATCGGTCAGGAAGCGCTTGTACACGGCGCTCTCATCGAAGTTGTACACGTACTTGCCGGTGGCCTGGTCCAGACCAACGAAGCGGACGGCACGCATGTCGCTGTACGGCGACTGGTACTCGATGTGGCCCCAATCCTTATTGATCAGGTTGCCGACATTCATGATGTCCAGCCAGATCTCGGACTTGTGGCCCTTGAAGAAGCCGGGCAGCTCCTGGCTGATGCGGATGTCGATGTTGTTGACCCACGGATTGCGGCTGCCGTTGCGCTCGGCCACCTGGCCACGGTAGCGGGCCAGGTCCGGGTTGCGCTCCAACCAGTCGAAGAACGCGGTTTCCATCGTCGCGCCGCCGCTGAACAGCACGTCACCCGGGCCGTTCGGCACGTACAGCAGGTCGTTGGTGTAACCGTCGCCATTCATGTCGTTGAGGTAGCGCCACGAGTGCGGCGAGCCCGAACGACCTTCATAGAAAGCCGAGACCGTGGTGTTGTAGTCGCCGAAGAACGCCTTGCGGAACTGCAGCGAGGCGATGATGCGGTCCTTGATCTCGTAGTTCGAGGTGGCGGCTTCATCGGAGTTGGGATCGAACACGCCGATGTTGGACCAGTTCGAGATAGCACGCGAGGACGTCAGCGGATTCACTTCCGTCGCGTCGGTGTAGGTGTAGCCGACCGACCAACCCCACGTATCTTCCAGCGGCTTGCTCAGGCTGACCGTCAACTGGCCGCTGCGACCCTTGTCGGTGTTCTTCATCAGGATCACGCCGTCGCCGTGCCAACCGGTGACGTTCTCGTAGCCCGGGATGGTGTCGGCGATGGCACCGATACCCGTGTTGCCGTTGGAACGCGTGCCGCTGGCGGTACCGTACAGGTTGCGCCAGTACAGGTTGCGGCCGTCCGCGCCGGCGGTGTAGGTCGGCGCGCCAAGATCAAGGCGCTCGAAATAGATCGCATTGTTGACCTTGGTGTACAGCAGTTCGGCCGACGCCACCAGGCCGTGCCACGGCAGCTCGGTGTCGAACGCCAGGTTGGCCTTCCAGACCGACGGCTGCTCGATGCCGTCTTCCATCAGGTTGACCATCATCGTGTAACCGGACGCCGGCGACGGACGGGTCGGGTTGTCCGGGTCCAGATTGACCGGCAGGCTCGTCCAGATCGCCTCACGCTCGGCATCGCTCAGGCCGGCGATGCCGCTGGGGAATGCGTTGTAACCGATCAGGCCGAAGCCCGAGTTCTGGTAGGAGTTGCCGACCCACACGTTGGCGGCCGCACCCTGGAACAAGCCCACGCCACCGCGCAGCTGGGTGGGACGGTCGCTGTCGAAGGTGTAGTTGAAGCCGAAGCGCGGCTGGATCAGCACGTCATCCAGCTTGTTGCGGTTGTCCAGGCCATAGACCTCCTGCACCAGCAGGTTGTGCACCGGAACGTCGTCCATGCTCGGCAGGTCGGCGCGCAGGCCGAACAGCAGGGTCAGGTTGTAGTTGACCGCCCAGCTGTCCTGCACGAACAGGCCGGTGTTGCGGTGCTTGTAGCGCATCGCCACCGAGTTCAGGTCGTTGCCCGGCACCGGCGCATTCAGACGGTACTCGCCGTACTCGCCGTTGCGGAAGTGCTCCAGGCTGGCGAAGGTGTAGGAGCCCCAGATGTTCTGGGCATACAGGTTGTAAACGTCGTTCTCTTCCAGGTCGAAACCGAACTTCAGCGTGTGGTCGCCCACGTACCAGGTCGCGGCACCGAACGCGGTGTCGGTCGTGGTGTTAATCTGGTTGCCGTGGCGGAACTCGTCAGCACCGAAGTTCAGGTACGGCGAAGCCGCCTGGTCCGGATCGTTGGCGGTGCCGAAGCCGATGCTGATCTGCGGCAGGCGCGAATTGACGCTGCTCAGCGAGTCATAGGTGCGGCGGCCGACCTTGAACTCGGTGGAGAAGTTGTCGGACCAGTCGCTGAACAACTGCACGACCGAGGTCTCGACGTTCTTGGAGACGTCGTACCAGCGGCTGTCCAGGCCGAGCGACGAGCTGCTCGAACCGGCAAGGTTCGGCTCGATCTGCTCCAGCTTGGAGTAACGCGCCGACAGGCGGTGGTTGTCGCTGATGTTCCAGTCGATCTTGGCCGCGTACTCTTCGACTTCCTGCTTGATGCTGCTGGGCGCATTGAAGCCACCGATATCGACACCGTAACGGGTGCGCGCGATTTCCTGCGCTTCAGCGATCTGCTCCTGCGTGATGTTGACGGTGTTAGTCGCGCCCGAGCCAACTGGACCGAACGAGGCAGCCGCACGGTCGCGCTCGAACTTCTCATAGTTGACGAAGAAGAACAGCTTGTCCTTGACGATCGGGCCGCCGAAGGTCATGCCGTAGGTGCGCTCGTCGTTGAAACCGGTGAACGGAGCGTCATTGGTGGGGTTGTCGCCTACCATGTCCTTGTCGCGGTACACGCCGTAGACCGAGCCATGGAACTCGTTGGTACCCGACTTGGTCACCGCATCGATCACCGCGCCGGTCGCGCCGGTGATGGTGGTGTCGTAGTTGGAGATATCGACGTTGATCGCTTCAATAGCGTCCATGGACACCGGCTGGCGGATCGTCGGGAAGTTGTTGGACTCCAAGCCGAACGTGTCGCTGGTGTTCACACCATCGATGCGGATCGCGTTGTAGCGCGGGTTCTGGCCGCCCACCGTCAGCTCGCCGCGCGCTTTGTCGCTCTGCGAGATGCGGGGATCCATGCGGACGTAGTCTTGGATGTTGCGGTTGATCGACGGCAGGGCCTCGATCTGCTCGCGATTCAGGTTGGTGCCCGCGCCCATCTTACTTGAGCTGAACACTTCAGAGCCACCAGCGAAGCCCACGGCGGTCACCGTTTCCAACGTCGCCACGTCGCCAGTCAAGGCGGCGTTGACGGTGTTCACCTGGTTCAGACCCAGGAACACGTTGTCTTCGGTCTTGGTGCCTTCACCCGACTTGGTGATCGTCACCTGGTAAGGACCGCCCACACGCAGGCCGCGCGCGTTGTAGCGACCGCTGGCATCGGTGGTGGCGCGGCTGACCGTACCGGATTCGACGTGGGTGATGGTCACCTCGGCGCCGACGACGGGCTGGCCGCCATTGTCGGTGACCAGGCCGCCCACACCGGCCGAAGTGCTCTGCGCGAAGGCAGGCGCGGCGGCGAGTGCGACGACGAGGCCAAGGCTGAGCTTGGACAGGCGAAGACGACGGGATTGGTTCATCGGATAAACCTCGGTACGGGAGTGATGTGGCGAAGCTGGCTGACGAGACGTGCGGAACCACCCGGTGGGGTCGGTTCTGAAGGGCGTGCTAGGGGTTCCCATGGCCCACGCGGCGTCCGCGGAGGTTAATAACAGGTTAACACGATAGGACCATTTTGTGACCGCGGCATGACAATCTTTCGCAGTGCAACATGACAGTCGGCCCGCCACCGCGCGGCGTTCTGCGGCGTCGTGGCGGCGACCTGCACCCGGGGGACGGCGGTCAGATGTTGGGCGGGGTCAACTTGAGGTAGGTGCCGATGCCGTCCAAGACCATTTGCACGGAAATGGCGACCAGAAGCATACCCATTAGCCGCTCGATCGCGGTCAAAACGCTTCTTCCCAGCCACTTGTAGAGCACCGTCGCCGAGAACAGGATCGCCGCAGTGGCACCCCAGGCCAGCAGGAGCGCCAGGCTCCAGTCGCCAAGCCGCGAAGGGTCGTTGCTGCCCATCAGCATGACGGCGGCCATGCCGGAGGGTCCGGCGACCAGCGGGATGGCCAGCGGCACGATGAAGGGTTCGCCGCCGGGCAGTTCGCCCATCAGGCCCTCGGGCCGGGGGAAGATCATCCGCACGCCGATCAGGAACAGGACGATGCCGCCGGCGATGGCGACCGATTCCTGGCGCAGGTGCATCATTTCCAGCGCGTACTTGCCACCCCACAGGAACAGCATCAGCACGGCCAGCGCGATCAGCAGCTCGCGCACCACCACGATGCGCTGGCGGCGCGGCGGCAACGGCTTGAGCACACTGAGGAACACCGGAATGTTGCCCAGCGGATCCAGGATCAGGAACAGCAACAGGGCCGCCGACAGGACGGTCATGCCCGCACCTTCCATATCTGCCCCCTGTGTGCTGCGCCGGCGGATGACAGCAGGGTGACACAGGCCGCTGCGTAGTCGGTGGCGTCCCGGGCCTGCACATCGTTGTCGTCGGCGTATGCGCGGGAGCGCAATGCGGTCCGCATCGGTCCCGGCTGCAGTGCAGCGACACGCACGCTGCTGCTGGCGAGTTCGGCGTGCAGCATGCCCACGAGCGACGTCAGCCCATGCTGGGCCACGCCATACGCCCCCCAGTACGCCTGCCCCACCCGCGCAAGATCGTCGACGCTGAAGACCAACGCCGCATCATTCGACTGCTTCAGCAGGGGCAGGCAGGCCTGCGACAGCCACCAGGGTGCGGTCAGGTTGACGTGCACGACGCGCGCAAATGCGGCAGGGTCGGTATGTTCCAGCGGCGTCAGTCCCTTGAACTCGGCGGCGCAATGCAGCACGCCGTCCAGACGACCCAGCTCGGCGTGCAGGCGATCAGCGAGCTCGGCATAGTCGTCGGGCGTCGCACCTTCCAGATCGAGCGGATACAGCAAAGGCTCCGCGCCCACCTGCGAGACGGCGTCGTAGATCCGGTTCAACTTCGGCACCTTGCGGCCCAGCAACACCACCGTGGCGCCCGCTTCGGCACAGGCGACCGCCGCCGCACTGCCCAGCCCGCCATGCGCGCCGCTGACCAGCACCACACGCTGGTCCAGAGCGCGCGGTGCACGCTGGGGCAACCCGATCAGGCTCACTGCGACAGCGCCTCGGCCACGATCCGCTGCAGTTCGCCGGACTCGTGCAGCTCCAGCGTGATGTCGCAACCGCCGATCAGTTCGCCATTGATGAAGAGCTGGGGGAACGTCGGCCAGTTGGAAAAGCGCGGCAGGTTGGCGCGGATCTCGGGCTCTTCCAGCACGTTGATGGTGTAGACATGCTCCGCGCCCGCTTCGCGCAACGCGTGTACCGCACGGCTGGAGAACCCGCACATCGGGAACTGCGGCGTGCCCTTCATGAAAAGGACGATCGGGTGGCCATCCACTTCGGCCTGGATGCGTTCCATCACCGGCATGCTGATTTCTCCTTCCTTGACGGTTTGGCAACCACCGTCGGGTACACTTTCGGTCCGTTCCGCCGGCTTCGCCCGCGGATTGCATAGTGTAAGCCCTCGCATCGCGCCGACGGTGCCCGCACACCCTTTTTACCCGCCTAGCGTAAGGAACCGAGCCATGGCCATCGAACTTCCCCCCCTGCCCTACGACCGCACCGCGCTGGAACCGCACATCTCCGGCGAGACGATCGACTTCCACTACGGCAAGCATCACAAGACCTATGTGGACAACCTCAACAAGCTGATCGAAGGCACCGAGTTCGCCGACGCATCGCTGGAAGAGATCGTGCGCAAGTCGCAGGGCGGCATGTTCAACAACGCCGCGCAGGTGTGGAACCACACGTTCTACTGGAACTGCCTCAAGCCCAATGGCGGCGGCGAGCCAACCGGCAAGCTGGCCGAGTTGATCAACAAGACCTTTGGCGATTTCGCCAAGTTCAAGGAAGAATTCACCAAGACCGCCATCGGCACCTTCGGGTCAGGCTGGGGCTGGCTGGTGCAGCGTCCGGACGGTTCGCTGGCCCTGGCCAGCACGTCCAACGCCGCCACCCCGCTGACCGGTGAGGACAAGCCGCTGCTGACCATCGATGTGTGGGAGCACGCCTATTACATCGACTACCGCAACGCGCGACCGAAGTATGTCGAGTCGTTCTGGGCGCTGGTGAACTGGGACTTCGTGGCCGGCAACCTGCGCTGAGCCCAACTCCACGCACCAAGGAAAGCGGCCGGGGAACCCGGCCGTTTTCTTTTGCGTGCCTTGCGCGAGCCGGGCTACGCGGACAGGCGCGCCACGACCGGCGCCACCTGCGCGTCGCGTCCCAAGCCCGCACCTGCGCGCGCCAGCGCCTGGGCCAACGAAGACGCGTCCTCGGCCCTCAGCGTGGCGTGGCCGACCTTGCGACCGGCGCGCGATTCTTTGCCGTAGTCGTGCCAGTGCCCACCCGCCTCCTGCAGCACGACCGCGGCAGCCGGCATCTCGCCGATCCAGTTGAGCATGCAGGCATGGCCGAGTACCCGCGTGTCGCCCAGCGGCAAGCCGAGTACCGCACGCAGGTGGTTCTGGAACTGCGACGTTTCCGCGCCTTCGATCGTCCAGTGGCCGGAGTTGTGCACGCGCGGGGCCATCTCGTTGGCGAGCAGCTCGCCCTCGCGGTAGAACAGCTCCAGCGCGAACACGCCGACATAGTCCAGCGCCTCGGCCAATCGACGCGCATGCGCGCGCGCCGCCTCGGCCAAGGCGTCGTCGACGCGCGCCGGGGCCAGGCTCGCCGACAGCACGCCATCGACATGCCAGTTCTCGGTCAGCGGCCAGGTGCGGAATTCGCCATCGCGACCCCGCACCGCGATCACGGACAACTCCCGCTCGAACGGAATGAACGCTTCAACGATCAGGCCGACCGTGGCGGCCTGCGCGCCAAGCGCCTGCCAGGCGGCATCGACGTCCGCCGGTGACTTGATACGGAACTGGCCCTTGCCGTCGTAGCCCAGCCTGCGCGTCTTGAGGATGCAGGCACCGCCCAGTTGCTCGACCTCCGCCCGCAGCTGTGCGCGCGTTTCGATGTTCGCGAAGGCGCCGACAGGGATCCCGAGTTCGCGGAACAGCGTCTTTTCCACCAGTCGATCCTGCGCGACGGCGAGCGCGCGTGGATTCGGGAACACCGGGACGCGACGTGCGAGCCACTCGGCACTCTCGGCCGGCACGTTCTCGAAATCGAACGTGGCCACGTCGACTTTCGACGCGAACTCGGCCAGCGCGGCTTCATCGCGGTAGTCGCCGACGAGCAGCGGAGCGAACTGGCCGGCGCACGCATCGGCCGCCGTATCCATCACGAGGAAGCGCAAGCCCAACGGCGCACCCGACAGTGCCAACATGCGCGCGAGTTGCCCGCCGCCCAGGATACCGACCGTGGTCATAGCGGATGACGCGGATCGTCGTGCGCCATCACATCCTCGGTCTGGCCTGCACGGAAAGCGGCAAGCGCAGCACCGATGGCCGGATACTCGGACGCCAGCAGGGCGGCAGCGAAGAGGCCTGCATTGGCGGCGCCTGCGTTGCCGATCGCGAATGTCGCCACCGGAATACCGGCCGGCATCTGCACGATGGAAAGCAGTGAATCCATTCCGTTGAGCGCCTTCGACTGCACGGGCACGCCAAGCACCGGCACCGTCGTCTTCGCCGCCAGCATGCCCGGCAGGTGCGCAGCACCACCCGCCCCGGCGATGATCGCGCGCAGTCCGCGTGACGCGGCCGCGGCCGCATACGAGAAGAGTACGTCCGGTGTGCGGTGCGCCGATACCACCTTCACTTCGTAGGGAACGCCCAGCGCATCCAGTTTCTGCGCGGCATGCTGCATGGTCTCCCAGTCCGAGCGGGAGCCCATCACGATACCCACCACGGGGCTGGAAACGCTGGCGGTCATGGCCGTCCTCAGTCGCAAAGACGTATTCTACCCTCCTGACCGAACCGCTGATCGAGTCCCCCCATGGATCGCAAACTGCTCGACCTCCTCTGCTGTCCCGCCACCCGCCAGCCATTGGCCATGCTCGACGCCCGCAGCCTGGAGACACTCAACCATGCGATCAGTGCAGGACAGGTCAAGCGTGCCGACGACACCGCCCAGACCGAACCCCTGCGCGAGGCACTGGTCACGCATGACCGCAAGATCGTCTACCGCGTCGAGGACGGCATCCCCGTGCTGCTGGCGGAAGAAGCGATCGCCACCGCACAGGCCAGCGACTTCGCGAACCGATGAGCGCACGTCCGACGCCACCCGACGCGGGCGTGATTGCCGATGACATTGCGCGTGCGCTGGCCGAGGATGTCGGCAGCGGCGATGCCACCGCTGCCCTGCTGCCGGACGTCGCCGACATCGCCTACCTGCTGTGCAAGGAAGAGGCCGTCATCGCCGGCCAGCCCTGGTTCGATGCCTGCCACCGCGCCCTCGATCCGCAGGTACGCATCGACTGGCGCTTCCAGGACGGTGATCGTGTGCCGGCCGGCACGGTGCTGGCCACGCTGGAAGGTCGAGCACGCGCTCTGGTCACTGCGGAGCGTTCGGCGCTCAACTTCATGCAGACACTGACGGGAACGGCCACGGTAACGGCCGCTTACGTCGACCTCGTGCGCGGCACCGGCTGCACGATCCTGGATACGCGCAAGACCCTGCCAGGCCTACGCCTGGCGCAGAAGTACGCGGTCCGCTGCGGAGGCGGGCAGAATCACCGCATGGGCCTGTACGACGCCGTGATGCTGAAAGAGAACCATGTCCGCGCGGCGGGGTCGCTCACCGCTGCGATCCGCGCGGCACGCCATCTGCATCCTTCGTTGCCGCTTATCGTCGAGGTGGAAACACTGCTGCAGCTCGATGAAGCGCTGGCTGAAGGCTGCGACCGCATCCTCATCGATGACTTCGATGCAGGTACGCGGCGCGAAGCGGTCCGCCGCGCCAGATCCGCACCGTATTCCGGCCGCATTCCGCTGGAGGTCTCCGGCGGGGTCGATCTGGGCACGCTGCGTGGCATTGCCGCAGATGGCGTGGATTTCGTTTCCATCGGCGGACTGACCAAGCATGTCCGTGCCATCGACCTGTCGATGAAACTCGGCCCCGTGCCATGAGGCCCGCATGTCTCCGCTGAGCGCCTTGTTGTGGTTGATCGCCGCAGCGGCGGCGTTCGCCTACTGGAATGCGGCGCGCGCCGCCGCCGAGCGCGCCGGCGCACTGGGCCGGAACGCCTGCCAGGCGGCCGGGGTCATCTGGCTGGACCAGAGCGTCCACGCGAACGGGCTCCGCCTGCGCCGTGGCGAAGATGGCTGGCTGGGGTTCGAGCGCAGCTTCCGCTTCGAGTATTCCCACGACGGCGTAGATCGCCACGTGGGCCGCCTGGTGTTGCGCAAGGGCCAACTGGTCTCGTTCGTCGGGCCGGTGGCGCGCTCGGTCGCGCCACTCGATCTACACTGACTTCGCTGCGCGGGTTTTTTGGCAGATCCGCGCGGACGGCGAACTACTTGACCACGCGCAGGAACGGCGGGCGCTTGCCCGCGGGCGGTGGTGCATCGTCATCGGGCGGCGTGTCCGGAGAGGGCGGCTGATCATCGTCACCACCACCGGCATCGGGATCGTGCGCTACGTCATCCGGCAACGCCATGCCCTGCCCGGTTTCGCGCGAGTAGATCGCCAGCACGGCACTGACCGGCACGTACACGGCCTGGCTGACCCCACCGAACCGCGCGGTGAAGCTGACGGCCTCGTTGTCGATCAACAGCCGCACCACCGCACGTTCGGCGATGTTCAACACCACCTTGCCTTCCTTCACTGCGCTGACAGGCACCTGGACACCCGCCTGTGTGGCGTCCACCAGCAAATGGGGCGTCATGCCGTTGTCGGCGATCCACTCGTTCAGGGCCCGCAACAGGTACGGGCGATGGCTGGTCATGCGGGGCGTGGCGTCAGTCATTTCGCGTCTCGGCTGCCGGTCGCTGGGCTGTCCTGCAATGCCTGCGAACCAAGCCTTGCTCGGATGCCGGCTAAGCCGGGATCTCGCGCAGCTTCCTCTCGGCATCCGTCAGGCTGCGCAGGAAACCGGGGTGGCGGAAGATGCGGTTGCCATAGTCCTCGATCGCCTTGCCGTCCTTCGGCAGCGGCACATCGAGCGAAGGCAGGCGCCAGATGATCGGGGCCATCGCACAGTCGGCCAGGCTCATTTCGGGGTTGAGGAAGAACTTGCTCGCCTTGAACAGCGGCACCGAGGCGGTCAGCAGTTCCTTCAGGCGCTTGCGGCCCGCTTCGACCTGCTGCTTGTTGCCCAGCTGGATGGCCTGGACCTGGGGCACCCAGTCGTGCTCGATACGCAGCATGGCCAGGCGCAGGCGCGCGCGTGACAGCGGATCCACCGGCATCAGCGGCGGATGCGGATAGCGTTCGTCGAGGTATTCGCTGACGACGGAGGCGGCGTACAGGACCAGGTCGCGCTCCACCAGAGTGGGCACGGAATGGTAGGGATTCAGATCGATGAGGTCTTCGGGCGGATTCTGCGGATCCACCGGCACGAGGTCGTAACTGACGCCCTTGGCGGCGAGCACCAGCCGCACGCGGTGGCAGAGCACGTCATCGGTGGAAGAAAACAGCGTCAGTGTATTGCGCATACGTGGACTCGCAGCCATTCACGGCTCTCCGACGATCGGAATCCGCCGATCGCACCGACGCCGCCAGCCCCTTGCTGACGGTCGCCACGGTCCCTGAGTGTGCAATCCCTGCCGAAAAAAGCCAAGCAACCCCAGGCTTGGCCAATTTCGCCTTGCGGTGCGGGCACCAACCCTGCACCGCTGCAGTGGATGCGCGACGGTCCTTAGTGGACGTCCTTCCAGTACTCCTGCTTCAGCAGGTAGGCCAGGAACGTCAACGCCGCCAGGAACAGGATCACCCACACGCCGATGCTCTGGCGCTTCAGGGCCGCCGGCTCACCGACATACTCCAGGAAGTTGGTGATGTCGCGCGCGGTCTGGTCGAACTGCTGCGCGTTCTGGCGACCCGCCTGGGCCACCTTGAGGCCCTCGACGTGGCGCTCGCCGGTGGCAGGATCGACGGGGCCGAACTCGGCATGCTGCAGGCCCTGCAGTTCCCACAGCGGGTTGGGCATGGAGGCATTCGGGAACAGCTTGTTGTTCCATCCCAGCGGACGCGATTCGTCGAGGTAGAACGACTTGAGGTACGTGTAGATCCAGTCGCTGCCGCGCACACGGGAAATGACGCTCAGGTCAGGCGGCATCTTGCCGAACCACTTCTCGCCACCCGCGGCAGGCATGGACACCAGCACCTGCTCGCCGAACTTGGCACCGGTGAAGTTGAGGTTCTTCATCACCTCGTCTTCGGTCAGGCCCAGATCTTCGGCCATGCGCGAATAGCGCATGTACTTCAGCGAGTGGCAGCCTGCGCAGTAGTTCATGTACAGCTGCGCGCCGCGCTGCAGGGAGGCGCGGTCGCTCAGGTCGTTGCCGGCCTGGAGTGTGTCGCCGCCGCCGGCAGCGAAGGCAGTGAACGAGATCAGCAACCCGCTGGCGAAGACAGCTAGGCGAGAGGCGAAAGTCTTAGTCATGCGTCGTCACCCGCTCGGGCACTGGCTTGGTCTTGTCGATCTTGGTCCAGATCGGCATGGTCATGAAGAACAGGAAGTAGAACGCGGTCAGGAAGCGGCCGATGATGGTTTCCACCGGGTCCGTACCCGGGCCGGCACCGATCTTGCCCAGCCACACGAAGCAGATCGCGAACACGCCCAGCAGCACCTTCGACAGCAGGCCGCGGTAGCGGTAGGACTTGACCTTGGCACGGTCCAGCCACGGCACTAGGAACAGGATCGCGATGGCGCCGAACATCACCAGCACGCCGCCGAGCTTGTCCGGCACTACGCGCAACATCGCGTAGTACGGGGTGTAGTACCACACCGGCTTGATGTGCGCCGGGGTCACCAGCTTGTTGGCCTCGGAAAAGTTGTCGTGCTCCAGGAACCAGCCGCCCATCGCGGGTGCGAAGAACACGATGAACGCCGCGATGATCAGGAAGCCGCCGACGTAGAAGCCATCCTTCACCGTGTAATACGGATGGAACGGCACACCATCGGCCGGTGCCGTGGGCGACCAGCGGTTGCCCTTCGGGCCCTTCTTGATCTCGACGCCGTCGGGGTTGTTCGAGCCGACTTCATGCAGTGCGAAGATGTGCAGCACCACCAGCAGCAGCAGCACCAGCGGCAGCGCGATGACATGCAGCGCGAAGAAGCGGTTCAGGGTGGCGTCGCTGGGCAGGTAGTCGCCCATGATCCACTCGGTCAGGCCGTTGCCGATCACCGGAATGGCGCCGAACAGCGAGATGATGACCTTCGCACCCCAGAACGACATCTGGCCCCACGGCAGCACGTAACCCAGGAAGGCTTCGGCCATCAGCACCAGGTAGATCAGCATGCCGAGGATCCACACCAGCTCGCGCGGCTTCTGGTACGAGCCGTACATCAGGCCGCGGAACATGTGGATGTAGACGACGATGAAGAACAGCGAGGCGCCGGTGCTGTGCATGTAGCGGATCAGCCAGCCCCACTCCACGTCGCGCATGATGTATTCGACCGAGGCGAAGGCTTCCGCCGCGCTCGGCTTGAAGTGCATCGTCAGGAAGATGCCGGTCAGGATCTGGTTGACCAGCACCACGATCGACAGCACACCGAAGATGTACCAGATGTTGAAGTTCTTGGGCGCGTAGTACTCGCTCATGTGCTTGCGGTACACGGGCATGAAGCCCGGCGCGCGCGCGTTGAACCAGTCCATCACGCCATCGGCGGTGCGGGTAATGATGTTCGCCATGGCTTATGCGCCCCCCTGCGGGTCGAGGCCGACGACGATGGTCGTGTCGTTCTCGTAGTAATGGGGCGGCACCACCAGGTTGGTGGGGGCCGGCACGCCCTGGAACACGCGGCCTGCCATGTCGAAGCGCGACTTGTGGCAAGGGCAGAAATAGCCGCCCTTCCAGTCAGGGTCGTACGGCTCGGGCTTGATCTCGGCCGCCATTTCCGGCGAGCAGCCCAGATGCGTGCACAGGCCGACCAGCACGGAGATCTCCGGCTTCAGCGAGCGCGTCTCACCCTTGATGTACGACGGCTGCTGGTCGAGGTTCTGCGACTGCGGGTCGCGCAGGTTCGCGTCCAGGGTCGGCAGCGCATCCAGGATCGCCTTGGAGCGCTTGACGATCCAGATCGGCTGGCCGCGCCACTCCAGGATCAGGCGCTGGCCTTCCTGCAGACCGGTCAGGTCGGCGGTCACCGGGGCACCGGCCAGCTTGGCCCGGGCGCTCGGATTCCACGACTTGATAAAAGGTACAGCTGCAATACCGGCACCCACTGCACCCACCACAGCGGTGGTCGCAGTCAGGAACCGGCGTCGGCCCGTATTCACAGGCCCATTGACCCCATCGATGGCCATCCGGCACTCCGCAAAACAATCAGGTAGCTAAAAAGGCTGCCAAGGCCGCACCCGAAACGCAGGTGCGGGCCGCATAAAGACGGCAAAGTGTAACGGATGGCTTAATGAGCCGACAACGGCTGCCGTGGAATCAATGGCTTGCATGCGCCCAAAGCGCCCGCCGCGGCTCAACGCGCGGCGACAGCCTGCCGGTAGCGATCGGCCAGCACGGCTACGCGCTGCACGTAGCGCTGGGTTTCCTTGTACGGAGGAACGCCCCCATGGCGATCCACCGCGCCTTCGCCAGCGTTGTAGCCGGCGGCGGCCAGGGTCAGGTTGCCGTTGAAGCGCTTCAGCAGCCAGGACAGGTACTGCGCGCCGCCGCGGATGTTCTGGCCGGCATTGTAGGAGTCGGTCACGCCGAACCGACGTGCCGTGGCCGGCATCAGCTGCATCAGGCCCTGCGCGCCGGCATGCGACAGCGCCATCGGATTGTAGGAGGACTCCGCGTGCATGATCGCGCGCAGGATGGATTCCTCCACACCGAATTCGCGCGACGCGGCGGCGATCTCGGCCTGGTAGGCCGAGGTGTTCAGCCGCAGCCGTCCGAAGTCGACGCTCGGATTCCCGCAGGCGAAGCAGGTTTCGATGTAGCTGTACTTGATGGTGCGCAGGCTGGCGACCTGGGTGCCGCCACGGGGGCGCGTACTGGTGTAGTGACGCACGCCGTCCTTGATGTAGGAGTAGACCTGCCCGCTGACCACGCGGCGCGGACCGGTGGCCGGCGCGGGGACGGACGCGGCTGGCACCGCCGCCGGGACGATGGCGCTGGCCGAATCGGACAGGGCGGGCGAGCTGGCCGCCCCCACCGCCGACGTGGCGACGGCGGGCCGTGACACGGCGGAGACCTGCGTCGGCCGGTTGCGGTCGGGCGTGTAGCGGCTGACCACTTCGCAGCTTGCGCCACTGACGCGCTTGCTGACGTAGTTCGGCACACCGTCATTGCCGGTGCACTTGTACAGCGTGCCCGCGCTGGCCGGCAGTGCGGTCAACGCGGCCAGCACGGCCAGAAGCGTCAGAGTCCCCCTCATGCCGCGCAGTGTCCCGAATTCCCGGGGGATTGCCAAGTCCTTGTCCAACAAAGGTTTCCTCCAATCTGTGCCGTCGGTCGGAGTTCCGATGACCGGACGCCGGCCGCGGCATGCCGGGCTGTTGTCCCCTATCAACGCCGGCCATGACGGGGACCGGCCGTCGCGCAGCGCGTAAACTACGCGCC
>CBIHLJ010000055.1:0-16510 GCA_966210745.1 uncultured Pseudoxanthomonas sp.
GGAGTGGAGTGGAGTGGAGTGGAGTGAGCGAGTGAATCCCGACAGGGCTTGCCTGACGAGCCCGGGCGATTCCGACCTCACTCCAGGGCGACACCCTCGGTTGCTCCATGTCGCGTTCGCTGGTCATAAAGGCGGCTGCGCACCCTGTACATCTCCATGATGCGCAGTGCCTTGATATTGAAAGACCTGGACAGTGCCGCGCAGTTGCTGGGTGGCAGCGACTTTGCGAGGGCCCGGATGGCCTCCGCCGCCTGCAATCCATGACGGTAGTGAGTGTGTTCGTGAAGGCGTAGTGCATCCAGATACCGCGTCCAGGCCTTGGCAAGGTCCCGGGATGCACCGCCACTGGGCGTCCATCGTGGCAGCGTGACCGTTGTGTCCAGCGCGACCGTCAGGTCAACAACCTCGCAGGTGTTTCCAGCGCCTTCCACCTCGAATGTCCATTCGACCTGCCATCGAGTCAGTCCATGCACCACGCGCCCGTCTTCATTCCTGGGCCCGTTGGTCCGCAAAGCACGCTGGATCGCCCGCAGGTTGTCTCCGGCGACGGAGTAGTACGTCACCTTCGCACGCTGGAAGAGAGGATCAGCCACCGCGTTCGGCACCCACAACGAGAGCGCAAAGCCCACGAACATGCCCTGCCCAAGTCTCATGACCGCCTCCAGCCAAAGATCGGTGTGATTCTTTCATGCGCAACGCTCGCGAGGGAGTTCGGTCACGCGCACACCTTCCCGGCACGCCGTCGAACGGCACTCGCCAGGCGCCAACTACGGGCTAAGCTCGTAGGATGGCTTGAGCGCAGCGATACCCATCAGGCGATACGTCGAAGCCACGATCATGGGTACCGCATGCGGGCTCAACACATCCTACCCACTAGTGCCAGGTATCTTCCAGATACCGCGGCTGGCATGCGAGATAGCCACCGACCAGCAGCACCAAAACGCAGACGCCGAGGAACGCCATCGGCAGCGTCCAGCCATGCGTGTACTCATGCAGCAGGCCGAAGGCCAGCGGTCCTGCGCAGGACAGCGTGTAGCCCACGCCCTGCATGAAGCCGGACAGCGCGGCGGAGCCTTCCGGCGTGCGCGTGCGCAGGTTGATCAGGGTCAGCGCCAAGGGGAACGTGCTGGGCCCCATGCCCAACAAGGCCACCCACAGCGCGGGTGCCGCCATCGGCGCCAGCAGCAGGCCCGCGAACGCGACGGCGTAGAAGCCGGCGCAGACCACCACCACGATGAAGGGATTGCGCATGCGCACCGCGATCAGCGGCATCGTGAGCGAGGCCACCAGCCCCAGCGTGGAGAACAGCGCCACCATCGTGCCGCCAAGCGCGGGCGTACCGCCGGCTTCGACCAGCAGCTTCGGCAGCCAGGTGAACATCGAGTACGTCACCAAGGAGGTCATGCCGAACATCAGCGCCATGCCCCAGGCCACCGGCGAACGCCAGGCACGTCCCTGTGGGCGCGGTGCGGACAGCTCGGGCGCTTCGTCGTCGACGGTAACGGCGGCATCGTGCGTGCACGCCAAAGGCGAGGTCTTGCTGCGTTCCTGCCACAGCACCAGGCACCACGGTACCGCCGATGCGGCCGCAAACACGGCCCACAGGCCCAGCGAGATGCGCCAGCCGGCGGCTTCCATTACCGGCACCGCGACCAGCGCGGGCAGGATGGTGCCTGCCTGCAGCACGGTGATGTACAGCGTACTGACCGTGCCCACGCGATCGGCGAAGTAGCGCTTCACCAGCGGCGGCAGCACGATGTTGCCGATGCCCATGCCGGCCAGTGCGGTGAGCGAGGCGGCCATCAACGCCGTCGTGCTGCCCGCCGCGCTGCGCAGCAGCAGGCCCAGCATGGCGAGCAGCATGGCGAGCAACGCCGTCCGCTCCAGGCCGATGCGGTGCGCCAGCGCCGGCGTGGCCACGCCGAACACCGCAAACGCCGCCGTCGGCAGCATGCCGAACACGCCCGTCATGGTCGCGCCGAAACCGAACGTATCGCCCAGCGTATCGAGCAGCGGCGTGAGCGAGGTCACCGCCGTGCGCAGGTTGAACGCGGACAGCACAATGCCGAGCAGCACCAGGCCACGGCCGGACCAGAGGGAGACTGGTGCGGCTGCGCGTGTATTCGTCGAATTCATGACGCCATTATCGACGACGGCACGGCGGCATTCTTCGCACGCACGAAGACGCTGTGTCCTGCGTGATCGTCGATGGCGTGAATCCTTCTCTCCGCCTGCGGGGAGGAGGTGGCCGAAGGCCGGATGAGGGGCGACGGCGCCAAGGCACTCAATGGCACAGCAGACGAACCGACCGACGGGAGAGCAGCACTCGATGCATCACGCACGATGAAACATCGCGGCTCCGGCATTGCCCCTTACCCGCCCCCGTATCAGGTACGGGGCAGGCTTTTGGCACTCTCTCCCCGCACGCGGGGAGAGGGGAAAGAGCCAGCAACATCGCTCATTGGAGGTGTTCGGCATCACCCAAAGAAAAAGCGGGCCGAAGCCCGCTTTTCCGTATCGCGTCGCGATGTCGTGCGGCTTACTCGGCCGACACGCCCTCGCCTTCTTCCACGGCCTTGATCGACAGGCGGATGCGGCCCTGCTTGTCGACTTCCAGCACCTTGACCTTGACCACGTCGCCTTCCTTCAGCGCGTCGCTGACCTTCTCGACGCGATCGTTGGAGATCTGCGACACGTGCACCAAGCCGTCCTTGCCCGGCAGGATGGTGACGAACGCACCGAAGTCCATGATCTTGGCGACCTTGCCTTCGTAGATGCGGCCCGGCTCGACGTCGGACGTAATCTGCTCGATGCGGGCCTTGGCGGCCTGGCCGGCGGCGCCGTTGACCGAGGCGATGGTGATGGTGCCGTCGTCCTGGATGTCGATCTGCGTGCCGGTTTCCTTGGTGATGGCCTGGATCACCGAACCGCCCTTGCCGATCACTTCGCGGATCTTGTCGGGGTGGATCTTGATGGTGATCAGGCGCGGCGCGAACTCGCTCAGCTCCTGGCGCGGCGACGTCATCGCATGGGCCATTTCGCCCAGGATGTGCAGTCGACCGGCCTTCGCCTGCGTCAGCGCCTGCTTCATGATCTCTTCGGTGATGCCTTCGATCTTGATGTCCATCTGCAGCGCGGACACGCCGTTGGCGGTACCGGCGACCTTGAAGTCCATGTCGCCCAGGTGGTCTTCGTCACCCAGGATGTCGCTCAGCACGACGAAGTCGTTGCCTTCCTTCACCAGGCCCATCGCGATGCCGGCCACCGGCGCCTTGATCGGCACGCCAGCATCCATCAGCGCCAGCGAGCTGCCGCAGACCGAGGCCATCGAGGAGGAGCCGTTCGACTCGGTGATTTCCGAGACCACGCGGATGGTGTACGGGAAGGCTTCCATCGTCGGCATCACGGCGAGCACGCCGCGCTTGGCGAGGCGACCGTGGCCTATTTCGCGACGCTTCGGGCCCATCATTCGACCGGCTTCGCCCACCGAGAACGGGGGGAAGTTGTAATGGAACAGGAAGTGGTCCTTCCACTCGCCGCCGACGGCGTCGATCACCTGGCCATCACGGGCGGTACCCAGGGTGACGGCGACGATCGCCTGCGTCTCACCACGGGTGAACAGCGAGGAGCCGTGCACGCGCGGCAGCACGCTGACCTTGGAGGAGATCGGGCGGACGGTGTCCAGCGCACGGCCGTCGATGCGGACCTTGGTGGCCAGCACGGAGCCGCGCATGGTCTGGTACTCCAGCTCGCCGAATTCCTTCGACAGCGCGCCGGCGCTCCAGCCATCGGCTTCGGCACGGCCCGCCAGCTGCTGCATCACGTCCTTCTTGATGGCGGCGATGGCGTCGCGGCGCTGCAGCTTGTCGCGCACCTGGAAGGCGGACTCGAGCTGGGTGCCCACGGCTTCCTTCAGCGCGGAGATCATCGCCTCGTTCTTGGCCGGCGCAGCCCAGTCCCAGTTCTTGGTACCGGCTTCGGTGACCAGCTCGTTGATGATGTTGATGACCTTCTGCATTTCGCGGTGGCCGAACATCACGGCACCCAGCATCACGTCTTCGGACAGCTCGGCGGCTTCGGATTCCACCATCAGCACCGCGTTGGACGTACCGGCGACGACGAGCTCCAGCTTGGAGTCCTTCAGTTCGCTGACGGTCGGGTTCAACACGTATTCGCCGTTGACGTAGCCGACCTTGGCGGCACCGATCGGGCCGTTGAACGGCGCGCCGGTCAGGGCGACGGCGGCGGAAGCACCGATCAGCGCCGGGATGTCGCCGTCGATTTCCGGGTTCAGCGACATCACCGTGGCGATGACCTGCACTTCATTGCGGAATTCTTCCGGGAACAGCGGGCGCAGCGGGCGATCGATCAGGCGGGAGATCAGCGTCTCCTTCTCGGTCGCGCGACCTTCGCGCTTGAAGAAGCCACCGGGGATGCGGCCGCCGGCGTAGAACTTCTCCTGGTAGTCGACCGTCAGGGGGAAGAAGTCCTGGCCTTCGCGGGCCGACTTCGCCGCCACGGCGGTAACCAGCAGCACGGTGTCATCGAACTTGACGACGACGGCGCCGCCGGCCTGGCGGGCGATTTCGCCGGTTTCCAGGGTGACCTGGTGCTTGCCGTACTGGAAGGTTTTGGTGATTTTTGCCACGTTGGTTCCTTGAGGTGCCTTGTGCGGGTTGGACCTCACGCGACCCTTGTCGCGTGCGGCTGGCCGGATGCGTCCGGCCGGTGGTGCTGTGCGGGGCGGGCCCGGTGCGGCCAGCGGATGCAGCGCATTCCGTTCCCTGAAATGCAAACCGCGGCGCATCTCTGCGCCGCGGTGGGGGGTATATCAGCGACGCAGACCGAGCTTTTCGATCAGGGTCTTGTAGCGCTCGTTGTCTTTCTTCTTGAGGTAGTCAAGCAGGCTGCGGCGGCGGTTGACCAGCTGCAGCAGACCACGGCGGCTGTGGTGGTCCTTCTTGTGGGTCTTGAAGTGGCCGCTCAGGTGCTCGATGCGGGCGGTGATCAGAGCCACCTGGACTTCCGGGGAACCGGTGTCGTTGGCGCCGCGCGCGTTGTCGGCAATCACTTTCTGGGTATCGATGGACATGCTGTTCTCTCGTTGATGCGTGGCCTGCAGGAACGCGGGCTGTCCTCCGCGCGCACCGCCTGGCTCGCCGTTGATGAAGCTGGGGAAATAAGGAAACGCCGGTGCGAAACCGGCGGCGTAGTGTAGCCGCGGGGGCCTTGTGAAACAAGGTTTTATTGACTCTTGCCGCCCTTGGTGGCGGTGCCGGCGACCGCCCAGGCGAACAATCGTTGCGGCGAGAGGGTGCCGTCGGCGGACACCGTCCCCAACCCGATCACCCGTCCCTCCGGCCCGTACACGGCCACCGGGCCATCGCTGGCGGGATGCCCCGGCAGCCGCTGGCCCTGCGCCAGCCGCCGTACACCGGCGGCATCGACGTCGACGCGAGGGAAGCCGGCCAGGCCGGCATCGATGGGGAGCAGGCAGGCCTCGAGAGCCACTTCGCCCCCTTGTTCAGCCATCGCCTGCAAGGCCTCGAGGGTGTACATCCGCGGCTCCCTGAACGGGTCGACCCACCGCCGGCGCAAGGCGCCGACATGGGCGCCGCAGCCGAGGGCTTCACCGAGGTCGCGCACCAGGCTGCGCACGTAGGTGCCGGAACCGCACTCCACCCGCAGCGACAGCCGGCCAGCGGACATGTCCACGACCTCGATGCCATGCACCTCGACCTCGCGTTCGGGGGCTTCGATGACATCCCCGCGGCGGGCCTTGGTGTAGAGCGGTTCCCCGCCCTGCTTCAGCGCCGAGTAGATGGGGGCCCGCTGGCGGATGCGGCCTTGCAGGGGCGCCAGCGCCGCCTCGACCGCAGCGACGTCCAGCACAGGGACCGGCCGCTCGCGCAGCGTGGCACCATCGGCATCGTCGGTATCGGTGGTGGCGCCGAGCACGGCAACCGTGTCGTAGGCCTTGCGGGACCCCAGCAGCAGGCCGGCGATCTTGGTCGCTTCGCCGAAGCACAGCGGCAGCAAGCCGGTGGCCAGGGGATCGAGACTGCCGGTATGTCCTCCCTTCTCGGCCCGGAACAGTCGCCGCGCGACCTGCAACGCCGCGTTCGAACTCATGCCCTGCGGCTTGTCGAGCAGCAGCAGGCCATCCAGCGGACGGAATTTGAGCTTCGGCAGCGACATCGGAAGCGGGATGACCTTCTGTAGGAGCTGCGTAAGCTGCGACCGTGGCCTTGCCGCATTCGGATGACGTCCGGGGAGCCCTGTGTCGCGGCTGTCGCAGCGCCTACAGGAAACGCGGGGTCACTCGTCGTCCGGCGGGGGCGGCAGGTCGCGCAGCAGGTTCTCGATGCGCTCGCCGCGGTCGACGGAATCGTCGTAGTGGAAATGCAACTCGGGGACGTGGCGCATCTTGACCCGACGCGCCAGTTCCATGCGCAAGCCCCAGGCCAGTTCCTTCAGGCCCTTCACGGCTTCCACGGAACGCTCAGGCATCAGGGCGGTGACGAACACTTTGGCATGCGCCATGTCACGGGTGACTTCCACATCGGACACGCTGACCGACGGCAGGCCGTGCTCGCGCACGGCCTCGTGCACCAGCGTGCCCAGCTCGCGACGGAGCTGGGCGGAAACGCGGTCGGTGCGGTGGAACGACTTGGTGGGCACGTGATTAGTGATTCGCTATTGGTGATTCGTGATGCGTAAAAAAACAAGGCCGGGACTGGGGTGCTCGTGATCCGCTGTTGCGAATCACGAATCACCGCTCCCGAATCACGCGAACCCTTACAGGGTTCGCTGCACTTCGATGCGCTCGAAGCACTCGATCTGGTCGCCCGGCTGCACGTCGTTGTAGGCCTTCACGCCGATGCCGCACTCGGTGCCATTGCGCACCTCGTCGACGTTCTCCTTGAAGCGGCGCAGCGATTCCAGTTCGCCCTCGAACACCACCGTGCTGGCGCGCAGCACGCGGATGGGCTTGTTCCGCTTGACCGTGCCCTCGACCACCATGCAGCCCGCGACCGCACCGAACTTGGAGCTGCGGAAGACGTCGCGCACTTCGGCGATGCCGATGATCTCTTCGCGGATCTCCACGCCCAACAGACCGGAGGCCACCTGCTTCACCTGGTCGATCACGTCATAGATGATCGAGAAGTAGCGCAGGTCCACGCCGGCGGCTTCGATGATGCGACGCGCGGAGGCGTCGGCACGCACGTTGAAGCCGATGACGGTGGCCTTGGAGGTGACTGCGGAGTTGGCGTCGGACTCGGTGATGCCGCCCACGCCGGAGTGGATGATGTTGATGCGGATCGATTCGTTGGACAGCGCGGTCAGCGAATGACGCAGCGCCTCCACCGAACCCTGCACGTCGGCCTTGATGATCAGGTTGAGGCTGAGCTGGCCTTCGCCCTTACCCAGCTGCGCCATGATGTCTTCCATGCGGCTGCCGGCGGACTGCACCAGGCGCGATTCGCGGCGCTTGGTGTCGCGCTGCTGCGCCACGTCCTTGGCCAGGCGCTCGTCCTCGACCACGACGAAATCATCGCCAGCCTCGGGCACGCCGGACAGACCCAGCACCTGCACGGGGATGGACGGGCCCGCCGACGGCGGCTGTGCGCCGGTCTCGTCGAACAGCGCACGCACGCGGCCGTACTGGACGCCGCAGACCAGGTAGTCGCCCTTCTTCAGGGTGCCCTGCTGCACCAGCACCGTCGCAACCGGGCCACGGCCCTTGTCCAGCGAGGATTCGATGACCACGCCGCTGGCGCGGCCGTCTTCGACCGACTTCAGTTCCAGCAGTTCGGCCTGGATGGAGATGGCGTCCAGCAGGTTGTCCACGCCCTGGCCCGTCTTGGCCGAGATCTCGACCATCTGGGTGTCGCCACCGAAGTCTTCGGCGACCACTTCCTCGGCCAGCAGCTCGTTCTTCACGCGCAGCGGGTCGGCGTCGGACTTGTCGATCTTGTTCACCGCCACGATCAGCGGCACCTTGGCCGCCTTGGCATGCTGGATGGCTTCGCGGGTCTGCGGCATCACGCCGTCGTCCGCCGCGACCACCAGCACCACGATGTCGGTCAGCTTGGCGCCACGGGCGCGCATCGCGGTGAACGCGGCGTGGCCCGGGGTGTCGAGGAAGCTGATGACGCCCTTCGGCGTCTCGACGTGGTAGGCGCCGATGTGCTGGGTGATGCCGCCGGCTTCGCCGCTGGCGATCTTGGTGCGGCGGATGTAGTCCAGCAGCGAGGTCTTGCCGTGGTCGACGTGGCCCATGATGGTGACCACCGGCGGACGCGCGACCTTCTCGCCCTGCTGCTCTTCCGAATGCGCCAGCAGTTCGTTCTCGACGTCGTTGGCGTCGGCACGGACGGCCTTGTGGCCCAGCTCCTCGGTGATCAGCGCAGCGGTGTCATGGTCGATGGACTGGGTGATGGTGGCCATCACGCCCATCTTGAACAGCGCTTTCACCACGTCGCCGCCCTTCAGCGCGAGCTTCTGCGCCAGGTCTGCCACGGTGATGGTCTCGCCGATGGCCACTTCGCGCACGATCGGCGCGGTCGGGCGCTCGAAACCGTGCGCACCGCCCCCACCGCGGCTCTGCTCATGGCGGCGCGGCGCCTTGGGCTTGCCACGCGAAGCGCCGCGACGGGCACGATCGGCGGCGGACAGGTGCAACTGGCCCGCGAAGCGGCTGGTGTTGTCGTCGTCTTCGACGCCGGCCACCATCGCATGCGAGCCACGGGTCTTGTGCTTGGCGGCCGCGGCATTGTTGCGGTCGTCGGTGCGCGGCGGATCCTTGCGCACGACCATCTTGGGCACGTGGTGGCCCGGGGTCGCCGGCTTCGCCGGGCGCGCGGGTTCGTCACCGTCCACGGCGACGGCACCGGCGGCCAGTGCCGCTGCCTCGGCATCGGCCTGCGCACGCGCGGCCTCCGCTTCGGCGCGGGCGGCGGCTTCTTCCTGCCGGCGACGCTCGAGCTCTTCGGCGCGCTTGGCGTCTTCCTGGGCCAGCCGCTGCTGTTCGTCGAGGTTGCGCTGGCGGGATTCTTCCAGCTTGCGCAGGATCTCGGCGCGTTCCGGATCCGGTTCGTTCTGCCAGTTGGTGCTGACGGATTCGGCGTCGGTCGGCTTCACGTAGGTGCGCTTCTGGCGCACTTCCACGTTCACCGTGGTCTTGCTGCGGCCGGCCGCGACGGTCACTTCCTGCACCTTGCGGCGGTTCAGCGTGATCTTCTTGGACCCCGCATCATCCGCTGCGGCATCGCTCTTGCCGTGGGAGCGCTTGAGGAAGCCGAGCAGCTTCACTTTTTCCATGCTGGTCACGACCTGGTCGGGACCGCTGAAGCTCATCCCGGCCTCGGCCAGTTGCTCCAGGAGTTTCTCGACCGGCGTATTGACCAGTTCAGCGAGCTTGCGGATGGTGGTTTGCTGCGACATTCGGATCCTAGGTTGGGTGTTGCGCCCCCCCGGTGGTGGTGGGGCAACCCTGTTCAAGAGGGGGAATTCTAAGCCCTGCGGGTGCCAGGGCGGTGTTCATGGGTGGCTCATGCGCCGCGTCCCAGGCAAGCCCGGGGGGCGCTCATTCGCCGCGCTCCAGACGGGCGATTTCCTCGGCGCGGGCGGCCAGGATCAGCGCCGCGGCGCGGCCCTCGTCCAGTCCCTCGATGCCGAACTCGACCACTTCGTCGGCGGCCAGGTCGGACAGGTCCTCGCTGGTGCGGACGCCGTGCGAGGCCAGCGCGAACGCCGTCTCTTCGTCCATGCCTTCCAGCGCCAGCAGGTCCTCGGCCGGATGGTCGTCCTCCAGGCCTTCTTCCTCGGCCAGCGCTTCGTTCAGCAGTGCGTCGCGGGCGCGCGAGCGCAGTTCCTCGACGATGTCCTCGTCGAAACCCTCGACGGCCAGCAGTTCGCCGACCGGCACGTAGGCGATTTCCTCGACCGTGCTGAAGCCCTCAGCGACCAGGATGGCGGCGATTTCCTCGTCCACTTCCAGCTTGTCCATGAACAGCTGGCGGGCGACGGCCTGTTCGGCCTCGCTCTTGGCCTGCACCTGGTCGGCGGTCATGACGTTGAGCTGCCAGCCGGTCAGGCGGCTGGCCAGGCGCACGTTCTGGCCACCCTTGCCGATCGCCTGTGCCAGGCGGTCTTCCGCCACGGCCAGGTCCATCGAGTGCTTCTCTTCATCGACGATGATCGACTGCACTTCCGCCGGCGCCATCGCGTTGATGACGAAGGTGGCCGGGTTGTCGTTCCACAGCACGATGTCGACGCGCTCGCCGTTCAGTTCATTGCTCACGGCCTGAACGCGCGAACCGCGCATGCCGATGCAGGCGCCGATGGGATCGGTGCGGGTGTCGTGCGCGAGCACCGCGATCTTGGCGCGGTCGCCCGGATCGCGTGCACAGGCCTTGATCTCGACCAGGCCCTGGCCCACTTCCGGCACTTCCAGCTTGAACAGCTCGATCATGAACTCCGGAGCGGCGCGGCTGATGAACAGCTGCGGGCCGCGCGGTTCGTAACGCACGTCGAACAGGTAGCCACGCACACGGTCGCCGGCGCGCAGCACGTCGCGCGGGATGCCCTTGTCCTTCGGGATGAAGGCCTCGGCGTTGCCGCCCAGGTCCACGTAGATGTTGCCGCGCTCGGCGCGCTTGACCACGCCGGTGACCAGTTCGCCCACGCGGTCCTTCCAGGCATCGACCACCTGCGCGCGTTCGGCTTCGCGGACACGCTGCACGATGACCTGCTTGGCCGCCTGTGCGGCGATGCGGCCGAAATCCGGGTTCTCGATCTTCTCTTCGATCCAGTCGCCCACTTCGGCGCCTTCGGCTTCGTCCTCGGCGTCCATCAGGCGGATCTGGCGATCCGGCGATTCCATCACCACGTCATCGGCCACCACTTCCCAGCGGCGGAATGTCTCGTAGCTGCCGTCCTTGTGGTCGATGGTGACGCGCACCTGCACGTCCTGGTCCATGTAGCGCTTCTTGGCCGCGGACGCCAGGGCGGCCTCGATGGCATCGAAGATGACTTCGCGCGGCACGCCCTTTTCGTTGGCCACAGCATCCACGACCAGCAACAATTCCTTACTCATTGATCACTCCGCGCGCGGCTTGCGGGCCGCCGGTTGGTTGGGTTTTTTCTTTGCTTTCTTGGCCGGTGCGCGCTTGGCGTCGCCCGCCTTCTTGGTACCGGCCTTGCGGCCGCCACCGGGTTTCTCGGGCGCCAGGCCCAGCGCGGCCCAGTCAGGGACCAGGCGCGCCTTGTCGATATTATCGAACGCCACCGTCATTTCGGCGTCGTCCAGCGCAAACACGATGTCCTCGCCTTCGATGCGGCTGATCGTGCCCTGCAGCCGGCGGCGGCGCTCCTGCGGGAGCTTCAGCACCACCTTGGCCGATTCGCCGACGAAGCGTGCGAAATGCGCCAGCTGGAACAGCGGACGGTCCACGCCGGGCGAGGAGACTTCCAGCGTGTAATTGCCGGTGATCGGGTCCTCGACATCGAGCTGTGCCGACACTTCACGGCTCACTGCTTCGCAGTCCTCGATGTTGACGTGCCGCGTGGCGCGCTCGGCTTCCTGCACGTCGATGTACAGGCGCACCGTGGCGCCGCCGGGCGCCGGCAGATACTCGATGCCGAGCAACTCAACGCCCAGTGCCTGGACGGTGGGAGCCAGCAGGTTGGCGATGTCGTTGGCCTTGTCGCTCACGGGTTCGCTGCCAATGGTTCGTGGTGTTGCGTGCCGCTGAAACAGACAAGGGGCCCGATGGGCCCCTTGTCCGATACGCTGGATGTCGGTGCAACGACGGGAACATGCGTCGTTGCGTGCCCAGGTTTTTCGTCGGCCGCCTGCACTCAGGCGGCCTCGGACAAACATGGTAGCGGGGGCAGGATTTGAACCTGCGACCTTCGGGTTATGAGCCCGACGAGCTGCCAGACTGCTCCACCCCGCAGCAGAAGCGAAATTATGATGAATACGCCGGTGCATTGCAAGCCTTGTCATGCACCAACTTGAAACATCGCGTTCATCGCGCGTCGCCGGTAGCCTTTCTCCGGCGGTAACTCCCCGTCGCGTAAGGTCAGCCGGCGAACGCCAGCTTGCACCACGCCATGATCGGATTCCACGCGACGCCCAGCGCCAGCAAGGCCAGTGCATTGACGCCGAACACCAGCGGCACCACGCGGTCCGCCCGGGGCGGCGGGATTTCGCCCACCGGCTCGTCGAAATACATCACCTTGATCACGCGCAGGTAGTAGAAGGCACCGATCACCGCGCAGAGCACGCCGACGATGGCCAGCCACAGGAAGCCGCCATTGACCGCGGCGCCCAGCACGACCAGCTTGGCCCAGAAGCCCAGGAACGGCGGTACGCCGGCCAGCGACGCCATCACGCATAGCACCAGGCCCGCCTGCCACGGATTGCGCGCATTCAGGCCCTTGAAGTCGTCGATCCTGTCGGCCTCGAAGCCCTGGCGGGACAGCACGATGATCGCGCCGAATGCCGCCGCCGACATGATGGCGTAGCTGATCGCATAGAACAGCGCCGCCGAGTATCCCGTCTCGCCGCCGCCAGCGAAGCCGACCAGCAGGAAGCCGACATGCGACACCGTCGAGTACGCCAGCATGCGCTTGAGGTTGGTCTGCGCGATGGCGATGACGTTGCCGATCACCAGCGACGCGGCGGCCAGGCCGGCCAGCAGCCACTGCCACTGCGCCGCGGCCGGCCCCACGCCGTCCTGCAGCAGGCGGAATGCCATGCCGAAGGCGGCCAGCTTCGGTGCTGCGCTGATGAACAGTGTCACCGGCGTCGAGGCGCCCTGATAGACGTCGGGCAGCCACATGTGGAACGGCGCCGCGCCCAGCTTGAACGCCACGCCGGCCACCATGAACACCACACCCGTCAGCAACAGCATGCGTGCATCACTGCTGCCGCCCAGCGCGGCGCCGGTCGCATCGAAGATCGCCGGCAGGTGCAGCGAGCCGGTAGCGCCGTACACCAGCGACATGCCGTACAGAAGCAGGCCCGATGCCAGCGAGCCGAGTACGATGTACTTCATCGCCGCCTCGGTCGCCAAACCGTCGTCGCGGTTCAGGGCGACGAGCGCATACGAACACAGCGCCAGCAGTTCCAGGCCCAAGTAGACCATCACCAGGCTGCCGGCGGACACCATCATCATCATGCCGGCGGTGGCGAACATCACCAGCACCGGCGCCTCGCCCGGATACAGATTGCGCTCGCGCAGGTACGGCCAACCGTAGACCAGCGACAGTGCGCTGACCGCGACGATCACCACCTTGCTGACGTCGGCCAGCGTGTCGCGCACGAACATGCCGCTGAACACGGCGCCCTGCCCGCCTACGCCCGTGGCCAGCATCCACACCACGGCGGCCATGACGATCAGCGCGAGCGCGTGGGTGATGATGCGGCGGGAATTGTCGAGGAACAGATCGAGCATCAGCAGCGCGAACGCGCCACCGATCAAGGTCAGTTCGGGCAGCAGCGGCTGCAGGTCGGCGGCGGAGATGGGCATCGGCGTCGTCATGGTCCTTCCTTACAGCTTGCTGTTGGCGAGCTGCATCGCCAGTTGCGCGATCGACGGCTCCATCAGGTCCGTCAGCGGCTTGGGATACACGCCCAGTGCCAGCACGCAGACGGCGAAACCGCCAAGTACAACGGCCTCGCGCAGGGACACGTCCTTCAGTTCGGCGACGTGCGCATTGGCCACGTCGCCCAGGATCACGCGCTTGACCAGCCACAGCGTGTAGGCGGCACCGATCACCAGCGTGGTGGCGGCGAAGAAGGCCATCAGCGGGTGCAACTGGAACGAGGCCAGGATGACCATGAACTCGCCGACGAAGCCGCTGGTGCCGGGCAGGCCGGAGTTCGCCATGCCGAACAGGATGAAGAACGCGCCGAACCACGGCATCGTGTTGATGACGCCGCCGTAGTCCTTGATCATGCGGGTGTGCATGCGGTCGTACAGCACGCCGACACAGGTGAACATGGCGCCGGAAATGAAGCCGTGGCTGATCATCTGCACCATCGCACCCTGCAGACCCAGGCGCGCGCCGTCCAGGTTACCGGCGTCGCGCACCAGGCTGAAGGCGATGAAGATGCCCAGGGTGACGAAGCCCATGTGCGAAACGGACGAATAGGCGATCAGCTTCTTCATGTCGTCCTGCACCAGCGCCACCAGGCCCACGTAGACCACGGCGATCAGCGACAGCACGATGACGAACATGGCCCACTCATGGCCGGCATCCGGCACGATCGGCAGGCTGAAGCGCAGCAGGCCGTAGCCACCGATCTTCAGTGCGATCGCCGCCAGGATCACCGAACCGGCGGTCGGCGCTTCCACGTGCGCATCCGGCAGCCAGGTATGCACCGGGAACATCGGGATCTTCACCGCGAACGCGATCAGGAAGGCGAAGAACAGCCACATCTGTTCCTTCGCGTTCAACGGCAGCGCATACAGGTCGGCCAGCTGGAAGCTGCCGCCCTTGATGTACAGATACACCAGGCCGACCAGCATCAGCACCGAGCCGAGGAACGTGTACAGGAAGAACTTCAGCGAGGCATAGATGCGGCGCGGACCGCCCCAGACGCCGATGATCAGGAACATCGGGATCAGCATCGCTTCGAAGAACACGTAGAACAGCACGGCGTCGCTGGCGGCGAAGATGCCGTTGGTCAGGCCTTCCAGGATCAGGAATGCAGCGACGTATTGCGCCACCCGCTTGTTCACCGAACCCCACGCACCCGCCAGCGTCAGCACGGTGATCAGCGTATTGAGCAGCAGCAGCGCCACCGCGATGCCGTCGGCGCCGAGGTTGTAGTGGATGTCGAAGGTAGGGATCCAGGCATGGGTTTCGATGAACTGCAGGCTCGGATTCGCGTAGTCGAAGCCGGTCAGCAGGCCGAGGCTGGCCACGAAGGTCAGCACCGCGACCACCAGACCCAGCCAGCGGGCGGCATCGGCCCGGGCGTTGCCCACGGCGAGCACCAGCGCGCCACCCAGGATGGGCAGCCAGATCAGAACACTAAGCAGGGGCCAGTTCGACACGTTGTGTTATCCGTTGAGTTCTTCGCCAGGACGATCCGCACGCAGCGGCGTCAGGTCGTTACTGCCAAAACTTGATGACGACGCCCAACAGCAGGATCAGGCCGACGATCATCGCGAACGCGTAGTGATACAGGTAGCCGGACTGCGTCTTGCGGAGCAACTGCGCACCCAGGTCGACCAGCTTCGCTGTACCGTTCACCGCCGCACCATCGATCACGTGGCTGTCGAAGGCGCGGGACGCCTTGCCCAGTTTCACGCCACCGCCGGCAAAGCCGTTGATCCAGAGATGGTCGGCCCAGTACTTCTTGTCCAGGATGTTGATCAGGAAGGCGCCGATGGGGCTGTGGCGGACCTTGCCCGGCAGGTCTGGCTTGAACAGGTAGAGGAACGTCGCGAGGACGAAGCCACCCAGCGCCAACCAGAACGGCGGCATCTTCATGCCATGCACGGCGAATTCCCATGGACTGTGGAACTCTGCCCTCAACGCCATCACGGTGTCGCGCGGCGACAGGGCCAGATTCGGATCGATCCGCAGGAAGTCGATCGCGCCAAGGAAGAACGGCGTCACTTCGCGGTGACCTGTCCAGTCGGTGCCGAATAGCATCGGACCGATGGTGAAGAAACCGATCAGGATCGACGGGATCGCCAGCAGCACCAGCGGCACCGTCACCACCCAGGGAGATTCGTGCGGCTCGTGTGCGCCGTGGTGGCCGTGATCGTCGTGACCATGGTCATCGTGGGCGTGGTCGTGATGGGCATCGTGGCCATGGCCATGGTCCGCATGCGCGTCCCGGAAGCGCTCCTTGCCATGGAACGTCAGGTACAGCAGGCGGAAGCTGTAGAAGCTGGTGACGAATACACCCAGCAGCACCGCCCAGTAACCGTAGGTGGCGACCCACTCGCTCGGCCCTTGGTAACCCTGTGCGGCCATCACGCCCATCTCGGCCACCTTCTCGCCCACTTCGTGCGCCACGTGCTGGTGGTGCTTGGCGGCCTCGATGATGGTGTCCTTCGAGTAGAACCCGGAGAAGAACGGCGTTCCGACCAGCGCCAGCGTGCCGATCAGGCTGGTGATCCAGGTGATGGGCATGTACTTGCGCAGGCCACCCATCTTCCGCATGTCCTGCTCGTGGTGCATGCCGATGATGACCGAGCCGGCTGCCAGGAACAGCAGCGCCTTGAAGAAGGCGTGCGTCATCAGGTGGAACACCGCCGCCGAGTATGCCGACACGCCCAGTGCCACCGTCATGTAGCCCAGCTGCGACAGCGTGGAATACGCCACCACGCGCTTGATGTCGTTCTGCACGATGCCGATCAGGCCGGTGAACAGTGCGGTCGTCGCGCCGATGAAGAGCACGAAGTCCAGAGCCGTCTGCGACAGCTCGAACAGCGGCGACATGCGCGCCACCATGAAGATGCCGGCGGTCACCATCGTC
>CBIHLJ010000056.1:0-15203 GCA_966210745.1 uncultured Pseudoxanthomonas sp.
ATGCCGAAGTCCATCACCATCGCCTCGCCCTCGTAGAGCATGATGTTCTCGGGCTTGATGTCGCGGTGCACGATGCCCTGGCGGCTGGCGTAGTCGATCGCCGAGGCGATGGAGCGGGCGTGGTGCACGGCCTCTTCCACGGACAGTTGCTGCTCGCGGTCGAGGCGCTCGCGCAGCGATTCGCCCTCCACATAGGGCATGACGTAGTACAGCAGGTCGTCCACGCTGCCGGAGTCGAACAGCGGCAGGATGTGCGGGTGGCTCAGCCGCGCCGCGACCTCGATCTCCTGCAGGAAGCGCTCGGCGCCCATGCTGGCGGCGAGCTCGGGGTGCAGCACCTTGATCGCCACCGAGCGCCGGTGCTTGCAGTCCTGCGCCAGGAACACCGAGGACATGCCGCCGCGGCCGAGCTCGCGGTCGATGGTGTACGAGTCCGCCAGGGAACTGCGCAGACGGTCGATCGGCAAACCGGAACCCTGCGGCATCCGCCCCTCCCGAAGTGGAACCCGTATCGGCCGATCCTATCAGCGACACTGCCACGCTCCAATGGGCGGGTTGGGCTAGGCCGGCTGCGGCGTGAAGGCCGGCGGAACCGCGTCGCCGGCCGCCTGCGCGGCGTCCGCCCGCGCCAAGGCAAGCCCCTCCAGCAGCGCTTCGGGTCCCATCGGCCGGGCGAACAGCCAATGCCCCATCTGTACCTCCCAGGCGGCGAGCGTGGCTGCCTGCCGCTCGGTTTCGATGCCCTCGGCGATCATGCTCCGGGACAGCTGCGTGCTATCTCCACAGTAATGGGGCGGATTCGAATGTCTCGGCGGGACGACCTACGATAATCTCGGGACCAGTGTGCTTGGCGACAACGCAATGGGGACATGGGCGAACAGCAAACTGGTAGATCCGTAAAACTAGTGTCCTGAACCGAGTTTCAGTCAATGATCAGAGTAATGTCCGTGTGTTGCTTGCTGCTTGCCACCGGTTGCCAGCGGCAAGAGGATGGACCACCGCGGGCCGCGATAGTGCAGGGCGTACCGTGCATCCCCGACCAGTACAGAGTCCAGGCACCGCCATGGGTCCAGGAATCGGCAGACATTACCAACGAGGGTGTCGCGTTTCGTGGCTGCCATGCGGAGGCGCAGGTCGGAAGTTGCCCGTTTCCCGCTGAGGTATCCGGGGGCGCGGTTTCTTGGCGCGTCGCCCCCGCGAAGTTCCTCAGGGATATGCCTGCTGGGGCTTTTCACGCCGAACTGGCCGTTCAGCAGCGCGCAAACGCCTCTGTTGACCCTGCTTCTCGGCTCACGATCGTGCCAGAGCCAGACAGTTCCGACAGATGGTTGCTTTGGAAATCCGCCACCGGACAGCTGTCTCCTGATGCGGAGCTGATCGCAGTGTGCAGGCGGAAAGTCGCAAGCGCGGCAATCGGCAGAGCAGCAACAATAAAATGCAATCGAACTGTTCAGTCTGATAGTTTCTACGTCGCCTACACATTTTCAGCGCGTCAGAAAGCACCGTTGGAAATCGAGCGTTTGGACAAGCAGGTGCTATCGGTTTTGAATGGGTGGGGCTGCGCAAAGAACTCATTGCCAGGAAGATAAGCCTTGCCGCCCACAGGACGCCCGAGGGTGGATGGAATCGTCAGTATCCTTGCGCGCCAGCGCGCCAATTATCGGGGGCACCATTGCGGATGATGAGACTCGCCAGATCGATGACTCTGCCACTGTGGCTCTCGCTCCTGGCAGCCTGCCAGCCGACGGTCCCGCCCGTCGGCGAGGCGACGGCCGCGGTCGTTTCCACCGTCCGGCTGTCGGTCGTCTGTGATGCACCGGCGGCGGGCGCCGCTCCGCAGCCTTGCACGCCTTCGAGCCTCGGCTTCCAAGACCGCTTCGTCCACGTGCTCGGGACCAAGGACTCGCGGTTCGCCCTGCAACTGCGATGCCTCGAGCCCGACGCCCAGCGGGCGTTCTACGACGCGGCCGGAGGCCAGCGGGTTGGCCTGTTCGCCGGCGACGAACGGCTGCAGGAATTCGGCGTCGCTTCCGTCGCGGGCAGGACGCTTCCCGAGTGCGGATTCGTCGCGATGCCCGACCTAGATGCCACCCTGGCGGCGTGCGAGGCGCTGGCGAAGTCTTGGGACCTGGATCCCGTGCAGTGCACGACTCTCTGTCCGGCGCCGGGTCCCAACGACGAACCGATCTGCGTCGAGCACTACTAGGACCGCGGCTGCGGCGTACCGGGCCTAGGCCGGAGCGCGCCCCAGTGTCGCCACCCCAGCCCGAATCCCCGCCGCATGCCCATTCACCCGCGGCAGCAGGCGGGCGAAGAAGAAGCGCGCCGTCTCCAGCTTCTGCCGCTTGAACTCGGCCGACTGGCTGCCGACGTCGGCAATGGCGACCGACTGCGCCCACCAGTAGGCGAGGGTGGCGTAGCCGGAATAGAACAGGTAGTCCACCGACGCGGCGCCGATCTCTTCCGGGTTTTCCACGGCCTTGCGGCCGAGCTCGAGGGTCAGCTCGCCCCACTGCTTGGTCACCTCGGCCAGGGGCAGCACGAACTCGATCATCTCGGCGTTGGTCATGTGCAGTTCGCAGAACTTCTGCACCATGGACAGGAAGTGGCGCAGGCCCACGCCCTGCAGCTGGATGATCTTGCGGCCGAGCAGGTCGAGCGCCTGGATCTGCGTGGTGCCCTCGTACAGGGTGGTGATGCGCGCGTCGCGGGCCAGCTGCTCCATGCCGTTCTCGCGGATGTAGCCGTGGCCGCCGAAGACCTGCAGCGCATGGTAGGTGCACTCGACCGACCACTCGGTGAGCATGCCCTTGACGATCGGCGTCAGGAAGCTGAGCAGCTCTTCCGCATTGCGGCGTTCGGCCTCGTCCTTGCTGCGCTCCATCACGTCCACCAGCGACACCGCGTGCAGGGCGAGCAGGCGGCCGCCTTCCGACAATGCGCGGCAGGTCAGCAGCATGCGGCGGATGTCCGGATGCACCGTCAGCGGGTCGGCGGGCTTGTCGGGGAATTTGGCGCCCGACATCGCGCGGCCCTGCAGGCGCTCGTTCGCGTAGGCGGTTGCTCCTTGCAGCGCGCGGTCCATCAGGCCCAAACCCTGCAGGCCGACGGCGAGGCGCGCGGTATTCATCATGGTGAACATCGCCGCGAGGCCCTTGTTGGCCTGGCCGATCAGGTAGCCCTGCGCGCCGTCGAAGTTCATCACGCAGGTGGACGAGCCGTGGATGCCCATCTTGTGTTCGATCGAACCGCAGCGCAGCTCGTTGCGCTCGCCGACGGTGCCGTCGCGGGCGACCTTGAGCTTCGGCACGATGAAGAGCGAGATGCCCTTGGTGCCCGCGGGCGCATCCGGCAGTCGCGCCAGCACCAGGTGCACGATGTTGTCGGTGAAGTCGTGCTCGCCGCCGGTGATGAAGATCTTGGTGCCGGTGATGCGATAGCTGCCGTCGTCGGCGGGCTCGGCGCGGGTCTTGAGCAGGCCCAGGTCGGAGCCGGCATGCGACTCGGTCAGGCACATGGTGCCGGTCCAGCGGCCCTCGATGATCGGCTTGAGGAAGACCTCCTTCTGCCAGTCCTCGCCGTGATGCTTGAGCGCCTCGATGGCGCCGTGCGAGAGCAGCGGATAGTTGCTCCAGGCCAGGTTGGAGGCGTCGAGCATTTCCTTGATCGCCGCGCCCAGGCTTTCCGGCAGATCCTGCCCGCCCATCGCCTCGGGCGCGGTCAGGCCGGTCCAGCCGCCTTCGACGAACTGCGCATAGGCCTGGCGAAAGCCCGGCGGCGTGGCGACCGTGCCGGTGGCCGGGTCGTGCACGCACCCGACCTGGTCGCCGATCGCGTGCAGCGGGGCCAGCACCTGCGAGGTGAAGCGCGCGCCTTCCTCGAGCACGGCGTCCATCACGTCGCGCTGCGCATGCGGCATGCCGAGCCGGGCGTACACCGCCTCGGCCTCGAGCACGTCGAACAGCGCGAAGCGCAGGTCGGCCAGCGGCGCCTGGTAGGAATTCATCAGTGGCTCCTAGCGCATCACGCCCGTCAATCCCGGCGCGGGATCGAGCGTGCTGTCGTGGGTGAAGGGGTAGCTGCCCTTGGGCTCGCTGGTGCGGATGCTGCCGGTGAGGGTGTAGGTGGCGGAACGTCGCGAGGCGAGGGCGGAGGCCACCACGAGCTTGGCGCCGAGTGCGGGCGTCAGCGTGGCCGACACCACGTCCGCCGATTCCGGCCCGACCGTGATCGCCGGCCTAACCGCCAGCGTGCCGGCGTCCTGCCCGCCCACGTAGAGTTTGGCGTCGAGTTGGGCGAAGGCCGTGGACACGTTGCTGAAGTTCTGCAAGCGCAGGGTCAGGCGCCAGCTGCCGTCCGGCTGCACGGCCAGTTCCTGGATGCTGGCCTTGGGCGGGTTGACGATTTTCTTCGGCCCGGAGGCGCAGGCGGACAGCAGGCAGAGAACCGCGATGGCGAACACAGTTTTGATGCGGGGAGTCATGGCCGTCTCGTGTCTGTGACGATGATGGCGAGCATAGCAGCGGACCCTGCGGTGCGCGCCACGACCCTGAACCGGCTGAACTGTTGCTACTCTAGCCAGCGTCGTGAGCACGAACTCCCTCCCCCCGTCAGCGTCCGCCATGGAACGCACGCGGCTGCAGGCCTTCAAGGAGCTGCGGACGCTGCTGTCCGAGGTATTGGCGTCGGCGGTGCAGGACGAGGAAGTACCGGATGCCTTCAAGAGCAAGGCCAACTGGGACAAGCTGATCGCGCAGACCGAGCAGCGCCTGGCCGAGGGCTGGAAGCAGCGCTTCGAGGCCGGCATGGAACGGCGCGAGAAGCCGCGCCAGTTGCTGGACCTGTTGCCGCCCGAGGAAGAACAGGCGCAGTTGCTGAGCGAGCACTTCATCAACGAAGTCAGCTACCAGGGCCGCAACTCGCTCGACGAACTCGACCGACAACTGGCGGCGATCGCCGGCCGAGAGTACGACGAGGCATCGCCGAATCCGCTCGGTCCGCTGGCCTGGGTGGAAGGCCTGCGCGGCGGCATGCGGCAGATCAACTGCAGCCCGGAGGAACGCGACTGGTTGCTGGCGCGGCTGGTGCCGCTGCTGATCTCGCGCATCACCTCGTTCTATTCGAGCCTGACCACGCAGCTGACGGGCGCGGGCTACGGCGGCTACGGCGGACGATCGCCCGGCGGTCGGGCCGCGGCCGGCGCGTTGGGCGGTGGAGGCGGTGGCGCGGGTGGCTTCAACCCGGACTTGGTTGCCCCGCTGGTGCCGGGCATGCCGACGGTGGGAGGTGGCGGAGGCGGCGCCGCGGGCTTCGGTGGGCATGGTGCGTTCGAGTCGGGCGTGCCGACCGAGGGCGGCGAGGTGCTCGATCGCTTGTTCGGCCTGCTGAGCGCGCGTCGCGGCGGCACGGCCGGCTGGCCGCCCGGCGCCGGCGCTGCGCCCGGCTTCGCGAGCCCCGGTTACGCGGGCGCGGGTTACGGCGGGACGCCGACGGGCATGCCAGGCATGACTGGATTTGCCGGCGGCGAGACGTACGGCGGCGGCATGCCGGCGCCCGCGCCCTGGAGCCAGGCCGACCTGTTCTCGGTGCTCTCGCTGTTGCAGGGCAACTATTCGGCGTCCTACGGCCGCGGCGACTCGGTGATGGGCCAGTTGCACGAGGCGATCGGCGCCACCGCCGGGCAGATCGGCCTGGTCGGCGGCGTCGGCGCCATGCCCGAGCAGGCGCAGGACATGCTCGAACTGGTGAGCATGCTGTTCGAGGCCTTGCTCGACGGCCGGCGCCTGGATGAAAAGGCGCGCGCCGCGCTCGCCCGGCTGATCATTCCCTACGTGCGCGTGGCGATGCTGGACCGGCGCATGTTCATGCAGTCCAGCCATCCGGCGCGGCGCGTGCTCAACCTGCTGGTGGAGGCCTTCGAGATGGCCTCGCCGGAGGTCGGCAACTACCGCAGCCTGCGCGAGCAGGCCTTCGGCATCGTCGAGCGCATCAGCAACGAATTCAATGACGACGTGCGCCTGTTCGAGAAACTCGAAGACGCGCTCGCCACCGAACTGGAAGTTTGCCGCCGGCGCGCGGAGCTGTCGGAGAAACGCGCCGCCGACGCGCAGAGCGGCAAGGAACGGCGGCAGGTCGCGCGCGACAGCGTGAGCAGCTACCTGGGCACGGCGATCCTCGGCAAGACGCTGCCGTCGGTGTTGCTGGATTTCCTGGCGGGGCCCTGGCAGCACCACCATACCGTCGTGCTGTTGCGCGAGGGCGAGGAGGGCGAGGGCGTGCAGCTCAGCCGCGGCCTGCTGGAGGCGCTGCTGCGCAGCAACGACGCCGGCGCGCTGGAAGAACCGTCGGCGCTGCGGCCGGTCGTGGTCGAGGTGTTGGCCAGTTCCGGCCAGCCCGGCAGTGCGGCGGACGAACTGCTGGTGGAACTCTCGCTCGCGCTCGCCATTCGCGGTGCGCCGGAGCTGGCGCCCGGCGCTGGCGGCGACGAGGATTTCGGGCCGATGCCGCCCGCCGATTTCGATTCGCCGCCGGCCTTGCCTTCGGCGGCCGAACGCGTGCTGGTCGCCACGCCGCAGGTCATCCTGCAGCGCACCCCGCGCACCCACGAGCCGGAGGACGACAGCTACGTCGTGGTGTCGGATGTCGTGCTGGCGGAGCTTCCCGTCGATCTGGTCGCGCGCTATCGCGAGTACCCGATCGGCACCTGGCTCGACTTCGTCGCCGAGGACGGACGCGTGACCTCGGCGCGCATCAGCTGGACCAGCCCGATCAGCGGACGCCGCATCCTGAGCAACCGCCGCGGCCAGCGCATGCTGGTGGCCTCGCCCGAGGAACTGGCGGAGATGGAGGTGGAAGGACGCATTCGCCCGCGCCACTCCGAGTCGGCCTTCGACCAGGCGCTGCACACCATCGCCGACCGGCTCGAGGGCAGCCTGGCGCCGGCCCCGGACGGCAGCGCCGCCTAGCGAAGTCCGCGCAGCGCCTGCAGCCGCGCCGCATCGCCGAGCGCGTGCCCGTGCGCGGTGTTGTCGAACACCACCCAGTCGCCCGCGCGAAGTTGCGGAGCCAAGGCCTGCAGCCAGGCATTCTCGTAAGGGCTGTAGTACATGCGCGGCGCGCCGTGCAGGCGCCAGTAGCGCCACTGCTTCGTGCTGCCGCCGGGACGCGCCGCCTCAGGCCCGAGTGCGGGGTCGGCGGCCACGCGCGCCACGCCGTGTCGCGCCCACAGTCGATCGGCCTCGGCGCCGAACCAGCTTGCATGTCGCGGCTCGCAGGCCAGGGCCACGTCGAAGCGGCGCCGCAGCATCGCCAGGAAGGTTTCCGCCACGCGCGCATCGAAGGCCAGGCTGGGCGGCAACTGCAACAGCAGGCCGCCGAGCTTGCGGCCCAGGCCCGATACTTCATCGCGGAATCGGTCGAGCAATGGCCCGCAGCGCTGCAGCCGCGCCTCGTGGCTGATGTCGCGCGGCAGCTTGGCGCTGAAGCGGAAGCGCGCGGGCACCTGCGCGGCCCAGCCTTCCCAGGTCTGCGCGCGATGCGGGCGATAGAAAGACGTGTTGACCTCCACGCAGTCGAAGCGCGCCGCATAGCGTTGCAGGACGCTGCCCTCGGCGCCGACCAGGCCGCGATGGGCGGAGGGAACCTGCCAACCGGCGGTTCCGATGCGATTCGGGGCCTGTCGCGCCATGCCGGCAGTGTCGTGGGATGGGGCTGAACGCGGCCCGGGCCGCGGCCCCGGGACCGCCGTCACGGATGGCCGTTTTGCGGTTTGACAGCCCGCGGACTGCGCCGCATCGTGGCTGCTGACTCCCCCCGTGCGGCAACGTCCATGCCCCTTCTGTCCCGTTGCCTCGCCGGCTTGCTGGCCTGCCTGCTGGTCGCCACCGCAACGGCGCACGGCGGCGACCGCGCCGACATCCGCCAGGCGCGGCCACAATCGGTACGCCTGGCCGAGGACCTGACGCGCGAGCTGCTCGACACCCGCAACCTGCAGGCCACCTCACCGCGTGCGCAGCAGCCCCGCCGCCGCGCCGACGTGCTGTCCATCGCGCGCGAGCGCCGCGAACTGCTGCGCCTGCTGCTCGACACCGACCCGAACTCCATCCTGCGGCTGGCGGTGCCGGCCGGTATCCGCGCCGCCTTTCCGGTCGAGGCGCAACGGGTGATCGAACGCGAGGTCGAGGCCGAGGGCGTGCTCCAGGTCATCCACGTGGACATGCCCGGCAAGGAAGTGGACCACTACTGGTACTTCCTCAAGACCGCCCAGGGCACGCGGCCGCTGCACTTCGCCAAACGACCGACGCGCCTGCTCACCGATTCGCGCATCCGGGTGAAAGGCATCGGCCTGGACGCCGACATCGTGCTGGCGTCCGGTGGCAGTGGCAGCGTGACCACGCTGGCGGCGGCGCTGCCGAACACCTTGGGCGTGCAGACCACGCTGGTCATCCCGGTGAATTTCAGCGATGGCCCGGCGACGCCGCCTTACACCAAGGCGCAGATCCAGCAGGTCGTGCTCGGCGACACCAGCGCCTGGGATTGGGAGAACTCCTACCAGCAGACCTCGCTCTCGGGCGTGGTGACCAACTGGTTCACCATCACCGAGGCGAGCACGGCCTGCGATTACCAGGCGATCTCGTCGAAGGCCGATGCCGCCGCCACTGCCGCCGGCCACGTGCTGTCGAACTACCGTCGCAAGGTCTACGTGTTCCCGCCCAACAGCTGCCCGTGGTGGGGGCTTGGAACGATCGGCGGCAATCCTTCGCGCTCGTGGATCAACACCAAGTACGGCTTCACGCTGTCGGTGGTCGCGCACGAGTTGGGGCACAACTTCGGTCTCTACCACTCGCATTCGCTCGACTGCGGCACCAACGTCGTCACCCAGGACGATGCCGGCTGCACCTCCACCGAATACGGCGACGTGCTCGACGTGATGGGTGGCTCGCCCAACAACGCGGCCGCGCATTTCAACGCATTCCAGAAGGAATACCTGGGCTGGCTGGGCGCGGGCGTCTCGCCACCGCTGACCACCATCCAGGCCGGCGCCGGCCAGTACAGCATCGGCAACATCGAGGCCGCCCGCAGCAGCACCCCGCGTGCGCTGAAGATCGGTAACACCCGCAACAGCTGCAACATCGCGCCCAGCCAGTGGTACTACGTGGAGAAGCGCGAGGCGGTGGGCTACGACGCCTTCATCGGCAACTACGCCACCACCATCCCCAACAGCGTGGTGATCCGCCGCGTGAACGAGGGCGACCCCGACAGCAGTTACCTGCTCGACATGAGCCCGGCCACCTCGACCTGGCATGACATCGGCCTGGTCAACGGCGCCAGCTACACCGACCCGGTGACCGGGCTGGTGATCCAGCCCGTGGCGGTCGGCGCCGGCTACGCCAACGTCAACGTCAGCTACGCGGCGGCCTCGTGCGCGAACAAGCCGGAGGTCAAGCTGGGACCCGCCGGCACCGCCTGGCGCGTGCCGGGCGAGGCGGCGAGTTACACGGCCACCGTGGTCAACACCGACAGCTGCGGCTGCCCGGCGACGACCTTCAACGTCACGCCCACGCTGCCTTCCGGCTGGAGCGGCAACGGCGGCGCCACCTCGGCCCTGGCCCCGGGCGCTTCCGCGCAGGTGCAGGTCGGCATCACGGTCGGCGCGGGCGCGACGCCGGGCTTCTACTCGGTGCCGGTGGATGCCACCGCGCAGAACGACGCCGGCAAGACGGCCGTGGCGAAAGCGGAAATATCGGTGGTGCTGCCGACGGCGCTGACCAGCGGCGTGGTGGTCACGCCCATTTCCGCCGCCAAGGACGCGGGCCTGGTGTATTCGCTGCAGGTCCCGCCCGGCAAGACCAGCCTCACCTTCAATACCTACGGCGGCAGTGCGGACGCCGACCTGTACGTGCGCTTGGGCGCGGTGCCCAGCCTGACCCAGTACGGCTGCATCTCCGGTGGCCCCGCCACGACCGAGAACTGCACCATCCAGAATCCGCAGGCCGGCACCTGGTACGTGATGGTGCATGCGTACACGGCGATCAGCGGCGTGTCCTTGCTGGGCCAGTACGCGCCGGCGGATCCGGTGCTGCCCGCGCTTTCGATCGCCGACGTGGCAATGACCGAGGGGCAGGCCGGCACGACCCAGGCCAACTTCACGCTCAGTCTCTCGCACGTCTCGGCCACGGCGGTGACCGTGGACGTGGCGACGGTGCCGGGTACCGCGGCGCCGGGTGGCGACTTCACGGCAAAGGCGACGGCCGGGTTCACGATTCCGGCGGGGCAGGCGAGCGCGAACTTCCAGGTGCCGGTGCACGGCGACAACCAGGTCGAGGGCAACGAGGGCTTCAGCGTGCACCTGTCGAACGCCGCCAACGCGACGATTGCCGACGGACAGGCGCTGGGCCGAATCAACAACGACGACCTGGCGACGCTGTCCATCGCCGACGTCGCGATCGTCGAGGGCGCCGCGGGGACGACCAGCACGGCGACCTTCGTGCTGCGACTGTCGGCGCCGATGCCCAGTCCGGTCTACTACGACATCGGTACAGGTAACGGCAGCGCGCTAGGCGGCAGCGACTTCGTCGCGCGCCAGCTGGCCGGGCGGTTCATCGACGCCGGCCGCACCACCCAGGCCTTTGAGGTGGCGATCATTGGCGACGGCAATGTCGAACCGAACGAGACCTTCAACGTCAGCGTGTCGAACGTTTCCGGCGCGACCGTGGCCGATGGGGCGGCGGTCGGAAGCATAGGCAATGATGACGGGGCGACGGTCGCGCCGGCGCTGGCGCCGACGACCGTGAAGGCGCCGACGTCCCTGCGCAAGCCGCGCAAGGAGCGGTCCAGGGTCCGCTGAACGAGCCCGTACCGGGCCAGGATGGGACCCGCCGGTTGCCCGGCTTGTGACGGCGCTTCCAGTTTGCCTCCCGCTTGGGTGATAATTTCGGCCTGCATCCCAGCCTACCCCCCGAGGCCTGCATGTTCTGGACCGCGTTTTCGGCCCCCCGGCCCATCGACCGCGTTTACCTCTCCGAAACCGAGTCGGTCGGCATCGACGACTTCGTGGCCGGCTACCTGCGCGCGCGCAACTTCTCGCCGGCCCCGGCCAATTTCCAGATGGTCCACGAGAAACTCGCCAACTTCCGCCGCCGCCCGCCGGTGCGTTCGAACGACCTGATGGCCTACCTCGACAAGGGCTGGGCCTAGTCGGCGCCGGTATCGGTGTAGCGGGCGCGCAGCTTCTTGGACTGCGGGGAATCCTTCTCGCGCAGCCAGATCGAAAGCACGCACAGCACCGCCACCGACAGGAATTCGCTCTGCCAGTTCTGGAAGGACTCGAACCAGAACTGCGCCTGGGTCAGGTGGTCGAAGGCCGTCGTCGCCCGTCCGCCGTGCTCAAGCTGCTCGGCCACGTGCGATTGCCAGCTGTAATACCAGTGCAGCGCGAAACTCAGGCAAAACAGGATGAGAAGGGCGCTCGACAAGGAGTGCGCGTAAAGCTTCTCCCAGATTCCGCCGACGCGCATCGGCCAGGGCTGCTCGGCCTTCGGTACCTTGGGCTCCGGAGACTCCTTGGCGGGATCGAGCGGCCGCGATTCCGACGAGCCCTGCTGGCGTAGCGACACCGTCAGCAACACGAACAGGCCCATCTGCAGGAATTCGCTCTCCCAGTTCTCGAACACGGCCGACAGGAACGGGCCGCTGCCGAGGTATTCGGAGGCGGTCGGCGGAGGCTCGCCGTGTTGCCGCTGTTGGTTGCGCTCGACGGCGTAGCCGAAGTAGGCCTGGCCCAGGATACTGACCAGCGCGAAGCTCATCAGCACGACGGTGAGGCCGTTCCGGCGAAAGAAGCCGGGGGGCGAAGGTTTGGCTTTCCTGGCCATGGCAGATCTTCCGTGACACCGCGGCAGCGGTACGCACGGATGGTCCTGCGCGGCGGCTGAACCGTCGCCTGCCATTACCCGCGGCTAGCGCGAGCAGCTCCAGAGCAGCGCGTTCAGTGCCACGGTCAACAGCACCGAGATGACGATGCTCAGCAGGCAGCCCGAGCTTTTGTATCGGATCGGCATGGGTCGATGCTATCGGGTGGGTTCGCCGTCGCTGACGCAGCGACATTCCACGATTGCGGATCGGTTCAATCGCAGACACGCGACAGCCGGAACGTCCCGAACGTGAACGGCGGCAAGCTTTCGACCGGATAGTGCAGGGCGCTTATTGACGCCCCATCCGGCTCCGAAGCAGCCTGCTCGCGCAGGATCTCCAAGGGGATTGCCGTGAGCGACCAGTTCGATGACCGGGGATCGGCCCGCGCCGGAGAAGGGTACGTGGATGCCTATCGCGACTACGCCTGCTCGCGCGGCACGCAGGGGCGGCTGGCGCTTTCCTTCCCGAAGGGCACCACCGTGCAAGGGCCGCTCCGGGTCGACCTGACCTGCCCGTGCTGCGGCGAAGGCGTGGTGATTCCGGGCGCCGAGCACTACGTCGACGCGGCGGGCGTGCTGGTCAGTCGATAGCCGGTCAGGTGATGGCTTCCGTCGCGCCTCAGGTCGGCAAGCGTGTGAAGTTTTTACGGATGGCAAAGCGCGAGGCTAGCGACCAGAATCGCTGTGAAGTGCCTTCCAGGATCCTCGATGTCGCGTCCGCCGCCCTACCGCCGGAACAAGAGTGGCCCGTGGCGCGACTCCGGTGACAGCCCGGAAAGGGCGCCTCTGGTCTTCCGCCGTAGGGCGGAGCGAAACGATTCATCCGATACGCTGGTCAAGGTCGTGGCCGCCATTCTGGTGGTCGCCCTGTCTGCAGGCATCTTTGGCATGGTGAAGCGCAATCGCGCCGAAGCGCTGGCAAGCGCCGCGGCGCGCGCCGATGAACAGGCAAGGTACGAAGCCCGCTACGCCGAAGCGAGACGCGCGCAAGCCATCCGTATGCAGGCGGTCCACGCGCAGCGCGCCCACCCGCCGCAGCGCCAGCTGTACCAATGCCAGGATGCGCAAGGACAGGTCAGCGTCCAGGACGCGCCATGCGCGCAGTCGGGACCCATGCATCAGCAACAGGCCATCACCATTCCCGCTGAAGTGGAATCGAGGCGGCAGCAGGAATGGATGAGATTGCAGTCCGAAGCGCGGCTACGCGATGCGCAAGCGAATCTTGCGGCGGCGCTCGGGTCCAGCACCGCCAGCCCAACCTACCGAACCGCCGTCGGTAGCGGCGAAACCAATGCGATGCGGTGCCAGTCCGCCAAAGCACAGCGCGACGAGGCGTATCGTATCGTCGGCAACGACCGGAACTTCGACATGATCCGGCGGTGGAACGACATCGTTTACGAGGCGTGCAAAGGCACTTGACGGCGGTGCCTGCCCCCGCGCGGCGGGCCGCCGCCCGTTTTGCAGCGCTCCGGAGAAATGCGATAGTAGGGTGCCAGCAGCCCCCGATGCCCGGCTTTCCATCCATGGCTTGGGAGTGCGACATGCGTGGGGCACGCGGTTTTACACTGATCGAACTGATGATCGTCGTCGCGATTATCGCCATCCTGGCCGCCATCGCCCTCAGTCAGTACCAGGACTACGTCATCCGCTCGCAGATCGCCGAGGGCATGGGGCTGGCGGACGGCGTGAAGAGCTCCGTCTCCGAGTTCCACGCCAAGCACGGTCGCTTCCCGGGTGGGGCTTGCCTAGGGGGCAACGCCTCGATCGGCTTGGCCAGCCCGGCCTCGATCAGCGGTTCCTACGTTTCCCAGGTCCAGGTGGCGGGCGAGGGCTGCGCGGCGTCACTGCGCGCGGGCAGCATCATGACGGTGTTCAGCAGCAATGCCCCGCAACGGGCGAACGACGGGATCGATGGCGCGGCGCTACTGTTCGAACCCACCGCACATGCCGGCTCGGTCTCGTGGGAATGTAAGCGCTTCCTGATCGCCGGCGGCGTGGTGCTGAAGGAGAACTGGGTACCGAGCAGCTGTCGCTGAAGGGAGGTGCCGAATGCGGCACCAGCAATGCTCGGAAACGATCAAACCGACTGCACACACAAGCGGGTTAATGCTTGGCCCGGCCAATGGGATGGAATCTGTAAGGCATCGCTGCCGGGTGTCGCTTATTGCTGCGGAGGAGCCTGCAGAACTGGGGCAGGCTGAGGCGCTGCAGCGGCCGAGACAGCTTCGCGCATTGCGGCAGGGGCGGTCCGTACGACGATGGCCCATCCGAACCCGGTCACAGCAACCAAGACGGTCACTGCCGAGGCTAGTATCCAGTTGCGCTGTTTCTGGTCGGCCAGCTTCGCAGCGCCCTCAATCGCGGTGAGTCGCTCGCTGGTCGCAAGATGAGGAATGGTCGCTTCGATGCGCCCGAGAGCACCTTCGATGCGACTCATCGTGGTCTGCATGCCATCAATGCGGCTGTCGTTCTTGTCAACCTTCTTCTCAAGTGCGGCGATGATGTAGTCCATTGCTGACGGCCCTCCATCATTCGGCACGCGATCGAATGTAGCACGCGTACCTTGGCTATCTTGAACGCGGACTGGCCACATGCCGGCAGCCGCGGTCATCGGCGCTGCCGACATGGTGAAGGAAAAGGTGGGAAGACCCTCAGCCACCGGACGGTGCCGCAGGAGTCGGTCGCGTGCCGATCTTCACCTGCAGCCCCTCGCCCTGAGCGAGGGTGCCGGTCTGCGCCAACTGGGCGAGCATGACTGTCGCGGCCTCTTGCATTACGGCAGGCGTGAGTCGCAGGCGCACCATCACCTCGCGGCGCGCTTGGCCGCTCGATCCCGGGTAGTCCAGCCTGGCCGACACGTTGTCGCCGACCTTGTAATCGGTCTTGTCGAAGACGAGCTTCACGTCATCGAAGTGCAGCACGTCCTGGACGAAGAGGATCTGAAAGGTGCCGTCTGGCAGCGGGCCAGAGACGACTGCACCCGTCGCATACGCATCCTTGAAGTCCGCCGAGTAGACGTGAGGCACGGACTGCGGAAGGGTGACGGCTGGGGTTTCGGGCTGATTGGCCATTGGAGTCCTGAGGGTGTGCCAGACTGACTATATGGTTCAGGGAACGCCGGACTGCAAGGGGACCGGCCGCGCAGCTTGTCGTTCCGCGGGAACGAGATGCCAGGCGTATGCCGGCCTCACCCAAGAAGCATAAGGGCCTGCATCTCTGCAAGCCCTTGATCCATATGGTGGCCGAGGACGGAATTGAACCGCCGACACGGGGATTTTCAATCCCCTGCTC
>CBIHLJ010000057.1:0-14952 GCA_966210745.1 uncultured Pseudoxanthomonas sp.
GCGTCGATGCGGTGGTGAATGTTGCGGGCATCCTCCGCGAACAGGCAGGGCAGACTGCTGCAGGACGGCGACACCGTCACTGTCATCAAGGACCTGAAGGTCAAGGGGTCTTCGCTGGTGGTGAAGGTCGGCACCAAGGTCAAGAACATCCGCCTGGTCGACGGCGACCACGACATCGATTGCAAGATCGACGGCATCGGTGCGATGAAACTCAAATCGGAGTTCGTGCGCAAGGCCTGAGCCCACGTTTCTCCCACCACTCTCGACGGACACGGAACGACCGCATGGAAACTCCTGCGCAGGTATCATCGGACGAGCAGGGGCGTAACGTGCTGGTGGTGGGTGGAGCGGGGTTCATCGGCGGCTACCTGGTCGCGGCGCTCCGTCGCCATGGCTGGTGAGTGTTGCGTGCCGTGCGACCGAAGGAACGCCAGCTCGCGGATGACGAGCGCGCCTGTAACCTGCAGGCGATGCTGCTTCCGGAGGATTGGTTGCCGCTGCTGGATGGCGTCGATGCGGTGGTGAATGTTGCGGGCATCCTCCGCGAACAGGCAGGGCAGACCTTCGAGGTCGTGCATGTGGCCGCTCCAATGGCACTCGCAGAAGCCTGCGTGGCGAGCGGCGTGAGGCGTTTCGTGCAGATCTCCGCGCTCGGCCTCCCTAAGGACGGGCCTTTCATCGAATCCAAGCATCGCTTCGACGAACAACTCCGCGGTCTCGCGATGTCCTCCGTCGTGCTGCGGCCTTCGGTCGTCTATTCCGTCAGCGGTTCCTATGGCGGCACCTCGCTGCTGCGGGCGTTGGCGGGTTTCCCTGGCGCGCAATGGCTGCCCGGCGATGGCCGATGGCAGGTGCAGCCCGTCGCGGCGGAAGATCTCGGCGAACTGGTGGCGCGTGCCGCAAGCAACATCGCGACAGGTATCTACGAGGTCGGTGGCCCATCTCCGATGACGCTGCGCGACTACCAGGGCCAATGGCGGCGCTGGCTGCGCATCTCCGGTGATCACGTGGTGACGGTACCGTCGGCCTTCGTCTCGCTGGCGGTCTCGGTGATGGAAGCGCTGGGCCGTGGACCCGTGGGGCGAACGATGTGGCGCATGCTGCGACGTGGGAACACGACCGCGCCGGATGCGGCCGATCGCCTGCATGCCGCCTTCGGCGTGCGGCCGCGCGCGCTCACGGAAGCATTGCAGCAGGCACCCAGCCAGGTGCAGGACCGTTGGCAAGCGCAGCTCTATTTCCTGGCGCCTGCTCTGCGATGGGCCGTGGTGGTCCTGTGGCTGCTGTCGGCGCTGGCCGGCTTCCTGACGCCGGCCGACGACATCCTGCGCTTGTCGGCCGGTACGCCACTGGCAACCTGGGACCCGGTGATGCTGGCGCGCGTTGGCGGCGGCGCCGACTTCCTGTTGGGCGTCTCGCTGGCCTGCGGCTGGCGACCACGCGCGGCCGTCGGGACAATGATGTTGTTACTGGTGGCTTACACGCTGGTGCTCGGGGGCATGGTGCCGGCGCTGTGGCGGGACCCGTTGGGCGGGCTGGCGAAGAATCTGGTGTTGCTGCCAGCGCTGGCGGTGCTGTGGGTCGTGACGGAGCGACGCTGAGATGATCTATCTGTGGGTGAAGTGGATCCACATCCTGGCATCCACGCTGCTCTTCGGCACGGGACTCGGCATCGCGTTCTTCATGTGGCTGGCGCACCTGCGCGGTGATGCACGCGTGATCGCGTCGACCGCGCGCACCGTGGTCATCGCCGATACCTGCTTCACGGCGCCCGCCGTTGTCGTGCAACTGGCGACGGGATGGTGGCTGACCCGACTGCTGGGCCTGCCGCTGGATGTCTTCTGGGTGAAGTCGGCGCTGGTACTGTTCTTCGTGATCGGCGCGTGCTGGCTGCCGGTGTTGTGGCTTCAGATCCGTGCACGCGACCTCGCCGTGCGGGCCATGGCGACATCGCAGCCGCTGCCCCCGGCCTACTACCGTGCCATGCGCTGGTGGTTCTGGCTCGGATGGCCTGCCTTCATCGGCGTGATCGCGGTCTTCTGGCTGATGGTGATGAAACCGGCCTGACGTCGGCGCCGCCCATCAATCCTCGCCGATATCCTCGTTCCACACCTCGGGATTGGCCCGGATGTAGTCGCCGAGCAGGTCGATGCATTCCTGGCTCTGCAGGTCGATGACGTTGACGCCGGACTCGCGCAGCCAGTCGATGCCGCCCTGGAACGTCACCGATTCGCCGACCACCACCGTGCCGATGTTGAACTGGCGCACCAGCCCGCTGCAGTACCAGCATGGGGCGAGGGTGGTGACCATGATGGTGTCGCGGTAGCGGCGCTGGCGGCCGGCCTTGCGGAAGGCGTCGGTCTCGCCGTGCACGGAGGGGTCGCCTTCCTGCACGCGGCGGTTGTGGCCGCAGCCCAGCAGTCGCCCGTCGTTGTGGTACAGCGCGGCCCCGATCGGAATGCCACCTTCGGCCAGACCCTGGCGCGCTTCGGCGATGGCGGTTTCGAGGAGGGCGTGGTAATCGGGCGTGGGGCTCATGAAGGATTCGTCGTTGGCATGCAGCGTGACGCTGCTCAAGAATCCAGCATCACACATCACCGAATGTGATGCCACTCACGGTGCGTCGCGCGCGCGCGCACTACAACGCCTCAGGCGCGCGTGACGCGCATCTGCATCGCGATGGAGCGGGGGTGGACATGGAGACGGGGGTGAAGAAGGGTCGCGTGCTGGCGACCATCGCATGGACGATGCTGGGTCTTGCGGGGATCGGTGATATCCGTGCGCAGACCATCGAGCAGGGGTTGCTGCAACTGGAGTGGGGCGACCCTGCACGGCCGGTACCCGGGAAGACGCGCCTGGCGCCCCGTTTCAATGCACACCTGGTGAAGGACGATGGGAGTCGCATCGCGCTCGATGCGGCCCAGGCGCGGCTGGCGGCGGGCGATCTGTACGTGCTGGCCAATCGCCGCGTGGCGGTGTCTTTCGCGCTGCAGGGAAGGGTGATGTCGTCCGCGCCCATGATCCAGGCCATCGTGCCGGCGGATCGGGTCACGCAATCGGCGCCCGCGCATCCCGCCAACGCCCGCGTGATGGCGGCGGCGCCCGTGGGTGGCAACACGCGCTGGGTCACGCTGATGTGCAAGTTCAGCGATATCGGGACCGAGCAGAAGACCAAGGCCTTCTTCGACTCCCAGTACGGGGACGCGGTCGGTCAGCTCGGCCACTACTGGCGCGAGGTGTCCTACGACAAGATCAACCTGTCCGGCAGCAGTGCCTACGGCTGGTTCGCGCTGCCGCAACCGCGCAGCTACTACGTGACCAAAGAAAACGGCGAGGACAAGGCCGACCTCAGGAAGCTGTTCGCCGATTGCGGCGCGGCAGCGGATGCGACGGTGGACTTCAACAGCGTGCAGGGCGTGAACATGATGTTCAACGGCGACCTGGATGGCTACGCGTGGGGTGGTGGGAGTTGCGCGCCGCTGGAAGGCAAGACAAACCTCTGCACACGCGTGACCTGGAATCCGCCCTGGTCTTTCAGCAACCTGGCGCCGCTTGCGCACGAGATGGGCCATGGCTATGGCTTGCCGCATTCGGACAACGCCGATGGCGACGACGATACCTACGACAATCCATGGGACGTGATGAGCGACGGCTGGGCGAATGCGGTGAGCGACGCCACGTATGGTACGCGTCCCAAGCACATCAACATCTTCCAGCGGCACCGCTTGAGCTGGGTGGATGCGCCGCGCCAGCAGGTGATCGCACTGGGCGACCTGTCGACGCGCGACATCGCGCTGGACTATGCGCACCTGCCGGCCTCGGGCAACGTGCAGATGCTCGTGCTTTCGCTGTCGCCTCAGGCGGATCCGTACGCGACCATCGTCTACATACTGGAGGCACGGAAGCGCCAGGGTACCTACGAGAACGCGCTCGCGGGCGACGCGGTGATCATCCACAAGGTCGAGCGCTCGGGTACGGCGTACAGCGTGGATGCCGACGTGCCGGCGGCCAACCGCGCGAACAATGAAGGCTCCATGTTCAAGGTGGGCGAGCGCTGGGTCACGCCTGAGGGGTCGCATGTGGTTACCGTAAAGACGCAGACGGCGACAGGCTTCGTGTTGACGGTGGGCCCTCTGCGGATCATGAGCAGCCCGTTGCCTGCGCTGGTGAGGCCGGCTTCCGTATCGTCCCCCTCCACGCCAATCCAGGCAGTCGCACCGGCGAATCGCAATGCCATCCGTGCGAAGCCGCCCGCGCGATGCGGTGCAGTGCATGCGGGTAACCTGCGTGCGGTGGTGTGCGCACAACGCGAGCGCTGATCCGTAGGGAATACCCCGACACGTTCCGGTATTCCCTGACGTCGCGCGCATGCGCGATGTCGATAGCGAACACGATGGGGTTCGCGTTCGATTCCTGCACTGCATCGCAGTTCGGCGCATCCGCATCGCGAATACGCATGTTCGCGACGAAACCCGCTCAAGACCCGCCCAGGCCAGCCGACACCCCCTCATGGCGGTGTCATGTCGGCCCGCCCATCGTGAGCGGGGTCGCGCGTGTTCAAACACCAATCGGCCGATGCACGGCAGGTGCGCATTCGGGCGCTCATCGCCGGCTGTGTATTGGCGTTTGCAGGCATTCTCCCGGCCTTTCCGTTGCGGGCGGAAACCGTTGTGCAGGGCATCCTGCAACTGCAGTGGGCGGATCCCCCGCGCGCGCTGCCCGGCCGCGTGCAGGCAGCGCCCCAACTGGACGTGTGGTTGGAAACCGGTCCTGGCCAGCGCGTACCGCTGGATGTCGCGCAATCGCGGCGCGCGGCGGGCGACCTGTATGCGCTGGCGAACCGCCATGTCGCGGTGTCGTACCAGGCGCCGGTCACGAAGGTGATGTCATCCTCATCGGCGCGCTCCGTGATCGACACCATCGTGCCCACCGGACGGGTTCCGCAAAGGGCGAAATCGGTAGGCGCGGATGGGCGCGTGATGGCCGCGGCGCCCGTGCTAGGCGCGACGCGCTGGGTGACGCTGATGTGCAAGTTCGCCGACATCGAAAGCGAGCAGAAGCCGCGCGCCTATTTCCAGGAGCAGTACGGCAACGCGCCGGGCCAGCTGGGCCACTACTGGTCGGAGGTGTCCTACGGCCAGGTCAACCTTGCGGGAAGCACCGCGCACGGCTGGTACACGTTGCCGCAACCACGCGCCGCGTACCTGACCACCACCAACGGCAAGCAGAAGGCGCAGTTGTCCACGCTATTCGCCGACTGTGCGGCGGCGGCGGATGCCGAGGTGGACTTCAGCAACATCCAGGGCGTCAACCTGATGTTCAACGGTGAACTGGATGGCAATGCGTGGGGCGGCGGCGCCTGTGCGACGCTCGACGGTGTGTACACCTGCACGCGGGTAACGTGGAGCCCGCCCTGGTCGTTCGCCAATCTCGCGCCGCTGGCCCACGAGATGGGGCACGGCTACGGCTTGCCGCATTCGAACAATTCCGACGGCGACAGCGACACCTACGACAATCCGTGGGACCTGATGAGCGATGCCTGGCGAAACGCCACCAGCGACACGACCTATGGTCTGCTGCCCAAGCACATCAACATGTACCAGCGCGAACGGCTGGGCTGGTTGCCGCCGTCGCGCAAGCGCACCATCGCTGCCGACAACCGCGATATGCAGGAGTTCGTGCTGGATGCGGCCAGTCTGGTGCAGACGACCAATGCGCAACTGGTCGTGCTGGCCATGCCGTCTCAACCGGATCCGTACAAGACCGTGATCTACACGCTGGAAGCGCGGCGCCGCACCGGGACCTATGAAGCTAAGCTGGCCGGTGACGCGGTAATCATCCACAAGCTGGAGGATTACGGCATCGCCTACAGTATCGACCGTGATGTTCCCGCCGCCACCCTTTCGAGCAATGAAGGCTCGATGCTGAAGGTGGGCGGTCGCTGGAACACGCCCGACGATCTGCATTGGGTCGAGGTGGTGTCGGCGACGGCGAATGGCTTCGTGGTGCGTGTCGGGCCGCGGCCGCGCTCGATGAGTTCGCCTGCGCCCGTGCTCGTGAGGCCGGCCACGGTTGCGGCTTCTTCATCGCCGCCGGTCAGCCAGCCACCACGCGTGACGTCGGTGGCCGCGCCGGCCGACAGGGCCCGCAGGCGCGGCTGTGACGTCCTGCCCAGGGCGCTGCGCCTGCAGGTCGTGTGTGCACTGATGGAGCGCTGACTACCCCGGGCCGGGGTCGCCCGGCCTGCTCGAATACGTGGTGGATACCCAGGCCGTGGGCTGGTCCGGCCGGTAGTGCGATAATCCGGCCATGAGCGAATCCCCCTACGAACGCGGCACCACCCATTTCGGCTTCCGCGATGTCGCCGCCAAGGACAAGCAGAAGCTGGTGGGCGAGGTCTTCACGTCGGTCGCCGGCAACTACGACCTGATGAACGACCTGATGAGCCTCGGCATTCATCGGGTGTGGAAGCGCTATTTCGTGGGGACTTGCCAGGTAAAGCGCGGCGACCGCGTGCTGGACCTCGCGGGCGGCACGGGCGACATCGCCGCCTTGCTGAAGGATCGCGTGGGCGACACCGGGCAGATCGTGCTGGGCGACATCAATGCCGGCATGCTGTCGGTGGGCCGTGACCGCATGAACGACCGCGGCTTGGTGCAAGGCCTGGAGTACGTGCAGTGCAATGCCGAGGCATTGCCATTTCCCGACGCCAGCTTCGACCTGGTCACCATTGCCTTCGGCCTTCGCAACGTCACCGACAAGGACGCCGCGCTGCGCGACATGCACCGCGTGCTGAAGGTCGGCGGGCAGGCGCGCGTGCTGGAGTTTTCCGAAGTCACGGTGGACTGGTTCAAGCCGGTCTACGACTTCCACTCGTTCAAGGTGTTGCCGAGGCTGGGCAAGCTGTTCGCGCAGGACGCCGACAGCTACCAGTACCTGGCCGAGAGTATCCGCAAGCACCCGCCGCAGGCCGAGCTGCAGGGCATGATGGATGCTGCGGGCTTCGCGCGAACGAGCCACAAGAACCTCTCCGCCGGCATCGTGGCCATCCACACCGGCTACAAGGTCTGAGTTCGTTTCCGTTGCAGGAGAGGCTGGCCAGCCATCCGGCTGGTGAAACCGAGCCCCGCCCCGACGCCTTGAAGGCAAGTCGAAGGCGGGCGGATCGCCCATCGGGCCCGCGCGTGGACCATGACAACGGCAACGCCAGCGCGGCACGGTAAACTTGCCGCTTCCCCCGATCGCTGGAAGTCCCCTGATGCGTTCACTGGCTTTGCTGTTGTCCTGCGCCGCCGTGCTGGTGGCCGGTTGCTCCAAGGAACCTGAATCCGCCCCCGTGGCCGCCACGCCCAAGCCCGCCATCGAGAAGGTCGTCGACCGCGACGAGCATTCCTATGCCGAACCGCAGAAGGTCGCCATCGCCGACCTGGCGCTGGACATCGCCGTCGACTTCGACGCCAGGACCATCGGCGGCACCGCCACCTACACCCTGGACTGGAAGGACAAGGCCGCCACCCAGCTGGTGCTGGATACGCGCGACCTGACCATCTCCAAGGTGGAAGGCGAGGCCAACGGCGCCTGGGCACCCCTGCAGTACGCGCTGGCCCCCAAGGACGCGGTGCTGGGCAGCAAGCTGACCATCGAAACGCCTGCCCGCAACGCCAAGGTCAGGGTCGCGTACACCAGTTCGCCGGAGGCCTCGGGCCTGCAGTGGCTGACGCCGGAGATGACCGAAGGCAAGCAGCTGCCTTTCATGTTCAGCCAGTCGCAGCAGATCCACGCGCGCAGCTGGGTGCCGCTGCAGGACACGCCGCAGGTGCGCTACACCTACAGCGCGCACGTGACCTCGCGTCCGGACGTGATGGTGCTGATGAGCGCCGACAACGATCCAGCCGCTACGCGTGACGGCGACTACACCTTCACGATGCCGCAGAAGATCCCGTCGTACCTGATGGCGATCGCCGCCGGCGACCTTGTCTTCAAGCCGATCTCCGCCCGCAGTGGCGTATGGGCCGAACCGGCGATGGTCGACAAGGCCACCAAGGAGTTCGAAGACACCGAGAAGATGATCGCCACCACTGAGCAGCTGTACGGCCCCTACCGCTGGGACCGCTACGACATGCTGGTGCTGCCGCCCTCGTTCCCGTACGGCGGCATGGAGAACCCGCGCCTGAGCTTCATCACGCCCACCGTGATCGTCGGCGACAAGACGCTGGTCTCGCTGATCGCGCACGAGCTGGCGCACAGCTGGTCGGGCAACCTGGTGACGTTCTCCAGCGCCAAGCACGGCTGGCTCAACGAGGGCTTCACCAGTTACGTGGAGAACCGCATCGTCGAATCCCTGTATGGCAAGGAGCAGGCCAGCATGGAATACGCGATCGCGCGCAACAGCCTGAAGAAGGACATCGGCACGATGCCGGAGGCCACCCAGGCGCTGGCGGTGAAGCCGGGCACGAAGCTGGATGCCGACGACGCGCTCAGCGCCGTGTCCTACGACAAGGGCGCCTGGTTCCTGCAGATGCTGGAGGAGCGTTTCGGCCGGCAGGAATTCGACGCCTTCCTGCGCGGCTACTTCGACCACTTCGCTTTCCAGAGCATCACCACCGAACAGTTCCTGGACTATGCGAAGAAGAACCTGTTCGACAAGCATCCGAACCTGGTCAGCGATGCCGAGATCCAGGAATGGGTCTATGCGCCGGGCATCCCCGCACGCGCTCCGCAGGTGCAGTCGCGTGGCTTCTCCAGCACCGACACCGCACGCATCGCCTGGCAGGGAAGCGGCCAGTTGCCGAATCCGCAGGTCACCGACACCTGGATCACCCAGCAGTGGGTGCACTTCATCGAGGGCATGGGCGACAAGCTGACGGTGGAGCAGCTCAAGCAGCTCGACGACGCGTATCACTTCACGGGCACCGCCAATGGCGAGATCGCGATGCGCTGGTATCCGCTGACGATCCGCAGCGGCTACGTGGACGCGCGTCCGGAGATTGCCAGGTTCATCGAGCGTGTCGGTCGCCGCAAGCTGATCATGCCGATCTACGAAGAACTGGCGAAGACGCCGGATGGCCTGGCCTTCGCACGCGAGAGCTTCGCGCGCGCCAGGCCGGGCTACCACCCGATCACGACGGGTTCGGTCGAGGCGACGCTGGCGAAGGCACCGGCGGGCCCGTAAGGCATGCCGCTCCGCCTGACCCGCGTACGGACGGTCGCCCTGGGGGCGGCCGTTCTTGTCTGCGCACTGGTGGTGTGGGCAGGGCGGGACCCGATGGCGCCGCTGCGTGCCGCGATGGCCTTGCAGGGAGCGTGGGTAGGGCTGTCCGAGAAACGCATCGTCATCGGCGACCACCGCTGGGCCTACGACGAGCGCGAAGCAGCGTCGGACGACGCCCCGACGGTGGTCATGGTGCATGGCTTCACCGGCAGCAAGGAGAACTGGTACCCGCTCGCGGCGCGGCTGGGTGGCCGGTACCGGCTCGTCATCCCGGACCTGCCTGGCTGGGGTGAGAGCCAGCGTGTCGCCGGGGCGGACTACGGATTCTCTGCACAGGCCGGGAGGCTGGCGGCGTTCCTTGCGCAGGTCCGGCGCGACGGCAGCCCCATCGTGCTGCTCGGCCATTCGATGGGTGGTGGCATCGTGGCGATCACGTCGGCCCGGCATCCGGAACTCATCGCGCGCGTGGGCCTGATCGATGCGGCGGGCGTGCGGTTCGCCGACAACCGCTTCGGCGTCGAGGTGCTGGCCGGGCAGAATCCATTCGCCGTCCACGATGCCGCGTCGCTGCAGCGCTACCTCGATACCGTCTTCCACGATCGCGGCGTGCAGCCGTCCATCCCGTGGCCGGCATCGCGGGCGGTGATCGACTGGCGCGCCGCGCAGGCGCCATTCGAGCAGCAGGTGCTGGACCGCATCGGACGCAGCGACGAACGCTTCCTGCCAGGCGAGGCGGCTGCTTCGATCCGCCAGCCGGTCCTGCTGCTGTGGTGCCGGCAGGACCGCGTGATCGATCCCAGCGCGATGGCGCTGTATGCCGCGAAGATGCCGCAGGCCAGACAGGTTTCACTCGATGGTTGCGGCCACATGTCCATCATGGAAAAACCCGACGAGGTGGCGGCCGCAGTCGCCCTGTTGATCCAGCGAGGCGTACCCCGATGAAGAAGCACGCAATGAAGTTCCTCCTGCTGGCGATCGCCTGCCTGGCCGTCTCGGCCTGCGGCGATCGCGAAGCCGAACGCGCCGCCGCTGCCGCGGCGCAGGCCGCCGCCGTCGAGCAGCAGGCGGCCGACCTGGCGAAGAAATACGACAGCGCCGTGGCCTCCAGCGACTGGGACATGGCGCGTATCCACGGCGTGGCGCTGCTCGACCAGTATCCGCAGAGCGAGGCGGCTGCCCGCATCGGCCCGGGCCTGGACGACGTGAAGGGCAAGGCTGAAGCCGCGCGCGAGCAGCGCCGGATGGAAGCCCTGTGGGATTACTCGCAAGTCGCTGTCGACGGCGGCACGCAGCGTTCGGCCGCATTGCTGAGCAAGGAGCCGGTGGACGTGGACGGCAGCGGCGCAAAGCCGGTGCAACTGGTGTTCCGCGACCATCCCACCTGGAAGCGCAGCAGCTACCTGGTGCTGCAGGCCAGCGACTTCGCCAAGGCGTGCTACAGCCGCTGCCAGGTGACCGTGGTCGCCGACGGCGCCGCACCGAAGCGCATGTCGGCAAACCGGCCGGATACCGACGAAGCCACCGCAATGTTCATCGACGATGAAGAGGCCTTGTGGCGTCTCGCGCGCAAGACGAAGGTGCTGGAAATCGAGTTCACGGTGAAGGATGGCAGCACGCACAAGGCCCTGTTCGAGACCGGTGGGCTGGATGGCAGCCAGATGCCGGGATGGGATTGAGTCGGCCTTCCCTAGGCCACGACCCGGTTCCGCCCCATCGCCTTGGCGCGGTAGAGCGCCACGTCGGCCTGGCTGAGTAGCCGTTCCAGCGTATCGGCGCCCTCTGGACTGGAGGGCGCGGACACACCGACGCTTACCGTGATGTCGAGGATGCGCCCATCGTCCAGCGGCATGGGTTCGCCTGCGAGTGCGCGCAGGCGCTCGGCCACGGCGATGGCCGACACGGCGTCGACGCCCGGCATCAGCACCGCGAACTCCTCGCCGCCCAGCCGGCCGAACAGACCGTCTTCGCGTAGGTGCGAGCGCATCCGTTGCGTGAAAGTCACCAGCACGGTGTCGCCCGCGGCGTGCCCATGGCGATCATTGACCGACTTGAAGTGGTCGATGTCCAGCATCATTGCGACAACAGGTTCGCTGCGGCGATGGGACTGCGCCATCAGGTCGCCGCCGCGGCGCAGGAAGGCGCGGCGGTTCAATGCGCTGGTCAGCGCATCGTGGTCGGCAGTGTGGTTGAGGGTGGCGAGCAGGCGGTTGCGCATCGCATTGACGCTGGCAACCGTGAGGGGCGCCACCGCCAGCAGCGCCATGCCCATGCGCAGCGAAATGACCGGCTGCACGCTGGTCTCCTGCAAGTGCAGATCGATCAGGCCCGTCGCGATCGCGATCAGCGTCCACATGCACAGCAATGCCGTGATCACCGCCGTAGTGAACAGGCGATACGCCAACGCGCACCACAGCAACGCCGGCACCGGGAACGCGATGGCGCCGGGCCCCCCGATGGTCACGCCCAGCAGGATCGTCAGCGCCAGCGCGACCAGTGGCAGCAGCAGGAGGGGCCGCTGGCGTGCGCGGTCCAGTCCGTCGCGGAGTTCGCGAAGCGCTTCCGCGGGCGCGGGAGCCAGCAGGACGACCGGCAGGATGGCGACGTAGCTGACCAGTTCGGCGGAAAACCAGAAACCGCTGGCCGTCAGGAAACCCATCCGCATCATCGCGTGCGAGGTCACGCTGCCCACCAGACTCGCGCCCACCGCTGCGGTTGCCGATACCGCCAGCACCCCCAGCATGGACAGCGGATGCTGCAGGCGGCGGTCTTCCTCGCGGATGTGCCGGAACACGAGATAGCCGGCCAGTACGCCCGCCAGGTTTGCCGCCGTCAGGCGCAGGGTGGTGGGCAGCGACGTGCCGGTGAGCAGATCCGCCGCGACATAGCCCAGCGCAGCGGCCGCCCAGCCGGCGGGTGACGCCAGCGCCGGACGGCGCGCGAACAGCCCCAACAGCAATGCATTGGTCAGCCAGAACGCGGCCAGCTGCTTTTCGGGACGGGTCAGGATGCCGAGGCCGCTGGCGAGGAAGACCACCACGGCGACCAGCAGGGCCTGGAGCGACAACTGACGGAGCAGGACAAGGGTGGATACGGGAACGCTCGGATCCCGTGGAGTGGGTTGGCGTTGCTGCCCGACCATGCTGCCCCTGCCTGATTGCTGACGGCGCGGGGACCGGCGCCAGCGCCACTCCCCGGCCTTACCTTACGCATTGCGCATCGGCAGCGCGAGTGTGCCAGCGGGCCGGAGGCGTGTCAGCCGCAGCCAACGCCACGGCGGGAAGCGGGGCTGCGCTGGTTGCGGTTACAGCGAATAGCCGAACTGCTGCTTGAACTGTTCGTTGAACTCGTCGTAGTCGAAGCGCTGGTTCTGGGTGCCCGGGTGCTCGACTTTCAAGGCCCCCATCAGGTTGCCCATGCGGCCGATGGTCAGCCAGTCGTACCCCTTCTCGATGCCGAAGATCAGGCCGGCGCGGAAGGCGTCGCCGCAGCCGGTGGGGTCGGTCACGCGGCGCTCGTGCGCCGGCGGGATGTCGTAGGTCTTGTCCGGCGTATGGATCTGCGAGCCATGCGGGCCACGGGTGGTGATGTAGGCCTTCACGCGCTTGACGATGTCGGCCTCGTTCCAGCCGGTGCGTTCCTGCAACAGGTTGGACTCGTAATCATTGACGGTCACATAGTCCGCCAGTTCGATGAAGTTGCGCAGTTCCTCGCCGTTGAACAGCGGCATGGCCTGGCCCGGGTCGAAAATGAAGGGAATCCCGCCTTCCGCGAACTCGGCCGCGTTCTGGATCATGCCCTCGCGCCCGTCGGGGCTGACGATGCCGAACGTCACCCCGGCCACGTCCTTCACGTGGTTCTCGTAGCTGCGCATCATCGCGCCCGGATGGAAGGCGGTGATCTGGTTGTTGTCGTGGTCGGTGGTGATGAACGCCTGCGGAGTGAACAGCTCGTCGATCACCTTCACTTTCTCCAGGCGGATGCCCTGCTCGGTGAAGTGCTCGCGATATGGGCCGAAATCCTGCCCCACCGTGGCCATCGGGATCGGGTCGCCGCCCAGCAGCTTCAGGTTGTAGGCGATGTTGCCCGCGCAGCCGCCGAACTCGCGGCGCATGCGCGGCACCAGGAACGACACATTCAGGATGTGCACCTTGTCCGGCAGGATGTGGTTCTTGAACTGGTCCGGGAACACCATGATGGTGTCGTAGGCAAGGGAACCACAGATCAGTGCGGACATCGGCAGACTCGGCTGGAGGCGGATGCGGCCGTCCCGGGCCGCAGGAAAAACGGGACGTGCGCCCCATTCCCGGCGCGCCGGTGCGAAGGTTACCGGCTGGGGCCGGTGCCGACCAGCCTTGATCCGGTGACGGTGGCTGCGCGATGACCGGGCCGAAGCGGGCGTGCGGGCACCGCGGACAGCGGTTTTTCCCTTGTATTCACGAGATTTTTCCTTGCCCGCACCATGCCGGATTGTTAGGCTAGCTGACTTCGTTTTTTGCCCAAAAAATCGCCATTTCAAGGCGATCCGCCCCCAGCAGGAACCCGTCCCCCGATGTTCAAGAAGCTCCGCGGCATGTTCTCCAACGACCTGTCCATCGATCTGGGCACGGCCAATACCCTGATCTACGTGCGCGGACAGGGCATCGTGCTGAACGAACCCTCGGTCGTGGCGGTGCGCCAGGACCGTGCCATCGGCGGTTCGCGCTCGGTCGCGGCAGTGGGCGCGGAGGCCAAGCAGATGCTCGGCCGCACGCCCGGCCACATCACCACCATCCGCCCGATGAAGGACGGCGTGATCGCCGACTTCACCTACACCGAGGCGATGCTGAAGTACTTCATCAAGAAGGTGCACAAGTCGCGCTTCCTGCGTCCCAGCCCGCGCGTACTGGTGTGCGTGCCGGCAGGTTCCACGCAGGTGGAGCGTCGCGCCATCAAGGAATCGGCCGAAGAGGCCGGTGCCCGCGACGTCTACCTGATCGAGGAGCCCATGGCCGCTGCCATCGGCGCCGGCATGCCGGTGACCGAGGCGCGCGGTTCGATGGTCATCGACATCGGCGGCGGCACCACCGAGGTGGCGGTGATCTCGTTGAACGGCATCGTCTACTCGCAGTCGGTCCGCATCGGCGGCGACCGCTTCGACGAGTTCATCACCAACTACGTCCGCCGCAACCACGGCATGCTGATCGGTGAAGCCACCGCCGAGCGCATCAAGCTGGAGATCGGTTGCGCCTACCCGCAGGCCGAGGTGCAGGAGATGGAGATCTCCGGCCGCAACCTCGCCGAGGGCGTGCCGAAGATGATCAAGATCAACTCCAACGAAGTGCTGGAAGCCCTGCACGAGCCGCTGTCCGGCATCGTCAGCGCGGTCAAGCTGGCGCTGGAACAGACCCCGCCGGAACTGTGCGCCGACGTCGCCGAGCGCGGCATCGTGCTGACCGGCGGCGGCGCCCTGCTGCGCGACCTCGATCGCCTGATCAGCGAGGAAACCGGCCTGCACGTGCAGGTGGCCGACGATCCGCTGACCTGCGTGGCCCGCGGTGGCGGCCGAGCGCTGGAGCTGGTGGACATGCACGGGAACGAGTTCTTCGCGCCGGAGTAACCGGTGCCCTCCTTTTCCGGCTCCAACCCCCGCTCCGGTGACCTCACCGGCACCCTGCAACTCCTGGCGTACCTGGCGCTCGCGTTCGCGTTGCTGGGCCTGGACCACAACGGCGGCTGGCTCTCGCAACTGCGCGCGCGCGCGA
>CBIHLJ010000058.1:0-13857 GCA_966210745.1 uncultured Pseudoxanthomonas sp.
ACCAGCGTGTGGTCGTTCGGGGTGAGCAGGGTCTTGCCGGCGGCGGGGGTGGCGGTGGGCATGGCGGGCTCCGGATCGGAAGGTGGGATCGCAACACTGTCGCGTGCCAGCACGCGCGCCGGATTGCATCGGCGTGCGCGCTACCCGCCAGCCTCAACCGTGCAGCTTGATCGCGGTCTCGGCGACGCGCTGGCCCTGGTAGCGTGCGGCGTCCAGTTCGTTCTGCGTGGGTTGGCGCGATCCGTCGCCACCGGCAATGGTCGTGGTGCCATAGGGCGAGCCACCGGTCACTTCGTCCAGTTTCATCTGCCCCGCGAACCCGTAGTCCAGCCCCACGATAACCATGCCGAAGTGCAGCAGGTTGGTGATGATGGAGAACAGCGTGGTCTCCTGCCCACCATGCTGGGTGGCGGTGGAAGTGAACGCGGCGCCGACCTTGCCGTGCAGCGCACCCTTGGCCCACAGGCCGCCCGCCTGGTCCAGGAAGTTCGCCATCTGTGAGGACATGCGGCCGAAGCGCGTGCCGGTGCCGACGATGATGGCGTCGTAGTGGGCGAGTTCGCCGATGGTGGCAATGGGCGCGGGCTGGTCCAGCTTGTAGTGCGAGGCCTTCGCGACATCGGCGGGCACCAGTTCGGGCACGCGTTTGATGTCCGCGCTGGCGCCGCCGGCGCGCACGCCTTCAGCCACGGCATGTGCCATGGTTTCGATGTGCCCGTAAGCGGAGTAGTAGAGGATCAGGACCTTGGCCATCGTGCGACTCCCATGGAGGGCGGAGGAATGCGGCGATCACGCCGCGATGCAGGGCAGGGTTACCCGTGCCGGGTTACCGGCGCGTGTAAGTGGCGGAACTCGCGCGGCGAGTAGCCGGTCATCCGACGGAAGGTGCGGGTGAAATGGCTCTGGTCGAAGAAGCCCAGTGATGCGGCGGTGGCGGAGATCTTCTGTGGTCCGCACGCCAGTTGCGCCTTGGCCAGGGCGATGCGCTTGGTCAGCACGTATTCCATCGGGCTCTGGCCAGTACTGACGCGGAACAGGCGGGCGAAATGGAAGCGACTGATGCAGGCCGCGGCTGCGATGTCCGTCAGCGTCAGGCTGTCGCCGATATGACGTTCGATGTGGTCAAGCGCACGCGCGAGTGCACGCGTGCCGAGGCCTCGCGGCGGAGGCGCATCGTCCGCGCACACTCCAGCGGCCGCGGAGTGCGCGGGCAGCGCAGCTGTCGATTCGTGAAGGAGCAGGGACGGGGAGCTATCCACGGCAGTGTCCTCGGGTGTTGGCGGTGGGATGCACCCGCGCTCAATGGCGGATGACGCAGGGCGGGTCCCGCCATGGTCCTTGCACGGCAAGCAACGCATAAGCCCTGATCGGGCGACGTGCGGACCCCCCGAATGGGGGGCGGGTTGCCTGTCCCGAGTCCGCGCCCGTATCGTGCCGGGACATCCCGCGTCGCTGCCCACGTCGCACTCATCCTGGCCGATATCCGAATGCCCATCCGCATCCTCACCGTCGACGATCACCCCTTGCTGCGCGAAGGCATCGCGGCGGTGATCGAAGGGCAATCCGACATGCAACTGGTGGGGGAGGCCGCCAACGGGCTCGAAGCCCTGCAAGTCTTCCGCGACTGTCGCCCGGACGTGACGTTGATGGACCTGCAGATGCCGGAAATGGACGGCGTGGACGCCATCGGCGCGATCCATCGCGAATTCCCGGAGGCGCGCATCGTGGTGTTGACCACGTACCAGGGCGACGCGCAGGCGCTGCGCGCGTTCAAGGCAGGAGCATCGGGGTACCTGCTGAAGAGCATGTTGCGCCGGGAACTGGTGGACACGATCCGCAGCGTGCATGCGGGTCGTCGGCGTATCCCGCCGGAGATCGCCACCGGGATCGCCGAACATGCGTCCGATGATGCGCTGACCCTGCGCGAGATCGAGGTGCTTCGGCAGGTCGCGGACGGCAACGGCAACAAGCGGATCGCCCATCACCTCGGCATCGCGGAGGAAACGGTGAAGGCGCACATGAAGAACATCCTCGCCAAGCTGGGTGCCAATGACCGCACGCATGCGGTCACCATCGCGGTCCGCCGCGGGATCTTCCATCTGTGAAGGATTTAAGGAGTTCTTAAAGAGCGTGCGCGAGCATGGGTGGGCCGGATGTCCGGTCCCCCGTCTTTGAGGTCTCCATGAGTGCGTTGCGCGCCTGTACGCCGTTGTTGTTGCTGTTGCCACTTTCCGCTGCCGCACAGGTCGTCGAGCGCACGGACAAGCAGGCGCACGACCAGCTGCCGTCGCGCTGGAGTGCCGGCCTGGCGGTCGTCCACCGCGACAGCGAATACGCCGGCGAAGGCACCCGCACGCGCCTGCTGCCCAACATCGCCTACGATGGTGACCGCTTCCACCTGCGTGGCGCCGCGTTCGGCTATCGCGCCTACAACGATGATCGCTTCGAGGTGCGTGCCTTCGTCGCAGGTCGTCTGGACGGCATCGATGCCGATGACTTCGGCGTGGCCGAACTGGCGCGGCGCGGCGTGGACCGGAATCTGCTGGAAGATCGCGACGACAGTGTCGATGTCGGTGCGGGTGCGAGCTGGAAGGGCGCCGCCGGCAAACTCGACCTGGATGCACGCTTCGATGTCACCGGCACCAGCGATGGCTACTCCATCGCATTGGACTACAGCTATCCGCTCACGCTGGGGCGCACGACCCTGGTCCCTTCCATCGGCGCAATGCGCCTGTCGGCGGACATGGCCGATTACTACTACGGCACGCTGGACGAAGAGGTCGCGCGCGGCGTGGTTGCCTACCGTCCAGGTGCAGCGACGGTGCCGCGCGCCAGCCTCACCCTGATCCATCCCTTCGCCAAGCGCTGGGCGTTGCTGGGCAACCTGGAATACCGCGCGTTGCCGGATGCCTTGCAGGACAGTCCGCTGGTCGAGGCGGGCAAGGACCGCAGCACGTCCCTGTTCATTGGCGTATCGCGCGGATTCTGACGCGCGACCCTCCTTTTCCTCGCCGGAGTGACCCAATGCTCTCCAGACCCCCTCATGCCGGGACGGAACCGCTGCCTGGTGCGACGTCCACGGCGCACCTGCCTTCGCCTGATGAACTGGGTGGGATGCATGTGCCCGTGGATCTGGACATCGTGATACGGCGCGTCTCGCGCCCCCAGGCCGCGGCGCTGATGCGGCTGTGCGACCGCCAGATGGCCGAACTGTCGCATGCGCCTGGCAGGCGCGTCGGCGGCGTGCTCGAACTGATGGAGGCGTTGTTCGAACCGCCCCTGCGCGCGTGGGCCTGGATGGCGGAGCGCGACGGCGAACCCATCGGCCATGCATTCGCCACGGTGGGCTTCTCGATGATCGAACGCGCGTACTACTTCAATCTGGAATCGCTGTTCGTTCCAGCGGACGAGCGACCGTCGGGGGTCGCGGTCGCCCTGCTCGCCGAGGCCCGTCGCATGGCCGAAACGCTCGGTTGCGTGGATCTGCGCTGGCAGGTGCCACTGGCGCAGGGCAGCGGGGAGATCGCGCTGCCCGGACACGCCGGCGCGGCGGCGATGGTCCAGTACGTCTTCCCCACCTTGCAGGACCTGCCGCATGACTGACGTACCCGGAAGACATCCGTACCGCCTTGAACCCCGAAAAGGGCGGAGGCACTTGCGGCGCCTGGTCGCGGCCGCATGCGTTTCCGCCACCGCCTTCGGGTATGCCAGCCTGTCCGGCTGTAGCACGGTGCCGTATCCGCAATCGCCGCAGTTCGGCGAGGATGGATTCCAGAACACGCGCAAGCCACGCCCACTGGGCTGGCGCCAGACCGGCAGGCTCTGGTGGGATTTCCTCATCGGCGGCAAACCGGCGGGCACGGTGCCTGCCGGCACGATCCCCGTGCAGGCACTGACGGCGGCGCAGTTGGACCACGCGGCAGACGGGACGCTCTACCGTCTGGGGCACTCCACGGTGCTGATGAAGCTGGACGGACGGTTCTGGCTGACCGATCCGGTGTTCTCCGAACGTGCTTCACCGGTCCAGTGGGCCGGCCCGAAACGTTTCCATGCGCCACCATTGAACATCGAGCAACTGCCGCACCTTTCCGCCGTGGTGCTCTCGCACGATCATTACGATCATCTCGACCGCGACGCGGTGCGTGCGCTGGCAGCGAAGACGGACGTGTTCCTCACCCCGCTTGGCGTGGGTGATCGTCTGGTCCGCTGGGGCGTGCCGCGCGACAAGGTGCGGCAACTGGACTGGTGGGGCGATGTCGCGCTGCACGGCGTGCGTTTCACCGCGACGCCGTCGCAGCATTTTTCCGGCCGCACGCCGTTCGACCGCAATGCCACGCTGTGGGCGTCATGGGTGATCCAGTCGGACGACCTCCGGATCTTCTTCAGCGGGGACACGGGCTACTTCGACGGCTTCCGCGCGATTGGCGAACGCATGGGGCCTTTCGACATCACGTTGCTGGAATGTGGTGCCTACGACCGCCGTTGGCAGGACGTCCACATGCTGCCCGAGCAGACCCTGCAGGCGCACCTCGACCTTGGCGGCAAGTGGTTGCTGCCGATCCACAACAGCACCTTCGACCTGGCTTTCCACGGATGGAGCGAGCCGATGGAAACGCTGTACGTCCTTTCGCGGCAAGCGGGCGTGGACATCACCACGCCCGTGATCGGCCAACCGCTGGTCGTCAGGCAACCTGAAGGCACGCATCCGTGGTGGCGAAGCGAGTGAGGTGCGTCGCGCGGCTCAGGCATCCTGGGCCGCACTGAATCCGACCGTGCAACCGAAGCCCCGGCCGGCGATGCCGTCACCCACCGTGATCGTCGCTTCGTGCACGCGCGCGATACGCTGGACCAGCGAAAGGCCGATGCCGCTGCCGCGTTCGCCATTGCCATGGCTGCCGCGGAAGAAACGCTCGAAGATGCGCTCGCGCTCGTCCGGGTGGACGCCGGGACCATTGTCGCGAACCGTCAGCCAGGCGCTCGTGCCATCGGGGTCCGTGCCGCAGGCGATTTCGATGCGGGTACCTTCGCCGCTGTAGCGCACCGCGTTGTCCAGCAGGTTGCGGGCGAGGATGCCGAGATCGTCCAGGTCGCCCTGGACGCTGGCCGGCTCGGCGTGGATCGCGAGGGTCTGCTGGCGCCGCGACGCCATCGATTCGAACTCGCGCGCCACCATCGTCACCACATCGGGTAGCGCGACGATGGGACGGTCTTCGCGCAGGGGCGAAGCATCGACGCGTGCGGAGTCGAGCAACTGCTGCGCGAGCCGCGAGGTGCGCTGGATGCCCTGCGCCAACTGCTCCAGCGCCGCATGCGCGTCGGCCTGCGTGCCGGCGCGCAGCGCGACCTGGGTCTGCGTGAGCAGCGCGGCGAGGGGCGTGCGAAGTTCGTGCGCAGCGTCTGCAAGGAACTGCCTCTCACCCCGCATGGCATGGGACAGGCGTTCGAGCAGCAGGTTGAACGAATCCACCAGCGGCCGGATCTCGCGCGGCATGCCCGTGGATGGCAGCGGAGCGAGATCGTGTGCATCGCGTTGGGCCATGTCCCGGCGCAGGCGGTTCATCGGCCTCAGGCTCCAGTGGATCGCCAAGCCTACCGTGATGGTCAATATCAGCAGGATGCCGATTCCGCTCCACAGGCTGATCTTCACCCAGTGGGCCAGTTCCGCGCGCATGGCGGACTGCGCCATGCCGGCCTGCACCTGGATGCGGCCGCTGGCATCGGAGATGGCATAGACGCGCCATGGTTCGCCGCCCACCTGGCTGATCACGAAGCCGGGTTCGAAATCGGGACGCAGCGGCTCGGTCGGTGCGCCGGCCGACAGCACGACGGGATGGTCCCGGCCGAGGATCCACACCTGGTAACGCAGGGTTTCGAATTTCCGGTAGGTGGAGCGGGCGCGCGTGGGCAACTGGAGGCGTGGCCCTTCGCTCAGTGCGTCGAGGTTGGCCGGCATCGACAGCAGGATCTGCTCGCCGACCTCCTGCAGGAAATGGTCTTCATGCCCCTTCTGCTGCCGCGTCATCTGGAAGTGCTGTCCGCCCAGCCAGCATGCCCACCCCACTGCCAGGGGCGTCATCACGGCCAGCAAGAGTTTGGCTTTCAGTGAATGGTGGCTCATTCGTCCTCTCCCAGCCGGTAGCCGAAACCGTGCACGGTGGCGATGACGCCGTCGCCGAGCTTCTTGCGCAACTGGTGGATGTAGACCGCGATGGTGTTGCTCTCGATCGCCCCGTCGCCGCCATAGACCAGCGACTCCAGTGTCTCGCGCGCGATCACGCGGCCGGGACGTTCCATCAACGCCAGCAGGGTGCGGTACTCGTGCACCCCGAGCTTGATGGGGCGGTCGTTCTGGCGGACCGAGCGATCCGCCGGGTCCAGCACGATGTCGCCGTTGCGCAGCACCGGTGCGACGCGCCCTTGTGTCCGCCGCACCACCGCACGCAGGCGTGCGCCGAGTTCGCCGGTTTCAAAGGGTTTGACGATGTAGTCGTCGGCACCGGCGTCCAGGCCGCGGACACGATCGCTCAGCTGGTCGCGGGCCGTGATGATGAGGACCGGTGTGGTGTCGTAGCGCTGGCGCAGTGCGGCCAGCACATCCAGCCCGGACCCCCGAGGCAGGCCGAGGTCCAGCAGGACCGCCGTGTAGCCGTGGTCCACCAGGGCGAGTCGAGCCGCAAGCGCATCTTCGGCACGATCGATGGACCAGCCATCCTGTGCCAATGCGGCGGCCAGCGCGTCGCCGAGCATGCGATCGTCTTCAACCAGGAGCAGGCGCGACACGGGTGAACCTTGGGGGATGGCGGGGGCCCCATGCTAGGTCGAAGCGATTAAACAGTCTTTAATAGGGCGATGGCATGGGCAGCGGAAACACAAAACCCCGCCGGAGCGGGGTCTTGAGTCGATTCACCGGCCATGGTTCTCAACCCGTGGCCCTGTGCCGGATGGCGCTCCCTAGGGGACTCGAACCCCTGTTTTAGCCTTGAGAGGGCCACGTCCTAACCTCTAGACGAAGGGAGCGTTTTTGGTGAAACCGGCTCAGCGGATTAGTATAGGCGGCGACCCGGCCCAGGGCAATCATCCTGGCAGCCGTGCGACCCACCTGCATGGAACCGCCGCTATTACGCCGCTCACTGCTCTGCGAACCATTCCCCGCGACCAGCACACCATCTCGCGCAAGGACATCAGCCCGAATGCGCTGCGCGTGCTCTACCGCTTGCGGGATGCCGGCTTCCAGGCCTACCTGGTCGGCGGCGCAGTGCGTGACCTGCTCGTGGGCGGCCACCCCAAAGATTTCGACGTGGCCACCGATGCGACGCCGGAACAGGTACGCCAGCAGTTCCGCAATTGCCGCCTGATCGGGCGCCGCTTCCGCCTGGCGCACGTGGTGTTCGGTCGCGAGATCATCGAGGTCGCCACCTTCCGCGCCAACGTCGACGACGGCAGCGGCGACCGCGAGATGGACAACGGCCGCCTCGTCCGCGACAACGTGTACGGCACCGTGGAAGACGATGCGGTGCGCCGCGACTTCACCGCCAACGCGTTGTACTACGCCATCGACGACTTTTCCGTGCGCGACTACGTGGGCGGCTTCGAGGACGTGATGGCGCGTCGCCTGAAACTGATCGGCGAGCCGGAACTCCGCTACCAGGAAGATCCGGTGCGCATGCTGCGGGCGGTCAGGCTGGCGGCGAAGCTCGATTTCGAGATCGAAGCGGCCACCGCCGAACCCATCGGCCGGCTGGCACCGCTGCTTTCGGAAGCCGCGCCCGCCCGCCTGTTCGAGGAAATCCTGAAGCTGTTCCTGTCCGGCCATGCGGTCGCCAGTTTCGAAGGGCTTGAGCGCTTCGGTTTGCTCAAGGTGCTCTTCCCCGAGACCGCTGCGGCGCTGGCGTCCAACCGCAGCGGCGCATTGCGCCGGATGGTGATGGCCGGGCTGACTGGAACCGACCAGCGCGTCGCCAACGACGAACCCGTATCGCCGGCTTTCCTGTTCGCGTTGCTGCTCTGGCCGGCGTACTGCCGCGCCCTGATGGGGCTGCAGGCCCAAGGTGTGCATGCCGAAGAAGCCCAGCGGCGCGCCGCCGACCGCGTCACGCTGCACCAGTTGAACACCGTGGCACTGCCGCGCCGCTTCTCGTTGCCGATGCAGGAAATCTGGTTGCTGCAGACCCGTTTCGGCAACCGGCAGCGCAAGCGTGTGACGCGGCTGCTGTCGCATCCGCGTTTCCGCGCGGCGTTCGACTTCCTGGCTTTAAGGCTCGCGGCATCGCCCGAACAACACGCCGAGGATGTCGCGTTCTGGCGTGATGCACAGACGCAGTCCGGCGAAGAACTCGCGGCTGCGCTCGGCGTCGCGGTGCCGGGCGATTCCTTCGGTGAAGAAGGTGCGCCGGCATCCAAGCGTCGTCGCCGTCGCCGTTCCCGCAGCACGGCTTCGTCGCCCGAATGAAGACAATGGTCCAGGCCTGCATCGGCCTGGGAGCCAATCTCGGCGATGCCGCAGGCACGTTGCGACAGGCCGTGATCGCGCTCGGGCAACGCGAAGATGTCACGGTGCGGCGGATGTCGCGTTGTTACCGCACGCCCGCGTGGGGCAGGGAAGACCAGCCTGACTTCATCAATGCGGCCGTGCTGCTGGAGACGAGCCTGTCGCCGCGCGCGCTGCTCGATCTTCTGCTGGCGGTGGAAGCCGGCTTCGGCCGTCATCGGATCGATGGCGAACGCTGGGGCCCGCGTACGCTGGACCTGGACCTGCTGCTCTATGGTGATGTGGTGATCGACGAACCCGGCCTGCGCGTGCCGCACCCGCACCTGCACGAGCGTGCGTTCGCGCTGGTCCCGTTGCTGGAGGTCATGCCGGATGCCCGTATCCCCGGTTACGGCGACGCGCGGGACGCTGTGTCCGTGCTGGAAATTTCCAACATCCATCCCTTATGAGTGGATAATGCGGGGCTATGAGCACGCACGCAGACAGCAAGCCCTGGACCGTTCCCGCCCTCGCCGACGCCAAGCGCGAGGGCCGCAAGCTGGTGATGCTGACGGCCTACGACAACAGTTTCGCCCGGGTCATGGATGCCAATGGCGTCGACCTGGTGCTGATCGGTGATTCGCTGGGCATGGTGGTGCAGGGCCACGACTCCACGCTGCCGGTGACGGTGGACGACATCGCCTATCACACCCGCGTGGTGGCGCGCGGATTGACCCGCGCGCTGCTGGTGTCGGACCTGCCGTTCCAGTCCGATGCCACGCCCGAGCGCGCGCTCGACGCCGCGACTGCATTGCTGCAGGCGGGTGCCGAGATGGTCAAGCTGGAAGGCGCGGGGCACAAGCTCGACGTCATCCGTTTCCTGGTCGAGCGCGACATTCCGGTCTGCGCGCACCTGGGCCTGACGCCGCAGTCGGTGTTGAAGTTCGGTGGTTATCGCGTACAGGGTCGCGGTGAAGCGGCCGCCGCGCAGTTGCGCAACGATGCGCGCGCCGTGGCGGAGGCAGGGGCGCAGATGCTGGTGCTTGAATGCGTGCCGTCGTCTCTGGCGGCCGCGATCACGGCCGACATCGCCATTCCCACCATCGGCATCGGCGCCGGCCCCGGCTGCGACGGGCAGGTGCTGGTGCTGCACGATTTCCTCGGCCTGGACACGGGCCACCGGCGTCCGAAGTTCGTCAAGGATTTCCTCGTCGAAGGCGGCTCGGTGGCGGGCGCGGTCCGTGCCTATGCCGACGCAGTGCGCAGCGGGGCGTTCCCCGACGACGCCCATTCCTACTGACCGCGCTGCGCGCAACGACACGCCACAGGGGCCACGATGATCGAGACCATTACCCAGCTTGACGCATTGCGTGCACGCGTCAGGGAATGGAAGCAGCAGGGCTTGCGTGTCGGTTTCGTGCCCACCATGGGCAACCTGCATGCGGGCCACTACTCGCTGGTGATGCTGGCGCGGCAGTACGCCGACCGCGTGGTGTCCAGTGTGTTCGTGAATCCGACCCAGTTCGGACCCAACGAGGACTTCACCCGGTACCCGCGCACGCCCGAAGCGGACATGAGCGGGCTCGAAGGCGCCGGCTGCGATGTCCTGTGGCTGCCGACGGTCGAGTCGATGTACCCGTTCGGGGTCGAACTGGCGGCCAAGGTGCACGTGCCCGGCGTCAGCAGCGTGCTGGAAGGTGCGCACCGGCCCGGTCACTTCGATGGCGTATGCACGGTGGTCAGTCGCCTGTTCAACCAGGTGTTACCCGACGTCGCCGCCTTCGGTAAGAAGGATTACCAGCAACTGGCGGTGATCCGGCAGATGGTCACCGACCTCGCATTCCCCGTGCAGGTCCTGGCGGGCAGCATCGTGCGCGAGGCGGATGGCCTGGCGATGAGTTCGCGCAACCAGTACCTGTCCGCGGACGAGCGGCCGCGTGCCGCGGAGATCCGCAGGACCCTGATCGCGATGCGTGAAGGCCTGCTGGCCGGGCAATCACGCGCGCAGGTCGAGTCCGACGCCGCGCGGCACCTTGCCGGCGTGGGCTATGCGGTCGACTACACCGTGGTCCGCCGTCACGATCTGGGCGAGCCGCAGGATGGCGAACAGGGCGCGAAGGTTGCGCTGATCGCCGCGAAGCTGGGGCGTACGCGCCTGATCGACAACCTGGAATTCTGACGGCGCAGGCTGTCCGGCGCCGTACGCGGTGTTGCAAGGGTATGCACGCCATGGCGTGCACGAGCGGCTAAACTTCGCGTTCCCGTCCCCCCATGCCGCCGACATGCACCTCAGCCTGCTCAAGACCAAGATCCACCGCGCCACCGTCACCCATTCCGAGCTGAACTACGAAGGCTCCATCGCCATCGATGGTCTGCTGCTGGATGCGACCGGCATCCGGGAATTCGAACAGGTGCATATCTGGGACGTGACCAATGGCGCCCGCTTCTCGACGTACGCGATCCGTGCCGACGAGGGCAGCGGCATCATCTCGCTCAACGGCGGCGCCGCGCGCCACGTGCAAGTGGGCGACCTGGTGATCATCGCCGCGTTCGCCTCGATGAGCGAGGAGGAAGCCGACCGCTTCCAGCCCGCGCTCGTCTACGTGGACGGCCAGAACCGCATCACCCACACCAACCGCAGCATCCCCAAGCAGGCTGCCTGACATGACCACCGGTTTCGATGCGTTGCAGTCCCACGCCACGCGCCTGCGCGGGGGCCCACTGAGTGAGTTGCTGGCGCGCGAGCCCGATCGCGTTGCAAAGCACGCCGTGCGCAATGGGCCGCTGTACTTCAACTTCGCGCGCCAGTCCTATGATGCGCCGGCATGGCAGGCGCTGCTCGAACAGGCACGTGCCGCCGATCTGGCCGGTGCGTTCCGGCGCCTGTTCGAAGGTGAGAAAGTCAATGTCACCGAAGGTCGCGCGGCGTTGCATACCGCCTTGCGCGGGCAGCACACCGATGCGGTCGTCGCACGCGAAGCGCATGCGTTGGCAGTGAATGTCCGGCAACGCATGGCGGCGATGATCTCGCAACTCGAAGGCAGCGGCGTGACCGACATCGTCAGCGTCGGCATAGGCGGTTCCGACCTGGGGCCGCGCCTGGTGGCCGATGCCCTGCGTGATCCCTTGCCGGGCCGATTCCGCGTGCACTTCCTGTCCAATGTGGACGGCGCGGCCGCGCAGCGTACCCTTGCGCCGTTGGACCCGGCACGCACCGCGGCGGTGCTGATCTCCAAGACGTTCGGCACGCAGGAAACGCTGCTCAACGGCACCGTCTTGCGCGACTGGCTTGGCGGCAGTGAACGGCTCTACGCCGTCAGCGCGAATCCCGAGCGTGCGGCAGCCGCATTCGACATCGCGGCCGAACGCGTGCTGCCGATGTGGGACTGGGTCGGCGGACGGTATTCGCTGTGGTCGGCGGTCGGTCTGCCGATCGCGCTGGCGATCGGTTTCGACCGTTTCGAACAGCTGCTTGAAGGCGCGTCGTCGTTCGATGCGCACGTCATCGGCACCCCGCTGGCCGACAACATCGCGGTGCGCCATGCGTTGACGGCCGTGTGGAACAGGAACGTGCTCGGCCATGCGGCGCAGGGCGTGATGACCTACGACCAGCGCCTGGCGCTGCTGCCGGCCTACCTGCAGCAGCTGGTGATGGAAAGCCTGGGCAAGTCGGTCAAACTGGATGGCAGCCCGGTGGGCGTCGATACGGTGCCCGTGTGGTGGGGCGGCGCGGGCACGGATGTGCAGCACAGCTTCTTCCAGGCCTTGCACCAGGGTACGGGCATCGTGCCGCTTGATTTCGTCGGTACGGTCAACAGCGACGCGCCTTACGCCGAGAACCACCGCGCACTGCTGTCCAATCTGCTGGCGCAGAGCGAGGCGCTTGCCAATGGCCAACACAGCGATGATCCGCACCGCAGTTACGCCGGTGGCCGTCCGAGTACGCTGATCCTGCTGGATGCGCTGACGCCCCAGTCGCTGGGCGCATTGATCGCCATGTACGAACACAGCGTGTACGCGCAGTCGGTGTTGTGGGGCATCAATGCCTTCGACCAGTTCGGCGTGGAACTCGGCAAGCAACTGGCCAACGGGTTGCTGCCCGCGCTCAAGGGCGAAACCGAGGTGAAGGATCCGGTGACCCGGGCTCTGCTGGCCGAGATCGCCGCGCGCGGCTGAAGAAGCTACGCATCGCCGCATCCATTCTGTAGGAGCGACATGAGTCGCGACCGCACGAATGAAGCGCCATCGACGACGGATCACACGGATCGCAGAGGATGCGGCCCCGCACGAACGAGCTTCCGTGTCCGTTCGCATGATGCATGCCCCGCGTTCGCTTCACCCGTGCGGTCGCGGCTCGTGTCGCTCCTACAGGGAGCGGTGTCTATGCAGGGCCCATGCCACGTGTTCGCGCACGAGCGGGGACGGGTCCTCACGCCGGCTTTCCAGCGCGGCGAGTACGTCGGGCGTCGTCGGTGCATTGCCCAGTGCCACCGCGATGTTGCGCAGCCAGCGCTCATGCCCGCTGCGCCGGATCGCCGAGCCTTCGGTGCGGCGAAGGAACTCGTCCTCGCTCCATGCGAACAACTGCGGCAGGGTTGCCACGTCCAGATCGTTGCGCGCGCGGAAATCCGGTTCGTCGGTGCGCTTGGCGAACTTGTTCCACGGGCACACCAGCTGGCAGTCGTCGCAGCCGAAGATGCGGTTGCCGATGGCAGGCCGCAGGTCTTCCGGAATCGCGCCCTCGTGCTCGATGGTGAGGTAGGAAATGCAGCGGCGCGCATCGAGCCGGTACGGCGCGGTGATCGCCTGCGTCGGGCACACGTCGATGCAGCGCGTGCAGGTGCCACAGTGCGCGGACGCGGGTGCGTCGACCGGTAACGGCAGGTCGACATAGATCTCGCCGAGGAAGAACCATGAGCCGCCGTCCTTGTCGATCAGACAGGTGTGCTTGCCGATCCAGCCCAGGCCCGCATTGCGCGCCAATGCGCGCTCCAGCACCGGCGCCGAATCCACGAACACCCGATGGCCGAACGCGCCGACTTCCTGCTGCAGGCGTTCGGCCAGCTTCTGCAGGCGGTCGCGCATCAGCTTGTGGTAGTCGCGGCCCAGCGCATAGCGCGCGACATAGGCGCGCGTGCCGTCCTGCAGCGTGTCCCAGGCGTCGTCGCTATCGTTCCGGCCATAGTCGAGCCCCACCGAGATGACCCGCAACGTGCCGGGAATCAGCTCCTGTGGCCGGGAGCGCTTGTCTCCATGATGCGCCATCCATGCCATCGAGCCATACAGGCCCTGTGCCAGCCAGTCGCGCAGGTGGTGTTCGTCGTCGCCGAGTTCGATGCCGGCGATGCCGCAGCGCTGGAAGCCGAATTCGCGCGCGAGTGCACGTACAC
>CBIHLJ010000059.1:0-13453 GCA_966210745.1 uncultured Pseudoxanthomonas sp.
GTGCATGGCGCGCGCCGGATGGTGCGGCGGGAAGTTCAGCGCCTCGAAGTTGTGCTGGTCGTCCTCGATTTCAGGGCCGTCGGCCAGTTCATAGCCCAGGCGACCGAAGATGTCGGCGATGCGCTCGAGGGTGCGGCTGATCGGGTGCAGTCCGCCACGCGTGCCGTTGCGGCCGGGCAGCGTGACATCGACGGTCTCGTCGGCCAGGCGGGCGTCGAGCGCAGCGTCTTCCAGAACCGCCTTGCGGGCCGACAATGCGTCGCCGATGGCATCGCGCGCACGATTGATCGCCTCGCCCGCCGCCTTGCGCTGGTCGGCAGGTAAAGTACCCAACTGCTTGAGCTGCGTGGTGATGCTGCCACTCTTGCCCAGGAGGGCGACGCGTAACTGCTCCACCACGTCGGGCGTCTGCGCAGCGGCGATGTCGGCCAGCGCTTGCGTGGAGAGGGAATCGATTTCGCTCATCTTTTGACCGGACCTCTTGTCGTCATCCCGGCGAAAGCCGGGATCCATTCTGCCGTTGCACCTGCTTCACGGAAGGGCGTCGCGCGAAGATCCAGATGGATTCCGGCTTTCGCCGGAATGACGGCAACCCACAAAAAACAATGGGGAAGGACTCGCGCCCTTCCCCACGTGTTCCCGGCGATGGACTGCCGGAGTGCTGTACGGTGGAGACGCGGCTTACGCCGCGAGTGCGCCCTTCGCCTTTTCAGCCAGGGCCGCAAAACCCACCGCGTCGTGCACGGCGATGTCCGCCAGCACCTTGCGGTCCAGGGTGATGCCGGCCTTCAGCAGGCCGTTCATGAAACGGCTGTAGCTGAGGCCATTCATGCGGGCCGCCGCGTTGATGCGGGTGATCCACAGCGAACGGAAGTTGCGCTTCTTCTGCTTGCGGCCGATGTAGGCGTACTGACCCGCCTTGATGACCGCCTGCTTGGCGACGCGGAACACCTTGCGACGGGCGTTGTAGTAACCCTTGGCCAGGTGGAGGACCTTCTTGTGACGGCGACGCGCCGTCACGCCACGCTTAACTCGTGCCATGTCTCAGTCCTCAGAGGTAGGGAAGCATGCGGTTCAAACGGCCGCTGTCCTCGGCGCGAATGATATTCGTCGCACGCAGGCCGCGCTTACGCTTGGTCGCCTTCTTGGTGAGGATGTGGCTACGGTTGGCGTGGCCAGCCTTGAACTTGCCGGATGCGGTCTTGCGAAAACGCTTCGCCGCCGCCCGGTGGGTCTTGATCTTGGGCATTGCTATGTCCTTGACGGGTTTATGTCACTGATCGGGGCGGCGCCCTTTCAATGCTTTGCGGCTGTGCCGCGAAGATTGAAAGGCCGCTCTTTCCATCCATGCCCATATCGGCTTGTAAGTCGTTGATCCCAGAAAGGAACCGACGAGGGTCCATCGGCTGCGAGCAGCCTCCCGGCGTACCGGGCCGCGTATTATGCCCGCTGCTGTTTTTTCTTGCAAATCCGGCTACTTAGCCCAGTAGCGGAGGGCTGAAAGCGAGAAAGGCGCCTTGCGGCGCCTTCCCCTCACCCGTTCCCCTCTCCCCGCACGCGGGGCGAGGGGAACGGGTGGCGTCGGCGGCGGAGCCGCCGACATCATTTCTTTTTGGGGGCGATCATCATGACCATCTGGCGGCCTTCCAGGCGCGGACGGGACTCGATGACGATCTCGTCGCCCAGCTCGGCCTCGATGCGTGCGGCCATCTCGCGACCCAGCTCCTGGTGGCTCATTTCACGGCCACGGAAGCGGATGTTGACCTTGACCTTGTCGCCCTCTTCCAGGAAGCGGCGGATGTTGCGCATCTTGATCTGGTAGTCGCCCTCGTCGGTGACGGGGCGGAACTTCAGTTCCTTGATCTCGACCTGCTTCTGCTTCTTCTTGGCCTCATTGGCCTTCTTCTGCGCCTCGAACTTGAACTTGCCGAAGTCCATGATCTTGCAGACAGGCGGCTCGGCGTTGGGCTGGATCTCAACGAGATCCAGTCCTTCGTCTTCCGCCTTGGCCAAGGCTTCGTCGCGCGTGAGCACGCCGATCATTTCGCCGTCCGAACCGATCACGCGCACGCGCGGCACGCGGATCTCGTGGTTTTTGCGGTTTTGCTTGTTGTCAGGGATGCTGATGTTGCAGTCTCCAGGGAGGGGTGCGCCGGCCCGCAAGGGACCGGAACCAATTATTGCGCGGCGTGCTCGTTCCGCAAACGTTCGGCGAAGGCGGCAACGGACATGCTGCCCAGATCCTCCCCGGAACGCGTACGCACGGCGATGGCGCCATTCTCCTTCTCGCGGTCTCCGACCACCAGCAGGTATGGCACCCGCTGCAGCGTGTGCTCGCGAATCTTATAGCCGATCTTCTCGTTCCGCAAATCGGCCACTACCCGGAAGCCTTGATTTGAAAGGGTTTTCCGGACCTCGGCCACGTAATCGGCCTGGGCGTCGGTGATATTCATCACCACGGCCTGCTGGGGGGCCAGCCAGGACGGGAATGCACCGGCATGGTGCTCGATCAGGATGCCGATGAACCGCTCCATCGAGCCCACGATGGCCCGGTGCAGCATGACCGGGTGCTGGCGCTGGCTGTTCTCGTCCACGTACTCGGCGCCCAGCCGACCCGGCATCATGAAGTCGACCTGCATGGTGCCCAGCTGCCAGGTCCGGCCGATGGCGTCCTTCAGGTGGTACTCGATCTTGGGGCCATAGAAGGCGCCTTCGCCCGGCAACTCCTGCCACTCCACCCCGCAGCTGCGCAGCGCGGCTCGCAGGGCGGCCTCGGCCTTGTCCCAGGTAGCGTCGTCGCCCAGGCGTGAGTCGGGGCGCAGGGCGATCTTGATCTGGATGTCTTCGAAACCGAAGTCCGAATACACCTTCAGCGCCTGCTGGTGGAACGCCGTGACCTCGGCCTCGATCTGGTCTTCCGTGCAGAAGATGTGGCCGTCGTCCTGGGTGAAGCCACGCACGCGCAGGATGCCGTGCAGCGCACCCGAGGGCTCGTTGCGGTGGCAGGCGCCGAATTCGCCGTAGCGAATCGGCAGGTCGCGGTAGCTGTGCAGGCCCTGGTTGAACACCTGCACGTGGCCCGGGCAGTTCATCGGCTTGACCGCGTAGGTGCGGTTCTCCGACTCGCTGAAAAACATGTTTTCCTTGTAGTTGTCCCAGTGGCCCGACTTCTTCCACAGGGCGACGTCGAGGATCTGCGGGCAGCGCACTTCCTGGTACCCGCTGTCGCGGTAGACCTTGCGCATGTACTGCTCGACCACCTGCCAGATGGCCCAGCCCTTGGGGTGCCAGAACACCAGGCCGGGCGCTTCTTCCTGCAGGTGGAACAGCTCCTGCTGCTTGCCGATCTTGCGATGGTCGCGCTTCTCGGCTTCCTCGATGCGCTGGATGTAGGCCTCCAGCTGCTTCTTGTCGGCCCAGGCGGTGCCGTAGATGCGCTGCAGCTGCTCGTTCTTGGCGTCACCGCGCCAGTAGGCACCGGAGATGCGCGTCAGCTTGAAGGCCTTCAGGAAGCGCGTGTTCGGCACGTGCGGGCCGCGGCACATGTCCACGTATTCCTGATGGTAGTACAGGCCCATGGCCGTCACGTCGGGACCCATGTCGTCGATCAGGCGCAGCTTGTAGTCCTCGCCGCGGGCCTTGAAGACCTCGACCACCTCGGCGCGCGGCGTCATCTTCTTGATGACGTCGTAGTCCTGCGCGATCAGCTCCTGCATGCGCTGCTCGATCGCCGCCAGGTCCTCCGGCGTGAACGGGCGCTCGCTGTGGATGTCGTAGTAGAAGCCTTCGGCGATGACCGGGCCGATCACCATCTTCACATCCGGGTACAGCTGCTTGACCGCGTGGCCGACCAGGTGCGCACTGGAATGCCGGATGATCTCCAGGCCTTCCTCGTCCTTCGGCGTGATGATGCGCAGCGAAGCGTCATGGTCGATGACGTCGCTGGCGTCGACCAGTACGCCGTCGACGGCGCCGGCCACGGTGGCCTTGGCCAGCCCGGCGCCGATGGACTGCGCCACCTGCATGACGGAAACGGGATTCTCGAACTCGCGGCGGCTGCCGTCGGGGAGCGTGATGGTGATCATCGATAGGGCTATCCGGTTGCCTGCGAACAGGGCTCTGGCATTGGAAAGTCCGGCCATGGATGGCCGGGCTCTTGTTCAGGGACGAACGAATGACATGAAAAAAGCGCCACGAGGGCGCCTACGGGATGCAGAGCCTCGGGCAGTACCAGGTTCAGGCGTTGGTAGTGCTCATGTCGCACGCTCGGCCGGCGTTTCCGCGGGCCACCTCGTGATGCTGCGGATGGCGACAAAGGGAATCGATGCCACGCTGTGGAAGCGTGGTGGGCGGTACAGGGTTCGAACCTGTGACCCCTACCATGTCAAGGTAGTGCTCTACCGCTGAGCTAACCGCCCGGTCTGCCCTTTGCAGGGGCGCGAATTCTATCCCGGATGCGGGGTCGCCGACAACCGGGCCACGATTTCCATCGCTCAGCCGCTCAGGCTGGCTTCCTTCAGCCGCTGGATCTGGTCACGCAGGCGCGCGGCATCCTCGAATTCGAGGTCACGGGCGTGCTGGTACATCTGCTGCTCCAACACCTTGATGCGGGCGACCGCCTTGGCCGGATCCATCACCCCGTACTCGGCGGGCTCCTCGGCCACCCGGCGCGATTTGCCCCTTCCCGACTTGCCCTCGCCGGCCGCCTCGCTGCGCGCGCCCTCCAGAATGTCGACGATGGGGCGCGCCACCGACTTCGGCGTGATGCCGTGTTCGAGGTTGTACTCCACCTGTTTCTCGCGGCGCCGGCCGGTTTCGTCTATGGCGGCCTGCATCGACCGGGTCATGCGGTCGGCATACAGGATCGCCTTGCCGCGCAGATTGCGCGCGGCTCGGCCGATGGTCTGGATCAGCGAGCCGGTGGAGCGCAGGAAGCCCTCCTTGTCAGCATCCAGGATCGCGACCAGCGACACCTCGGGCATGTCCAGGCCCTCGCGCAGCAGGTTGATGCCGACCAGCACATCGAACTTGCCCAGGCGCAGGTCGCGGATGATCTCCACCCGCTCCACGGTATCCACGTCCGAGTGCAGGTAGCGCACCTTCACCCCGTGCTCGCCCAGGTACTCGGTCAGGTTCTCCGCCATGCGCTTGGTCAGCGTGGTCACCAGCACGCGATCGCCCCAGGACACACGCTCGTTGATCTGCGACAGCAGGTCGTCCACCTGCGTGCCGACCGGACGGATTTCGACTTCAGGATCGATCAGGCCGGTGGGGCGAACCACCAGTTCCACGATCTCGCCGTTGGACTCACGCAATTCGTAAGGTCCCGGCGTGGCCGACACATAGATGCTGCGGGGCGAACGAGCCTCCCATTCCTCGAAGCGCAGTGGCCTGTTGTCCAGCGCCGACGGCAGGCGGAAGCCGAACTCCACCAGCGTTTCCTTGCGCGAGCGATCGCCCTTGTACATGGCGCCGATCTGCGGAATGGTCACGTGCGATTCGTCGATCACGAGCAGCGCGTCGGCCGGCAGGTAGTCGAACAGCGTCGGCGGCGGTTCGCCCGGCGCCTTGCCGGTCAGGTGGCGCGAGTAGTTCTCGATCCCGGAACAGAAACCGACCTCCGCCATCATTTCCACGTCGAACTGCGTCCGCTGGGCAAGCCGCTGCGCTTCCACCAGTTTGTTCTGCGCGTAGAGCTGCTCCAGACGGTCCTTCAGCTCGACCTTGATGGTGTCGATGGCGGCCAGTACGCGCTCGCGCGTGGTGGCGTAGTGCGTCTTCGGGTAGACCGTATAGCGCTGCAGCTTGCGCAGCGATTCACCCGTGAGCGGGTCGAACAGGCTCAGGCCCTCCACCTCGCCATCGAACAGTTCGATGCGCACCGCCTCGGCATCGCTTTCCGCCGGATGCACGTCGATGATCTCGCCGCGCACGCGGAACGTGCCGCGCTGCAGTTCGTACTCGTTGCGGGTGTATTGCAGCTGGGTCAGGTGGCGGATCAACTCGCGCTGGTCGATGCGTTCGCCCAGCGACAGGATCAGGCGCAGCGACAGGTAATCCTCGGGCGCACCCAGGCCGTAGATCGCGGACACTGTCGCCACCACCAGCGCATCTGGCCGGGAGAGCAGGGTCTTGGTCGCCGCCAACCGCATCTGTTCGATGTGCTCATTGATCGAGCTGTCCTTCTCGATGAAGGTATCGCTGGACGGCACGTAGGCTTCGGGCTGGTAGTAGTCGTAATAGCTGACGAAATACTCCACCGCGTTGTGCGGGAAAAAGGCCTTGAATTCGCCATACAGCTGCGCGGCCAATGTCTTGTTCGGCGCCATCACCAGGGTCGGCTTCTGCACCTGCTGGACCACGTTGGCGATGGTGTACGTCTTGCCGGACCCCGTCACGCCCAGCAGGGTTTGCTTCGCCAATCCCGCCTCGAAGTTCTGCACGAGCCTCTCGATGGCCCGCGGTTGGTCACCGGCGGGGGAATACGGTGAAACAAGTTGGAAACGATCAGTCATTGCACGTTGCCGGGAAGTCGACTGTTGAGTATAGCCGCGCAGGCGTGACAGCCCTTGCGGCGATTTCCTACACGCGGACAGGCACCGCCCTGATAGCGTGCCGCCGCTTGGCGGACGACTGTGGTAGCCGTCAATTGGGACAAGGAGTCTTTGATGGCATGGATGCCCTCTTCTCCCCGATACGGGGTCCGCACGTGCAGGAAAAGTGGCAGGACGGGATTCACTCTCGTCGAACTTTCGGTCTGCCTTGCCGTCCTGGCAATGCTGGTCGCCATCGGCCTGCCGTCATTCCAGCGATTCCGTGTACGCCAGCAGGCAACCGCGACCATGCACCTGCTGACCTCGCATTTCGCGTCGGCCCGGATGGCCGCCATTGTCCAGGGGGTGCCGGTCGTGGTCTGTCCAAGCGCCGGCGATGGCCGATGCAGCCAGGACAGCGACTGGAGCGGCCACTGGTTGGCCTTCCGAGATCCGGATGGCAACCGCCAACCCGACGAGCAGATCGACATCTACCGGAACGACGCCGCGCCATCGGACCCGAAGATAAGGATCGTGTCCAGCAGCGGCCGACGTTTCCTGCGCTACCAGTCCTCGGGCCTGAGCTACGGCACCAACCTCACCGTTCGCGTCTGTCATGACGGTCTGGTAGCCGGAAGTGTGGTCGTGAACAGCACCGGCCGCGCCCGCACGGTTCGCGGCGACATGAGCACCCCTTGCTGAGGCCCGACCCGAGCCTGCGGGTCATGGGAGACTTGTTCCCGCCTCGGCGGCTGGCTACAATACGCGCCCCGCCCGAATAGCTCAGCCGGTTAGAGCACTTGACTGTTAATCAGGGGGTCGTTGGTTCGAGTCCAACTTCGGGCGCCAGTTCCAAGAAAAAAGCCGCATCATCGATGCGGCTTTTTTTCTTGCTCAGGTTACGCAAACGCAAATTTCAGCCAAGTCGCATATCTACGGCGGTGAGACACCACCAGCTACACGGTCGCCGCTTACCAGCAACCTGCCGTGCCTGGTGTCCTGACGCCAGCTTGGTTGAGCGTCAGCGTGCCGCAGCTGTCCCCGGACTGCCTGCCAATAGGCTCGGCGCTCAAGGTGTAGGTCCTCGCTGCGGCGGCTGCAGGGACGACAGTGTAGAAATCCGCAGTATCGCCATCGCATGCGAATGCGGCGGGCGCATCCTCGTACGACAATTCCGTGGTGTAAAGACGCTCCATCTGCTGCGCAGCCTGCAGCAGGCACGCAGTACCCGCTGCGCGCCGGCTCTTGCGAAGATGTTCGTTGTAACTTGGCAGCGCGATCGAGGCGATGATCGCCATGATCGCGACCACGATCATCAATTCGATGAGTGAGAAGCCCTGGGCGCTGCCACGCGATGCGCCACTCTTGAAAGTAATCATTACGTCAGTCTCTCCTGATTTCTCGCCAAGATGCACGGTCCCAGCGCGGAGTGCTGGTCCGCGGAGACCGCAGATCACCACCACCCGTGCCGCCCACCACAACCAGTCCACGCAACAGGTTGGGCAATGTCGGCATGCCAATGCCCACGTTCACCGAACCCACCGGCAGATTGTCTCCGCCCACCGCGGCATCGTCCGTATGGCCGTCTCCGTCCAGGTCGAAGTAGGACCCACCCGCACTGGTGCCAGTGAAGGCGTCCAGTGCATTGATGAAGCCGGTGCCGTCCGCATCGCACGCGTTGCCTGTTGGCACCATGCTGGCGGTGACCAGGAACGTCGAGACCACCTGGGCGTCCTGCACGATGCGCTCGCCTGCCACCGGCAGATCAATGAACCAGCCCTTGGACGTCGCAGGCAAGCCTGTCCTCGCTTCGAACGCGCGTACGGGATAGCCGTTGACGGTGTCGCCCGTCACGGCGATGGTGCGCTGGGTCAGACTGGATCGGCTGTATGCCGCATCCTCATCCATCACCCCATACATGCTCTGCACAGACGTGCTGGTCGAGTCCGCGTCACTGGCCGTGAGATAACGGCCCGTCCCGAAGAATACCCAGCGCTTGTTGGTCCTGGGGTTCGTGGCAATGGCAACGCCAGCGGTGATCGGTTGGGCGTTGCCATCCGGATCCTGGGCACTGAACAGGCGAGTCACGCTCCACGAGCCGGGCGTACTGTCGCTCAGGTTGAACTTCCATACGTTACCGAGCATGTCACCCGCGTAGACATAGGCCAAGGTCCTGCCATCGGCACCATACACACCCGTGGGCGCGAAGAGGCCATTCGGTGCGAGCGCCGAACCCACGCCCGTATCGATCTCGCGAATCACGGCGCCCGTTTCGGCATTGAGCACCACCAGCACCGCACGCTCGTTGGTGCTGTTGATGCCATTGCCTATGATGGCCGCAGTGCTGCCGCCCTGCACCCGGGCAAGAATCGGCTTGCCCAACACCAGCCCCATGTTGGAATCCGGCGTCTCCGCGAGTTCCCACTTGTGGATGCTGGTGGCCGTGGCCGCCGCAGGCGCTGACACGTCGAGTGCGTAAACGCCCTTGCCACCCTTGCCCAGCGTGCCAACCAGGATATTCCTGCCAGGCGTCAATGACCGGCTGCTGACGCTGATGGGACCGTCCACGAAGAATTTGTGGGTGTAGTCCCCGCGACTGAGGGTCGACAGGTTGCCCATGTTCACGATACGCGGCACGTAGGCGAACTGCTCGACGCCCGTGCGTGCGTCGAAGGCATGCAGCATGCCGTCGTTGGCGCCCACGTACAGCGTGTTGGTGTCCTTCACGTAGGCTGGCGACGAGCCGACGATGTCGCCAAGGACGGACGTGCGGTTGCGCAACAGCCCGCCATTGCGTTCTTCCTGCGTCGCGTCGCCCTTGATGTAGTTGGCGTTCTGCTCACCCGTCGCCGGGTAGTTGACGGGTCCGCCGGTGCGGGCGAGTGCAGCAGACTGTGTGCTGCTGGGGAATGTCGTGCCGGCCGCGCCGGTACTGGTGAAGACCTTGCGCGTGGCCCAGGCGGGTATCGAAGACGTCCAGCTGATCGTGCTGGATACACCGCTGGTGGTTACCGGGCGCGCCGTCAGCTGGCCAGTCCATACGCCGGAGACATAGCTCGCGTTGAACACCTGGGAACCGGTATCGAGCGATACGGAGTTGGACGCGACGTTGGAGAAGGAACTCGTGCGCTGGGCGATCGCGGCCAGCGCCTCACCAAGGCCCATGGTGAACTCGGACGGGTTCGACGCAGAGACAAACGTGCCTCGCCCGTTCACGGCCGCGTGCAGCAGGTCGTCGATGCGATCGGCGTCTTCCGTATCGGTGGGATCATTCCAGGTCGCATTTGCTGGCACCGCCGCGACACTCGACCAGCCTTTTCGGCCACTGAGACCGATGGAAATGCCGAACGTGACCATATGCTGCCAGAACGCCGGGTTTGCGGCGGTGGGTGGCACATTGTTGGTCATGTGCGACTCTGTTCGCAGGTCGGTCTTCCAGTACCTCATCGCCACGTCGGCCAGGGTGTTCGAGTAGGCATCCTGATACGGCGCACCGGGCGAGTACTGGAAGCTCTGATTGTTCGGACCGGTAATTGCAGCGCCGGCATCGTTGTCCTGGTTTCCGGCATCGATGTCGACATTGTTCCAGTAGCCGTCGGTCGTCAGGATGGCGAAGTTCTGGCGGCAGGAATACTGATTCACGCCGGATTGCGGCCCATAGGGACCCGACTGCGAGTTGCTGCTGAAGTACTGGCCCGCGCCGTCCAAGGCGCCATGCAGGGGCGTACCGTTGTAACCGATGACGTTCTGCAAGCGGCTGTACCATGTCGAACGCGAGGTGGTCACCACGTCCCCGGTGCTGTCGACAAACCGACCATCGTTGCCGTCATTGACGGGAATGTCGAAACGGCTTCCGCTCCGGTCCCAGATGGTCCTGAAGCCGGCGCGCACCTTGCTGTCCAGGGAAGAGAACGCCTCGCTGGCACCCGCCTTCGCAGCCTTCATGCGGCTCCGGTGATAGGAAAACCAGGTGGCGTAGTTGGTGTGCTCAGCCGCGACCGTACGCCCCGTTGGCGTCGTGTTCGACTGGCAGTTGATCCAGCCCGAACCGCTGGTGGCGCCATCGCAACTGTTGGTGGTGTAACGGATCGCGCTGAGCCGGTAGGCCGTGCTGCGGTCGTTGTTACGTTGCACCCGCACGCGGTACTGGCCCGACGCGGTCGGATTGACGGTACACAGCGCATTGTTGCCCTTGCCCACCGTGCCGGTGCATACCTGCACGCCACCGGGACTGTAGACCCAGTAAGTCAGATTCCGCGTGTTGTTGCCCGTTTCCGTGTTCTGGACGGTGACCTCGAGCACCACATTTGCCGTCACCGTGGCCAGCGTATGATCCACCGCAGTGTTGTTGCCCAGCGTACCGGAATACGGCGTAGCCCCATTGATGGCAACGTTCTGCTGGTTGGACCGGACAACATTGCCGTATTCCGAGCGAATGACGTCTCCGCCCGTAACGTGATACCGATAGTAGTTGATGCCCACATCAAGATAGGCGGCATCCGTGCGCGACGTGTCCTTGGGGGCATAGAACACCTGATCGCCACCGCACACCTGGCTGCCACCGCTACTCAACTCATCCGTGGTGGCATTGCTGTTGTAGTTGTATCGACGGCAACTGGAGGCATCGCCGAGATTGATAGTGCCGCCGCCCACCAGGTTGAAGCTGCCGTACGCGGCGGTGAAGCTCGTACCGCCCGTCATGCGCGTGCCATCCGCCCGCATCCAGGGGAGATAGTTCACGGTGGGGTTGTAGTACAGCGTATTCCGCGGGTAGGCGCGGCTGGCCACATTCGGTGTACCCGTGCTCGGCGGGTTTTCCGGCATGCTCGTGAACGCCATCGACCCCGAGTCGTCGAGGATGAAGAGGACGTTCGGCGCCACACGGCTGGCCGTGGTCAGCGGATCCTCCGGGATCGCGATGCCGGCATTGACCGGCAGCGCCAGAAGGGTTGCGATGAAAGCCGCCGGAGCCGCCCACCATTGGCGCGTGGCGCCAGACGACTTCTTGATTCGAATGTTCTTCATGGCTCAGGTCCCCGGTTCCGGGATGCGGCTTACGATATTGGCTTGGACCACCACATCCGCACGGCCAACACCTCGGCTGCGGGCGGTGACGCGATACATCGGGCTTTGACAATCGACCGAGGGCGGAAGCGTGTCGCAGGCGCCCTTGTAACCCGGGCCCACGCCGAGATACTCGATCCAGTACTCGGGGACCGCACCGGCCAGCCGATCTTCGTCGTACGTCCCGGGAAGCACCTCCACCCAGACCGGATCCGACCCCGTGGGACAGATACCGTCGTTGGCACAGTCATCGGGGGTGGGGATCTGCGTATCCCAGTTGCCCGCCCCCAGCACCTGATCCTGCGCAAAGCGGAGCGCCCCTTCGGCCGCCTGGAAACCGAGGCTGCGGTCGCGCAGATTGGCGCTCATCCGTTCCTGCATGGCCGAACTGCGCATGATCACGATGCCCAGGATCGACATCACGATCAGCAGGATCAGCACGACGATCAGGGCGACACCCTGTTGATCCCGCGCCGCGGATACCGTCGGGATTCGGCTCACGGAACTCATAGGGTACGCCCTCTCAGGCTGACGACATTCGACGACTGACGCGTAAGTGCCCTGCCCTCCACGTCCTGCCCCGTGAGCGTCATGGTGACGCGCACGGCAATCACGTCCACCCAGTTGCCGGGCGCGTTCGTGTAGGCATTCGCACCGGATACCAGGTACTCGAAGGCAAGGTCCTGGATGCCCTCGGCGACCTCTTCACCCGCACCGCCGGAGCGGCTCACGTACAGAGAGCTGCCTCCCCTGGGATTGGCGGCAACGAACCAACGGACATCGCGCATGCGCGACAGCACCACGGCGGCCGGCGGTGCGAACTCGTCTTCACTGGGATTGTAGTTGTCGGGCAGGGCTGCGAACCCGACCGCCATCCCCGCCACGCTGTCGGCGCGCACCAGATGGGTCTTGCGCGCATTGCAAAGCAACAGGATGTCGCCGACATCGAAGGCCTCGTCAGCCGCATCCAGTTCATCCGGATCCAGGCTGACGGAGGTGCTGGTGGACGCCAGCACCCGGTATGCGGTGTCGTCGCCCGACATCACTTCGAGCTCCGTGGCGCTGCCTGCGACCGGCGCGTCGCGGAAGCTGTTCGCTTCGGCGCTGCCGCCTTCGACGACGGAGAAATTCGAGCAGGCCGTACCCCCGGCTGCGCGGATGTCGCGCGACATCAGTTCGAAGGCGATGCGCGCATTCTCCTGAATGCGGTTGAGGCCCTCGTTCGAGCGATAGGTCGTCTGGTTGGACTGCAGGATCGCCAGCGCAGCACCTGCCACCAGCAGGCCCAGCACCATGGCCACCATCAGTTCGATGAGACTGAAACCCGCTTCCCGTTGCCGCACTGCCCCCATCCTGTTGAGAACCGGCTTCATATCGTGGTCCTCGTCACGACCTGCCGCGTATTCCCGCCGCCAGCGCGCGAGTCGTCCCACTGCACGGTGATGACACAGGCCGCAGGGCAGCCCGTGATCTGGCCACAGACCGTAGGATCATCGGCGTCCGCACCGATGGTTGTCTTCATCGAGGTGATCCAGTCACCTACATCCTCCTGCGCGAGGCTGCCGCCACCCGCCGCCGCACAGACCATGCCGGCCGTGTTGTAGGCGGCGGCGTTGATCCGGTTGGCCCGCATGGCTTCCAGGATCGCCGAGGTCTGGATGACGGCCTGGCTGCTTTCAAACGAACTCTGGCCACCGCGCAATGCGATGGATTGCATGGCTGCGACGCCCAGCAGGCCGATGCTGAGGACCACCACGGATACCAGCACCTCGATCAGGCTCACGCCGCGCGCGTTGCGCCGCGCGCCACGTGGCGCGTGCAGGCGTCGGTCAGCTTTGCAGGAATCACCATGCTTC
>CBIHLJ010000060.1:0-12810 GCA_966210745.1 uncultured Pseudoxanthomonas sp.
TCCTGTCGTTCATCGTGTGGGCGCACCACATGTTCACGGTGGGCATGCCGCTGGGTGGCGAGATCTACTTCATGTTCGCCACCATGCTGATCGCCATCCCGACCGGCGTGAAGGTGTTCAACTGGGTCAGCACGATGTGGAAGGGCTCGCTGTCCTTCGAGACGCCGATGCTGTGGGCCGTGGGCTTCGTCATCCTGTTCACCATCGGCGGCTTCTCCGGCCTGATGCTGGCCATCGTGCCGGCCGATTTCCAGTACCACGACACCTATTTCGTGGTGGCGCACTTCCACTACGTGCTGGTGACCGGCGCGCTGTTCTCCATCATCGCCGCCACCTACTACTGGTGGCCGAAGTGGACCGGCCGCATGTACAACGAGTTCTGGGGCAAGTTCCATTTCTGGTGGACGATCGTGTTCGTCAACCTGCTGTTCTTCCCGCAGCACTTCCTGGGCCTGGCCGGCATGCCGCGCCGCATCCCGGACTACAACCCGGTGTTCGCGGACTGGAACTTCATCAGCTCGATCGGTGCGTTCGGCATGTTCCTGACGCCGTTCATCATGGCTGCGATCCTGTGGTCTTCGCTGCGCAGCGGCAAGAAGGCCGAAGCGCGCGCCTGGGAAAACGCCAGGGGCCTGGAATGGACCGTGCCGTCGCCGGCGCCGCATCACACCTTCACCACCCCGCCGGTCATCAAGGATGGCGACCTGGCGCACGGCGATGTGACGCACTGAAACGGCTGAGCATCGCACCATGAACGCCCCCGTGCTGACCCCCGAGGAACTCGCGCGCCGCCGCAAGGCGGTGCTGCGCACGGCGTGGGTGATCGGCGGCATCGCGTTCGCGATCTTCGTGGCCTTCATCGGCCGCGCGGTGCTGAGCGCATGAGCGCGGCCAAGTCCAACTCGGCCGGGCTGTTCAAGCTGGTGGGCGTGGCGGTGGCGGTGTTCGTGCTGACGTTCTCGCTGGTGCCGCTGTACCGCATCGCCTGCGAGAAGGTGTTCGGCATCCGCCTGGAGCAAGGGCCCGGTCAAGCGGCTGCGGTCGCGGCAGCCAAGGTCGCGCGCACGGTGACCGTGCAGTTCGATGGTGGCGTCAACTCCAAGTTGCCGTGGGCTTTCCAGCCGGAACAGCTGACCATGGAAGTGGTGCCCGGCGAGCTGTACGAGGCGAAGTATTTCGCCCGCAACGACAGTGAGCGGGCCGTGGTCGGCAGCGCGGTGCCGTCCGTCGCGCCGGCGCGCGCGTCGGGCTATTTCACCAAGACCGAGTGCTTCTGCTTCACGGCCCAGACCCTGCAGGCCGGCGAAAGCCGCGACATGCCGGTCCGCTTCATCGTGGACCCGGACCTGCCGGCGGAAGTGAAGACCATCACCCTGTCCTATACCTTCTTCAAGAACGACGCACTGACCGCGCAGATCGGCACGGGCAACGCGTCGCCCTCGCCGCTCGCGGCACCCTGATCACGCTTAGCAACCGGAAGCCACGCCATGGGACAAACCCATTCGCCAGACGCCAACATCTACTTCGTGCCGCACAGCTCCAAGTGGCCGTTCGTGGGTTCCATCGCCATGTTCGTCACCATGGTGGGCGTGGCCAGCTGGCTCAATGACGCAACCTGGGGCATGTGGGTCTTCTATGCCGGCCTGGTGATGCTGAGCGCGACGCTGTTCATGTGGTTCGGCGACGTGATCCGTGAGTCGGTGAGCGGCCATTACAACCGCCAGGTGGACGTGTCGTTCCGCATGGGCATGGTGTGGTTCATCTTCTCGGAAGTGATGTTCTTCGCCGCGTTCTTTGGCGCGTTGTTCTATGCCCGCACGCTGGCGTTGCCGTGGCTGGGTGGCGAAGGCGATGGCGTGATGACCAACAGCCTGCTGTGGGAAGGCTTCTCGGCGGCGTGGCCGAGCGCCGGTCCGGGCCAGGTGGGTGGTCAGTTCCAGACCATCCCGGCATGGGGCCTGCCGCTGCTCAACACGCTGATCCTGCTGACCTCGGGCGTCACCATCACCATCGCGCACCATGCGCTGAAGGCCGGCAACCGCAGCCAGCTGCTGATCTGGCTGGGCGCCACGGTGCTGCTGGGCTGCGTGTTCCTGTTCTTCCAGGCCGAGGAATACATCCACGCCTACAAGGAGCTGAACCTGACGCTGGGTTCCGGTATCTACGGCTCCACGTTCTTCATGCTGACCGGCTTCCACGGCCTGCACGTGACGCTGGGCACGCTGATGCTGGCGATCATCTGGTTCCGCTGCGCCAAGGGCCACTTCACCAAGGACGACCACTTCGGTTTCGAAGCCGTGGCGTGGTACTGGCACTTCGTCGACGTGGTGTGGCTGGGCTTGTTCCTGTTCGTCTACGTGCTGTAAAGCGCGGGAGACACCGTAGCGAAGAAAGGGCCGGCAATGCCGGCCCTTTTCTTTTGCCCGGTTGGCGCGGCGGGCCGCGCGCGGGACAATGCCCGCTCAGCCCGGATTGACGCCATGCGGCTGGATCCAGCCCATCTTGATGGCCAGCACCACCAGCAGGATCAGGCCCACGGACAGCGCGATGCGGCGGGTCAGTGCGTTGACGGTGCGCTTGCTCTCGCCTTTGTCCACCAGCATGTAGTACAGGCCTGCGCCGAGGTTCCACACGATGAGGATGAGGAAGGCGATGATCAGCAGGGTTTTCAGCGAATCGTTCATGGCGTCCTCGACAGGGCCGGCAGTGAGGCGCGCATTATCGCCCCAGCGGCGTGAGCCAATGGTGGGTGCGACATTCGGACGCATGCCGTGAGCCGGCGCATGCCGCTACCGGTCGGTTGGACGCTGGCCGTGCTTGCCATGTCCTTGTTCGGCAGCCTGGGCGCCTGGCAGTGGGGGCGGGCGGAACAGAAGGAAGCCATGCTGGCCGAGACAGCGCGCGTGCTGACCGAACGACAGGCGCAGTCGCTGGCCGTGGCAGCCGATGCCGCGCGGGCGCAGGCGTACGACTGGGTGGCGGGCGAGGGTGAATTCCTGCCTACCCGCGCGATCCTGCTGGACAACCAGACGCGCGAGCGGCAGCCCGGTGTCCGTGTCTATCGGGTATTTCAGCCCATCGAGGGCGGTGTGCCACTGCTGGTGGAGCTTGGCTGGCAGGCCGTGCCCGGTGACCGCACCATGCCGGCGGTGCCGCCGTTGCCGGGTCGCCATCACGTGGCGGGTCTGCTGGTGCCGCCACCCTCGGAAGGTATTGCCAGCGCCGCCGCTGCCGCGCAACCGGATGGCAGCCTGCTGGTGATCGCGCTGCAGCCGGATGCGCTGGCCAAGGCGCTTGCGCTGCCTGCGTTGTCGCCGCGCGTCCTGAAGCTGGACCCCGACCTGTCGCTCGGTTACGCGCGCGACCTGGACGTCCTGCCCAACACGCTGCCGCCGGAGCGCCACATCGGCTATGCCGTGCAATGGTTCGGACTGGCAGGCGCAGTGTTCGTCACCGCGCTGGTCCTGACCTGGCGCAGCCGGCGGGGCCGTCGAAAGAGCAGATAGGCGTCCTCTGGACACGCCATGCGGGAACGCTCTGGATACCCGATCCGGTCGTGGTGAGCCTGTCGAACCCCGTTCTTTGCGATGGATCGACCCGTCACAACGGCCCCCCTCGCCGTGAAAAGCGTGGTTCGACAGGCTCACCACGAACGGCATTCAAGAGCCTTTGAACGGCATGCAAGGGGCTTTGGTCGCTGGGCGGCATAGCCCGGCGCTGCCATAGGGGCAATGATCGCCCGGCCGTGAGAAAATGCGGCCATGGACCCAAAACCATTCGATCCCGCCCAGCGGCGTCGCGGGCGGTGGATGCTCGTCGCCCTGTTCGCCCTGTTCTTTGGCACCGTGTTCGGTGCCGGCATCCTGCGGTTCTCCGGCTGGCAGCCGGCGGCGCACAAGAACCATGGCCTGATGTTGCAGCCGCCTGCGGACGCGCGAAGCATCGTGCCGATGCTCGCCGACGGCAGCGCCTACGACTGGCGGCCCGGCGAACGCCGCTGGCGCATCGTCGCCGCGCCGGCACCGGGGTGCGCGGAGGCCTGCCTGAAACTGGCGCAGGACCTGGACAAGGTATGGCAGTTGTTCGGCCACAACGCTGACGAAGTCGACATCCTGTGGATCGGCGACTATCCGGACGGAGCGCCGCGGCATGGTGCGCTGCGCCTGGTGCGCGCGGATGGCCCGTTGCGTGGCCTGCTGCCGCAGGTGGACGATCCGGCCGGCACGCCTGTGTACGTGATCGACCCGCACGGTTTCGTGATCCTGCGCTACGCCCCGGGCTTCGATCCGGCCGGCCTGCGCACGGATGTCTCGAAACTGATCAAGCTCATCTGAGCGCTCGCCCGAACTGCAGATGATGATGAACGCTGTCGCACGTCCCGTGATCTACCGACATTTCCATAGAATCGCCTGGCTGGCGGTCGCCCTGACGCTGTGCGTCGTGGTGTTCGGCGCCTTCGTGCGCCTGTCCGATGCCGGCCTGAGCTGCCCCGACTGGCCCACCTGCTATGGCCGCGCCGCGTGGCCGGGCGCGGTCAACGAAGCCGCTTCGCACGCGGCCAGCGACATCCGGCCATTCGAGACGCACAAGGCGTGGCGTGAGCAGGTGCACCGCCACATCGCCGCCTCGCTGGGCGTGCTGGTACTGGTGCTCGCACTGCTCGCCGCGCGCCGCCGCCGCTGGGGCATCGCGCAGATCCTGGTTGCCGCCGGGCTGGTCGGCGCGGCGATCCCGCTGTACATGCACGGCGAACACGGCGCGGCTTCGGCGCTGGCGATTCTCGGTGAAGCGATCCTGCTGTTCGCCGCGCTGCGCTGGTCCAACATCGATCTGGCGCGCGCGGGCGCGCTGACGCTGGCGGTGATCATCTTCCAGGCGCTGCTGGGCATGTGGACGGTCACCTGGCTGCTCAAGCCCGTCGTGGTGATGGGCCATCTGATCGGTGGCCTGACCACGTTCTCGCTGCTGGTGTGGATGGCGTGGCGTGCGACCGACCGGCCGATCACGCTCGCCGATGCGACCGTGCTGCGCCGCTGGCTGATCGGTGGCCTGGTGCTGCTCGGCATCCAGATCGCACTCGGTGGCTGGGTCAGCGCCAACTACGCGGCACTGGCGTGCGGACTGGATTTCCCGAAGTGCGTCGGCCAGTGGTGGCCGCCCGCGGATTTCCGCGAAGGCTTCGTGCTGTGGCGCGGTATCGGTGTGGACTATGAAGGCGGCGTGCTGGATGGCGCTTCGCGCATCGCGATCCAGATGACCCACCGCATCATGGCGGTGGTCGTCGCGCTCTACGTGCTGGCCCTCGCATGGCGCCTGTTCCGTACCCCGGGCATGCGCAGCTGGGCGCTGACGCTGCTGGTGCTGATCGCCGCGCAGGTCACGCTGGGCATCCTCAACGTGAAGCTCAACCTGCCGCTGCCGGTAGCCGTGGCGCATAACGGTGGCGCGGTGCTGCTGCTGTTCACCCTGGTCTCGCTGACCGCGCGCCTGCGCAGGCCCGACTGACATGGCCTCGACGTTCCGCCAGTACTGGGCGTTGACCAAGCCGCGCGTCGTGGCGCTGATCGTGTTCACTGCGATTGTCGGCATGTTCCTCGCCATCGACGGCCTGCCCGATGGCGCACAGCTGTTGCGCGGCGCATTGGGCTTCTTTGGCATCTGGCTGGCCGCTTCCAGCGCGGCCGCCATCAACCAGCTGCTGGACGCGCGCATCGACGCGAAGATGGCGCGCACCTCCTGGCGTCCGCTGGTGCAGGGACAGGTGAAACCGTGGCAGGCGCTGGTGTTCGCGTTGGCGCTGGCGGCGCTGTCGATGGCGGTCCTGGTGCTGTGGGTCAACACGATCACCGCGATCCTGACCTTCGCCTCGCTGATCGGCTACGCGGTGATCTACACCGTGTTCCTGAAGCGCGCCACGCCGCAGAACATCGTCATCGGCGGTATCGCCGGCGCGGCGCCGCCGCTGCTGGGCTGGGCCACGATGACCGGCATGACAGGCGAGTGGGACTGGCCGCACGCGTTGCTGCTGGTGCTCATCATCTTCGTGTGGACGCCGCCGCATTTCTGGGCGCTGGCGATCTTCCGCCGCGAAGACTACGCGCGCGCGCTGGTGCCGATGCTGCCGGTGACGCACGGCGTGACCTACACGCGCTGGCAGATCCTGTTCTACACCGTGCTGCTGGTCGAAGTGACGGTGTTGCCGGTGGTGTTCGGCATGAGCGGCTTCTTCTACCTGGGCGGCGCGCTGGTGCTGGGCGCGGTGTTCCTCTGGTACGCATGGCGCCTGCTGGATCCGCCCGACGAGTTCTTCGCCATGCGCGTGTTCAACTACTCCATCGTCTACCTGATGGCGCTGTTCGCGTTCCTGCTGGTGGACCACTGGGTGATGCCGCTGCTGCAGCCGGCGGCAGCGACGGCCGGTATCGAGTTCGTGCCGGCGGGTTGACGCGGATGGCGCAGGAGCGACGTGAGTCGCGGCCGTGTCCCGTCGGTGCTTCTGGTACTTGTCTCGTGCGATGCCGTCGCTACGCTCTCCAGCGCGCGGAATTCAAGGGTGGCTTCGTTCCTGCGGTCGCGACTGACGTCGCTCCTACAAGGGCTTGGCAAGGCCGGGTTCGGGAAGTCTCTCCACCACCACCGGCCCCAGCGACTTCAATCCCGCCGCGCGACCCAGTTCCAGCGCGTCCTCATGCGGGACGCCAGCTGTTGCCGGAGCGACGTCAGTCGCGACCGTGGTTCGTCAGTACGCATTGCATTGACAGTGTACGCGGTGCCGCCGCGCGCTCCAGCAGGATATGGATTCAATGTGGCCGCATTCGTGCGGTCGCGACTGACGTCGCTCCTACAAGAGCCTCAGTGTTCGGGCTTCGCCAGCCGCTCCACCACCACCGGCTCCAGCGATTTCAATCCCGCCGCGCGACCCAGTTCCAACGCGTCCTCATGCGGGACGCCATTGGCGGCCGCGCCCAGCGTGAGCAGCGCGCCGACACGGTTGCCCGAGGCGCAATGCAGCAGTACGTCGCCGTCCTGCGCATCCAGCAATGCATACAGTGCCTTGGCGTTCACCGGCGTGACATCGTCCTTGCCGGTGATCGGCAGCGCGATGTAGTCCATGCCGAGGCGGCGCACTTCGGCGGCCTGATCGTACCCGCGTTCCTCCTGCGGGCCACGCAGGTCGACGACCGTGCGGACACCCTGCGCCTGCAGGCGCGCCAGGTCCTCCGGCGATGGCTGGCCGCCGGTATGCAGGCCGGGACGCGGCTGGGTGAATTCCGCCGCCAGCGTGGAGAGCGAGGTGCCGCACAGCAGTGTGGCGAACAGGCAAAACGCGAAACGTGTCATCACGGACTCCTCAATGGCGGCCGATGCGGGCCTGCAGCAGGGTGCGCAGTTCGTATTTGTCGGCTTCGTCCAGGCCCATGCTGCGCTGCTTGGCCTGGAGTTCGTCCAGGCGCTGCTGCAGCATCTGCTTCTCCAGTTGCACGGCGGCATCGAGGACTTCGAGACGCCAGTTCTCTTCGTCGCCTGGCAGGTCCTGCATCGCCAGCCTCTGCAGCGCGACGACTTCCTCGCGCTCGGCGAAATGCTCCAGCAGCACCCCGGTGGTGATATCGGGTCGCGCGTGCACCAGCGCGATCACCTCCAGCAGCAGATCCATGCCTGCCAGCCGCAACGCCGAAAAGCCATGCGTGGATTCGATCGACAACGCAAGCGCCGGCTTGTGCAGGAGCCGCACGATGATGCTGCGCACGAGGCTCGGCTTCTGGCCTGCCTGCGAAGACGAAGGGCGGCGTGCGGGCGGTGGTGTGGAGGGTGCCGTGCTGCCGGCGCCTACGCCGGTGATCTCGGTGAGGCGTTGTCGCATCAGGTCGCCGAATGCACCATCCGGGATCTGCGCGAGCAGCGGGCGGGCACGCTCGGCCAGGCGCGCCTTGCCGTCGAGCGTGGACAGTTTGATGTCCTTGGCCAGTTCGTCGAAGAAGAACTGCGACAGCGGCGTCGCCTGCTGCAGGCGCGCATCGAAGCCGGCCGCACCTTCCTGTCGCACGATGGTGTCGGGGTCTTCGCCGTCGGGCAGGAACAGGAAGAAGGCCTGCCGTCCGTCCTTCATGCGCGGCAGCACCGATTCCAATGCGCGCCATGCGGCACGCTGGCCGGCGGCATCGCCATCGAAGCAGAAATACACGTCGGGCGCGTTGCGGAACAGCAGCTCGGCGTGCTCCGGTGTGGTTGCTGTGCCCAGCGTGGCGACGGCTTCCTTCACCCCGAACTGGAACAGCGAGACCACGTCCATGTAGCCCTCGACCACGACCAGCCGCGCGATCTTCTGGTTGGCCTGCTTCACCTGCCACAGGCCGTAGAGTTCGCGGCCCTTGTGGAACAGTGCGGTCTCGGGCGAGTTGAGGTACTTCGGACCGTCATCCTTCTGCAGTACGCGGCCGCCGAAGGCGATCACGCGTCCGCGGCGGTCATGGATGGGGAACATCACCCGGTCGCGGAATTTGTCGTAGACGTGGCCGCGGTCGTTCTTCGAGAACAGGCCGGCGCGGTCGAGCAGCTTCATCCGGCGCTCGTCGGTACCCAACGCATCCTTCAGCGCCGAATAGCCGTCCGGCGCATAGCCGATCATGAACTGCGTGCGGATCGTCGCGTCCACGCCGCGGCCATCGAGATAGGCCTTGGCCTTGTCGCTGGTGTCCAGATTGCGCTGGAAGAAGCGCGCTGCCGCTTCCAACGCATTGAACAGGTCGCGGGTATCGTTGTTCTCGTTGCGCTGCTGCGTTTCGCGCGGCACTTCCATGCCGGTGCGGCGCGCCAGCTCCTCCACCGCATCGAGGAATTCGAGGCGGTCGTAGTTCATCAGGAACGACAGCGCGGTGCCATGCGCGCCGCAGCCGAAGCAGTGGTAGAACTGCTTGGTCGGCGATACCGTGAAGGACGGCGAGCGCTCGTCGTGGAACGGGCAGCAGGCCGAGTATTCCTTGCCCTGCCGTTTCAGCGGCACGCGCCCCCCGACCACCTCGACGATATCCGTCCGGGCGAGCAGTTCGTCGATGAAGGCGTCGGGGATGCGGGCCATGGATCGCATAGGATGCCACGGCGGGGAGTCTGGCCGTCGCGTTACCATGCGGCCATGCCTGTTGACGCCCCTTCCGATGACGCCCTGCTGGCGCAGTTGCGCGAGGCTGTCGGCCGTGGCCATGTCCTGGCGGGCGCCCGTGCCACGCGGCGGTACCGGAAGGGCTACCGCTTTGGCGACGGCCCGGTGCTCGCCGTGGCGTGCCCGGGCACGTTGCTGGAGCTGTGGCGGGTGTTGCAGGCCACGGTGGCGGCCGGCCGGATCGTGCTGTTGCAGGCGGCCAATACGGGCCTGACCGGGGGCTCCACCCCGGACGGTGACGATTATGATCGCGGCATCGTGCTGGTCAGCACGATGCGCCTCACCGGCGTGCAGTTGCTCGATGACGGGCGCCAGGTGGTGTGCTTGCCGGGCGCGACGCTGGACGTGCTGGAGAAGGTGCTTGCGCCGCTGGATCGCGAGCCGCATTCGGTGATCGGCTCTTCCTGCATCGGGGCGTCCGTACTCGGGGGGGTCTGCAACAACTCCGGTGGCGCGCTGGTGCGACGGGGGCCCGCGTACACCGAGCTGGCGTTGTATGCACAGCTGGGCGACGACCGGGTGTTGCGACTGGTCAACCACCTGGGCATCGCACTGGGCGACACGCCGGAAGAAATCCTGACGCGGCTCCAGGCCGGGGACTATGCGCCGGATGCCATCACCCACGATCCGGCGCGCGCGGCGTCCGACCCGCACTATGCGGCGCACGTCCGGCAGGTCGATGCACCCACGCCCGCGCGCTACAACGCCGACCCGTCGCGCCTGCACGAGGCCTCCGGCTGTGCCGGACGGTTGGCCGTGTTCGCCGTACGCCTGGACACCTTCGAGAAAGAGGTCGCGTCGGTCTTCTACATCGGCAGCAACGACCCGGACGATCTCACTGGCGTGCGCCGCCACCTGCTGACGGCGTCCGAGCGCCTGCCGATCGCGGGCGAGTACCTGCATCGCGATGCTTTCGACATCGGCGACCGTTACGGCAAGGACACCTTCCTGCTGATCGACCGCTTCGGCACCGACAGGGTACCCGCGGCGTTCGCGCTGAAGAGTCGCGTGGATGGCTGGTGCGAACGGTTCGGCCTGCGCGGGCTGGCGGACCGCGTGCTGCAGTCGGTCACCGCATGGCTGCCGGACCACCTGCCGCCGCGGTTGCGCACCTACCGCGACCGCTACGAACACCATCTGCTGCTGAAGGTCTCGCAGCGTGACGCGGACGCCACGCATGCGTTCCTCGCCGATTTCTTCGCGCAGCGCGATGGCGCGTTCTTCGCCTGCGATGCCGATGAGGGGCGCAAGGCGTTCCTGCTGCGCTTCGCCGTTGCCGGCGCGGCGGTGCGCTACCGCGCCGTGCACGCAGGACAGGTGGAGGACATCGTCGCGCTGGACGTCGCCCTGCGGCGCGACGATCGCGCGTGGGTGGAAACACTGCCGGCGGACGTCGCCGGCACGATGCTCGCGCGGCTCTACTACGGGCACTTCTTCTGCCATGTCTTCCATCAGGACTACATCGTGAAGAGGGGCGTGGATCCCTTGGCTGTCGAACACCGGCTGTGGTCGCTGCTCGATGCCCGCGGTGCCGAGTATCCGGCCGAGCACAACGTCGGCCATCTTTATCGCGCCAAGCCGTCGCTGACCGACTTCTATCGTCGCCTGGACCCCACCAATACCTTCAATCCGGGTATCGGAATGACCAGCAAGCATGCCGGGTGGAAGGAGTGAGCGGAGAGCCGCGGACGAACGTCCTCATGCCCCGCTCCTCGCCCTCCGCTCATCGATCACCGCCGTGATCAGCGCGCCGGCGAAGAACACCACGCTGGCGTAGTAGATCCACACCAGCAGCAGGACCAGCGCACCCATCGAGCCGTAAGCGCTGCCGGGTGCGGCTTCGGCGAGGTAAAGGCCGATCAGGTAGCGGCCGGTTGCGAACAGCAGCGCAGTGATCGCGCCGCCGAGGAATGCCTGCCGCCACGCGACGCGACGATCCGGCAGGTAGTGGTAGAAGAAGGCGAACGCCAGCGCGTAGAGCAGCAGTGTCGTCACGTAGCCAAGCGCCGGCAGCAGTGAGGGCAGGCGCGCGAAGACCACCTGCAATGCGGTGGTGGCGACCATCGACACGACCAGCAGGAAGCCGATCGCCAACACGACGCCGAGCGAGAACACCCGCTTCTTCACCCATGCGAGCGGACCATCCAGCCGCTGGGCGTCGGTGCGGAAGATCAAGTTCAGCGCGCCCTGCAACTGCGCGAACACCACCGTGGCGCCGACAAACAGGAGCGAGGTGCTCCACCAGCCCGCCAGCGATCCGACGTCCGGCCGTTCGCTGGCGTTGCGGATCACCGTCTCGGCGACCGTGGCGGCGCTGGGGCCCGCCAGCTGGTGGATCTGATCGAGCAGCGACTGTTGCGCTGGCGGATAGAGCGAAGCGGTCAGCCACAGCAGCAGGACCAGCAGCGGCGCCAGCGACAGCAGCGCGTAGAACGACAGCGACGCGGCCTGCGTCATCAGATCGGTCTCGATGAAGCGCCGCACCAGCGCGATGGGCAGGCTGCGACGGACGCATTCGCCGGCATCGCGCGCCCGTGTGCGCAGTGCGCCGAAGGGGGTTCGATGTTCCATGCGCCGAGCGTGGCGCGGGGCGTGTCAGCAGTTCGTTATGGCGGCGTGTCCGCGATGTTCACGCATCGCCGCGCGCGAGTGCCAGCAGTGCATCGCCACTGACGCGCTGCACGGTCCATTCGTCCAGGCCCACTGCGCCGAGGCTTCGGTAGAGGCGGATCGCGGGTTCGTTCCAGTCCAGCACCGACCATTCGAAGCGGCCGCAGCCACGTGCCACGGCCAGTTGCGCGAGATGCACCATCAGCCGCCTTCCAATACCGAACCCGCGGGAGTGCGGCACCACGAAGAGGTCTTCGAGGTACAGCCCGGGCTGGCCGAGGAACGTGGAAAACGAGTGGAAGAACAGCGCGAAACCGGCGGGCGTGCCATCGGCCTCGGCGATCACGACTTCAGCGGCGGGACGTTCGCCGAACAGGTGGGTTTCGAGCAGGGCGGGCGTGGCGACGGCCTCGTGGGCGAGTTTTTCGTACTCGGCCAGCCCGCGGATGAAGGCGAGGATCTGCGGGATGTCGGCGCGGGTGGCCGGGCGCAGGGTGATGGCGGGGGTATCCATGGCGCGAGGATGCCACGGATGGGGCGTGGCGCCAGGATGCCGGGCGCCACGCGGCGGGTTCAGCCCGCGAGCTTCTTCTTGATCAGGGCGGACACCTGGCCCATGTCGGCCTGGCCGGCGAGGCGCGGCTTCAGCACGCCCATCAGCTTGCCCATGTCGGCCGGGCCGGTGGCCCCGGTTTCGGCGATGGCGGCTTCGATGGCGGCCAGGATCTCGGCTTCGCCCAGCTTGGCCGGCAGGTAGGCTTCGATCACCACGATCTCGGCGCGCTCGATGGCGGCCAGGTCCTCGCGGCTGGCGGCTTCGAACTGGGTCACCGAATCTTTGCGCTGCTTGACCATCTTTTCCAGCACGGCCAGCACGGCGGCGTCATCCAGTTCGATGCGCTCGTCCACTTCGCGCTGCTTGATGGCGGCATTGATCAGGCGGATGACCGCCAGACGGTCCTTCTCGCCCGCCTTCATGGCGGCCTTCATGTCATCGGTGAGCTGCTGTTTCAGGGACATGGCGTACTCCGGGGGAATGG
>CBIHLJ010000061.1:0-12741 GCA_966210745.1 uncultured Pseudoxanthomonas sp.
AGGATCAGGCCTTTAGACTCTTAACCCAACAGTCCGTGGAGACGGGGTAGAACCCGTTCGGCGGATGGGCGCTAACAGTTCGTTCAAGCCGATGCCGCTTCGCGGCACGGCTTAACTCAAGTGTTATGCGTGGGTGGATGTGTTGGTGTCGTCGGCTTCGGTGACACCTTGGTTTCTCACTCGATCGCGGCTTCGGCATTGGTCGGTCGCTGACCTAGCTCGGTCTCTCGCGTCTCCCGGCTTCGCTTCAGTCGGCTTCGGATGCAGCAGGTTCACGCCGCTCGGTTAGCTGATGCAGGACCAACTCCATGCGGGCGGCGCCACTGGCTTCGGCCTTACAAGCACGGGCCACTCACTGCCCCTGGCTCCATCCCGTGATTTCCTCTTCGCCCACTGTTCTCGGCTAAGATCGCTTCAACAGCCCGGGGTACCTACTACCTAGGCTGCATAACCACTCGTTCAAGCCGAACCCGCTTCGCGGGTCGGCTTAACTCAAGGTGTTAGGCCGCATGAGCGATATTTCTAGCATTCCGATGTTGCTCCTCTCGCTTCAGCGCGCCTTGCTCGGCGAGGTTCATCCTGATTTACGCCAAGCATCAATCGAGGCTGATCCAACCCTTCGAGTTGTTCGGCTTCGCTTCGAGTACGACGGTAATCCCATTGGCATCTCTCAGGAGAGCTGCTCCAACGCTGCTGCTGAGGTCATCGCAGACTTTCCCGGGCCGTGGCAACTTGACGAGCAGCATGTCGCAGTCCCGACGACGGCCCCATTGGCACCTCTGCTGCATATTGCTTATCGTCGGGCGGAGCCCCAGCATGCGGCCTAACAATTCATTCAAGCCGAGCCCGCATCGTTACGGCATCAATCGGATAGTTGGGCTGGGCGGGCCGGCTTAATTCAGGCGTTAGGGGGCTATGTGAGTCTGTTAACCCGGCAACCCAATCGTCCGTACCGCAACCTGTTCATTTCCACGCTGATTGGCGTATTCGCGGGGAGCGTCCTGTACTCCATCCTTCTCGCGGCATTTCATTCATCATCTTGGTCGCAGGCGGCGACTCTTATCGCGGACTCGTTGTTTACGTCGTTCATTGCATACATGTTTGCGGCATTGGTGCTCCTGCTTTATGCCCTTCCCCTCATGTGGTACTGCCTGCGGATACGCGTTGCTGGGCCGGCTGTCGCCCTTTTCATTGCCATGCTTCCAAGTATTTGCCTGCTCCTTGTCGGCGGGCTCTATCAGGGACTCATGTGGGTGCCGATACTAATCTCCGCAGCGACAGGCATGTCTTTCGTAGTGCTGGCTTATCGCGGCACGCCCCCTAACAATTCATTCAAGCCGAACCCGCTTCGCGGGTCGGCTTAATTCAAGGTGTTAGGCCCCGTATGAGCCATATCGAGAACTCTCAGACTGGTAGCTGGCCAGACCCGCCAATTCCCGATCTTGATTCGGATGGGCACATGCACCCACCGTGGATCAAATTCCCCAACCTTCCTCGCCGATCCTCTGGCTGGCGTATGGGCATGGGTGAGGCTTATCGAGACAGCTTCGACGCATGGTGGTCGCGTCAGCCGCGCACGGTCCGCCTGTCGCTTCGGACAAAGTATGCTGAGCCGCAAGAGTGGTCCGGGTTCTGGCAGTCACTGGCCGGGGCCTAACAATTCATTCAAGCCGAACCCGCTTCGCGGGTCGGCTTAATTCCGGTGTTAGGCGGCAAGGGAGGCATTGATGGCACGTGACAAAGCTCTTGTCCTAGCCTTCATGGCAACGTGGCCTATCGCTGGGTTTCTGGAGCCATTGACCCCTAGCTTCGGTCAACCCATCACCGATGGTTTGGCTCCCTCACACGTTCGCGCTAGCTCTTATCAGCTTTGCTTGGTGTCAAGCCCATGCCAAGACTCTTGGGCGCACCCCGCCCGCCTATGCGGCGCCCGTTGCTGCGGTAGCTTGGCCTATCGGCGTTCCGCTCTATCTGTTCCGGGTACTACCGTGGCGCTCCGCATTGCAAGCATTTGCCAAGGCTTGCGGCGTGTTCGTTGCCTGCGCTCTACTCTACGCAGGCGGCTTGTATGCGGGTATTCGGCTTGCCGCCTAACAATTCATTCAAGCCGAACCCGCTTCGCGGGTCGGCTTAATTCTGGTGTTAGCACTCATGAGCGGACAGAGATCGCCTCTTTTATTCGTCGGAGCAGCTACAGCTATTGCAATTCTTTTTGGCGCTGGCGCTTACGGCTTACCCCACCTGCACGCTGACGACTGTCGTGGCCAAGCGGCTAGGTACTTGGAGAAGCATCCAGTGCAGGGGCGTGGCTTTGACCAAAAACTGGCTACTGCCAAGCCTTCCGATGTTTGGGTGTACACCTCCGGACCCCTGACCAGCGTTGCCGCCTACTCTGTTCCAGCCGATCTGCATGTTGTTCGCTATGTGCACGAATGCAGGTCCAGTTTGATGTCAGTGTCGCTGGGACCCCGCAAACGGCTTTACATGCTGTAGGGTCATGCCATGAGTGCTAACAATTCATTCAAGCCGAACCCGCTTCGCGGGTCGGCTTAATTCAGCAACTGTCTTCCAATCAGCGCCCAGATGTCATGACCCAGCGGCTTCTGCACAGGTCAGACCGCGTCCTGCGCCAGTTCGCGCAGTTTTCCCTCGTGCAGTTCCAGCACACGGTCCAGCCGGCGCGCCAGCCGCCGATCGTGGGTCACCAGCACCAGGCTGGTCTTCTGAGCACGATTGAGTTCAAGCATCAGGTCGAACACCGTCGCAGCCGTCTTCTCGTCCAGGTTGCCGGTGGGCTCGTCGCCCAGCACGCAGGCGGGTTGATTCACCAGCGCCCGCGCCACCGCCGCACGCTGGCGCTCGCCGCCTGACAGTTCGCCCGGCTTGTGCGCCAGACGATGACCCAGCCCCACCGCTTCGAGCAGCGACCTGGCCTTGCTGCCCGCGTCATCTGTGGCGGCACCGCCCAGCATCACCGGCATCATGACGTTCTCCAGCGCGGTGAATTCAGGCAGCAGATGATGGAACTGGTAGACGAAGCCAAGCGCTCGGTTGCGCAGCTGGCCGCGCGCGGCATCGGACAATGAAGACATCTTCTGCCCGGCCACGTACACCTCGCCCGAGGTAGGCGTATCCAGTCCGCCGAGCAGATGTAGCAAGGTGCTCTTGCCGGCACCGGAGGCCCCGACGATCGCCACGGTTTCGCCGGGCTGCACATTGAGCTCCAGCCCATCGAACACGGGCGTGCGCAGCTTGCCTTCCGCGTAGGTCTTGCCGAGCGCCTCGGCGTGGATGACGGCGGAACGGATGGCGTCGTTCATGCGATTCGGTTCACTCATAGCGAAGCGCCTCCGCCGGCTGCGTGCGGGCGGCGCGCCATGCGGGATACAGCGTGGCCAGGAAGCTCATGGTGAGGGCAACGGCGGCGATCAGCACCACCTCGCCCGCGTCCAGTTCATACGGCAGGCCGGTGATGTAGTACACGTCAGGAGGCAACAACGTCACCTTGAACACCGCCTCGATGGCGGCAAGGATGTATTCCAGATTGATGGTCAGCAGAATGCCGCCGACCACGCCCAGCACCGTGCCCATCACGCCGATCAGGACGCCCTGCACCATGAACACCTGCATGACGCCGCGCGGCGTAAGGCCCAATGTGCGCAGGATGGCGATGTCGGCCTGTTTGTCGGTTACCAGCATGACCTGCGAGTTCACCAGCGAGAACGCGCCCATCAGGATGATGAAGGACAACAGGATGCCCATCACCGTCTTTTCCATCTTCAGCGAGTGGTAGAGGTTGGCGTTCTCGCTGGTCCAGTCGCTGATGCGGTACGGACCCTGCAATCGCAGCGCCAGATCGCGCGCGACTTCCCAGGATTGGTACATGTCGTGCAGCTTCATGCGTACGCCGGTAACGCCCTCGCTCATCCGCAAAACACGCTGCAGATCGCTCATATGGACCAGCGCCAGGTTGCGGTCTACATCGTTGTGACCTACGGAAAAAATGCCCGTAACAGTGAACCGCTTGATCTTGGGCATCGCCCCCATGGGAGTGCCCTGGAAATCGCCTGCAGTGACCACCACGCTGTCGCCGACGCCGACACGCAACCAGGCCGCCAGTTCCTGTCCGAGCAGGATGTGGAATTCGCCAGGCTTCAGCGAATCCAGCGAGCCCGCCTTCATCTTGTCGCCGATGACAGAGACCTTGGGCTCCTCCCCCGGCAGGATGCCGGTGACCAGCGCGCCCTGCGGATCGGCGTTGCCGGTCAGCATGGCCTGCACGTGGATGAAGGGCGCGGCACCGGCCACGCGCGGATCGTCCATGGCGACCTTGGTCGCATGCGGCCAATCCTGCATCGCTTCACCCGCGCCCATCACGGTGGCATGCGCGGTGGCCTGCAACAGGCGGTCGCGGATCTCGCGCTGGAACCCGCTCATCACCGACAGCGTGGTGATCAGGATCATCACGCCCAACGCGATGCCCAGGACCGAAGCGAGCGAAATGAAGGAGATGAAACCGTTGCGGCGCTTGGCGCGGAGATAGCGCAGGCCGATGGCGACAGGAATGGGCTTGAACATCGGCCTATGGTGCCCGATCCCTCCGGTGCCGCCCAGCGTCCCCGTCGCCCGCAGCAAGCCGGAGTTCACGCCGCTGCAGGGCGGGCAGCGTGTCCGGCCACCAGGCTGCATGCCGCCAGCGCCCGCCGGCGCACGCTCTCCAGCGCAGGAACGCCAGCGGACCCCGCCACTGCAGGTGTGCATCCAGCATCGGTCGGCCGTCGACGGTGGGTGGGCGGCCGTTGCCGGGGAACCAGAACGCGAGACGCTCCAACCTCCCCTCCCGGCGCGCACGCCACGCGCCGTAGCCGAGCGAAGCGACGGCAAGAGGCCACGCGAACAGGCCAGGCATCTCGCTGGCCAGCACCGATATCGCGCCCAACAGCCCCAGCAGGATCAGCACCGCCTGCAGCAGGCGCGAGGGTCTCCACTCAAGCCGGCAGTTGACGGATCCGTTCGACCAGCGCGGCGACTTCGACATCGGGACACTGCTCATAGCCCATGAACCAGCGCCAGAGCTTATCGTCCTCGCAATCGAGCAGGCGTAGGAAAACCACCCGCTGCGGCTCGGATTCGGTCGCCCAGCAGCGCGCCAGGTAGCGGTCGAACAACTGGTCCAGTTCGCGCATGCCGCGCCGGCAGCGCCAGCGGATGCGCTTGAGTTCGGGATCGTCGGTCATGCAGCGGCCAAGGCCAGGGCGAGCCGCACCCAGAACGCGAACAGCACCAGCGTCGCCAGCGCATAGGCCACGAAGCGCGTCATGACGTGGTTGAACGTGCAGTGGACCACGCTGTGCACGGCACGCAAGCCGACGAAGGACCACGCCAGCACGAGCGACGCGGTATCCGCCACGCCGAGCTGCGCGGCCACCAGCACGCCGGCGTAGAACAGGACGGGCAGCTCGAACAGGTTGCGGAAATTGTCCGACGCACGCGTGTCGGCCAGCAGGCGGACGGCGTCGGCGGCGCTGGCAAGCGCCTGCGCGTCGATGCGTTTGCGCGCCATCTCGCCGAGGCGCAGCTGGTACAGCCTGACCCACACCAGGAAGGTCAGGCCGGCCATCGCCACCGCGGGCCAGAGCATCGCCGTGGCAGGCGCATCGCCCATGGCGTCAGGCGCGACGCGCCATCATCAGCTTCTTGATCTCGGCGATCGCCAGCGCCGGGTTCAAGCCCTTCGGGCAGGTCCGTGCGCAGTTCATGATCGTGTGGCAGCGGTAAAGCTTGAACGGATCTTCCAGATCGTCCAGGCGGGCACCGGTGTCCTCGTCGCGCGAGTCGATGATCCAGCGGTAGGCCTGCAGCAGGATCGCCGGGCCGAGGTAACGCTCGCCGTTCCACCAGTAGCTCGGGCAGCTGGTCGAGCAGCAGGCGCACAGGATGCACTCGTACAGGCCATCGAGCTTCTTGCGGTCTTCCGGCGACTGCAGGCGCTCGCGATCCGGCGGCGGCGGGGTCTGCGTGCGGATCCAGGGCTTGATCGAGGCGTATTGCGCGTAGAAGTGGGTCAGGTCGGGAACCAGGTCCTTCACCACGTCCATGTGCGGCAGCGGATAGATCGGCACTTCCGCCTTGGTGCAGTCGCCGATGGCCTTGGTGCACGCCAGCGTGTTGGTGCCGTCGATGTTCATCGCGCATGAACCGCAGATGCCTTCGCGGCACGAGCGGCGGAACGTCAGCGTGGGATCGATCTCGTTCTTGATCTTGATCAGCGCGTCCAGGACCATCGGACCGCACTTGTCGAGATCGATCTCATACGTATCCGTGCGCGGGTTGGCGCCGTCGTCCGGGTTCCAGCGGTACACCTTGAAGGTGCGCACGTTCTTGGCGCCCTTCGCGGGGAAGTGCTTGCCCTTGGTGACGCGCGAGTTCTTCGGGAGGGAAAATTCAGCCATGTGTCAGGTCTCCCGGCTCAGTAAACGCGCGGCTTGGGCGGCACCACATCCACGTCCTTGCTGAGCGTGTACATGTGCACGGGGCGGGAATCGAAGCTGCACGTGCCGTCGTCGGCCACGTTGACCAGCGTGTGCTTCTGCCAGTTGACGTCGTCACGCTCCGGGAAGTCCTCGTGCGCATGCGCACCGCGACTCTCGTGGCGCTGTTCGGCGGAGTTGATCGTGGCCACGGCATTGAGCAGCAGGTTGTGCAACTCATAGGTTTCGATCAGGTCCGAGTTCCAGACCAGCGAGCGGTCGCTGACCTTGACGTCCTGGAAGCTGGAGAAGATGTCGGCCATCTTGTCGCAGCCTTCCTTCAGCGTCTTGCTGGTGCGGAAGACCGCGGCATCGGCCTGCATCGTGCGCTGCATGTTGTCGCGGATCACCGACGTCGGCGTGTCGCCGTTGGCATTGCGCAGCTTGTCCAGATGCGACAGCGCCTTGTCGCAGGCGTCCCCGGCGAGCGGCTTGTGCGACGAACCGCTCTTGATGGTCTCGGCGCAGCGGTTGGCCACCGCGCGACCGAACACCACCAGGTCAAGCAGCGAGTTCGAGCCCAGGCGGTTGGCACCGTGCACCGACACGCAGGCCGCTTCACCGATGGCGTAGAGGCCGGGCACGACGGAATCCGGGTTGTCGCCGACCTTGCGCACCACTTCGCCGTGGTAGTTGGTCGGGATGCCGCCCATGTTGTAGTGCACGGTCGGGATGACCGGGATCGGCTGCCTGGTCACGTCCACGCCGGCAAAGATGTGGGCGCTCTCGGCGATGCCGGGCAGCTTCTCGTTGATGACTTCAGGGCCCAGGTGGGTCAGGTCGAGCAGGATGTGGTCCTTGTGCTCGCCGACGCCGCGGCCTTCACGGATCTCCATGGTCATCGAACGGCTGACCATGTCGCGCGGCGCGAGGTCCTTGACGCTCGGCGCGTAGCGCTCCATGAAGCGCTCGCCGTTGGCGTTGCGCAGGATGCCGCCTTCGCCGCGCACGCCCTCGGTGATCAGGCAGCCCGCGCCGTAGATGCCGGTCGGGTGGAACTGCACGAACTCCATGTCCTGCATCGGCAGGCCGGCACGCATCACCATGCCACCGCCGTCGCCGGTGCAGGTGTGCGCCGACGTGGCCGAGAAGTAGGCGCGGCCGTAACCGCCGGTGGCCAGCACCACGCCATGCGAACGGAACAGGTGCAGCGTGCCCGTGGCCATGTCCAGCGCGAGTACACCGCGGCAGGCGCCTTCTTCGTCGAAGATCAGATCCAGCGCGAAGTACTCGACCATGAAGCGCGCATCGTGCGCCAGCGACTGCTGGTACAGCGTGTGCAGCATGGCGTGGCCGGTGCGGTCGGCGGCGGCGCAGGTGCGCTGTGCCGGCGGGCCTTCGCCGTACTTGGTCGTCATGCCACCGAACGGGCGCTGGTAGATCTTGCCCTCCTCGGTGCGCGAGAACGGCACGCCGTAGTGCTCCAGCTCGATGATGGCCGGGATGGCCTCGCGGCACATGTACTCGATGGCGTCCTGGTCGCCCAGCCAGTCCGAGCCCTTGATGGTGTCGTAGAAGTGGTAGCGCCAGTCGTCCTCGCCCATGTTGCCCAGCGCGGCGGAAATGCCGCCCTGCGCCGCCACGGTGTGCGAGCGGGTCGGGAAGACCTTGGTCAGGCAGACGGTCTGCAGGCCCTTGGCGGCCAGGCCGAAGGTCGCGCGCAGGCCGGCGCCGCCGGCGCCCACCACGACCATGTCGTACTTGTGTTCGGTGATCTTGTAAGCGGACATGTGGCTCAGTTCCCCAGCGCGATGCGGGCCACGGCGAAGACGCTCACGATGGCGCCCAGTACGGCGATGAATTTGACAGTGGTCTGCACCGCGAGGGCGAGCAGCGAGTTGTGCACGTAGTCTTCCAGCACGACCTGCAGGCCGAGTTGGGCGTGCCAGAACATGGCGACCAGGAAGCCGACCAGCAGCATGGCGTTCCAGGGCTTGGCGATGGCCGCCGTGGCGGTGACGTAGTCGGCGCCGGACAGGCTCAGCACGAACACCAGGAACCAGATCGTCAACGCGACCAGCGCGGTGGCGGTCAGGCGCTGGTGGACGAAATGTTCGGTACCGGTCTTCGCCGAGCCGAGGCCGCGCGCGTTCTTGATGGGGGTACGGAAATCGCTCATGCGCCACCTCCCAGCAGCACGTAGCCCCACACCAGGGCGGTGATGACCAGGCTGGCGATCACCGACAGCCAGCTGCTGCGCACGAACGTGGCGATGCGGTAGCCGATGGCGAAGTCCTGCACGATGTGGCGGATGCCGTTACACAGGTGGTAGGCGAAGGCCCAGGTCCAGCCGAACAGGAATACCTGGCCGTACCAGGCGCCCGCATGTCCGGTGAAGCAGTTCCAGGCATCCGGGCCGATCATCAGCGCGACGAGGCCCGCCGTGATCAGCAAGGCGCCTGCGGCGAGGACGATGCCGGTGGCACGATGCAGGATGGAGGTCACCATCTGGATCTGCCAACGGTAGACCTGCAGATGGGGGGAAAGCGGACGTTGTGGAGTCGCCATTCGTTGCGCTCGTTGTCTCGGCTGGGCGGTCAGGACCGCGTTGGCTTTACGTGCACTGCTCAGAAATCGATGCAGCGCCCGTTCTTTTCCCAATCCCCGTAACGCGTGGGCTCGGGCCCGTCGCGGCCACCGATCTCCTTCTGCACGGCCGTGCCTGCTGCCCCTTCGCCGGGTGTCGGCGGTGAGGAGTAGGACGGCTGTGTTCCGGGATCGGGGTCGGGAGTCGGGGGAGTTTGACCTATCATGGCGGTCTCGCAACGCACAAAATTTTAATCCCCGCCCCCTTGGCTTACAACCTTTCCCCTACCACTACGCCGGTTTTCAGCCTGCCCGACCATGCGCTGGTGACGCTGGAAGGCCCGGATGCCCTGGCTTTCGCCCAGGCCCAGTTCGCCAACGATGTCGCCGCGCTGGCGCCGGGATATTGGCAATGGAATGCGTGGTTGACGCCCAAAGGGCGCGTGATCGCGGTGTTCGCGTTGGCCAGGCTGTCCGGAGACCGACTGTGGCTGGTGCTGCCCGATCATCCCGCCGGCCCCTTCGTCGAGGCGCTGCGCCGGTTCGTGTTTAGACGAAAGTTGAAGATCGATGTCCCGGACGACATCGCGGTCAGCGGCGCTTTCGCCGCGCCGATCCGTGCGCAGGGTGCCATGCTGGACAAAGCCGAAGGCGCGATCGAGCTCGATGCCGGTGGCGATGGCGGTCCACGCATGTGGCGCATCGGTCCTCCCGCCACGGAGGATCCGGCGTCGCAGGCTGCCTGGCAGGTCGCCGACCTGCGCCATGGCCTGCCCCGCCTGCCCGCCTCGCAGCGCGAACAATGGACGCCGCAACAGCTCGCGCTCGATCGCCTGTCCGCGTACAGCGTCAAGAAGGGCTGCTATCCAGGCCAGGAGATCGTGGCGCGCACGCATTTCCTCGGCAAGGCCAAGCGTTCGCTGCAGTGCTTCAGTGCCGGCGGCACGGTCGCCGTGGGTACGCCCGTGCGCGAAGGCGATCGCGATATCGGCGAAGTCGCCTGCGTATCGACGGATGGCGAAGGCAGCGTGCTGCTGGCGGTGATGCCGCTGGAGCATGCAGGCACCGGCCTTATCGCCGACAGCCATCCGCTCACCCGGCAGCCACTGCTGGACGGCCTGCGCCGCTGACGCCTTCTGCGCGTGGATTGATCCACGTCAATGACGCCTGCACGCAGCCGCCTAGACTGCTCCGGAACCCGAGCGGAGGCATGCGCATGCATCATGACGTCATCATCATCGGCGCCGGCCCGGCCGGCCTGTGCCTGGCCAAGGCCCTGTGCGACCTTGACCTGAAGGTGGCGCTGGTGGAACGCCAGCCACGCGCCGCCATCGCCGAACCCGCCTTCGATGGCCGCGAGATCGCCCTGACGCATGCGTCGATGCGGTTGCTGCGCGATCTCGGCATCTGGCAGCACCTGCCGGAGGATGCCTGCTCGCCACTGCGCGCGGCGCGCGTCATGGAAGGCGACTGCCTGCACGACATGCGCATCGATGCCGGCCTGGCCGGCAAGCCGGAGCTGGGAATGCTGGTGCCCAATCACTGCATCCGCGAGGCCGCCTGGAAGGCGGTCTGTGACCTGCCCGGCGTGGACGTGTTCGACAGTGCGCGGATCCATGCCGTCCGCACGACCGATGACCATGCCTGCGTCACGCTGGGAGACGGGCTGCGACTGGAAGCGCCGCTGCTGGTCGCCGCCGACAGCCGCTTCTCCGAAACGCGCCGCGCGATGGGCATCGGCGCGGACCAGTACGATTTCGGCAAGAGCATGCTGGTGTGCAGGATGCATCATGAGCAACCGCACCGGGGCGTGGCCTGGGAATGGTTCGGCCACGGTCAGACGCTGGCGCTGCTGCCGCTGCAGGAACACCAGTCCTCCATTGTCGTCACCCTCCCCGACAGCGCGGCGAAGCGGCTGGCGGGATTGGACGTGGACTCCTTCGCCCGCGAGATGGAGCAGCGCTACGGGCATCGCCTCGGCCACATGCGGCTTGAGAGCAGCCGCCACGTGTACCCGCTGGTGGGCGTGTACGCGCGCCGCTTCATCGGCTGCCGCTTTGCACTGGTGGGCGATGCGGCGGTGGGCATGCATCCAGTGACGGCGCATGGCTTCAACCTGGGACTCGCCAGCGTGGAACGGCTGGCCGGCACGGCGCGCGAAGCGTTGCGCTGCGGCGGTGACCTTGGCTGCGCGGAAGGCCTGGCGCGTTACGAGCGCCGCCACCGCCGCGGATCGCGGCCGCTGTACCTGGCCACGCGCGCGATCGTGGAGCTGTACACGAACGACCGCGCCCCCGCCCGCATCGTGCGCGAGACGGTATTGCGTGCCGGCCGTCGACTCACCCCGTTCCGGCGCGTGCTGGCGCGCACGCTGGCCGACGAACGACCGCTGGACCGGCACCCGCTGCAACGCCTGCGCGATGGCATCGCGCTGCTGCGTCCCGGCTGAGGCTCAGGCCAGCCAGGCTTCGAAGCGGTCGAGGAACAGTTGCAGCCGCTTGCGCAGGCGCTCGTCGGTGATGGCGCCGTCCGCGTCGATCTGGCCTTCGCGGTACTGGATGGCGATCTCAGGCTGCGGCAGCAGCGCGACATCCACCGCCGCCAGTATGTTGCGCAGGTGCTGCTGCGCGGACACCGTGCCGTGCGCGCCAGGCGACGTGCCGATCACGGCAGCGTACTTGCCCGCGAACGAATTGCTTCCCACCGGGCGCGATCCGATGTCGATGGCGTTCTTCAGCACGCCCGGGATGGAACGGTTGTACTCCGGGGTGACGAACAGCAAGGCGTCGCAGGCTTCCACCTGCTGCTTGAAGCGCCTGCCGGCCACGGGGAAGTCTGCATCGTCGTCCTGGTCGTAGAGTGGCAGGTCGGCGATGCCGATCTCTTCAAACGCGAAACGATCGCCCGCCAGCGCACGCACGGCGCCGGCCAGCTGGCGGTTGAAGGAGCCGGCGCGCAGGCTGCCGATGATGACGCCGATGCGACGCGTGGACATATCTGTTCCTGAGCGGGCGGGGACCGCCATCATGCCAGCCGGTCGGCCGCCGCGACGATGTCCTCGTCGCCCGGCAGCACCAGGAACGCCGCACCCGCCAGCGGGGTATAGGTGTCGGCACCGACCACGCGTTGGAAGGGCCGCGCACGGTAACCCGCTTCCGCGATCGCGGTGATGATGCCCTCGCCCACGCCGGCGGCATGGCGGCCCTCGTCGACGACCAGGATGCGCTTGGCGGACGCTGCTTGTCTGGCGATGAAACCTTCGTTGAGCGGCACCAGCCAGCGAAGATCGACCACGCGCACCTTCCAGCCATGCTTCTTCTCTATGCTGCGCGCCGCACGCAGGCTCATCGGCACGCCGTTGCCGTAGGTGAAGACGACCAGGTCCTCCGCTTCCTCGCCATACACGCGACCTTCGCCCAGCGGCATCGCCTGGTCCTGCGCGGGATACGGGAACAGCCATTGGCCATCACCGGCCTCGTGCAAGTCCTTCGTCATGTAGAGCGCGATGGGCTCCAGGAACACCGTCACGCGGCCGTCCACCTTCGCCAGCGCGGCGAGGGTACGCAACATCATGGCGGCATCGTCGCCACGCGACGGGCAGCCGACCACGATGCCGGGAATGTCGCGCAACGCGGTGATCGAGTTGTCGTTGTGGAAGTGGCCGCCGAAGCCGCGCTGGTAGCCG
>CBIHLJ010000062.1:0-12461 GCA_966210745.1 uncultured Pseudoxanthomonas sp.
CCCTCGACCCCGACCTTGGCAAGGTCGTGCTCTACCAACTGAGCTATTCCCGCGTCGAGAAGGACGAAATTGTAGCGTCTTGTTTTGGCATGTCAACACTCTTTTCCTCGCCGTTGCGCAGGATCGGCCATGCCGCGAGCAGGTACTGGATGCCCGACCACAGCGTCAGCAGGGCCGCGATGGCGAGCAGCCAGTCGCCGAGCAGGAACACCCAGCGCCCCATCCAGATATCACCCAGCACCTGTTTGCCGGGGGTGGACGCATACAGCAGGCAGGACAGCGCCACCATCTGCACGATGGTCTTGATCTTGCCAAGCGCAGCCACCTTGACGGTCGCACGCTGGCCCAGTTCGGCCATCCATTCACGCAAGGCGGAAACCGCGATCTCGCGACCGACGATGACCGCAGCCCAAATGGCCATCCACATGGTCGGGTTGTCCTGCACGATCAGGAACAGCGACACCGCCACCATCAGCTTGTCGGCCACCGGATCGAGGAACGCGCCGAAAGCGGAGTACAGGTGGTAGCGACGCGCGATCCAGCCATCCAGCCAGTCGGTGACCGCCGCCAGCACGAAGATGAACGCAGCCGCGAAGTTGGTCCACGAGTACGGCAGGTAGAACACCAGTACCAGCACCGGGATCAGCACGATCCTGAGCAACGTGAGCCAGGTGGGGACGGTCAACTTCATCGCAGGCTTACTCGGTTCCGGCCTCGGGCATCGGCAGCCCGTGCAGGTTAGCGTAGATTCGCTCGGCCAGTGCGGCATTCACGCCTTCCACGCGCGCGATTTCGTCGGCGCCAGCGGCCTTGAGGCCCGCCAATCCTCCGAAATGCTTGAGGAGGCTGGCGCGACGCCGTGGGCCGATGCCGGGAATGTCTTCCAGCTTGCTGGTCATGCGCGCCTTCTGGCGCTTGCCGCGATGACCGGTGATCGCGAAACGGTGCGCTTCGTCGCGCACCTGCTGGATCAGTTGCAATGCCGGCGACGCGGCGCCGGGCCGTATTTCCCGTCCGTCAGGCAGCACCAGCGTCTCGTGGCCGGCCCGACGCTCGACGCCCTTGGCGACGCCGACCAGCACCACCCCGTCCACGCCAAGGTCGGCGAGCGCAGCCTGGGCCTGGGCCAGCTGGCCCGCACCGCCGTCGATCAGCAGGACATCGGGCAGTACCCCACCCTCCTCCACTGCACGCCGGAAACGGCGCTCGATGGCCTGGTGCATCGCCGCGAAGTCATCGCCCGGCGTGATGCCGGTGATGTTGTAGCGCCGATACTGGGAGCGCACCGCACCGTTGGCATCGAAGACCACGCACGACGCGACCGTGGCTTCGCCCATCGTGTGGCTGATGTCGAAGCATTCGATGCGCTTGGCGACGTCGGGCAGCGCGAGCAGCTCCTTCAGTGCTTCGCTGCGCGCAGTCTGCGCGTTGCGACTGCCCAGCTCGGTCACCAGGGCGATTTCGGCGTTGCGCTTCGCGAGATCCAGGTAGCCGGCGCGTTCGCTGCGGACGTTCCACTTCAACTGGACCTTGCGGCCTGCCGCCGAGGCCAGCGCATGCTCGATCAGTTCCGCTTCCGGAATCTCGCGATCAAGGACGATCTCCTGCGGCGCGGGTTGCTCGGCGTAATACTGCGACACGAACGCACCCAGCACCTCCTCCGCACTGTCCTCGCCATTGGTTTTCGGGAAGAACGTGCGCGTGCCCAGGTTGCGGCCGTCGCGGAAGGCCAGCAGCAACACGCACGCGTGGCTGCCCTGCATGGCACAGGCAAGCACGTCCAGATCGGCGGCATGCCCATCCACGTACTGCCGCGCCTGCAATGTGCGGATCGACGCCACCAGGTCGCGCAGGCGGGCTGCCTTCTCGAATTCGAGCTCCGCGCTGGCCTGCTCCATCGCCGTGCCGAGCTCGCGCGTGAGTTCATCGCTGCGCCCGTCCAGGAACAACGTCGCGCGACGTACCGATTCCGCGTAGTCCGCCTCTTCCACCAGCCCCACACACGGTCCGCTGCAGCGCCCGATCTGGTACTGCAGGCACGGGCGGGAGCGGTTGCGGAACACGCTGTCCTCGCAGTTGCGGATGCGGAACAGCTTCTGCATCAGGTTCAGCGTTTCGCGAACCGCGACAACGCTGGGATACGGGCCGAAATAGCGCCCCGGCACCGCACGGGCGCCACGATGGAATGCGATGCGCGGCCATTCCTCGCGCGTGAGCAGCACGTAGGGATAACTCTTGTCGTCGCGCAGCAGCACGTTGTAGCGCGGCGTCAGCGACTTGATCAGCTGGTTCTCCAGCAGCAGCGCTTCGGCTTCCGTGCGGGTGACGGTCACGTCCATGCGCACGACCTGCGACAGCATCGACAGGATGCGCGGCGACTTGGGCGAACTGTTGAAGTAGCTGGCGACGCGCTTGCGCAGCGCGCCGGCCTTGCCGACGTACAGCAGGGCATCGTCTGCGGCGTACATGCGGTACACCCCGGGTGCCGTGCTCAAGCCGGCAGCGAACGCCTTGCCGTCGAATTCCGCCTGGGGACTGCCGCTCATTCGTCGATCGGAACGTGGCTCAATTCGCCGGTGGCGATATCGTAGCGCAGCACTGCGTGTGCATCCGTCTCCGCGATCCATACCGCGCCTGCGGCGACGGAAAGACCCGCCGGGCCATGCAGGGCCCGGGGCAGCGCCACCGTGGTCAGTTCGCCGCCACCCAGGCGCAGGGTGCGCAGGCTGCCGTTGCCGCTGTCTGCAATCCACATGACGGGGGCGTCGGGGCTCAGTGCGATGGCCTGCGGATGCTGGAGCCGTGCGCGGTCACGCGGGCCGTCCTCGGCCCCGAACGTCCACGCGCCCTGCCCGATCAGCGTCTGCACGGTATCGCCACGCAATTGCATCGAACGCACTGCCGAACCGACCGCATCGCAGACGTAGAGCGTCTGCAGCACGGCAGCCAGCCCGGCCGGCTGCGCGAAGGCCGCCATCGGCCCGCTGCCATCGCGGACATCGAGTTGCCCGGAGCCTGCGCGCGCGCGGATCTCGCGCGTGCCCAGGTCGTAGCTCCACACCCGGTTGTCGCCCGCCATTGCGAGGAAGATCTGGTTGTTGTTCACCACCAGCGCCTGCGGCTGGTTGAGCGCCACGTTGCGGGGCGCGGCGACCACGCCCTCGACCGGTTCGCCTGCGCGGCCGTTGCCGCAGAGGGTGTCCACGGTGCTGGTGGGCAGGTTGATACGCCGCAGGGCATGGTTTCCTGTGTCCGCCACGTACAGCGATTCGCGCACCAGTGCCAGCCCCTGCGGACGGCGGAACGCGGCGTGGTTGAGCTCGCCATCGGCGAGGTCGGGGGTGCCCATGCCGAATTGCCGGATCACCCGCCCCAGGTGATTGCACTCGAGCACGCGGTGGTGGCCGCTGTCGGCGACGAACAGGCGGTCAGGCGTGGCCACCAGTCCGGTGGGGAAGCACAACGGCATCCGGGGTTCCGGCTGGGCTTCCCGGAACGTCCGCAGATCATCGTCCGGCGGCACATGCAGTCCGTCACACAGGCGCGCGATGTGCCGCTCCAGGTCGGCCAGCCCATCCGCTCCGACGATCCGGTGCTGGACCTGACCCTCCCCATCGATCAGCAGTACCGTCGGCCACGATTCCACCCCGAAACGCTGCCACGCCACCCAGTCGGCGTCGTGCGCCAGCGGCAACCCGTTGCCGTGCCGGCGCAGGCGCTTCAGGGCGCTGTGCGGGTCGCGCTCGCTGTCGAAGCGTGGCACATGGATGGCCAACGCCTGCAGCCGGCCCAGGTGACGCGCCTGCAGTACTGCCAGATCGTTGAGCCGCTGCGCGCACCAGGCAGAGGCGCTGTTGACGAACGCCAGCGCGACGATGCGCCCCCGCTGCTCATGCAGCGTGGTCGCCGGCGCATTGAGCCACTGCAGGGCGCGAGGCAGTTCGGGGGCCAAGGTCATGTCCGTCATCTTCCCTGATTATGCCCAAGTCTCATTCCGGGGAGAGCCGGGCCACGACCGCCTGTGCGGCGGAATCGACCAGTCGCCAGACCCGCTGGAAGTCCTCCGGCCCGCCCGTATAGGGGTCCGGCACTTCGCCTCCGGCCTGCACGCTGGCCCATTCCAGCAGCAGCACCACCCGGTCGCGCCGGGTCGCAGGCGCGATCTGCAACACGTCGCGCAGGTTCGCGCGGTCGGCGCAGAGCAGCCAGTCGAATGTATCGAAATCGCGTGCGGACAGCTTACGCGCGCGCTGCTTGGCGATATCGACGCCATGGTCGCGGGCGCAGGCAATGGCGCGGCGATCCGGCGATTCACCGGCATGCCAGCCACCGGTACCGGCCGAATCCACCTCCACCTGACCGGCCACCGGCGACGCCCCCAGCCGGGCGCGCAACGCGCCTTCGGCCATCGGAGAGCGACAGATGTTGCCCAGGCAGACGACCAGCAGCTTCACTGTTCCGCGCCCTGCAGGATGGATTCCGCGCGGGCGAGGTCTTCCGGGGTGTCCACGCCGGGAGGAAACGGCTCGGGCGTCAGCGCCACGGCGATCCGGTGGCCGGCTTCGAGTGCCCGCAACTGCTCCAGCGACTCGACCTGCTCCAGCCGGCCGGGCGGCATCTGCGAGAACCGGCGCAGGAAGCCGGCGCGATAGGCGTAGATGCCGATGTGGCGCAACCACTGGCCGGCAGGAAGAGCATCGCGCGACTGCGCGAAGGCATCGCGGTGCCAGGGGATCGGCGCGCGACTGAAGTACAGCGCATCGCCATTGGCGGCACGCACCAGCTTGACCGCATTCGGATCGAACAACGTGGCAGCGTCGTCGATGGGCACCGCCAGCGTCGCCATCTCCGCGCCACTGGACGCCAGCGTATCGGCAACCGCCCGGATGCCGGCCGGCGGCGCGAACGGTTCGTCGCCCTGCAGATTCACCACGAGCGCATCGTCGGCCCATCCGGCGATGTCCGCGCATTCCGCGAGGCGATCGCTGCCCGATGCATGCCGTTCGGATGTCATCGCCACGCGCACTTCGGTGGCCTGCAATGCGTCACGGATGCGGGCATCGTCCGTGGCAACCCAGACTTCCCGCGCACCGGCAGCCAGCGCGCGGCGCGCCACATGGACGACCAGTGGCGTGCCGCCGAGGGGACGCAGCGGTTTCCCGGGCAGCCGCGACGCGGCATAGCGGGCAGGAATGGCAACGATGAAATCGGTCATCGGGGTCCGGATCGGGTCAGGGATGAAGGGAGCGATCTACTTCGCATCGGCTGCGGGCAGACGCGCGCGGCCCAACCGGTCCAGCAATGCGATCCAGAACGCCTCCGGCAGCTTCGCCGTCACCGGCACGCTGTAGAACCAGTTGTTGGCGAACGCGGCACACTTCACGGCATCCTTCTCGGTCATGAGGACCGGCAGTTCGCTGCCGAACGCGAAATCTTCCGCACGGTACGCATGATGGTCCGCGAACGCATGCGGCACCACGCCCAGGCCGCGCCGCCTCAACATGGCGAAGAAACGGGCCGGATTGCCGATGCCGGCCACCGCATGCACGCGCTGGCCGGCAAAACTCGCCAGCGGCTTCGGCCGGCCCCCCTGCAACGGCAGCGCGTCATCGGCCTGCAACTGCATCGGCCATTCACCGAAGGCTGCCGTGTCATCGGACGACGGCAGGTTCACTACCCGGAACCCGCACGTCGCCGCGCGCGCCACGGGCTCGCGCAGGGGACCGGCGGGCATGAGCCGTCCATTGCCATAACGGCGCGCACCATCGATCACCTCGATCTCCACGTCGCGCTGCAGGCGATAGTGCTGCAGTCCGTCGTCGCAGATCACCACGTCGCAACCAGCCGCCACCAGGGCCTCGGCCGCCGCGACACGATCACGGTCCACCCGCACCCGCGTGCCGGTATGCCGCGCGATGAGGACGGGCTCGTCCCCCCCTTCTTCGGGCGGAGTCGCCGCATCCACCCAGCGCGCCTGCGCCCCGTCGCGGCGACCGTAACCGCGGCTCGCCACACCCGGCCTGAAACCCGCCGCGCGCAGTCGCTCCACCAGCGCGATGGTCAGCGGCGTCTTGCCGGTGCCGCCGGCCGTGATGTTGCCCACCACGATGACCGGCACGCCCACCCGTCGCTGGCGCAGCAGCCCAGCCCGGTACAGCCGGCTGCGCAGGGCAACCAGCACGCCATATACGCCCGCGAGCGCACGGGCCCACAGGGGCACCGGCCCGTTGCCAAACCAGTAGTCTGGCGGTTGCGGCATCGCGCGGTGGCTCACCCCGCCTCACCCTCGCGGAACTGCATCTGGTGAAGATGTGCGTAAAGGCCGCCTCGTGCCAGCAGTTCCGCGTGCGTGCCCTGCTCGACCAGGCGACCCTGGTCCAGCACGAGCACCTGGTCGGCGTGCTCGATGGTCGACAGGCGATGCGCGATGACCAGCGTGGTGCGGTCCGGCATCAACTTCTGCAGGGCGTTCTGCACCAGCCGCTCGGATTCGTTGTCGAGCGCGGCCGTGGCCTCGTCGAGGATCAGAATCGGTGCGTCCTTCAACATCGCGCGGGCGATCGCCAGGCGTTGGCGCTGGCCACCGGACAGGCGGCCACCTTTGTTGCCGATCGGCGCCTGCATGCGCTCGGGCATCTCCTGCACGAATTCCATCGCGTTGGCGCCACGGACGGCCTCTTCCATCGCCGTGGCCTCGGCTCCCTGCAGTTCGCCATACGCCACGTTCGCGGCCACGGTACCGTCGAACAGCATCACCTGCTGCCCCACCAGCGCGATCTGCCGGCGCAGGTCCGCGAGCCGGTAGTCCTGCAGCGGATAGCCGTCGAGCAGGATCTGGCCGGATTCGGCCTCGTAGAAGCGCGGGATCAGCTTGATCAGCGTCGACTTGCCGCTGCCGGAGCGCCCGACGATGGCGGTGACGGTGCCCGGGCGGGCGGTGAAACTGATGCCCTCCAGCGCCGGCCGGCTCTGGCCGGGATAACGCGTGGTGATGTCGCGGAATTCGAGCAGTCCCTTCGAGCGCTCGAGCGCGCGGCTGCCCGTATCCCGCTCGTCCTCGGCGTCGAGCACGGAAAACAGGCGCTGTGCCGAAGCGACGCCCCGCTGCAGCATGTTCTGCACGTTGGTCAGCTGCTTGAGTGCCGGGATGATCGCCATCATCGAGATCATCAGCGTGACGAAACCGCCCGCCGTCAGCCGGCCGGCCATCGCTTCGCGGCCCGCGAAGAACAGCAGCAGCGCCAGGCCGATTGCGCCCATCAACTGCACCATCGCCGAGGAGACGCTGCGCGTGGCTTCAACCTTCATCGCCAGCCTCAGGTTCGCGTTCGCCAGACCTTCATAGCGCGCCAGCTCGCTGCCCTGCGCGCCGTAGACCTTGACTTCCTGCTGGTTGGACAGCGTCTGGTCCGCGGCCTGCATCATCTCGGCGCCACTCTCCTGGATGCGATGACTGATGCGCCGGTAACGCTTGGCCACCTTGTCCATGATCCACGCCAGCGGCGGGGCCATGATCAGGATCGCCAGCGTGACCTGCCAACTGGTCCAGAACATCACCACCAGCGCGGCGATGATCTGCAGCACCTGCTGCAGCATCACCTTCATCGCATCGACGGCGGCCTGCGCCATCTGGTCGGCGTCGGATCCCAGGCGGACCAGCATGGCCGGTACGGGTTCGGTATCGAAGCGAAGGCCCGGCAACCGCAGGTACTTGCCCAGCACGTTCACGCGCACGTCGCGCGCGATGCTGCGCGCCGCCTTGCCCATGCCCATGTCGGTGACATAACCGGCGATGCCGCGGATGACGAACAGGCCCACGATGGCCAGCGGCAGCAGCAGGCTCTTGGCCTTGTCGCGATCGATGAAGGTCTCGTTGACCACCGGTTCCATCAGCTTGCTGAACGCGCCGCCTGCCGCCGCCTCGATCAGCATGCCGACCGCGGCGAGCGCGAGCAGCCCGCGGTATGGCCTGGCAAAGCCCATCAGCCGCTTGTAGACCTGCCAGGCAGAGCCGTCGCGGCTCACTTCTTCGCCTCGGGCGCGGTGGCGATGTTGATTTTCCGGAAACCCAGCTGGCCCAGCGCGTCCAGCGCCGTCACCACCGCCTGGTGCGGCGTGCGCGCATCGGCACGCAACAGCACGGGGCGGCCACGGTCATTGCCCGCCACCTGCTGCAGCGTCTGCTTCAGGGCATCGATGTCGGGGCGGAGGACTTCATGCTCGTCCACGAAATAGCGCCCGTCGGCATTGATGAGCACACTCAGCGCCTTGACCTGCGCCGCCACCGGCTCGCCATTGGCGCTCGGCAGCTGGAGCTGCAACATCGAGCGTGCATCGAATGTGGTGGTGATGACGAAGAAGATGATCAGCACCAGGATCACGTCGATCAACGGCACGAGGTTGATCTCGGGTTCTTCCTGCGCGCGGTCGTCGCGGATGCGCATGCGCAGGCCTCAGGCGCTGGCGGGCGCCGGCGCGACCACGCCGGACGGGCGCGCCACCGGGCGGGGATGGCGGGCTTCCAGCGCATCGACCAGCGCCGTAGCTTCCTTCTCCATCTCCATCACGTAACCGGTGACCTTGCCACGGAAATAGCGGTGGAACAGCAGCGCCGGGATGGCCACGATCATGCCCGCCGCGGCGCACACCAGTGCCTTGCCGATGCCGCCCGCCAGCGCGTTGACATCGCCCACGCCACTGTCCTGGATGCCCAGGAACATCTGGATCATGCCCACCACGGTGCCCAGCAGACCCAGCAGCGGACCGGCGGACGCGATGCTGCCGAGGGCGTTGAGGAACTTTTCCATCCGGTGGACGACATGCCGGCCGGTGTCCTCGATGCGCTCGCGGATCTGCTCGCGCGGCTTGTTGCGCACGTCCAGCGCAGCCGCCAGCACCTCGCCCAAAGGCGAGTTGCGGCGCAGCGAGTCGATGTGCGCGGCCTCCAGTTGCCCGCGGCCGGCCCAGGCACGGACTTCCTCACCCAGACCGGGCGGCAGGATTTCCTTTCGGCGGAGCGACCAGAAGCGTTCCACCACGATGGCCAGGGCCAGTATGCCGAGCAGCAGCAGCGGGATCATCGGCCAACCGCCGGCCTTCACCAGTTCCAGCACGTTCAGTCCTCCGGCACATCGGGCCGTCCTTCTTCCAGCCGATAGGATAGCCCACCGGCCCGCTGGCGCCGCACGGCATCCCACCAGCGTGGCCGGTCGTGACGCCGTTCACGCACGCGCAGCCCATCACGACCCAGCCATACGCGCAACGCGCCACCGGACTGCGTGTCAAGTAATTCACCACCCCGTGACTGCCAGCGAGCCACCACCTGGGCCCGCGGATGCCCGAAGCGGTTGCCTGCCCCGCTCGAATTCACGACGAGCCGGGGCGACGTGGCGGCCACGAATGCCGGATCGGAGGACCCGGCACTGCCGTGATGCGGCAGCACGACGACCTCCGACCTGAGCGAGCCCGCATCACGGTGGACCAGTCCACGCTCGACGATGGCGCCGATGTCCCCCGGCAGCAGGACGCCCCCATGCGGCGTGTCCACCTTCAGTACGCAGCTCGCCTCGTTGCCCAGGTACGGAAAGTGGAGGCCGGGATGCAGGAAGCTGAAGCGCACACCGTCCCACGTCCATGACGCGCCCGCCACGCAAGGCGCCCGCGCCTCCAGCGGGCTGCATGGCGGCGCCAGCACCGCCTGCACCGGAAAGGCATCGCGGACAGCATCGGCGCCGCCGGCATGATCGTTGTCGGCATGACTGATCACCATCGCGTGCAGGCGCGACACCCCCAGCGCGCGGAGAGCCGGCACTACGGCCCGCTCGCCCGCATCGAAACCTTCCTCGACGGCAGGCCCTGCATCGAACAGCAAAGCATGGTGTGCAGTGCGCGCCAGCACGGCCAGCCCTTGTCCCACGTCGACGACCACCAGCTCGACTTCGCCCTCACGCGGCAACTCGCGATCCGGCCACAGCAATGGCAGCCACAGCAGCAGCGCCAGCGATTTGCCCGGCACACCACGTGGCAACAGCAACCAGAAACCTCCGCCCAGCGCCAGCCAGAGCGCCCAGGCGCGACTTTCGGGCAGCCACCACAACGCATAAGGATGTTTCGCCATGGCGTCGAAGAGCACCCAGCTCCACTCGAAGCACGCCGCAGCGGCGCGCCATGCCCACACGCCCGCACCCGCATGCGCCGTTTCCAGCCCTGTCCCGAGCAAGGACAGCGGCACCACCACCAGGCTCCACCATGGAATTGCAAGCAAGTTGGCCACCGGGCCTGCGAGCGAAGCCTGGCCGAACAACACAACGGTAAAGGGCAGCAGGCCTACCGTAGCCACTCCCTGGGCTGGCAGGAACGCCCGCGCCCAATGCTGGGAGACCGGCAGACACCACGCCAACCACGCCACACCACCGAAGCTCAGCCAGAAACCCGCCGCCAGCAACGACAAGGGATCGAATACCAGTACCGCCAGCATCGCCAGCGCCAACGTGTCGACCAGGCGCACGTGCCGCCGCGCCAGCCGCGCCACCACCACCACCGCGATCATCAGCACGGTGCGTACCGTCGGCAGCGCGAAGCCCGCGACCGCGGCGTATCCCAGTGCGCCGGCCAATGCCCATGCGCCTGCCGCCTGCGGACGCGGGATCTTCCGCGACAGCGCCGGAAACAGCCTCCACAATCCTGCCCCGCAAAGGGCGCAGAATCCTGCCACGAGCCCCACATGGAATCCGGAGATCGCGATGAGATGGGTCAGTCCCGTGGCACGCAGCACCAGCCAGTCGGCATCATCCAGTCCCCGCGTGTCTCCCAGCGCCAGCGCCTGTACGAAACGCGCCGACCGACCTCGCATCGCATGTCCCATCCTGTCGGCCATGTCGCTGCGCCACGCATCAACACCCCTACCCGGCGACAGCCGGCGCGCATGCGCGGCATTGCGCACATAGCCCATCGCACTGATGCGCTGCGCCGCGGCATGGCGTTCGGCATCCACGCCGCCGGGATTGGCCAGTCCGCGGGGCGCTCGCACGCGAACCTCGAACTGCCAACGCTCGCCGGCACCCAACTGCGTGCGCGGCCCCGGCTCCGTCGCACCGAAATCGTCGTACCACGCCAACCTGACCTGCCTGCCACGCAGTGCCGCGGGTTGCTGTTCCGTCTCGTCGATGCGCAGCAGGAAGCGGGTTCGCCGCGCTTGCGGGTCCGGCAGGCCAACCACCTGTCCGCTCACCAGTACGTCGCGCCCTTCCCATGCCACCGGCAGCTGCGCACCGAGGCTCCATGCCGCATTCAGCCCTGCCCACCCGATGCCGGCCAGCGCGGCGCCAAGCCAACGCCAGCGGGAAGGCCAAAACCACCCGCCGAGCCCGAGCACGAGTGCGCCCCACAGGATCGCCATCCCCGGCAGCGCAGGATGCCAGAGCATGATGACCATGCCGAGCACCAAGGCCGCCGCGCACGCCAGCCCGAACGGCGGCAACGGCAGCTTCCGCATGCGCGACGGCTCCATGTCAGCGATCCAGTGGACTGAGCACCGCACCAGCGCCCCGGTTGAGGACGTGCGTGTAGATCTGGGTGGTCGCGACATCCTTGTGCCCGAGCAATTCCTGCACGGTACGGATGTCGTAGCCGCTTTCGATCAGATGGGTGGCGAACGAGTGGCGCAGCGTGTGCGCGGTGACCGGCTTGGTGATGCCCGCCGCGATCCGTGCACGCTTGAGTGCCCGCGCCAGCATCGCCTCGTCCAGGTGATGCCGTCGCCATCGCTCATCCCTCGGGTCCAGACTGAGGTTCCGCGCAGGAAACACATACTGCCACCCGAGTTCGCGCCCTGCACCCGGGTACTTGCGCGAAAGCGCATGCGGCAACCAGACCTCTCCCGCACCCTGCGCAAGATCCTGCTGGTGCAGGACGTGAACACGCTCCACCTCCGCCTGCAACGCAGGCACCAGCGATGCGGGCAGGACCGTCCGGCGGTCCTTGCCACCCTTGCCCTCGCGTACCGTGATCTCGTTGCGGGCGAAGTCGACATCCTTAACACGCACGCGAATGCCTTCCATCAATCGCATGCCGCTGCCATACAGCAGCCGCGCAAGCAGCGCCATGCGCCCATCCATGTGGGCCAGCAACGCGCGAACCTCCGACTGCGACAGTACCGTGGGAACACGCAACGGCCGCTTGGCACGCACCACATCGTCCATCCACGCAAGTTTCAGGCCCAGGACCTCGCGATACAGGAACAGCAACGCGGACAGCGCCTGGTTCTGCGTACTCGCCGCCACCCTGCCTTTGACCGCCAGGTCCGTCAGGAACGCCTCGACCTGCGCCACCCCGAGCTCGCGCGGATGACGCTTGTCGTTGGCCAGAATGAATCGCCGGATCCACCCCAGGTAAGCCCGCTCGGTACGCAAGCTGTAATGACCAACGCGCAACCTGCGCGTTGGTCATTACAGCTTGCGTAC
>CBIHLJ010000063.1:0-11733 GCA_966210745.1 uncultured Pseudoxanthomonas sp.
CGCGACGGCTACGCCCATGGCGCCGAGCAGAGCCGTACGCATGTCAACGCGCCCCATCGCCATCCTCCAGGGCAGGTACTTGTGGCGCACCTGCGCCGGCCACGTACCAGGCGAGGAAGTCGGCCTCGCGGGCGAGGGCTTCCTCGTCGGCGTCGGCGAGCAGCGCGAAATCCGCATGTTCGTGCGCCGCCATCACCGCGTCGGCGCGCACGGCAGGGGCGTCGGCGGCCGGCAGGTCGACCACGGTGATCACCGGATCCGGGGGCAGCACCAACGCGCTGTCACCGTCTGCCGCAGCAACCGCAGCGCCCGACAGCGGCCGCGCACCCTGCCTGTCCCACCACCACCATCCCGCTGCGCCGGCCACCAGCAGCAGAAGTGCCCCGAGGAGGATCCAGGGCCAGCGGCGCAGAGGCGCCGTTACGGCCGGCGCAGGTGGTGTCATGGCGGGCGACGCGATGCGTGTGCCGGCGAGAGCGTCCTCGCGCAGGCGGGCCAGTGTGGCCAAGCGGTCGGGAGGCAGTTCCCGCAGATGCTGCTGGATGGCTTCTGCCAGCGCGCGCCACCCGGCGGCGTCAGGGTGCCCGGCGGCGTCACGCGGACAGGCACGGGCGAGGGCGTCGCGATAGGCGGCGTTGTCGAAGCCAAGCGCTTGGGCGGCCTCGGCTTCCTGCAGGCCACCCGCCAGCCGTAGCAGCAGGGCCGCGCGATCAGCGGGCGCCGGATTCGCCAGGGCCGCGAGCGAACCGGACCAGTGCGCATGCGCACCGTCCGCCCGCAGTTGCGGGGTAGCGGCAAGCAGTGACCAGAAGCGCACCGGCCAGTCGGCCATCGGCAGGGCGGCCGCCTTGGCACGGAACGCACGCAATGCCGCCGCCAGGGCGACGTCGCCGCGGTCGGGGTCGCCGCACTGGAGCGCGGCGAACACCGCGCCCCTGCGTTCGCACCCACGCAGGAAGGCGGCGAGGGCGGCGGGAGGCGGGTCGGAAGCGGAGGTGGGAGCCATGGCGAAACCGGTTGCGGACGACCCGATCATAGTCAGCCTGCGCGCCCGTATGGACGCTTGACATCGCGCCGGAACCTGCTCTCTTCGATGGCACAAGGCTTTCCGCGAAAAACGTTGTGCACAGCGGTCACCAAACCGTCATGCCGGCCCCCGGACACTCCCTCAAGCACATTGTGTCAACTGGGTTTCACGGGCAACCGCATGATTTTGTTGAAGAATATCGGGATGGCGCTTTTTTCGCCAAGGTGGCACCGAGGCTTGCGGGACCGTCCTCGCGCCGTGAAGCAATCCCGCCATGCACAGATTTATCCACAGCTGGTGTGGATAAACCGGAATCCCCTTGTGGGATGGGCACTTGCGTGATTTTCGTCAAGATTTTGACAGGACATCAATGCAACTGCATGAGATGTGACCCCCGCCGGGAGGGGTCGATACACTGCACGCAATGTCGCCCGTTCCCGTCCTCCAGGTCGCGCTGCCGGTCCCCCTGCCGCGGCTGTTCGACTACCTGCCGCCGCCCGGCCACGCCGCCTCGCCGGAGGACGTGGGCAAGCGGGTCAAGGTGCTGTTCGGCAACCGCCCACTGACCGGCTTCGTGGCCGGCGTCGCCCCGCCGGCCGACCCGGACCTGGAACTGCGCCAGGCCGAAGCCCTGCTCGATACCACGCCCCTGCTGCACGGGGAACTGCTCGACTCGCTGCACTGGCTCGGGCGCTACACGCATGCACCGATGGGCGAAGTGGTCGCGACGGCCCTGCCGGTCCAACTGCGCCAGGGCGAACCGCTGCCCGACACCCATGCCTGGCACTGGCGCCTGACCGAAGCCGGCCAACTCCAACGCGACCGCCTGCGCGCCGGCAGCCGTCCGCGCCGCCTGGCCGACCTGTTGGCCGAACACGCCTCCCTCGATGAGGACGCGCTGGACCTGCATGTGGATGCCGGCCGTGCCACCGCGCGCGACCTGGGCAAGCGCGGGCTGGCCGAACGATTCGCCACGGCGGCAGTACCGGCCGCCCCCTCACCGCGGCCGGGCCCGGCGCTCAACGACGAACAGCAGGCCGCTGCCGACGCGATCAACGGCACGGCCGGCTTCGGCGCGCTGCTGCTGGATGGCGTGACCGGCAGCGGCAAGACCGAGGTCTACCTGCACGCCATCGCCGCCTGTCTGCAGCGCGGCCGGCAGGCGCTGGTGCTGGTGCCCGAGATCGGGCTGACGCCGCAGACGCTGGCGCGCTTCCGCGAACGCCTGGGCGTGCCTGTGCATGCACTGCACTCCGGTTTGAATGATGGCGAGCGCGCCCGTACCTGGGCCGCCTGCCTGCGCGGTGAGGCGCGGGTGATCGTAGGCACGCGCTCGGCGGTATTCACTCCCTTGCCGGAGGCCGGCCTGATCGTGGTCGACGAGGAACACGACGGCAGCTACAAGCAACAGGACGGCATCCGCTACCACGCACGCGACTTCGCCCTGGTGCGTGGCAAGGCGCTGGATGTGCCGGTGGTGCTGGGGAGCGCCACGCCGTCGCTGGAAACCCTGCACAACGCTCGCTGCGGCCGCTATGCGCACCTGCGCCTGTCGCGGCGCGCGGGCGAAGCGCAACCGCCCAGCGTGCGCGTGCTGGACATGCGCAAGCGGCCGCAGCAGGCAGGCCTGCTGGCCGACACCCTGCAGGCCATCCGCCAGGCGCTGGACGCCGACGGCCAGGTGCTGGTGTTCAAGAATCGCCGCGGGTACGCACCGGTGCTGCTGTGCCACGACTGCGGCTGGAGCGCGCACTGCAAGCGCTGCGACAGTGCGATGACCGTGCATGCGGGGGGCAAGCGCCTGCAATGCCACCACTGCGGTGCTCGGCAAGCGGCGCCGCCTGCCTGCCCCGACTGTGGCGGCCTGGCGCTGCAGCCGCAGGGCATCGGCACGGAGCGGCTGGAGGAGTTGCTCATCGAGCAGTTCACCGACGTGCCGGTGTTGCGGGTGGATCGCGGCACCACGCAGAAGCGCGACGGCCTGGCGCAACAACTGGCCAAACTGGGCGATGCGCCCGGCATCCTGGTGGGCACGCAGATCCTGGCCAAGGGCCACGACTTGCCGCACCTGACGCGCGTTACGGTGGTCGGCGTGGACGAAGGCCTGTTTTCCACCGACTTCCGCGCCGGCGAGAAGCTGGCGCAGCAGCTCATCCAGGTCGCGGGGCGCGCCGGACGTGCCGGCAAGCGCGGCGATGTCTGGTTGCAGACGCACCATCCCGACCATCCGTTGTTGAACACGCTGATCAGCGGTGGCTACCACGCCTTCGCCGAGGCCGAACTGGAGCAGCGCCAGATGGCCGGCTTCCCCCCCTTCGCGCACCTGGCGCTGCTGCGCGCTGAGGCGCAGCACGTCGACGCCGCGCAACAGTTCCTGCAGGCGGCAAAGCGCGCCCTGCGCGCGCACGACGCCACCCTGGAGATGCACGGCCCGTTGCCGGCACCGATGCCGCGCCGCGCCGGCCTGCATCGCGTGCAACTGCTGCTGTCATCGCCCGAGCGGCGCGCCCTGCACCGAGCGCTCGATCTCGCCTGGCCGGACATCCACGCCCTGCCGGAAGCCCGCCGCACGCGCTGGTCGCTCGATGTCGACCCCATGGACCTGTACTGATGACGCCCACGTCCCGTACCGAACTGACGCCCGCCCAACGCCTGCGCAGCATCTTCAGCGGCTCGGTGGGCAACCTGGTGGAGTGGTACGACTGGTACGTGTACGCGGCATTCTCGCTGTACTTCGCCGAAGTGTTCTTCCCCGGTGGCGACCGCACCAGCCAGTTGCTGAAGACCGCCGCGATCTTCGCGGTGGGCTTCCTGATGCGCCCGCTCGGCGGCTGGCTGCTGGGCCGCTATGCCGATCGCCATGGCCGCAGGCGCGCGCTGATGCTGTCGGTAGTGATGATGTGCGGCGGTTCGCTGATCATCGCCTGCACGCCCGGCTACGCGACCATCGGCGTCGCGGCGCCGATCCTGCTGGTGATGGCGCGGCTGCTGCAGGGCCTGTCCGTCGGCGGCGAATACGGCACGTCGGCGACCTATCTCAGCGAGATGGCCACGCGCGGACATCGCGGCTTCTGGTCCAGCTTCCAGTACGTCACGCTGGTCATGGGCCACCTGATTGCATTGGCCGTGCTGATCGCACTGCAGCGCGTGTTCCTCACCGACGAGCAACTGCGCGAATGGGGCTGGCGCATCCCGTTCGCGATCGGCGCGGTGGCGGCGCTGGTGGCGTTGTGGCTGCGCCGGAACATGGTGGAAACCGAATCGTTCTCCCGCCGCGAGGCCGCGGGCACGCCGGACCAGCAGGAGGTGCAAGGCACGCTGCGCGCGCTGATGCGGCACCCACGCGCGGTGCTCGCCGTGGTCGGCCTGACGATGGGTGGCACGCTGGCGTTCTATACGTACACGACGTACGTGCACAAATTCCTCGTCAACAGCGCGGGCATGGCCAGCGAAATGGCCAGCCTGATCAACGCTTCGACGCTGTTCTTCTTCATGCTGCTGCAACCGGTGGTTGGCGCACTATCGGACCGGATCGGACGCCGGCGCATCCTCATCGCCTTCGGCGTACTGGGCACCCTGTGCACGTGGCCGATCCTGTCGACGCTGCAGACGGTATCCAGCCCGGCGCACGCGTTCTGGCTGGTCATGGCGGCACTGGTGATCCTCAGCGGCTACACCGCGATCAACGCGGTGGTGAAGGCGGAAATGTTCCCGGTGGAGATCCGCGCCCTGGGCGTCGGCCTGCCCTATGCGCTGACCGTCGCGCTCTTCGGAGGAACGGCGGACATGGTCGCCCTGTGGTTCAAGAAAAGCGGCATGGAGAGCGGCTTCTACGGGTACGTCACCGCCTGCATCGCCTGTTCGCTGCTGGTCTATCTGTGGATGCCCGACACGCGCGCGACCTCGCTGATCGACCGCGACCCGGACTGAGTGACGGCGGCGGGCCGCGTGAGACAATCCACGCGATCCGCCACGCACTTCGTGGCTGCGGGAGACGGCATGCAGGCAGCACACCATTTCGTCATCGTCGGCGGTGGCTTCGCGGGCCTCTGGGCCACGCGCGCCCTCGCCTCCGCGCAGGTGCGCATCACCCTGATCGATCGGCACAACCACCACCTGTTCCAGCCGCTGCTGTACCAGGTGGCCACCGCCGGATTGTCGGCGCCCGACATCGCCGCGCCGCTGCGCCACATCCTGCGCAAGCAGGCCAACGTGGAAGTGCGGCTGGCGGAGGTCACTGCGATTGCGCCGCAGGAAAAGCATGTGGTATTGGCCGACGGCACGACGATCGCCTTCGACTCGCTGCTGCTGGCCACGGGCGCGACGCATGCCTACTTCGGCCACGACGAGTGGGCACGGCATGCGCCCGGCCTGAAGACGCTGGACGACGCCCTGCAGCTGCGCCGCCATCTGCTGCTCGCCTTCGAGCGCGCGGAAGCCGAAACCGATCCGGAGAAACGCGCCGCGTGGCTCAGCTTCGCCATCGTCGGCGGCGGACCGACCGGCGTCGAGCTGGCAGGCACGCTGGCCGAGATCGCGCGACATACGTTGAAGAACGAGTTCCGCCGCATCGATCCCTCGCAGGCCCGCGTGCGTCTGGTGGAAGCGGGGCCGCGCGTGCTGGCGTCCTTTCCCGACACGCTGTCGGAGAAGGCGCGCAGGCAACTGGAAAAGCTGGGCGTCGAGGTGATGACCGGCACACCAGTAAGCGACATCACCGACGAGGGTTACCGGCTGGGCGACGCCTTCGTGCCGGCAAAGACCGTGGTGTGGGCGGCTGGTGTGGCGGCCTCACCGCTGGCGCGCTCGCTCGACGTGCCACTGGACCGTGCCGGACGTGTGCCGGTGCAGCCGGACCTCAGCGTGCCAGGACACTCCGACATCTTCGTCGCGGGAGATCTCGCCGCCGTGACCTCGGACGGGCGACCTGTGCCCGGCGTGGCGCCGGCGGCGAAACAGATGGGCCGGCACGTGGCGCAGGTTCTGCGCGCACGGCTTGCTGGGCGCGCATCGCCCGACGACTTCCGCTACCAGGACTATGGCAACCTGGCGACCATCGGCCGCATGGCGGCGGTGGTGGACTTCGGCCGATTGAAGTTCTCCGGCCTGCTGGCGTGGTGGTTCTGGCTGACCGCGCACGTGTTCTTCCTGATCGGCTTCCGCAACCGGCTGGTCGTCCTGCTGAACTGGTGCTGGGCGTACTGGAGCTACCAGCGCGGCGCGCGGATCATCCTGGGCAAGGACGCCGATCAGGCGGGATCGACGCGGCAGGCGTAGCAGCCGGGCCGAGCGTTGTGCACGTGCAGATAGGCGACGCCCGCCATGCCGAGCAGGCGTTGCAGATGAGGCATAGCATCGACGCCCTCCACCACCTCGGCGTCGCGCATCAGACCGTCCTCGTCGTAGGCCCGTAGCGACAGAAGCCTGCGAGGGAATGACGGTGGCAACGTGTCGCGAAACTCGGCGGCATGGACGTGCAGCGCCGCTTCGCGCACGTAGATCGGCCCGCTGGCGCGATATGGACCCGCGACATCGTGGTGCAGGTAGGGAAGCAGCAGCAGGGTCTCGCCCTGCTGCGCATCCTGCAGCGTGACGCGGCAGGGAAACCCGCGGTCGGCATCGGCAACGACGCGGCGGATGTTGCGTGCCGTCAGTGCGGCGGCGTCGAGCGCGAACAGGGAACGGAAGGGTTCGGGCGACAGCCCGCGGATCACGAACGACATGGCATCACGCTCCAGGAGACGGGATGCCATGTTCGTCTTGCCTCAACGGCGACGCTATCCGAATCTTGTCAGGATCACTTTTCGCTCAACGAGTGACGCTTGCCGTCAGCCATGACCAGCTCACCGTCGCCGATGCGTTCGCTGTCCGCGTCGACCGTGATGAACTCGGCTTCGAGACGGCCCGCACCCTTGCTGCCTTTCAGGTCGAAGACATACCGCTCGCCTTCCGCTGCCCAGGACGCGTCACGGTCGAAGGCCGCCTCGCGGATGTCACCGATGTGGCGTTGCACGACGGGATGCGCCTGCATCGCCGCATTGGCCTGCAGCACGAAGATGCCGTCCTGCCGCGCAAAGGTATCAGGCACCTCGCCACGATCCGTATCGATGCGCGGCGACGCCAGTTCACCTTCCATCGGCGCCTCGCCTTCGAACGCAATCTCGCGGCCATCGGCGAGCGTCAGCACGCCTTTGCCGAGACGTTCGGTGTCGGCATCCACGGTGATGAATTCCGCCAGGATGCGCCCGCGTCCCTTGTCGCCCGCCAGCACGAACACGAACTCGTTCACACCTTCCGCCTCGCCCGTCCCGGCCAGGTCGAACTCGAACGACTGCAGCGTGCCAATGTGCTGTTGCACCAGCGGATAGCGCTGCACGGCGACGCGCGCCTGGCGGGTGAAGATGTTGTCCTGCATGTCGCCGAACAGATCGTCGACGCCCGCGTCATCGGCTGGCTCGTCTTCACCGCGCGGCTCGCCTTCGAACGGCAAGCGGCGGCCATTCGCCAGCGTCAGCACGCCCTTGCCGAGGCGTTCGGTGTCGGCGCTGACGGTGATGAAATCCGCTTCCAATCGCCCACGGCCCTTGTCGCCCACCACGTCGAACACGAAGGTGTTCATGCCCGGCGCGGCACCGGTGGCCTCGGTATCGATTTCGAAAGACGTGATCTGGCCGATGTGCTGGCGGACCAACGGATACCGCTGCGCGGCTTCCTGCGCCTGGCGGGTGAAGAGGTCGGCGCCCACCCCGACCTCCTCATCGTGGTCGTGCCCATGATGGTCGTCCTTCGCAGCCAACGCGTCGGCGTCGCCTTCGATCACGTGCTCGGTGCCGTCCGACATCACCAGCACGCCGGGGCCGAGTGCCTCCTCCGTCGCACTGACCGTGATGAAGCGTGCGGTGACGCGCCCCTTGCCGCGGCTGCCCTCGACATCGAACACCAGTACGTCGGGGCCGGGCTGGTCCATGCTCGCGGCATCGTCCAGCACTACCTTGCGAATCGCGCCAAGCTGCGCGGACACTACCGGATCGACCTGCATCGCGGCGCGCGCCTGCGCGTCATATTCCTCGCGATCGATGCTGAAACTCACACCGCGCGGCTCGCCGGAGGATTTGGTGTTGCCGGTTTCGGCAGCCGTGGCCGGCGCGCCGCCCGCACTCGCCAACATGCCGCATGCCATTGCCAACGCGAGTACCCAGTGCCGCTTGTTGCCCCACGCCATGCCCTGCTCCTTTATGTTGCCGCCCGAGGCGGATCGCCGCGTAGTGGATCACACTTCCGTCGATCGATGAACCTTGCAAACGAAAAGAGGCCCCTTGAGGGACCTCTTCAGTACGCGGTCGCGATACCGGGTCAGGCAGCGAACAGTGCCTTCATCTTCTTCAGCGCATTGGCTTCCACCTGGCGGACGCGCTCGGCGGAAATGCCGTATTCATCGGCCAGTTCCTGCAGCGTGACCTTGCTGTCGCCATCCAGCCAGCGGCGCTTGACGATGTCGCGCGAGCGATCATCCAGATTCGCGAGGCCCTCGCGCAGCAGTTCCATCTGGTTGCCTTCGTTGTCGGCGCGCTCGTAGGCCTGCGAAGGATCTTCGTCGTGGGCGACCAGATAGCTGGCTGGCGACGGCGGGGCGTGATCCTCATCCTCATCAGAGGAGGCGTCGAAACCGATGTCGCGACCAGACAGGCGCGCTTCCATCTCCAGCACTTCGCGCTCGGACACGTTGAGGTCCTTGGCGATGACGCTGACTTCTTCGGCATTCATCCAGCCCAGGCGCGTCTTGGACTTGCGCAGGTTGAAGAACAGCTTGCGCTGCGCCTTGGTCGTGGCGACCTTCACGATGCGCCAGTTCTTCAGGATGAACTCGTGCATCTCGGCACGGATCCAGTGCACCGCAAAGCTCACCAGGCGCACGCCCATGTCGGGATCGAAACGCTTCACCGCCTTCATCAGGCCGATGTTGCCTTCCTGGATCAGATCCCCCAGCGGCAGGCCGTAGCCGTTGTAGCCGCGGGCGACATGCACCACGAAGCGCAGATGCGAATGCACCAGTTCGCGCGCCGCGTCGAGGTCTTCATCCTCGCGATAACGGTTGGCGAGTGCGCGCTCATCTTCGACCGACAACACCTGGATCTGGTGCACGGCACTGATATAGGCGTCCAGCGAACCCAGGGCACTGGGAATCGGCAGGCTGTTGGTGACCAGGGCGGTAGTAGGAGTGTTCTGGCTCATGGGCAAGGATGTTAGCAGTCGGGGGGTTCGACTGCTAACCACCGGAGAAGTTCCCCATTGTCCTACGTCTGCAACAATCTCCCTCAGTCTGGCTGGTCAGAAATATCCCCTTCCCCATCAATTACTTGGATTCAGTGGTCTCCGCGCTGCCCTGGTGGATGGGAACGACTCCACGCGCTCCGGCGACCTGGCGTTCAGGTTTGGGGGGACATCGGCATGATCGTGGGCGGCACTTCCCGTGTCTGCCTCGCCAGCGCCTCGGCGGCGAGGTCATCGGCCCCGCTCAAGCACGAAGGGTGGAAGTCCTGACGCAGGTAATCCCGCAGATGGTGAAGGGTGCGGCGCCCCATCCCGTGCCCCTTGCCGAGATGACGGACCAGCTGGCGTACCGAGGCCTTCCTCCACAACAAGCGATCCTGGGCCAACAGTGACGCTGCCATGCCGGCCATCAACAAGTAGAAGAGTGCCGTCGTCGTCAGCGCACCCACTAAGCGCACCGAGTAGTTAGGTCTGATCATCTGCAGCAGGTCGAACGCGACTGCACGGTGCTCGATCTCCTCCGCGAAGTGCCACTCCATAAGATCGCGCATGCGCGGATCCGCATCGGCCAGGATGGATTGCGACAGGAACTCATAGCCGAGGAACGCGTTGATGTGTTCGACACAACTCACCAGCGAGACGCGCAGCCACAGCGGCGCATATCGGTCCATCGTGCGGAAGATGACGCGATCCACCGTCCTTTCGAAGCGACGATACGCATATCCCTGCACATCAAGATTGTCCCAGTAGCGCTTGTGCGCCACCCCATGCTGCGCCTCCTGCCGGATGAACGCCTGGCAGCGCTCCCGCAGTGCGTCGTCCGTGATACGCGGCATGCACGCATTGAGCGTACGGATATAGAACGCTTCGTTGGCCGGCACCAGGATGGTGTACGCATTGAGCAGCGACGAAACCACTTCATTCCCCGGCAGCCAATGCCGCGGAATGTCGATGGGAAAGCACGCGACGAAACGCCGCGGCGTAATGGACTCTTCCACGGCGCTATCCTCCCCGTGGCCATCGACGACGGTGGCCGGATCCACCGCACTGATCCACCCACGACCGGGCGGCTATCGAAACGCTTCGGCGGCATAGCCCTGCGATTATGAGGACACCTCTGCAGCCGCTTGGGTCTGCCGCAATACACGAAGGAGGTTGCCGCTCCAGATTTTCCGGATGTCCGCCTCGGAATAACCTGCCGTCAGCAGCGCCTCGGTGATCCGCGGCAACGCACTGACATCTTCCATGCCTGCTACGCCGCCGCCGCCATCCCAGTCTGCGCCAATGCCGACATGATCCACGCCGGCCACTTTCAGAATATGCAGCAGGTGCGCCATGTATTCGTCGAACGTGGCCCGTCTGACGGGATAGCGCGCTTCGATCGCGAGGCGCTCGGCCAGATAGTCCGCAACCCGGTCCGCCGGCAGCCTGTTCTCCGGGCCATACTTCTTCGACAGGCTTTCCATCGCCGCTTCGCGTTCCGGAATCTTCGGGATGTCGACCAGATAGCCGCCGAATGCGTTCACGTGGATCACGCCGCCCTTCGCCGCAAGCTGGCGGATCCTCGCGTCGTCGATGTTGCGCGGATGGTCGTAAAGCGCATCCGCGCTCGTATGCGACAACACGATCGGCGCCGAAGACAACGCAAGCAACTGGTCGAACACCGCGTCGCTTGCATGCGATGCATCCAGCACGATGCCAAGGCGGTTCGCTTCGGCGACCAGAGCGCGACCGGCTGGGCTGAGTCCCGTCCACTCGGCACCAGACGGATCGGTGGAGGAATCGCCAAAGTCGTTGTTGCGCACATGGGTGATGCCGAGCATCCGCAAGCCGAGTCGATGGTAGGCCGTCAGCAGGGACGGATCGCTCGCCAGCGGCGCCGCGTTTTCCATGCTGATGAACGACACGCGTTTGCCGGCATCGGCGATCCGTTCAGCGTCATCCGCGGTGAGGGCAAGCTCCATGTCGCCCGGATGCGCGGCGAGCATCTCCAGGATGCTGGCGAGACGTTCGAGCCCGTGGTCTCGTGCTGCGCGCTTGCCGGCGGCGTCGCGCGCGCCCTGCGCCGTGTAGATCACCCAGAAGCCACCATCCAGCCCACCCTCTTTCATGCGCGGCAGATCGACCTGCGAGAGGTCGCCTTCATGCTGGTGATTGTCCACGATGCTCCATCCAGGCCGCCGCAGATTCGCCGGCGTGTCCAGGTGCGTGTCCAGCACCAGCGCGGCTTCGTGCACGCGCTGCGTCGTCGTCGGCGTGACTCCTGCCGCAGCATCGGTACCGAGCGCCACCAGCGCAATGGCAAACGCCAATCGACATGACTTCATGCATCGTCCCCCGTGAGATGAAGATCGATTGTTGGCCAAAGCGGCGCAAGAAAAAACCCCCAGCCTTGTGGGCTGGGGGTTTGGGGTAAAGCCCCTGGCGATGACCTA
>CBIHLJ010000064.1:0-10166 GCA_966210745.1 uncultured Pseudoxanthomonas sp.
AGCGCGCCGACGCCCGCGACACGGGCGCCACGGTCTTCGGCTACTGGGTCAATGATCCCGAGCGTTACGGCGTTGCCAACTTCGATGGCGACGGAAAGGTCATCGACCTGGAAGAGAAACCTGCCAAGCCGAAGTCCAACTACGCAGTCACCGGGCTGTATTTCTATGACGGCCGCGCCAGCGACTTCGCCGCCAGCCTGAAGCCGTCACCGCGAGGCGAGCTGGAGATTACCGATCTCAACCGGATGTACCTGGAGGAGGGATCGTTGCACGTGGAGCAACTGGGCCGGGGTTATGCGTGGCTGGACACCGGCACCCACCAGTCGCTGCTGGAAGCCTGCAACTACATCGAGACAATCGAGGCGCGGCAGGGGCTGCGCGTCTGCTGTCCGGAAGAGATCGCCTGGAACAACGGCTGGATCAGCGATAAAGACCTGCAAGCCTTGGCGCAACCGCTGAAGAAGAACGGCTACGGACAGTACCTGCTCGGCCTGGCGGAGCGGGGCTTCGTGCCATGAAGGTGACGGAAACCCGCCTGCCCGGGTGCGTGGTTTTCGAGCCTCGCGTGTTCGGCGACGACCGGGGCTCTTTCTTCGAGTCTTTCAACCTCGACAGGTTGGCTGAACACGGACTGGCGCCACGCTTCGTCCAAGGCAACGTCTCCTCGTCGCAGCGCGGCGTACTGCGTGGCCTGCATTACCAGTGGCCCAACCCGCAGGGCAAGTACGTGTCCGTCGTGGAGGGCGAGGTATGGGATGTAGCCGTAGACATCCGCCAGGGATCGCCGACGTTCGGCCAATGGACAGCCGTGGTGTTGAGCGCGGAGAACCGGCGGCATTTCTGGATACCCGAGGGGTTCGCGCACGGCTTTGTCGCTTTGAGTGAGCGCGCCGTCTTCACCTATCTCTGCACGGCGACGTACGACGCAGCCGCGGATGCGAACATCCGCTGGGACGACCCTCAGCTGGCCATCGACTGGCCTGTCACCGATCCATTGCTGTCGCCGAAGGATGCAGCGGCACCGCTGTTGTCGGCCATCGATCCCGAGCGGCTGCCGACTTACCAGCCATGAGGATCCTGCTGCTCGGCGCCAACGGGCAGGTCGGCACGGAGTTGCGGCGCAGCCTGCGCGGTCTCGGTGGTGTCGTGGCCGCGACCCGCACCGGGCAACTTCCGGACGGCGGTGCATGCGAGGCGGTGGACCTCGCGCAGGTCGGGGACATCGCCGCCGCGGTCAACCGCATCGCCCCGGACATGATGGTCAATGCCGCGGCCTACACGGCGGTGGACCGTGCCGAGTCCGAGCCGGAGCTGGCCTACCGCATCAACGCCGAGGCGCCGGGCGCGCTGGCGGAAGCCTGCCACGGCCGCGGCATCCCACTGGTCCACTATTCGACCGATTACGTGTTCGATGGACAGGCCAGCCGCCCGTATCGCGAAGAAGACCCGACCGATCCGCAGAACGTCTATGGCGCCAGCAAGCTGGCCGGAGAGCAGGCGATCGCGGCCAGCGGCGCCGACCACCTGATCCTGCGCACCGCGTGGGTGTACGGCTTGCACGGCCACAACTTCCTGCGCACGATGCTGCGCCTGGGCACCGAGCGCGATGCCCTGGACGTTGTCGACGACCAACGTGGCTGCCCGACGCCTTCCTGGCTGATCGCCGACGTAACCGCCAGCATCCTGAAGCGAGGCACGTTCGATAGCGGGATCATGCATCTCGTCACAGCCGGCGAAACCACGTGGCACGGGTTCGCGCAGGCCATCTTCGACGATGCGGTGGCAGTGGGCCGGCTGGACCATGCGCCGCTGATCCGCGCGGTGCCGTCATCCCACTACCCCACGCCCGTCCGCCGCCCCGCGTATTCAGTCCTGGACACTGCACGTCTGGGCAACACGTATGGACTGGAGCTCCCCGGTTGGCGTCGCGCGTTGGCGACAACGCTCAGAGCACCTCAAGCGTCCTGAATACGGCACGTGTGTTCGAAATGCCGACCTGGGCTAAGCTTGGTCCGGGGATACGTGGCACGTCGAAGGGGGCATCATCGAGCAGTGCGTAAGCGCCGACAGCCGTGCGCGGCTGTCAGCACGGAATTCGCTTGCGCCTGTTGACGACCGGTCGATTCAGCTGCCCCCGGCAAGCATCCGGGCCGATTGTCCTGGATGGACTGACAGACACATGGAGTGGACACATGAATCGCAACGTTCGATCGGTACTTCTCGCCCTTCTTGCGGCCGCCCCGCTGACAGGTGGCGCCGTCGATCTTGAGGCATACCTCAAGAGGGACACGTTCAACGAGATCAAGATTTCACCAAGCGGGGACCACTTTGCGGCAACCGTGCCGCTGGAAGATCGCACGGCCCTTGTCATCATGCGGCGTTCCGACAATGCCGTGACCGGCAATTTCGTGATGGGTCGGAATACCCACGTATCCGATTTCGACTGGGTCAACGAAGAGCGCGTACTGATTTCGATGGCGGAGAAGTTCGGTGCGATGGCGCAGCCGCGCGCGACCGGCGAACTGTATGCCATCAATGCGGATGGATCCGGTGCGGACATCCTGGTGGGGCAGCGCGTGCAGGGTGCGGGGCTTGGTACCCGGATCCAGCCCAAGAAGGTTGAGCGCGTCGCCGCATGGCTCGTAGACGACCTGCCGACAAGCGATCAGACCGTGCTGATTGGAGTCAGCCCGTTCTCGGCTGACCCGTACACGCGAGTGGATCGCATGGATGTCTACAGCGGACGGCGCGCACAGGTTGCGAGCGCACCTGTTCGAAACGCCCAGTTCGTGACAGACAACGCAGGCGTAGTGAGGTTCGCCACCGGGGCGGATACCGACAACCGCCAGAGGGTCTACTACCGCGACGGCGACGGCAAGGAGTGGAAGTTGATCCACACGGCCGGTGACGATGGTCGTGGGCAGTTGCCGATTGGTTTCGCGGAAGACAACATCACCGCGTACCTGCAGGTTGACAAAGCCTCCGGGCCTGACGCGATTGTCGCGTTGAATACGAGTACCGGGGAGCGGGTCGACGTCCTGCAGGACGATGTCGCGGATCCAGCCCGCATTCTTTTCAGGCATGCCAGCAACGTGCCGGTTGGCGCGCTCTATGTTGATGGCAAACCCGAAACCGCGTTTCTGGACAAGGACTCGAAGGAATCACGCCTGTATCGGAGCCTTGAAGCAGCATTTGGTGGCATGCCCGTGGTCATCACATCCCAGACTGCCGACGGCAACACCGCGCTGCTCCGGACCTGGACCGACCAGAGCCCGGGAGACTTCTACCTGTTCGACATTGCCGGGAAAAAGGCCGAGCACCTGATCAGCCAGCGACAGTGGTTCAACCCGGACGAGATGAGCGCCAAGAAGCCCATTGTGGTCAAGGCGCGAGATGGCCTGGATCTGCACGGGTACCTCACTGTTCCGAAGGGTTCCGGTGGCAAGGGCGTTCCTTTGGTGGTGATGCCGCATGGCGGGCCTTTCGGAGTGCAGGACATGTGGGGGTTCGAGGGTGATGTGCAGATGCTGGCTGATGCCGGCTACGCCGTACTGCAACTGAATTTCCGGGGCTCCGGCGGTTACGGCCATGATTTCGAAAGCGCGGGTGCGCGCGAGTGGGGCGGCGCCATGCAGGACGACCTGACCGATGCCACGCGCTGGGCCATCAGGGAGGGGATCGCGAACGCGGATCGCATCTGCATCTATGGCGGCAGTTACGGCGGGTATGCGGCGCTGATGGGGGCGGCCAAGGAGCCGGACCTTTACCGTTGTGCGGTGGGCTATGTAGGTGTGTACGACCTGCCGACGATGCACACGCACGGCGACATCCAGGAGCGTGGTTCGGGCGAAACCTACCTGCGTGAATGGATCGGCGAGCGCGACAGCCTGGCAGCGGTGTCGCCCAATCGAATGGCGGACCGCATCAAGGTGCCGGTGTTCCTGGCAGCGGGTGGCGAGGACGAGCGCGCGCCGATCGCCCACTCGGAAATGATGGAGCGGGCGCTCAAGCAGGCAGGTGTCCCGGTCGAAACCCTGTACTTCCCCAATGAGGGGCACGGGTTCTACCTCGAGAAAAACCGGCGCGAGTACTACACGCGGCTGCTGGCGTTCCTCTCCCGGCACCTGGGTGGACGCACCGCGAGCACTTCAACTGGTAGCGGCGACGTGGCCGAGTAGGCCATCGTCCGTTCCGGGCAGCAAAGGTTTCAGGCGGCGCCCTCCGGGGCGCCGTTTCTTTTGTGGCTTGTCCTACCAGCCTCGCCCGCGCTTTGACGCATCGCCTGTATCCCCAAGCGGACGTATTTGGAGGCGGAGCAAAGGCGCATCGCATCCTTTGCCGCCGGGCATGCGGCCGCCTACCATCGGGGTTTGTCCCGATCCCGGAGCGTCGATGAACCTGCGCCACGCCGTCCTGCCGTTGATGGTTGCCACCCTCCTGTCGTCCGCGCCCTTACTGGTGGACGCGGCCGAACGCGGGCTCCAGGGCCGCGATCTGGCCACGATGGACCGCTACTCGTCCCCGACGCTGTCGCCCGAAGGTCGCTACCTGGTCTTCGCCAAGCGTGTGGTGGATTTCGCTGCGGACTCGTCCAGTACCGGGCTGTGGATCGAGGACCTGTTCGCACGCGATGCCGCGCCGCCGCGCCGCCTGACGCCCGAGGGCTGGAGCGTCAATTCGCCGTCGTTCTCGCCGGACGGCAGGCACGTGTACTTCCTCAGCGCCAAGTCCGGGCGCTCGCAGTTGCATGCCATCCCCGTGGCCGGCGGCGAGCCACGCCAGCTGACCGACGTGCCGGTCGACATCGGCACCTACCACGTCGCGCCCTCCGGCGACCGCGTGGCCTTCAGCGCCGACGCCTTCATCGACTGCGGCAGCGACCTGGCCTGCACCCGCACGCGCCTGGACGAGACCGGCAAGCGCAAGGCGAGCGGGGTGGTGTACGACGGACTCTTCATCCGACACTGGGACACGTGGGGTGACGGCCGACGCAACCAGCTGTTTGTCGCCCCGCTGGGCGACGCGCCGGCAACCCGCGCGGTGGCGGTCAGCGGCGCGCTCGAAGGCGACGTGCCGTCCAAGCCCTTCGGTGGCGGTGCCGATTACACGTGGGCGCCCGACGGCCAGTCGCTGGTGGCCAGCATGCGCGTGGCCGGGCGCGGCGAGCCGTGGTCGACCAATTTCGACCTCTACCGCCTGCCGGCGAACGGCGAGGGCGCGCCGGTCAACCTGACCCAAGGCAACCCCGCGTGGGACGCCGAGCCGGTGTTCAGCGAAGACGGCGCCGCGCTGTACTACCGCGCGATGAAGCGCGCCGGATTCGAAGCCGACCGCTCCGGGCTGATGGCGATGGACCTGGCCAGCGGCGACGTGCGCGAGATCGCGCCGGACTGGGACCGCTCCGCCGACGGCATCGTCCTGTCGGCCGACGGTCGCACGATCTACACCACCGCGCAGGACACCGGCGAGCACCCGATGTTCGCGGTCGACATCGCCAGCGGCGACGTGCGCGAAGTGGTGGGCGACGGCACGGTATCGAACGTTCAACTGGCCGGGCCGACGCTGGCCTTCACCCGCAACACCATGGCGACGGGCGACCAGATCATCACCACCGGCCCGGATGCGGCGCAGCTGCGCGAGATCACCCCGAGCGCCGCGCAGATGCTGGGCGATGACGTCGGCTTCGGCGAGTACGAGCAGTTCAACTTCAAGGGCTGGAACAACGAGACCGTGCACGGCTATGTGGTCAAGCCGTGGAACTACGAGGAAGGCAAGGACTATCCGGTCGCGTTCCTGATCCACGGCGGTCCGCAGGGCAGCTTCGGCGACGGCTGGAGCTACCGCTGGAACCCGCAGACCTACGCGGGCCAGGGCTATGCGGTGGTCATGATCGATTTCCACGGTTCCACCGGCTACGGCCAGGCCTTCACCGACGCCATCAGCCAGCACTGGGGCGACCGCCCGCTGGAGGACCTGCAGAAAGGCTGGGCGGCCGCGCTCGAGCGCTACGATTTCCTCGACGGCGACAACGCCTGCGCGCTGGGCGCCAGCTACGGCGGCTACATGGTCAACTGGATCGCAGGGAACTGGAATGAACCATGGAAGTGCCTGGTCAACCACGACGGCGTGTTCGACACGCGCTCGATGGGCTACGTGACCGAGGAGCTGTGGTTCACCGAGTGGGAGAACGGCGGCACGCCCTACGAGAACCCGGAGGCCTACGAGCGCTTCAACCCGGTCAACCACGTCTCGAAGTGGCGCGTGCCGATGCTGGTGGTTCAAGGTGAGAAGGACTACCGCGTCCCGGTCGACCAGGGCATCTCCACGTTCACCGCGCTACAGCGCCAGGGCATCGAGTCCAAGTTCCTGTACTTCCCGGACGAGAACCACTGGGTGCTCAAGCCCAACAACAGCGTGCTGTGGCACGACACCGTCAACGCCTGGCTGAAGCAGCACATCGGCCAGTGACGGATACGACGACGGCGGCTTCGGCCGCCGTCGTCGTATCCGCGTGTACCGTTTTCGCTCCTCCTTTCCACGTACCGCGCTCCCGGAGCCTGCATGCCGCCTTCCACGCCCGCCCTGATCACCAATGACGCCGTCGTCCTCGGCCTGCTGGCCATCGTTCTGGGCTTCGTCTTCTGGAGCAGTTCGCGCGAGGACGGGTTCTGGAAGAGGTTCTACGGCGTCGTGCCGGCGCTGCTGCTGTGCTACCTGATCCCGTCGGTGTTCAACAGCATCGGCCTGATCGACGGCGCCGCGTCCGGGCTGTACCCGATGGCGCGCGACTACTTGCTGCCCAGCGCGCTGGTGCTGTTGTGCGTGGCGCTGGATTTCGGCGCCATCGTGCGGCTGGGGCCGAAGGCGGTGGTGATGTTCCTGGCCGGCACGGCGGGCGTGATGCTGGGCGCGGTGACCGCGTTCGTTGCCATGGGTTTCATCCACCCGGAAGCCGTCGCCGGTGATACCTGGCGCGGCATGACGACCGTGGCCGGGAGCTGGATCGGCGGCGGCGCCAACCAGGCGGCGATGAAGGAAGTGTTCGGTGTCGAGGCCACGATGTTCGGCCAGTTCGTCGCGGTCGACGTGCTGATTGCCAACCTGTGGCTCGCAGTGTTGCTGTTCATGGCGGCGCGCGCGCCGGTGTTCGACCGCTGGACCGGCGCGGACGTCAGCGCCATCGACGATCTCAAAGACCGCATCGAGGCGTACCAGGCGCAGCACGCGCGCACGCCGTCGTTGACCGACCTGATGCTGATCCTGGCCGTCGGCCTGGGGGCGACCGGGCTGGCGCACCTGCTCACCGATCCTCTGGTGGCGTGGATCGCCGGCCTGCCGGCGGAATGGAACCTCGAGAACTACAGCCTCACCGCACGGTTCTTCTGGATCACGGTGCTGGCCACGACCATCGGCCTGCTGCTCAGCTTCACCCGTGCCCGTACGTTGGAAGGCGCCGGTGCATCGAAGGTGGGCTCGGTGATGCTGTACGTGCTGGTGGCGACCATCGGCATGCAGATGGACCTGGGTGCGCTGCTCGACCGGCCGTGGCTGTTCCTGTTGGGCCTGATCTGGATCGCCGTGCACGGCGTGGTGATGCTGGTCGTTGCCAAGCTGATCCGCGCGCCGCTGTTCTTCCTGGCCGTCGGCTCGCAGGCCAACATCGGTGGCGCGGCTTCAGCGCCCGTGGTCGCCAGTGCCTTCCACCCGGCGCTGGCGCCGGTGGGTGTGCTGCTGTCGGTGCTGGGCTACGCGCTGGGCACCTACTGCGCGTACGCGACCGGTTTGTTGCTGCAGTCCATGGCAGGGGGCTGACGCCCCGTCAGAGCCAGCGGACCTTGCGCAGATACCGGTAGAGCGCGATGCAGACCACGGCGACAACGCCGATCAGCACGGGGTAGGCGTACCGGCCGTCCAGCTCCGGCATGAAGCGGAAGTTCATGCCGTACCAGCTGGCGATCAGGGTCGGTGCCGCCAGCAGGGCGGCCCAACCGGCCAGGCGCTTGACCACCTCGCCCTGCGCCAGGGTCACGAGCGAGAGGTTCACGCTCAGTGCCGCCGTCAGCATTTCCCTCAACGTGTCGGAGGCGTCGTTGACCCGGAGCACGTGGTCGTGCACATCGCGGAAGTACGGGCGGACTTCGTTCGGCACCAGCCCCTCGTGGCTTCGGGCCAGTTGCCCGACCACGTCCTGCATGGGCGCGACCGCGAGTTGCAGGCGTGCCAGTTCACGCTTGAGCTCATACAGCCTGACGATCGTTTCCCGGCGGTAGTCGTCGGCGAACACGTCCTGCTCCAGGGTCTCAAGGGATCGCTGGAACTGCGCCATGATCGGCTGGTAGTTGTCGACGATGAAGTCCATCACCGCATACAGGGCGTGCGCCGGTCCCATCGCCAGCAGTTCGGGCTCACGCTCGACGCGGGCACGGACCGAGGCGTACGACAGGGACGCCCCGTGCCGGACCGTGACCAGGTAACGCGCTCCAAGGAAGGCATGGGTTTCGCCGAAAACGATGCGCTCGTCCACGACCTGTGCCGTATGCACCGCCACGAAAAGCGACGGGCCGTAGGCTTCGATCTTGGGACGCTGGTGCGCGTTCTGCGCATCCTCCACGGCCAGGTCGTGCAGCCCGAATTCTTCCTGCAGCTGGTCCAGCACCGATTCGGCCGGTTCGTACAGGCCGACCCAGACGAAGCTGCCGTCGTCCACCGCCAGCACGTCGCTGATCGCTTCCAGCGGGATATCGCGCCGGCTGCCGTCGCGCGCGTAAGCCACGCAGTTGACGACGCAGGCGGGCGAGGGCGAGGGCGTGGCGGCGGGCGAGGGCGGCGAGGCTGTCATCGCGCGCATCCTGCCACGCGGGGTGTCATGGGGCGCGCGTCATCGCTCACGGGGATGGTCCGGCCCGTCGAGGACGTGCCGGCGGCGGTGTGCCGGGCGTGCCAGGGTCCAAGCCAGCGCCGCGTGCATCGGCAGCAGCAGCGCGATCCAGTGGGCGTTTCGCTGCGGCAGTACCTGCAGGCCGTAAACGAAGACAGCAAGCGCCGCCAAGCCGGCCACCAGCAGCAGCACCGGGACGAACAGCGGGCCGGCCGGACGCCCGCGGGCGATGCGCCAGCCGCCCGGCAGCAGCATCCAGGCCAGTGGGCTGAGCAGCAGCAGGTTCTGGTTGGCCCAGCCGAAGCGGTGGTCGGTACCGATCCAGATGTAGAGCATCAGCGCGCCCACCAGGCCCGAGAGCGCCCAGAACGGCAGCGCCAGCGACGCGGCCCACGCGCGGCGCCGGTGGCCCAGCCACGCCAGCGCCACACCAATCGCCAAGCCCACTGCCAGCCAGCGGGTCCAGCGGCGCTGGAATTCCTGCGGCTCCGGGGCGACACGATGGGGCAGGACCTCGAAGCGCTCGAGCACGACCGGCCGGCCGTCACGATGCCGCGCACCTTCCAGTGCATCGGCCAGCCGCATCGGCACGAAGGCCTCGCCCCACAGCGGTAGCGGCCGGTCCGCGGACGGACCCAGGCCCACGTCGAATACCAGCCACATCCAGGTGGCCGGGGACGCCAGGCGCACGGCCTCGCTGCGGAAGGTGTTGCCACGCGAGCGCGACTGCAACTGCCGGGCGAGCTGGCCGCCCAAGGCGCGGTCCAGCGCGTCGCGCACGCGGGTCGAGCAGTTGTCGAGGAAATAGTCGTAGCGATAGAAGGCGTTCTCGGGCCGGGCGTTTACCGCCAACGCATCGGCCAGTTCGCGGGCATCGGCCGGGGCGAGGTCGAGCCACTGCATCGACACGCCGCGCCCGACGTGCCGGTAGTAGGCCAGGTCCTCGTCCACCGGCAGCGCGAGCAGGCGGTAGCGCATCTCGCCGCGGACGAAGCGGGCGATGAAGTCCGACTCGGACGGGTCGAAGTAGCCGAAGTTGTAGGACGTGGCCGTGCCCGTGACCGGGTCCTGCACGACGATGGCGTTGTGGCCGAAGCGTTCGAAGAAGATCTCGCCCGGCAGCATGGTCAGCACGCCGATGCGCGGTGCGGGTGCCGCTTCGGCCGCCTGCCGCATTCCCGCAGCGGTGCCGCCGGTGTCCGGTGCGGGTGGGGCCGCCATGGCGACCAGCGCCACGCACCACAGCGCCAGAACGAGCGCCCATCGCCAACCGCGCCGCAGCCTGCGG
>CBIHLJ010000065.1:0-9735 GCA_966210745.1 uncultured Pseudoxanthomonas sp.
CACCTCGGCGAGCAGGTCGGCCTTGTTGTGGATCCAGAGCACCGTGGGCACGGCGGCAATGCTGTCGGCGATCGCAGCGCGGCCGGCATCGGGATCGCGCGCATCGACCACCGCCAGCGCGACATCGGCACGCGCGAGCTCCGCGCGCGCGCGCCGCATGCCTTCGCGCTCTATAGCGTCGCCGCCATCCCGGAGGCCTGCGGTATCCACCAGATGCAGTTCCAGGCCATCCAGCCGGATGGTTTCGCGCAAGGTATCGCGCGTTGTCCCCGCCACGTCGGTGACGATGGCCCGCTCACTGCCCGCCAGTGCATTGAGCAGCGAGCTCTTGCCGGCATTCGGCGGACCGACGATGACGGCGTGCATGCCGTCGCGCAGCTTGCGCCCGCGCTCCGCATCTGCGATCAGGCCGGCAAGCGAATCGCGGGTATCCGCCAGACGTGCGCGCACTTGCTCGCCTCCGAGCGTGTCGATCGATTCGTCGGCGAAGTCGATCGCGGCTTCCACATGCACGCGCAGAGCGAGCAGCGACTGGCCGACGCCATCGATGCGCGTGGAGAACACGCCGTCGAGCGAGCGCCTCGCCGCACGCGCCGCGCGGGTATCCGCGGCGGCAATCAGATCGGCGATGGCCTCGGCCTGGGCGAGATCGAGCTTCTGGTTGAGGAAGGCGCGTTCGGAGAATTCCCCTGGACGCGCCATGCGGGCACCCAACGCGCACGCGCGGGCGACCAGTTGCTGCAGCACGACCGGACTGCCATGCGCCTGCAGTTCGACCACATCCTCGCCAGTGAAACTGGCCGGGCCGGGAAACGAGAGTGCGATGCCGTCGTCGATGATGTGGCGTTCTTCATCGAGGAAACGCACGTGGTGTGCGTGCCGTGGCGTCAGCGTACGCGCGCACATGTCCTTCGCGATGGCCTGCGCGATAGGCCCGGACAGACGCACGATGCCGACACCGCCTGCGCCAGGAGCGCTTGCAATGGCGACGATGGTGTCCTGTGCATTGTTCATGGGGAAATGCCGGCGGGTGAGCTTTCAGCGTAGCGGAAACACGAAGCCCGCCGGAGGGCGGGCTTCGTGGCGCAGCGGCGGGCGACAGTTACTTCGCCGTCGCGGCCTTCGGTGGCGTGGCCGACTCGCCGTGGCGCTTGGTCATCCACCACTGCTGCAGCAGGCCCAGCGCGCCGTTGGTGACCCAGTACAGCACCAGGCCGGACGGGAAGAACGCCATCATCACGCCGAACACCAGCGGCATGAACTGCATCATCTTCTGCTGCATCGGGTCCATGCCCGGCGCCGGCGTCAGCTTCTGCGTCAGCCACATCACCAGCATGTTGAGCACGGGCAGGATGAAGTAAGGATCGCGCGCGGTCAGGTCCTGGATCCACGCGAACCACGGCGCCTGGCGCAGTTCGACGGTTTCCACCAGCACCCAGTACAACGCCAGGAACACCGGCATCTGCACGAGGATCGGCAGGCAGCCGCCCATCGGATTGATCTTCTCCTTCTTGTACAGCTCCATCATGGCGACCTGGAACTTCTGCTTGTCGTCGCCGTAGCGCTCCTTCAACTGCTGGATGCGCGGCTGGAACTTGCGCATCTTGGCGAAGCTCTTGTACTGCGCTGCGGACAGCGGATACAGCGCCAGCTTCACCAGGATCACCAGGCCGATGATCGACCAGCCCCAGTTGCCGATGAAGCCGTGCAGGAAGTTCAACACCCAGAACAGACCCTGGCCGAGCAGCGCCAGGATGGCGAACTGGCTGTAGTCGACCACACGGTCGATGCCGGGCGCGTTGATCGCGTGGATCTTGTCGACCAGCTTCGGGCCCACCCACAGACGCGCTGTGGTGGTGGCCTGCTGGCCCGGGCCGACATTCACGCCCGGCCCCATCTCGCGGATCAACGCGCGCGCGCCGCCATTCGGGTTGTCGAGCGAAATGGTGGTGGTGTCGTCGGTGTGCGGAATCCACGCAGTGAAGAAGTGGTGCTGCAGGATCGCGATCCAGCCGCCCTTTACCTGCGCGTCGACGCGACCGTCTTCCAGATAATCCTCGTTGAACTTGCGGCGCTGGTAGCCGCCATCCCACCAGGTGGCGCCGCTGAAGCTGAAGGACTCCGGGTTGGTCATCCCGCTCTTGACCTCCGGCGGTGTGCGCAGCAGCTGACGGTAGACCGTGCCCTGCCAGGTGCCGGTGCCCGCGTTGACGACCTCGTCGCGTACTTCCACCTCATAGCTGGCGCGCTTGAAGGTATAGGTGCGGCGGATGCTCACGCCGTCCGGGCCCTGCCACAGGAACGGCACGCGGACGCTGTCGGCGCCCTGGGCGAGCGCAACATCGCCAGCACCGTTCTCGGGCACGAACGCATGGTGGTCGGGCGCCTTCGACTGCCCACTGACCCAGCCGCTTTCGGCCACGTAGAAATGCTGGGGGTCTTCGCTCATGAGGCGGACCGGACCACTGCCCGGCGCCTTGCTCTGCGGGTAATGCAGCAGGTCCGCCTGCAGCACGCTGCCCCCGTCCACGACCAGGCGCAGCACGTCCGTGGACACCGTCACCCGTGCAGCCGTCGATGTCTTCGCCGCCGTCGCGGGCGTGGCGGGCACCATCGGCGCCGTCGGCACGGTCCCGCTGGCATCAGGTGCGGTGCTGGTACTGGGGGTCGCGGCCGGCACGGTGCTGCCGGCAGGCGCTGCCGTCGCGAGCGAGGCCGCAGCGGGCGCCACGGGGGCCGCCTTCTGCTGACCCCACTGCATCCACAACAGGGTCGCCACCATCAGCCAGGCGAAGATCAGGAATACACGGGTCTGGTTCATCAGGCAGGCAGTCTCAACCGGCGTCGGAAACCGGTTTGGTCGAAGAAGAAGGAGTGGGTGGCGGCGCAGGGGAATTCAAGCCCGGCGGCATTGTGCCGCCCGGTGCCGATGGCGGCAATGCGCCGGCACGCACGAGGACACGCTCGAAGGTCGCCCGCAGCTGGCCTGCATCCGCCTTGGCAGCCGGCGCGCGCGCGACCACCACGTAGTCGCCACCGGGAAGACCCGCGCGCAGACGACGGAAGTGTTCGCGCAACTGGCGCTTGATCCGGTTTCGCATGACGGCGCGCGTATCGACCTTGCGGGATACAGCCAACCCCAGGCGTGCAGGCCCCTCGCCCGGCAGCCAGTGCAGGCTCAGCATCGGATCGGAGGTGCGGCGCGCCTGATCGAACACGCGCGCATAGTCTGCTCGCGCGCGGACGCGCGCTGCGCGCGGGAAAGTGGTGCTCATCTCAGCAAGAAGCCCGCTCGTGACCGGGCGGGCTCCTGGTGATGCAGTGAACGCATGGATGCATGGCCGCGATGTGCGGCCAAGCCATCAGGCGGTCAGGCGCTTGCGGCCCTTGGCACGACGACGGGCCAGGATCTTGCGGCCGTCGGCGGTCTTCATGCGGGCACGAAAACCATGGTCGCGCTTGCGCTTCAGGTTGCTGGGTTGGTAAGTGCGCTTGGTGGCCATGGGGCCCTCGGGCGTGTTCGGGTGGAAAGAACCGGAAATTCTATAGGGACCACCGGCTTACGGTCAACTCCCCTGGTGCTTTCGACACGATGCTCTTTCGCAACCGGCTGAACACAGTGCCGTTCACCCGCTTCATCCACATCTTATGCACAGGATCGTTGGCGGGTCCCGACGCCGGTGGTAGTCTGGCTGACCCCATTGACTCCGCCCCGTGCTGCCTCCGGCAACGCGGGATGGCCTGTTCTTCCCCACACGCGAGTTGTTCCACCTGATGGATGCCTGGCCCCGTTGCCTCGAACGCCTGGAAGCCGAACTGCCGGCCGAGGATGTACACACTTGGCTGAAACCCTTGCAGGCCGAGCAGCGCAGCAATGCCATGGTGCTGTACGCACCCAACGCCTTCATCGTGGAGCAGGTTCGCGAGCGTTACCTGGGCCGCATCCGCGAGCTGCTGGACTACTTTGTCGGCCACGATGACGTTTCGCTGGAAATCGGTTCGCGCAGCAGACCGGCCGACATCAGCGTGCCGATCGCGAACGGCCACGCCGCACCCGGCGTCGCCGCGCCCGCCGAACCCTTTGCCGGCAACATGGACCTGCACTACACCTTCGACAATTTCGTCGAAGGCCGCAGCAACCAGCTCGGCCGCGCCGCCGCGTGGCAAGCCGCGCAGAAGCCGGGCGACCGTTCCCACAACCCGCTGCTGCTGTACGGCGGCACGGGTCTTGGCAAGACGCACCTGATGTTCGCCGCCGGCAATGAAATGCGCCGGCAGAATCCGAATGCGCGCGTGCTGTACCTGCGCAGCGAGCAGTTCTTCAGCGCCATGACCAAGGCGCTGATCGAAAAGTCGATGGACCAGTTCAAGCGCCGATTCCAGCAGGTGGACGCGCTGCTGATCGACGACATCCAGTTCTTCGCCGGCAAGGACCGCACGCAGGAAGAGTTCTTCCACACTTTCAACGCGTTGTTCGACGGCCGGCAGCAGATCATCCTGACCTGCGATCGCTATCCGCGCGAAGTGGAAGGTCTGGAACCCCGGCTTAAATCGCGCCTGGCCTGGGGCCTGAGCGTGGCGATCGATCCGCCGGACTTCGAGACGCGCGCGGCCATCGTGTTGGCCAAGGCGCATGAGCGCGGTGCGCAGATCCCCGACGACGTGGCGTTCCTGCTGGCCAAGAAGATGCGCAGCAACGTGCGCGACCTGGAAGGCGCACTCAACACGCTGGCCGCGCGCGCCAATTTCACCGGGCGCGCCATCACCACGGAGTTCGCCCAGGAAACCCTGCGCGACCTGCTGCGCGCGCAGCAGCAGGCCATCAGCATCCCCAATATCCAGAAGACCGTGGCAGACTACTACGGTCTGCAAATCAAGGACCTGCTGTCCAAGCGGCGGACGCGTTCACTGGCGCGTCCGCGGCAGATGGCGATGGCCTTGGCCAAGGAACTGACCGAACACAGCCTGCCGGAAATCGGCGACGCGTTCGCCGGTCGCGATCACACGACCGTGCTGCACGCCTGCCGACAGATCCGCACCCTGATGGAAGCGGACGGCAAGCTGCGCGAGGACTGGGACAAACTGATCCGGAAGCTCAGCGAGTAATTGCGGGTCGCCCTGCGGCGCATCCGCGTTCACGCGGTATCCGGGTCAGCGCTTCACGTTATCCGGCGCGCGAGAGTGTTCAGTGCGCGCGGGCCGGTGGATGCCTGCTTCGCCTGCGTTGCCGTTTTCCTCTTTGAGGCCGTTGCTTCAGGCCGCCGCCGCATCCTGTGGCGACACAGTAGGCAGAGCTGCGAATCGGGGCAACGCATAACATCGTGGACAAGCAGGTCTGCCTTCTGTGGATAAGATGTGCGTGGAATCAGGCCGGAAAGTTGTCCACAGGTTTCTGCATAGGCACACCTGCCCCTGTCCACCGGGTTGGAAGAAGAAGAAATTGATTCAATTCAAATGGTTATGTGGGTTTTCCCGGATTTCGGGCCCTACCATCACCACCAGCTTTTAAGCTTTTAGTCTTTAAAATCCAAAGCGAAGGGGCCCCAACAATCATGCGTTTCAGTCTGCAGCGCGAAGCTTTCCTCAAGCCCTTGGCCCAGGTGGTCAATGTGGTCGAACGCCGGCAGACATTGCCGGTACTGGCAAATTTCCTGGTCCAGGTGCAGAACGGACAGCTCTCGCTGACCGGTACCGACCTGGAAGTGGAGATGATTTCCCGTATCGCCGTGGATGAGGCGCAGGACGGCGAGACCACGATCCCCGCGCGCAAGCTGTTCGACATCATTCGCGCGCTGCCCGACGGCAGCAAGGTGACGGTGAGCCAGACGGGCGACAAGGTCACCGTGCAGGCCGGTCGCAGCCGTTTCACGCTGGCCACTTTGCCGGCGAACGATTTCCCGTCAGTGGATGAAGTTGAAGCGACCGAACGTATCGAGGTGCCGGAAGCGACCTTGAAGGAGCTGATCGAACGAACCTCGTTCGCGATGGCCCAGCAGGACGTGCGCTACTACCTCAATGGACTGCTTTTCGACTTGAGCGAGAGGACGTTGCGTTGTGTGGCGACCGACGGTCATCGCTTGGCGCTGTGCGAGGCGGAGCTTGAAGGCGCGCCCGTTGGCAAGCGGCAGATCATCGTGCCGCGCAAGGGCGTGAGCGAACTGCAACGCTTGCTGGAAGGCGGCGACCGTTCGCTGGAACTGGAGGTCGGCCGCAGCCACATCCGGGTCAAGCGGGACGATGTGACCTTTACCTCGAAGCTGATCGATGGCCGTTTCCCCGACTATGCCGCGGTGATCCCGATCGGCGCGGACCGCGAGGTATTGCTGGACCGCGAGATCCTGCGTGCCGCTCTGCAGCGTGCCGCCATCCTGTCCAACGAGAAGTACCGGGGCGTACGCGTGGAAGTCTCGCCAGGCCAGCTGAAGATCAGTGCGCATAATCCGGAGCAGGAAGAGGCTCAGGAAGAGATCGAAGCCGATACCAAGGTGGACGGTCTGGCTATCGGCTTCAACGTGAATTACCTGCTTGATGCCCTATCTGCCCTGCGTGATGAACACGTCGTCATTCAACTCCGCGACGCGAATTCGTCAGCCTTGGTGCGCGAGGCAAGCAGTGAGAAGTCCCGTCACGTGGTGATGCCGCTGCGCCTCTGACATCCCTGTTCCACGTGAAACATCCGACATCGCCCGGCCTTGCGCCGGGCGATGTCGTTTACAAGCACCCCTAGGCGATTCGCTTGTCTGGGAACGCTAGGCGATAGAATCATCCGATGCCGCTGTCGCCCGCCTGCCCGTTGCCCCACCCTCACCATTCACTCGCCCAGCAGCCCTTGCCCGGAAAGGGGATCTCTCCGTGCAGGTGACCCGTCTTGATGTAAGCGGGCTACGCCGATTCCAGCAGGTTTCAGTGGCCCCGGGACCGGGGCTGAATCTGATTACGGGCGACAACGGCGCGGGCAAAACCAGCCTGCTGGAAGCCCTCCACCTGATGGCGTACGGACGCAGCTTCCGTGGACGAGTGCGTGATGGGCTGGTCCGAACCGGGACCGATGCTGTCGAGGTCTTCGTGGAGTGGCGCGAAACCACCCGGGACCGTCTTCGTCGCGCCGGCCTGCGCCATACCGGTCAGGCGTGGACCGGTCGACTGGATGGAGAGAATGTCTCTCAACTCGGTGATCTCTGCGCCGCGCTTGCGGTCGTCAGCTTCGAGCCGGGTAGCCACGCTATGGTTACCGGGGGAGGAGAACCCCGCCGTCGCTTCATCGACTGGGGCTTGTTCCACGTGGAACAGGGGGGCGAGGGGACCTTCCTGCCGTTGTGGCGCCGATATGCCCGGGCGCTCAAGCAGCGAAATGCCCTGCTGAAGTCAGGCTCAGGCAGTACTCAACTCGACGCCTGGGATCACGAGATGGCCGAGACGGGTGAGTTATTGACGAGCCATCGCCTGCGTTATCTCGAAGCCATGCAGGGCCATCTGTCTGCGGTCGCTGCCGACCTGGCGCCGTCGCTCGGTGCCGCAGACCTGCAGTTCCAGCCCGGGTGGCGACGCCACGAGCTGGCATTGGCAGACGCGTTGCTGCTCGCCCGGGATCGGGACCGCGCGTCGGGTTACACCACCGTCGGTCCTCACCGGGCTGACTGGCGCATCGACTACTCCAGCCTGCCCGGTCGAGAAACGCTTTCCCGCGGCCAAGCGAAATTGACCGCGTTGTGTTGCCTGCTGGCGCAGGCGGAGGATTTCGCTGCCCGAAGAGGCGAATGGCCCGTCATCGCCTTGGACGACCTGGCATCGGAGCTGGATCGACACCACCAGCGCCGGATCCTGGAGCGGCTTCTGGCTTGCGGTGCCCAGGTCTTGATCACCGGCACCGAAGCTCCCTCCGGACTCAATGACATGCAGGCGGCGCCTACTGTGTTCCACGTGGAACAGGGCGCCATCGAGGTCCTGCAGGTTGGCGGCGGCGGGGGCTAAGTGCGCACCAGTGCTATAATTCCGCGTTGAATCCCTTGGCCCGCGCGTGGCGCCCACCGACCCGGTGACGCGGCGCCTGCCATGCAGCCGACCCGAAGCGAATGACCGACGAAACGACCTCTTCTGCACCGAAAGGCAACACGTACGACGCCAACAGCATCACCGCACTGGAAGGTCTGGAAGCGGTCCGCAAGCGCCCCGGCATGTACATCGGCGACGTGCATGACGGCACGGGCCTGCACCACATGGTGTTCGAGGTCGTCGACAACTCCATCGACGAAGCGCTGGCGGGCCATGCGGACCACGTAGCGGTGACGATCCATGAGGATGGCTCGGTCTCGGTCTCAGACAACGGTCGCGGCATTCCGGTAGGCAGGCACGCGCAGATGAGTGCCAAGCTGGGGCGTGAGGTCTCGGCCGCCGAAGTCGTCATGACCGTCCTTCATGCGGGTGGTAAGTTCGACGACAACAGCTACAAGGTTTCCGGCGGCCTGCACGGCGTGGGCGTCAGCGTGGTCAACGCTCTTTCCGAGAAACTGCAGCTGGACATCTTCCAAGGCGGTTCCCACTACCGCCAGGAATACAGCAACGGTGCGGCCCTGGTGCCGCTGACCCAGATCGAAAGCTCCACCAAGCGCGGCACCACACTGCGCTTCTGGCCGTCGGTGACCGCCTTCCATGGCAACGTCGAGTTCCACTACGACATCCTGGCCCGCCGCCTGCGCGAGCTGTCGTTCCTCAATTCCGGCGTCAAGATCGTGCTGCTTGACGAGCGGGGCGAAGGCCGTCGCGACGATTTCCACTACGAAGGCGGCATCCGCAGCTTCGTGGAGCACCTGGCGCATCTGAAGACGCCGTTGCATCCGAATGTGATCTCGGTCAGTGGCGAGCAGAACGGCATCACGGTCGAAGTCGCCCTGCAGTGGACCGACGCCTATCAGGAAACGATGTTCTGCTTCACCAACAACATCCCGCAGAAGGATGGCGGCACCCACCTGATCGGTTTCCGCGCGGCGCTGACGCGCACGCTGACCAACTACATCGAACAGAACGGCATCGCCAAGCAAGCCAAGGTCAATCTGTCCGGCGACGACATGCGCGAAGGCATGATCGCCGTGCTGTCGGTGAAGGTGCCGGATCCGAGCTTCTCCTCGCAGACCAAGGAGAAGTTGGTCAGTTCCGACGTCCGGCCGGTCGTTGAGAGCACGTTCGGTGCACGTTTGGAGGAGTTCCTGCAGGAACACCCTAACGAGGCCCGCGCCATCGCCGGCAAGATCGTCGACGCCGCCCGTGCGCGTGAAGCCGCGCGCAAGGCCCGCGACCTCACCCGCCGCAAGGGAGCGCTGGATATCGCCGGCCTGCCCGGCAAGCTGGCCGACTGCCAGGAGAAGGATCCGGCGCTGTCCGAACTGTTTATCGTCGAGGGCGACTCGGCCGGCGGTTCCGCCAAGCAGGGCCGCAACCGCAAGAACCAGGCGGTGCTGCCGTTGCGGGGCAAGATCCTCAACGTGGAACGCGCGCGCTTCGATCGCATGCTCGCCTCGGCCGAAGTCGGCACGCTGATCACAGCGTTGGGCACCGGCATCGGCAAGGACGAATACAACCCGGACAAGCTGCGCTACCACCGCATCATCATCATGACCGACGCCGACGTCGACGGTTCGCACATCCGCACGCTGCTGCTGACGTTCTTCTACCGGCAGATGCCGGAGCTGATCGAGCGCGGCCACATCTACATCGGCCTGCCGCCGCTGTACAAGCTCA
>CBIHLJ010000066.1:0-8562 GCA_966210745.1 uncultured Pseudoxanthomonas sp.
GCTGGTGCCGAGCAGGCCGTAGCGGAACGCGTTGACCATGTAGAAGATCGGGTTGGCATGCGTGAGCGCTTCGGCCCACGGTGGCAGCAGGGTCACCGAATAGAACACGCCCCCCAGGTAGGTGAGCGGGGTGAGGATGAAGGTCGGCACGATGGCGATGTCGTCGAACTTCTTCGCGTACGCCGCGTTGACGAAGCCGGCCAGCGAGAAGATCGTCGCGCCCAGCAGCACCGTGGTGATGGTGACGAAAGGATGCGGCACGCGGACCTTGGTAAAGAACATCGCGATGACCAGCACGATGGCGCCCACCATCAGGCCGCGCAGCACCGCGCCGGCCACGTACCCCAGCAGGATCACCCAGTTCGGCATCGGGCTGACCAACAGCTCTTCCACGTGGCGGCCGAACTTGGCGCCGAAGAAGCTGGAGCTGATGTTGCCGTAGCTGTTCTGGATGATGCTCATCATCACCAGGCCCGGCACGATGAACTCCATGTAGGTGTAGCCGCCCATGTCACCGATCTTCGAGCCGATCAGGCCGCCGAAGATCAGAAAGTACAGCGTCATGGTGATCGCCGGCGGCACCAGGGTCTGGCCCCATATGCGCAGGATGCGGTTCACTTCACGGCGCACGATGGTGCCCAGCGCGACGAGGTTCTTCTGCAGCGGCGTCGTCATGGCCGTCTCTTGCGGATCGACGGCGCTCATGCGGCCTGCTCCCGCTTGGCGGCGGCTTCGTCGCCGGTCAGGCGCACGAACAGCTCTTCCAGCCGGTTGCTCTTGGTGCGCATGGAACGCACGCGGATGCCTGCATCGCCCAAGGCCGTGAAGACGCGGTTGAGGTCCATCGCGCGCGGCATGTCCAAGTCCAGGGTGTGGCTGTCGGTGGCGGACAGCGTGGTGCCTTCGATCACCGGCAGCTGCACCGGCAGCTCGCCGTCGATGTCGAACAGGAAGCCCTCGACATCCAGCTTGGCCAGCAGGGCGCGCATCGGGCCCTGCTCGACGATGACGCCACGGTCGATGATGGCCAGGTTGCGGCAGAGGCTCTCGGCCTCTTCCAGGTAATGCGTGGTCAGGATGATCGTGGTGCCGGCTTCGTTGATGTCCTTCAGCGTCTTCCACATGCCGCGGCGGATCTCTATGTCCACGCCGGCGGTGGGCTCGTCCAGGATCAGCAGGCGGGGCCGCGTCATCATGGCGCGGGCGATCATCAGCCGGCGCTTCATGCCGCCCGACAGGGTGCGGCTCATGACGTGGGCCTTTTCCCACAACTGCGCGCGCCTGAGTTCCTCTTCGGCCCGCACCAGCGCTTCGGCACGCGGAATGCCGTAGAACCCTGCGTAGTTCACGCAGATGTCCAGCGGCTTCTCGAACATGTTGAAGTTGATTTCCTGCGGCACCAGGCCCAGCAGGCGCATCGCGCCGTCGCGGTCCTTATCCAGATCCACGCCGAACACGCTCACCTGCCCGCTGCTCTTGTTGACCAGCGAACTGACGATGCCGATGAGGGTGGATTTGCCCGCGCCATTGGGACCGAGCAGCGCGAAGAAATCGCCGGGTTCGACCTGCAGCGAGACGCCCTTGAGGGCTTGCACGCCGGTGTCGTAGACCTTGCGCAGGTCGGTGATGGCCAGCGCGGGAGCCGCCGCGGAAGCCGTTGTTGCAGACGCCATGGGGTACCTTGTGGCGCCATGAAGGCGCCCGGGGGAAGCGAGCGCTTATTATAGGCGTCCCGCCGGGGCCGCCCCGGGCCACACAGTGTTCCAGCCGCCTTGGCGATCGCGCATTTCCCCTTGAAGCTCGTCGGGCGCCGCATGCTGGCGCCCAGCGTGGGCCATTACAGCTTCGTCCGCGATGATGGGCAGCCGCTGGATTTCATCCCCGGCCAGTTCATCCAGGTGCATTTCAGCTACGCCGACGGCACCGCGACCAAGCGCAGCTATTCGCTGGCGACCATCCACGATCACGCAATGGGCCCGGGCGAAGCGGTGGAGATCGCGGTCAGTTATGTACCCGGGGGTGCCGCAACCGCCTTGTTCGAAGGCCTGCCGGAAGGCGGTCACGTGGACGCGAGCGGGCCTTTCGGCCGCTTCTGCCTGATGCCGGGCGACCGCAATGCACGCTACCTGCTCATTGCCACCGGCACCGGCGTGACGCCCTATCGCTCGATGTTGCCCCAGCTGGAAGCACTCATGGCCGACCGCGGCGTGGAGGTCGTGCTGCTGCAGGGCGCCCGCACGCCAGCCGAGTTGCTGTACGGCGACGAGTTCCGCGCCTTCGCCGACACGCATCCCGGCTTCCGCTTCGTGCCCTGCCTGTCGCGTGAGCTGCCCAGCGACCCGCACCCCGACGTGCGCCAGGGCTATGTACAACAGCATCTGGCCGAGTTCGCGCCGGATGCGGCGCGTGACATCGCCTACCTGTGCGGCAATCCCGACATGGTCGATGCCTGCTTCGAGGCGCTGAAGGGGCACGGCTTGCCGATTCCCCAGATTCGCCGGGAAAAATATGTCTCGAGCAAGTAGGGCCGCCTGCGCGGCCCGATAGGACCTGTCCGACCGCTCGGCACGCACGATGCGTGCGCGACGTGTGCAATCCGTTGGTCACATCCGTCCCGCCGCATCGTCATGGCATGCTGGGACCCGCCTCCAACGGAACTGATACATGGCACTTCTTCATCGATCACTCGCGCCCGCGCTGGGCGCCCTGCTGCTGGCCGGCTGCAACGGCACCGCCACCAGCCCCGGCCAGCAGGCCGTGCGCCACTACGGCGACATCGCCTTCAAGCCCTGCACCCTGACCGCGCCGTACCTGACCACCACCGTGGAAGCGCAATGCGCGACCTACGACGTGGCCGAAGATCCGGACAAGCCTGAAGGCCGCAAGGTCGCGTTGAACATCGCGTGGCTGCCCGCCACCAATGAGGGCGCGGCGACCGAAGATCCGGTGTTCTTCCTCGCCGGCGGCCCGGGCCAGTCGGCCGTGCAGGTCTGGCCGGCCATCGACGGCGCCTTCCGCGAAGTGCGCAAGTCGCGCCACATCGTGCTGGTCGACCAGCGCGGCACCGGCAAGTCGAACCCGCTCGCCTGCAGGGACGAGGAAGGCCGCAACGCCTACAGCGATCCGGATGATCTCAGCGAGGCCGCCGCGATCGCCTTTGCGCGCGACTGCGCCGCTTCGCTAAAGGCCGATCCCCGCTTCTACACCACCACCGACGCCGTGCGCGACCTGGACAGCGTGCGCAAGGCGCTGGGCGCGGCGAAGATCAACCTGGTCGGCGGTTCGTACGGCACGCGGGTGGCACAGCAGTACGCCATGCGCCACCCCGACAGCACGCGCGCCGTGGTGATCGACGGCGTGGTGCCGAACGAACTGGTGCTGGGCAGCGAGCACGCGCGCAACCTGGACGCGGCGCTGGCACTGCAGTTCCAGCGCTGCCAGGCGAATGCGGCCTGCAAGGACCGCTTCGGCGACGACCTGCGTGGGCAACTGCGTGCGCTGATGACGCGCCTGGCGGCCACGCCGGTGAACACCGACTACCGCGATCCTTCCACCGGCGAACTGGTCTCGGGCGACGTGAACGCCGGCACCGTCGCCGGCATCACCCGCATGTACTCCTACTACCCGCAAGGCGCCGCGTTGCTCCCGCTGGTCTTGAACGAAGCGCAACAGGGCCGCTACGGCTCGTTGATGTCGCTGTCCAAGCTGCTGGAGACCCAGGTCGGCGACCAGTTCATGCACGGCATGCAGCTGTCGGTGATCTGCGCCGAGGATGCGGACCTGCTGAAGGCCGATCCCGCCGACACCGACACGGTGCTCGGCAGCATGCTCGGCGACACGCTGAAGGCGCAGTGCGGTGCGTGGCCCACGGGCAAGCGGCCGGCGGATTTCCACACCGCGTGGACGTCCGACATCCCCACGCTGATCGCTTCCGGCGAGCTGGACCCGGTCACGCCGCCGCGCTACGGCGAGCAGGTGCTGCGCACACTGTCGGACGGCCGCCACCTGGTGCTCAAGGGCCAGGGCCACGGGACGTTCGCTGTCGGCTGCATGCCCAAGCTCCTCGGCCGCTTCCTGGAGACGGCGAGCGCCAAGGACCTGGACGCGAAGTGCCTGGACAGCCTGGACTACGTGCCGCCCTTCACCAGCTTCAACGGCTGGGAGCCGTGAGCCGCGCCCTGCGCGCCCGCCACTTTCAATGGACATGACCGAATGATCATCGCCAACGACCTGCACAAGTCCTTCAAGACCAAGACCGGAACGGTCACCGCCGTGGACGGCGTCAGCTTCACCGCCCACGACGGCCAGATCACCGGCCTGCTCGGCCCCAACGGGGCCGGCAAGACCACCACCATGCGCATGCTGTACACCCTGATGACGCCTGACCGCGGCGAAGTGAAGGTGGATGGCATCGACACCGCGCGCGATCCCGTCGCGGTGCGTCGCGCACTGGGCGTGCTGCCCGATGCGCGTGGCGTGTACAAGCGCCTGACGGCACGCGAGAACATCGCCTACTTCGGCGAGCTGCACGGACTCTCGTCGAAGCAGATCGCCGAACGCACCAAGGCACTGTCCGACGCGCTGGACATGGGCGACATCCTCGACCGCCAGACCGAGGGCTTCAGCCAGGGCCAGCGCACCAAGACCGCCATCGCGCGCGCGCTGGTGCACGACCCGCGCAACGTCATCCTGGACGAACCCACCAATGGCCTGGACGTGATGACCACGCGCGCGATGCGCGGCTTCCTTCGCCAGCTGCGCGACGAAGGCCGCTGCGTGATCTTCTCCAGCCACATCATGCAGGAGGTCGCCGCGCTCTGCGACCGCATCGTCATCATCGCCAAAGGCACCGTGGTCGCCGCCGGCACCGCGGATGAACTGCGCGAACAGGCGGGCGAGGACAACCTGGAGGATGCGTTCGTCAAAGTGATCGGTTCGGAGGAGGGCCTGCTGGCATGAACATGTTCCGTACCCGTCTTTTGTCTACGGTGTTCACCGTAATGCGCAAGGAACTGCGCGATCTCTCGCGCGACCGCCGCACGCTGGCACTCGCCCTCTTCCTCGGCCCGCTGCTGTATCCAGCGCTGATGCTGGGCATGGGCTATCTGACCGAGAACCGCATCCGCACCCAGGTCGACAAGACGCTGGAGATTCCGATGGTCGGCGGTGAGCATGCACCGAACCTGGTGAAGTTCCTCGCCACCAACGGCATCACCGCCGGCAAGGCGCCGGCCAACCTCGACACCGCGATCCGCACGCAGGAGATCGATGTGGCCTTGCGCATCAGTCCCGACTACGCGGACGACTGGCGCAACGGTCGTCCCGCGCTGGTGGAGATCATCCGCGACAGCACGCGGCGCGACGCGGACATTCCCACCCAGCGCGTCAATGCCGCGCTCTCCGCATACAGCCAGCAGGTCGGCGCCCTGCGCCTGCTCGCGCGCGGTGTCGATGCCTCGGTGGCGCGACCGGTGAACGTGGGCATGCAGGACCTGGCCACACCCGAAGCCAAGCAGGGCATGCTGTTGTCGGTGCTGCTGCCATACCTGCTGATCCTGACGTCGTTCATCGGCGGTGCGTACCTGATCCTCGACGCGACCGCCGGCGAACGCGAGCGGCAATCACTGGAACCGCTGCTGGCCACGCCGGCACCGCGCAGCGCGGTAGTCAGCGGCAAGATCGCGGCCGCGTGCGTGATCGGCTTGGCCACGCTGCTGCTCACCCTGCTCGCCTTCAAGTTCAGTGCACAGTTTGCCGGCACGCTGGGGCGGCAATTGAACGTATCGTTCCTGGCGATCGGCAAGATGTTGCTGATCCTGGTGCCGATGCTGTTCATCGGTACTTCGCTGCTGACCTATCTCGCCGCGTCGGCCAAGAGCATGAAGGAAGCGCAGAGCCACATGACGTGGTTGATGCTGCTGCCGATGATCCCGACGTTCGCGCTGATGGCCAATCCGCTGAAGAGCCAGTTGTGGCAGTTCGCCGTGCCCTTCCTGGCTCAGAACCAGCTGCTGCTCAAGGTGATCCGCAACGAGTACATCAGCGCGCAGACCTGGCTGGTCTACGTGGCCGCGGCGTTCGGCGTGGCGGCGCTGTTGTGGTTCGCGGCCGTGCGTCGTTACCACCAGGAGAAGCTGGCCGTCGCCGGTTGATGCCCACTGCGTCGATGCCGCAAACGAGAACGGCCACCTGCAGGTGGCCGTTCTTCTTCAAGCGTGCATGACGTTGTTTCAGAAGCGGTATTCGTAACCCAGTGTCAGCGTCTGCGCCTTCACATCGGCATTGAGCAGGTCAGCCTTGTTGTAGTCGTAGTTCAGGCTGAGACCATTGTGGTGATCGAAGTCGTAGCCCACGTGGGGTTTGGTCGACCGCTCGCGCAAGCTGAAACCATCCCCGCTGAGCTTGGTGTTGACGCTCTGTACACCCACGCACCCGGCGATGAAGAAGCCGGTGTTGTCGGCACCCAAGTTCTTCTTGCCCACTACGCCCGCGCCAACCGCGTCCACGTCGAACGACACGCCTTCCAGCGAGCGATCCCCGAGAATGGAATAGAAACGAAACCGGGGTGGAAGTAGTGGCCGACACGCAGGCCATAGGCGGTGTCGGTGTCGTCGGCGCTGAGGTCATCGACGCTCAGCTTGAGGTCGCTGTGGCCGATCTCGACACGGCCGTACCACTGGCCGGCTTCGGTAGCCGTGGTCGGGGCAGACAGGGTCGCGAAGAACAATGCGCTGGGAACAAGTAGATGCTTCATGGAATCCTTCCTTGAGTGTGATGTGTCGACCGCAACGCGGGCGGCACATCAAGCACCGGGAAGACGATTGTCCACTGCATGCAATCACATCACATTCAATCGTTGCGCCGCGCACGCCATCCATTGCGCATCGCCATGCGTTTCACAAAAAAAGAGCCGGCACATGGCCGGCTCTCCTCTCTCTTGTCGCCGAAGCGAGATTCAGCCGGGGCTGAAACCAATCGTGCGGCGCGTGGTGACCGGGGCATCCAGCGGTTCGAAACGCCAGCGTCGCACCGCATTGAGCGCTTCGCGGTCGAATACGCGTGCAGGCGTGGCGCGCACGACGCGCGCGTTGGTCACCGATCCGTCGATGCCCACGGTGAGTTCAACCAGTACTTCACCGCTGGTGCCCGAGCGCAGGGCTTCGGGCGGATAGCGCGGCGCGGGCGTGCTGACCGCACGCAGCGATTGCGCCGGGGCGGCGGCAGGAACGGCAGCACGGGTCGCAGCGGCCTGGCGTTCCGCGGCTTCACGTTGGGCGGCGGCCTGGCGTTCGGCTTCCTGGCGGGCGGCTTCGGCGCGGGCGGCTTCCTGTTGCTGGGCCAGCTGCTGCGCTGCGGTGGCCTCGTTGGCGCGCTGCTGCTCGGCCTGCTGGGTAAGACGCTGCTGTTCCCTCAGACGGGCTTCCTCGTCGGCCTTGGTCTTGGCTTCGTCGGTGACCGTGCGCTGCGCCACCGCCTGCTGCGCGGCGGCGATGCTCTGCTGCAGGCGCGGCAGCGCGGGAGCCTTGGGGTCGGCCTTCTCGATGATGGCGGACAGGCGCTGGGCCTCCGTGAACTCTTCGCGCGCGATGCTCTGTTCGGCGGCAATCAGCGTGTACGGCATCAGGTCGGTCAGCGCACTGCTGACGCCGGGATCGTTAGGCAGTTTGTCGCGCAGGGCGAGGTAGTACTCCATTGCGTTGTCGCCACCCGGCGCATAGATCCGGTTCTCGCGCAGGGCCTTGGTGGCGGCATCACGCAGGGTATCGGCGTCCATGGCTTGGACCTCAGCGGACACGGCCGGCGGCGGCGGTGCGGCGGGCGTGGCCGCTGCGCCGACGGCAGGTACCGCGGGTTCTTCCTTCTTGGAGCACGCCGCCACCGCGACGATCAACAGCAACGGCGCGATGTAGCGCAGGCGCCCGGTCGTTTTGATCAAGGACATCAGTTTCTACTCCCCCAAGTGCGTTTCTAATGATGGCGACACAGCCCCGACCCGCATAGGACGCGGGATCGGACGTTGGTTGTCAACGTGGGCCCGTCGCCGCACGCCGACACTTGGTCAGGCGGGAAACGGCGCGATGCCTTCCGGGTACCCCTACCCGGTGGTCAGGGTACGTCGCATCATCATCATCGACACTTGACGTGCGTCACAGTTTTGGCCAGACCCGCACGGAGGCACATCACTTGCCGATGCAGAACGTGGAGAAGATGTGGCCCAGCATGTCGTCCGCGCTGAGGCGGCCGGTGATTTCGCCCAGCACGTCATGGGCGAGCCGCAGCTCCTCGGCCGCCAGTTCCAGTTGTTCGTGCTGCAGTTGCTCCGCTGCGGACGCCGCATGGAGGGAAGCGCGATGGAGTGCTTCCACATGGCGGGCACGCGCCGAGAACTCGCCTTCGCCTTCCGCGGCAGCCGGCTCTCCGGCCAGCGCGCGCAGGCGCGCGTGAAGGCGCGCCAGGCCGGTGCCCTGCGCTGCGGAGACATGCACGCTGGCGTCGTCATCCGCGGGCACCTCGGCGAGCAGGTCGGCCTTGTTGTGGATCCAGAGCACCGTGGGCACGGCG
>CBIHLJ010000067.1:0-8211 GCA_966210745.1 uncultured Pseudoxanthomonas sp.
GACCCCAACCCTCCCCCGCAAGCGGAGGAGGGGGCCGAATCCATCACCATTGCATCCCGCATTCCCGGACCCCATCCATGAAGCCGACCTCCTTTCTGCTTGCCGCAACCGTCCTGATGAGCACCCCGATCACCTCCGCCCTCGCCGCCACCGCCACGCCGCCCGATGTGGCGAAGAAGCCGCACGTGGTGAAGGCGCCCCACGGCGCCGAACGCAACGACGAGTACTACTGGCTGCGCGACGACAAGCGCGAGAACAAGGAGATGCTGGCGTACCTCAACGCCGAGAACGCCTACACCGATGCGGTGATGGCGCCGCTGAAGCCGCTGGAGGACAAGCTGTACGACGAAGTCGTCGCGCGCATCAAGCAGGACGACGCCAGCGTGCCCTACCGCGAGCGCGGCTGGTGGTATTACGCCCGCTTCGTCACCGGCAAGGACTATCCGGTGCATGCGCGGCGCAAGGACGGCCCGGGCGTGGATGCGGTGTCGATCCAGGCCGCCAATGCCGCCGGCGACTTCAACGGCGAACAGGTGCTGCTGGATGTCAACGCGCTGGGCGAAGGCAAGGACTACTACAACGTCGGCGACTACGAGGTCAGCCAGGACAACCGCCTGCTGGCCTATGCCGACGACACCAACGGCCGTCGCCAGTACACCATCCGCTTCAAGAACCTGGACACCGGCGAGCTGTTGCCGGACACCGTGACCAACGCCGAGCCGAACCTGGTGTGGTCCGACGACGGCCGCACGCTGTTCTACGTGGACAAGGATCCGGAGACCCTGCTCAGCAAGCGGGTGAAGTCGCACGTACTGGGCACGCCTGCCAGCCAGGACAAGCTGGTCTACGAAGAGGAAGACGACAGCTTCTACATGGGCATAGGCCGCAGCCGCGACGACGCGTTCATCTGCATCAGCGTCGAAAGCACCGTGTCCTCGGAGATGCGCTGCACGCCGGCCGCCAGCCCGGGTGTGTTCACCGTGCTGGCGCCGCGCGAACGCGACGTCGAGTACCAGGCCGACCACCTGGGCGGGCGCTGGGTGATCCGCACGAACGCCGATGGCGCCACCAACTTCAAGATCGTCACCGCGCCGACCGACTCGGTCTCGCGCAAGGACTGGAAGGACTGGGTCGCGCACCGCGACGACGTGTTCGTCGAGGGCTTCGAGCTGTTCGACGGATTCAGCGTGGTGGCCGAGCGCGCCAACGCACTGGAAAGCCTGCGCGTGATCAAGGCCGACGGCAGCAGCGACTACGTCAAGGCCGACGAACCGGCGTACTCGATGGGTCTGTCCGCCAATCCGGAGACCGGCACCGACTGGTTGCGCTACAGCTATACGTCGATGACCACCCCGGCCACGACCTACGAGCTCAACACGAAGACGGGCGAGCGCCGCCAGCTGAAGCAGCAGCCGGTGCCCGGCTATGACGCGTCGAAATACGCCACCGAGCGCGTGTGGGCCCCCGCACGTGATGGCAAGACGAAGATCCCGGTGACGCTGGTGTACCGGAAAGACGTCGCGCGCGACGGCAAGGCGCCGATGCTGCAGTACGCCTATGGCAGCTATGGCGCGTCGATGGACCCGAACTTCAGCATCACCAACGTCAGCCTGCTGGACCGTGGCGTGGTCTATGCGCTCGCGCATATCCGTGGCGGGCAGGAGATGGGCCGCAGGTGGTACGACGATGGCAAGCTGTACAACAAGATCAACACCTTCACCGATTTCATCGACGTCACCGACTACCTGGTCAAGGAGGGCTATGCGGCGAAGGATCGCGTGGCCGCGATGGGTGGCAGTGCCGGCGGCCTGTTGATGGGCGCGGTGTCGAACATGGCGCCGGAGAAGTACAAGGTCATCCTGACGCTGGTGCCGTTCGTCGACGTGGCGACCACGATGCTGGATCCCAGCATCCCGCTGACCACCAACGAATACGACGAGTGGGGCAACCCGGAAGAGAAGGGCTACTACGACTACATCCTGACCTACTCGCCCTATGACAACCTGCAGGCGAAGGCCTATCCCGCGATGTTCGTCGGCACCGGCCTGTGGGATTCGCAGGTGCAGTACTGGGAGCCGGCCAAGTACGTCGCCCGCCTGCGCGACCTGAACACGAGCAAGGAAACCGTCGTATTCCGCACCAACATGGAAGCCGGCCACGGCGGCAAGTCCGGCCGCTTCCGTCAGTACCGCGAGCGCGCCGAGATGTTCGCCTTCATGCTGGACCAGCTGGGCGTCGCCTCGAAATAAGCGGCGTCGCAGGACATGAAGAAAGCCGGGGCAACCCGGCTTTCTTCGTTTGCTGTGCCCACCGACAGAGGGGGCTCCAGCGCCGCCCGCCGCCGCCGATAACCGAGGGGACGAGTTCGTCGACGGAGGCAGGGCATGGCAGGGTGGGGTGCGGTGATCCGAGTGGGGCATCTCGTATTCGCGCCATCGGCCGTCGATTTGGGGTACAAGGTCGCCGTGCACGATACGTCGCCGCCACCGCGCGATCTTCCCGAACCGAGGCCGACCCGCTTCCGATGGGCGTGGTGGCTGCTGGCCTACGCCAGCTTGGGCATGGGCATCCTGGGCGTGTTCGTCCCGGGGCTGCCGACCACGGTGTTCATCCTGATCGCGGCGTACGCAGCCTCGCGCGGCTCGGAGCGCCTGCATCGCTACCTGATCACGCATCCGCGCTTCGGTCCGATGATCCATGACTGGCATCTGCATCGTGCCGTCTCCCGGCGCGCCAAATGGGTCGCCACATGGACGATGCTGGCCAGCGCGTTGATCCTGGTGGCGTTGATGCTGTGGACCGGATCGCACCGCTGGTGGATGGTCGCCTTGCCGATCGCCTGCATGGCCACGGTCGGCGCGTGGCTGTGGAGCCGTCCGGAGCCACCGCGCAAAGGCTGAGCGGCAGCCGCGTTCATCGGGCTGTGGCTATACTCTCGGCATGAACCGGAACGCCCGTCTTTTCTTCGCTGCCGCCCTGATGGCGGTCTTGTCCGCCTGCGGTGCCAAGGGCCCGCTGTTCATGCCGGAGAAGCCGGTCGAGGAGGCGCCCGTGACGCCCGTCGACGCCGCGCCACCCGCAACCGACGGCCTGCCCGCCGAACCGCCGATCGATCCCGCAACGGTGCCGGCCACCCACGGGAATGGCTGAGTCGCCGCACGCTCGGACCACGGCGATGCGCTTCACCAAGATGCATGGAGCCGGCAACGATTTCGTCGTGCTGGACCTGCGCGATGGCCAGTTGCCGCCGGATGCAGCCCTGGCCGCGGCGTTGGCGGATCGGCATCGTGGTGTCGGCTGCGACCAGATCCTGACCATCGAAGCCCCCCGCAGTACCGGCGCGGTTGCGGCCTACCGCATCTGGAATTCCGACGGCTCGCCCTCGCAGCAATGCGGCAACGGTGCACGTTGCGTGGCGGCCTGGCTGGTGAGGGACGGTGCGGCGAAGGGAGGCACGTTCGAGGTTGACAGTCCCCTGGCGACGCATGCCGTCGAGCGCATCGGCGATGACCGCTACTCCATCGCCATGGGCGTGCCTGAGTTCACGCCGGCACGCATCCCGTTGCAGGGCTTCGACCGGCCGCGCGCGGAGTACGACGCTGACGTGGACGAGGGCGTGAAGCTGCGGTTCGGCGCGGTGTCGATGGGTAATCCCCACGCCGTCATCGAAGTTCCGTCCGTGGATGCGGCCCCGGTGCTTCACTACGGGCCTTTGCTGCAGCGGTCGCGGCACTTTCCGGAGTCGGTCAACGTCGGCTTCGCCGAAGTCGTCGCGCGCGACCGGGTGCGCCTGCGCGTGTACGAGCGTGGCGTGGGCGAGACCTTGGCCTGCGGCAGCGGCGCCTGCGCGGCGGCGGTCGTGCTGATACGGCGGGCCCGTGTCGACCGCGACGTGGCCATCGCGCTGCCGGGCGGGGAACTCCGCATCCGCTGGCCGTCCGACGACGCGCCGGTCATCATGTCCGGGCCGGCGGCATTCGTATTCGAAGGGGAATGGAAAGCATGAGCGAGACAGCGGAAAAACTGGGTGCACACGAGGTCGCGGCGTGGCTGCGTCGCCACCCGACCTTCCTGAAGCAGTTCCCGGACCTGGCGCTGAGCATGGTGGTGCCGCGCGACGAAGGCCCCACGGCGTCGCTGGCCAGCTACCAGTTGGAAGTGCTGCGCGACAAGAACCGCGAGTTGTCCAAGCGCCTGGGCGACCTGTTCGCCAATGCGCAGGAAAACGAACGCCTGGCCGTGCGCACCCACCAGCTGGCGTTGACGCTGATGAAGCAGGGCACGGCCGCCGATACCTTGCGTGCGATGGCCGCCTCGCTGGCCGAGGACTTCAATGGCGACCGCGTCAGCATCGTGATGCTGCAGCCGGTGGCCGGGCTGGAGGAAGGCGACTGGTTGCAGGTGGTGCCGGCGGACAATCCGCACATGGCGCCCTTCCGCGACTGCCTGCGCGATGGCGAGCCGATCTGCGGTCGCCTGCAGCCGGAGAAGCACGTGCTGCTCTATGGCGCGCGCGCGGAGGAAGTCGCTTCCTCGGCCCTGCTGCCGCTGCCCGGCATCGGCCTGGTGGCCGTGGGCAGTCGTGACGGCAACCGCTTCTATCCCGGCATGGGCACGCTGTTCCTGCGCATGATGGGCGATACGCTGGTGACGGCATTGAAGCGGTTCGATGGTTGAGGCGAGGCGATCGCCTCATGCCGTCATTCCGGCGAAAGCCGGAATCCATTGCGTTCCTGCTCTTGCGGTGGGCCGCCTGAAGCAAACACACAGGCAACATGGATTCCGGCTTTCGCCGGAATGACGGGGAGAGAAGGACCATGTCCGTCACCGACTTCCTGGCGCATCTCGAAGTCGAGCGCCGTGTCTCCGCGCACACGCTGGATGCGTATCGTCGCGATCTCTCAGCGCTGACGGAGTGGATGCAGGCCCAGGACATAGCAGGCCTGGCGGAGGTGCAGGCCGAGCAGCTGCGCGGCTTTGTCGCCAGCGAGCACCGGCGCGGCCTGTCGCCGAAGAGCCTGCAGCGTCGCCTGTCGGCCTGCCGTAGTTATTACCAATGGCTCCTCAAGCATGGCCGCATCGCGGCCAGCCCCGCCGCCGCGCTGCGCGCACCCAAGGCGCCACGCAAGCTGCCGCAGGTGCTGGATGCGGACGAGGCCGTCAGGCTGGTGGAAGTGCCCACCGATGCGCCGCTGGGCAGGCGCGACCGCGCGCTGCTGGAACTGTTCTACTCCTCTGGCCTGCGCCTGAGCGAATTGTGCGCGCTGCGCTGGCGTGACCTGGACATGGCCGGCGGCATGGTGACGGTGCTCGGCAAGGGCAACAAGGAGCGCAATGTGCCGGTGGGCTCGCACGCGCGCAACGCGCTGGTCGAATGGCGGCAGGAACGGCCATCAGGCAACGAAGGCTTCGTGTTTCCGGGCCGTGGCGACGGTCCTATCTCGCAGCGTGCGGTGCAGATCCGCATCAAGCAGCTCGCGCAGCGGCAAGGCTTGTTCAAGCACGTGCATCCGCACATGCTGCGGCACAGTTTCGCCAGCCACATCCTCGAATCCTCGGGCGACCTGCGCGGCGTGCAGGAACTGCTGGGCCACGCCGACATCGCCACCACCCAGATCTACACGCACCTGGACTTCCAGCACCTGGCCAAGGTGTACGACGCGGCGCACCCGCGAGCGAAGCGGAAACGCTGAGTCCCTGTAGGAGCGACGTGAGTCGCGACCGCACGTCCGCACGAGCGGGACCGCTGCATCAGGCGTGACCTCGCGGATGGTGCCCGGTGGCTCGGGGGTTGCGGTCGCGACTCACGTCGCTCCTACGGAAGATCAACCAACCCGAAGGTCATGCTTGAACCGAGGAGCGGCGTCCCCACCTCTGGGGGAACACCCCGGAGGCCTCCATGGACCCCAGTCAGAATCCCAACGTCTTCCACGCCACCACCATCCTGTCCGTACGCCGCAACGGCCATGTCGCCGTCGCCGGCGATGGTCAGGTGACGCTGGGCCACACGGTGATGAAAGGTAATGCACGCAAGGTGCGCCGGCTCGGTCGCGATGGTCAGGTGCTCGCAGGCTTTGCCGGCGCGGCCGCCGATGCATTCACCCTGTTCGAATTGTTCGAGGCGAAGCTGGAAAAGCACGGCCAGCTGACACGCGCCGCCGTGGAGCTGGCGAAGGACTGGCGCACCGAGCGCCGCCTCGGCAAGCTCGAGGCGCTGCTCGCCGTCGCCGACAGGGAAACCTCGTTGATCATCAGCGGCACCGGCGACGTGATCGAGCCGGAGGACGGCATCATCGCCATCGGGTCCGGCGGTTCCTACGCACTGTCCGCGGCGCGTGCGCTGCTTGCACACACCGAACTGGACGCGAAGTCCATCGCCGTCGAATCGCTGAACATCGCCGGCGACATCTGCATCTACACCAATCGCAACGTGGTGGTCGAAGAGCTTTGATGCTCCGGCCGTCCATGTGCCCTGACCCGTGCGGTCGGGGCTGAAGCCCCTCCTACAGAACCATCGCCATGACCGAAAACACGTCGTCCACCATGACCCCGCGCGAGATCGTGCAGGAACTCGACCGCCATATCGTCGGCCAGCAGGCCGCCAAGCGCGCGGTGGCCATCGCGCTGCGCAACCGCTGGCGTCGCATGCAGCTCGACGACGCCCTGCGCAACGAAGTGATGCCGAAGAACATCCTGCTGATCGGCCCGACCGGCGTCGGCAAGACCGAGATCGCGCGCCGCCTGGCGACGCTGGCCAACGCGCCGTTCGTGAAGGTCGAGGCCACGCGTTTCACCGAGGTCGGCTACGTGGGCAAGGATGTCGAACAGATCGTCCGCGACCTGGCCGATACCGCCGTCAAGATGTACCGCGAACAGGCCAAGGCGCGCATGCGTACTCAGGCCGAGGACCGCGCCGAGGACCGCATCCTGGATGCGCTGCTGCCGCGACGCGACGCGACGGGCGGTAACGGCTTCGGTTTCGGTGCGGCCACGACCACCGTCGACATCGGCGCCGAGCCATCGTCGAAGGAATCCGAAACCCGGCAGAAGCTGCGCCGCCAGCTGCGCAGCGGCGATCTGGACGAGCGCGAGATCGAGCTGGAGCTCGCCGCCAATGTCGGCGTGGACATCATGACGCCGCCCGGCATGGAGGAAATGGGCCAGCAGCTGCGGCAGATGTTCTCCAGCCTGGGTGGCGCCAAGACGCACAAGCGCACGGTGGCGATCAAGGCCGCGCGCCCGCAACTGGTCGAGGAAGAGGCCGCCAAGCTCGTCAACGAGGACGACATCCGTGCCGCCGCCATCGAGGCCTGCGAACAGCATGGCATCGTCTTCATCGACGAGATCGACAAGGTCGCCAAGCGCGGCGGCACGATGAGCGGTGGCGACGTGAGCCGCGAGGGCGTGCAGCGCGACCTGCTGCCACTGGTGGAAGGCAGCAATGTGTCGACCAAGTACGGCACGGTGAAGACCGACCACATCCTGTTCATCGCCTCCGGTGCGTTCCACCTTGCCAAGCCCAGCGACCTGATTCCGGAGTTGCAGGGCCGCTTCCCGATCCGCGTGGAGCTGTCCGCGCTCAGCAAGGAGGATTTCATCCGCATCCTCACCGAGCCCAAGGCCGCGCTCAGCAAGCAGTATGTCGAGCTGATGAAGACCGAGGGCGTTGCGTTGCGCTTCAGCGACGATGCCATCGACCGCGTCGCCGAGATCGCCGCACTGGTCAACGAGCGGCAGGAGAACATCGGCGCGCGCCGTCTGCATACGGTGCTGGAGCGGTTGCTGGACACGCTGAGCTACGAAGCCCCGGATCGCGACGGCCAGAGTGTGGTCATCGACCGCGCCTACGTCGATGCGCATCTGGGCGAACTGGTGCAGGATCCGGATCTCAGCCGCTACATCCTGTAACCCTTGGAACCCGCCGCAAGGCGGGTTCTGCGTTTCCGGAGCGCGAGGGTGCGTCGGTTACAATCGACGCACCCTCGAACACCATCTCCATTCCCATGACCACGCTGCCTCCCTGTCCGCAATGCGCCTCCGCCTATACGTACGAGGACGGCGCGCACCTGGTGTGTCCGGAGTGCGGCCACGAGTGGTCTGCCGATGCCGTCGTCGCTGGCGATGAAGCGCGCGTCATCAAGGACGCGAACGGCAACCTGCTGCAGGACGGCGACACCGTCACTGTCATCAAGGACCTGAAGGTCAAGGGGT
>CBIHLJ010000068.1:0-7254 GCA_966210745.1 uncultured Pseudoxanthomonas sp.
GGTGGGACATGCGGGTCTCGTGGGGCGAGGGAGGAGGCGGGATAAAGTCTATCGCTATATTGCGATGAAGCGATATATTAGCCGCCGCTGCGGGCCGTGTGTCATCTCTGCTGTCCATCACCTTATGCCGTCGCGTCATATGGCCCTCGCGGTGGCGTGCTCCATCCTGTCCTTCTTCCACGAGGTCTTCCCCATGTCCCATCGTGTTGTCTGGTTGCTGGTCCTTCTCGCGCTGGCCGGATGTGCGTCCACGCCGCCCGTCGCGCCGGCCCCTGCCACGACCGCCGCGCTGGAAGGCGATGCGCTGCGTCCGGCCAGCGCGAACGGCTGGGTGCGCAGCGAGCTGTACTTCGGCGTGGGGGAAGAGACGGGGCCGGCCGACCGTCCCCAGGCCGAGCCCATCACCGAGGCGACGTGGCGCGCCTTCCTCGACAAGGAAGTGACCGCGCGCTTCCCGGACGGCCTGACCGTGTTCGACGCCTACGGCCAGTGGCTGTTCCGCGGTGCAGGCGAGCCGAACCGCCTGAAGACTAAGGTGCTCGTCGTACTGCATGAAGACACGCCGCAGCGTCGCGCCGACATCGAGGCGATCCGCCTGGCCTGGAAGCAAGCCACCGGGCATCAGTCGGTGCTGTGGTCGCGCCACGCGGTGGACGTATCGTTCTGAGGCGATCTGCTCCTTCCCCCCGCATGCGGGGGAAGGCTGGGATGGGGGCGAGCGCGCGCATGTGGGCCTGCTGTCTGGCCAAAGCATTCCCGGGCGCGTGCGGCGCTGCACTCGGTGTACCTGCGAGTCGGAGATTGATCGGCTCCGTCGCCCTCACCCCAACCCTCCCCCGTGAACGGGGGAGGGGGCTTATCCTGTGGTCCGCCATTTCCTCCTTTCCCTTTTCCTTCTTCGGCCTCCCATGACCGCATCGGCTTCTCCCGTGCGCCGCTGGTTCGTTCCCGGCGACCTCAACGGCTTCTTCGGCCTGGTGGTGGACAACCTGTCCATCCTCGGCTTCATCGCCGCCGCGTTGATCGGCATCTTCCAGTTTCCGGCCGAGGTGGTGTTCACCCGCATGTTCCCGGGTACCGCGCTGGGCGTGCTGGTCGGCAACCTGATCTACACGGGGATGGCGCATCGCCTGGCGGCGAAGACCGGGCGCGACGACGTCACGGCGATGCCGCTGGGCCTGGATGCGCCCACCAGCATCGGCATGGCGCTGCTGGTGCTGGGCCCGGCGTTCGTCGGCTTCAAGCAGGCCGGCCTGGACGAACAGGCGGCGGCTATCGCGACGTGGCAGCTCGGCATGGCTTCGCTGGTGGTGATGGGCGTGCTGAAGCTGGTGCTGTCGTTCTTCGGCGACGCGGTTACCCGGGCGGTGCCCCGCGCCGGCCTGCTGGGTTCCATCGGGGGCGCGGCGCTGACGCTGCTGGGCTTCCTGCCGCTGATCGAAACGCTGCGCCAGCCCATCGTCGGCTTCGTCACCTTCGGCCTGCTGCTGTACGTGCTGGTGGCGAAGGGGAAGCTGCCGGTGAAGATTCCCGGCGTGCTGCTGGCCTTCATCGTCGGCACCACGCTGTACTACGCGCTCGGCCTGTCTGGTTTCGGCGCACCCGGCTTCAAGGTGCCCGATGCCGTGCCGCTGGCAGTGACGCTGCCATTGCCCACGCTGGGCTGGCTGGACGGCTTGGCCTATACAGTGCCGTACTTGCCGCTGCTGCTGCCGTTCGGCCTGCTGATGGTGGTGGGCGGCATCAACGTCAGCGAAAGCGCGCGCGCCGCCGGCGATGACTACCGCACACGCGACGTACTGCTGGCCGAAGCGGTGTCCACGCTGGTCGCGGGTTTCTGCGGTGGCGTGGCGCAGACCACGCCGTACATCGGCCAGCCCGCGTACAAGCACATGGGCGCGCGCAAGGGCTACACGCTGCTGACAGGCCTTTTCATCGGCCTGGGTGGCGTGCTGGGCTACGTGTCGGGCCTGGTGCAGTGGCTGCCGGTGGCGGTGCTGGCGCCGATCATCGTTTACGTGGGCCTGGACATCACCGTGCAGGCCTTCACCGAAACGCCGCGCAAGCACGCCATCGCGGTGGCGCTGGGCTTCCTGCCGTCGGTGGCCTACCTGCTGACGATCAAGTTCGGCAATCCGGCGTGGATCGCACCCGACCGTTTCACCGGCCTGTACGAAGGCGTGGACGGGCACGGCCTGCCGGACCTGGCCACCATCGTGACGCTGGGCAACGGCTTCATCATCACCGCGATGATCTGGACTACCGCGCTGGTGGCGATGATCGACGGACGCAACGGCCGCGCCGTCGTCGCGCTGCTGGTGGGTGCGGTGCTGACGCTGTTCGGCATCATCCACTCGGTAGACCCGCGCGGTGGCATCTACCTGCCGTGGGATGTCGAAGGCCTGCGCGCGACGATCCTGTGGCAGTTCGCCGGGGCCTATGCCGCGCTGGCCGTGCTGCTGGGCGCATTGTCCCTTCAGAAGAAGGCGTAGGGCGGGCCCTGGCCTGCCGTTCCGGGAGTCGCGAAGACGGTGGGCGAGCGCCCACCCTACCGCGTCTCCCGGTCTCAAATGGTCTTGAAACACCAGCATTTAACCTCATCTGAGTAGCATCGGCTGGCATTCGCCGGCCCCTACTTTTCCTGAGGTTATCCCGATGCGGATGGACAAACTGACCTCGCGTTTCCAGCAGGCGCTGGCCGACGCGCAGTCGCTGGCCGTGGGCCGCGACCACACCATGATCGAACCGGTCCACGTGCTCACCGCGCTGCTCGAACAGCAGGGCGGCAGCACGCGTCCGCTGCTGTCGCAGGCCGGCGTCAACGTGCCCGTGCTGCGCGAGCGGCTGGGCGAAGCGCTCGACAAGCTGCCGAAGGTGACCGGCCAGGCCGGCAACCTGTCCATCGGCAACGACCTGTCGCGCCTGCTCAACGTCACCGACAAACTGGCGCAGGACAGTGGCGACACCTACATCGCGAGCGAATGGTTCCTGCTGGCCGCGCTGGACGACAGCGGCGCAGCCGGTCAGGAGTTGAAGGCCAGCGGCGCCGACAAGCAGAAGTTGCGTGCCGCCATCGACCGCCTGCGCGGGGGTGAGAAAGTGCAATCCGAGAACGCCGAAGACCAGCGCCAGGCGCTGGAGAAGTACACCATCGATCTCACCGACCGCGCCGAGATCGGTAAGCTCGACCCGGTGATCGGCCGTGACGAGGAAATCCGCCGCACCATCCAGGTCCTGCAGCGCCGCACCAAGAACAACCCGGTGCTGATCGGCGAGCCGGGCGTGGGCAAGACCGCCATCGTCGAAGGCCTGGCGCAACGGATCGTCAACGGCGAGGTGCCGGAGGGCCTGAAGGGCAAGCGCGTGCTGAGCCTGGACATGGGTGCCCTGATTGCCGGCGCGAAGTTCCGCGGCGAATTCGAGGAGCGCCTGAAGGCCGTGCTGAACGACCTGGCCAAGAACGAAGGCCAGATCATCCTCTTCATCGACGAACTGCACACCATGGTCGGCGCCGGCAAGGCCGAAGGCTCCATGGACGCCGGCAACATGCTGAAGCCGGCGCTGGCGCGCGGCGAACTGCACTGCATCGGCGCGACCACGCTGGACGAGTACCGCAAGTACGTGGAGAAGGACGCCGCGCTGGAGCGCCGCTTCCAGAAAGTGTTCGTGGGCGAACCCAGCGTCGAGGACACCATCGCCATCCTGCGCGGGCTGAAGGAAAAGTACGCCGTGCACCACGGCGTGGAGATCACCGACCCCGCCATCGTCGCCGCGGCCACGCTGTCGCACCGCTACATCGCCGACCGCCAGCTGCCGGACAAGGCCATCGACCTGATGGACGAAGCGGCATCGCGCATCCGCATGGAGATCGACTCCAAGCCGGAAGAAATGGACCGCATGGAGCGGCGGCTGATCCAGCTGAAGATCCAGCGCGAAGCACTGAAGAAGGAGAAGGACGCGCAGTCCAAGCAGCGCCTGGCCGATCTGGAGACCGAGATCGAATCGCTGCAGCGCGAGTTCAACGACCTGGAAGAAATCTGGAAGGCCGAGAAGGCCATGTTGACCGGTGCGACGAAGATCAAGGAGCAGATCGAGCGCGTGAAGCTGGAGCTCGAGGCCGCGCAGCGCAAGCAGGACTATGCGCGCATGAGCGAGCTGCAGTACGGCCAGCTGCCAGAGCTTGAGAAGCAGCTGTCGGCCGCGCAGGAGGCCGAGCAGAAAGGCTTCCGCCTGCTGCAGGACAAGGTCACCGACGAGGAGATCGCCGAGGTCGTCAGCCGCTGGACCGGCATCCCGGTCAGCAAGATGCTGGAAGGCGAGCGCGAGAAGCTGCTGCAGATGGAGCAGTCGCTGCGTGGCCGCGTGATCGGCCAGGAAGAGGCGATCAAGGTCGTGTCCGATGCCGTGCGTCGTTCGCGTGCCGGTATTTCCGATCCCGACCGGCCCAGCGGTTCGTTCCTGTTCCTCGGCCCGACCGGCGTCGGCAAGACCGAGTTGTGCAAGGCGCTGGCCGAATTCCTGTTCGACAGCAGCGACGCGATGGTCCGCATCGACATGAGCGAGTTCATGGAGAAGCATGCGGTGAGCCGTCTGGTCGGCGCACCCCCGGGCTACGTGGGCTACGAGGAGGGCGGTTACCTGACCGAGGCGGTGCGTCGCCGCCCGTACAGCGTGATCCTGCTGGACGAGGTGGAGAAGGCGCATCCGGACGTGTTCAACATCCTGCTGCAGGTGCTGGACGACGGGCGCCTGACCGACGGCCAGGGCCGCACGGTGGACTTCCGCAACACGGTCATCGTGATGACGTCCAACCTCGGCTCCAGCCTGATCCAGGACATGAGCGATGGCGGCGGCGCAGGCGACACGCCGGAGAGCTACACGCAGATGAAGGCGGCGGTGATGGGCGTGGTGCAGGCGCACTTCCGGCCCGAGTTCATCAACCGGCTGGACGACATCGTCGTGTTCCATCCGCTGGACAAGGCGCAGATCCGCGAGATCGCCCGCATCCAGACGCGCTATCTCGCCAAGCGGCTGGCCGAGCGGCAGATCGTGCTGGAGCTGGACGATTCGGCGCTGACGCTGCTGGGCAACGTCGGCTTCGATCCGGTGTACGGCGCGCGGCCGCTCAAGCGCGCGATCCAGGCGCAGCTGGAAAATCCGCTGGCGCAGAAGATCCTGTCGGGCGAATTCGGCGCGGGCGATACCGTGCACGTGCATGCCGAAGGCGGGCAGCTTCGCTTTGCGCGAAGCGCGGCGACGTCGTGAGTCTTGCCGTCGGGCCGCGTCGGCCGAAGTGGAGGGATCCGGCATCGGGTGCGGACCATGTATGCGGCCGCACCGCGAAACCAGCCGCGAAGGCTGACGGTCGCGCGGCTGACTCACATTAGCGTCGCGCTATCGCATTGTCGTTGACAGCGGAGTAGTGTCGGCTCCGGCGCGATGCGGAAAGCGGGGGCTTGTCCGCACTGGCGTCATCCCGGGGGGGAGGAGACGCAATGCTGGTTTCGCGACGTCGCGCTTGGTGGGTGGACGCGTGTGTGGTCTCGTTCGCGTGCTGGCTACTGCAGGGCGTCAGCGTCGACTACAGCGCGAGCTTCTTCCATCATGCAGCGCTCTCCGGCGACGCCTCGCTGGTGCATGCACATGCGGGCCTGCTGCTCGGCGTCGCATTGCTGGGTGGCGATCGGCGCGTCCTCGCCACGGCCTTCTTCACGAGCTTCCTGCATTGGTGGTGGCGCGCCCGACTGCAGGACCCCCCCGAATCCTATGTGGCGGGCTTCGCCGTCGCGATGGTGCTGCAGTGGCGCTGGACCGAGTTGTGCGCCCGCTGGGCAGGTGGCCCCTTGCGGGGTGGGCGCCGCCTGAAGGTATCGGGGATGTTCCGCTACGCCGTGGCGGGCCTGTTCCTTTTTCCCACCGGCTGGACGCTGTTGTCGGCCACCGTCGCCTGGACGCATGGCGAACCATTCGCCGCCGTCGCCAATACGTCGGCGCAGCTGTGGCTCGCCAAGCACGTGGGGGTGGGCGCGGTCACGCTGCCCTTCCTGCTGCTGTGGACTGACGACTGGTTGCGGCGCACCATGCGCCGCCGCTGGGTGGCCGTGGTGACCTGGCTGTGCGCAAGCGTGCTGGCTGCGCAGGTGCTGCAAGCGTGGCCCTCCTGGCGGTGGGTGGAACTGGTCTACGACTATCGCGCGCTGGCCGGCGTGTTGCTGGGCATCGCCATGCTGCTGTGGCGTGTCGAGTACTCCATGCCTTTGCTGACGTCGGTGCACCTGATCCTGCTGCATGGCCTGACCGACCAGGCGGGGCAAGCCGCCTCGCCGTCGCAGGTGGTGGGTCTGCTGGCGCACCTGGTCGAATGCAATTTCATGGTGCTGATCCTGGCGGTACTGTTCCTGCTCAACCGCGAGCGCAAGCACAGGTACCACCATCTCCGCGCGATGTGCCGCCACGACGCGATCAGCGGCCTGGACAACGCCCATGCGCTGCGCGAGGCGTGGCGCACATCGCCCGCCCGGCCCGCGGTGCTGGGCTTCCTGTTGCTGGACCAGGTCGAGCGCGTGCTGGGAAGCTATGGCTGGCGCGCGCAGTCGCAGCTGCTGCGGGAGATCGGCAGGGAAATGGTGCCACTGGCGCGTCCCTACCACATGGGGGGCGGGAAGTTCGTGCTGCTGCCGCTCGGAGCCGAACAGGCCGGGGCCAGTGCCGGGAAGATGGAGGAGATCCTGAGACGGCTGCAGGCGTTCGTGTTCCAGTGGCATGGTGCACAGCTGCGAGTAAGTCCATACCTGGGCGTCGCACCATGCGACCGGGCGGGCGTAGAGGCACTGGACGAGTGCCTGGCCAATGCGTGCGACGCCGCCCTGCGTGCAAGGGAAGCGGGCGAACACAATCCATTGCCCTACGAACCCAGTCCGTCGGGCAGGCCCGATGCGCAGGCACGGCGACATCGGCTGGTCGCCGCCGCCGAGGCGCTGGCCTGCGTGCATGCCGGCAGGGTGGAGCTTTACGTGCAACCCATCGTAGCCCTGGCCGGCCAGCCTGCGGTGGGGTTCCAGGGCGAGGTCCTGTGCCGGCTGCGCACGGCCCAGGGCAGGCTGTTGCTCCCCAACGAATTCATCGCCGACCTCGAGGCGGGCGGTCACGCGTCCGAGCTGGACATCGCGGTGATCGAGTGCCTGTTCCAATGGCTGCGGGCGCACCCGCTCGCGATCCCGCGTATCGCCAGGCTCGGCATCAACCTCAGCGGCA
>CBIHLJ010000069.1:0-6748 GCA_966210745.1 uncultured Pseudoxanthomonas sp.
ATCGTGCTGGTGTGCGCGCTGCTGACCTACGGCGGGGTGTCGCTGTTCGTGGTGGTGTTCGCCGTCTATCCGTTCGCGGCGGAACTGTTCCGCCAGAGCAACATCCCCAAGCGGCTGGTTCCGGGTACCATCGCGCTGGGCGCCTTCACCTTCACCATGGATGCGCTCCCGGGCACGCCGCAGATCCAGAACATCATTCCCAGCTCGTTCTTCGGCACCACTGGCTGGGCGGCACCGGTGCTGGGCACGATCGGCGGCATCTTCATCCTGATCGTCGGGATGACCTATCTGGAGTGGCGCCGTCGCGTCGCTGCGCGCAACGGCGAGGGCTATGCGGGCAGCGACGAACTGCGCAACGAACCGGAACCGTTCAAGGGCGACAGGCTGGCGCATCCGCTGATCGCCATCCTGCCGTTGCTGCTGGTCGGCGTGGCCAATTTCCTGTTCACCCGCTGGATTCCCGGTTTCTACGGCGACAGCCAGGCCTTCGTCCCGGCCGTGATCGGCAATCCGGCGCCGGTGGTTCAGGAGGTCTCGAAGGTCGCCGCCATCTGGGCCGTGCAGGGCGCGCTGCTGGTGGGCATCGTCTCGGTCATCGCGTTCGCGTGGAAGCCGGTTTTCGCCAGTTTCGCCGAGGGCACGAAGAGCGCCATCGGCGGCGCGCTGCTGGCCTCGATGAACACCGCGTCGGAATACGGCTTCGGTGCCGTCATCGCTGCCCTGCCCGGTTTCCTCGTCGTAGCCAACGCGCTGCAGGCCATCCCCAATCCGCTGGTCAACGAGGCGATCTCGGTGACCGCGCTGGCCGGCATCACCGGCTCCGCGTCCGGGGGCATGAGCATCGCACTGGCCGCGATGGCGGACAGCTTCATCGCCAATGCGAACGCGGCGGGCATCCCGATGGACGTGCTGCATCGCGTGGCGTCGATGGCCTCCGGCGGCATGGACACCCTGCCCCACAATGGTGCGGTGATTACCCTGCTGGCCGTCACCGGCCTCAGCCACCGGCAGTCTTACAAGGACATCTTCGCCATCACGCTGATCAAGACCACGGCGGTGTTCGTGATCATCGGCGTGTTCTACGCCACCGACTGGGTCTGACGCCTCCCGTGGCGTGACCGGCCTGTGCGCGCGGTCGCAAACGGCGCGCGGCGCTTGGCCAATACTTCCCGCATTCCGGGGAAGGCAGGGAAATCCGCATGGCGTACTACACCGTCCCGTGGCGTCGGCTGTTCGCGCGTGGCCATTGGCGACGCAAGGCCGTGCGCACGCGTGCGCGCCTCGACGCCCGCGCTCAGGCAAAGCCGCACATCGCAGCGCCCGATCTCGGCGTCCGGGTCCGTGAACGCCTGAACCGCCTGTATGGCTGGAAGGGCGGCGAACGCGCCAGTCCGAAGGACACCACGCCCGCACCGGAGGCGGTAGCCGTGGCCGCACCCAGCGGTGGCCGCGTGATGATGGGGCAGTCGAACCCCACCCTGATGACGATGGCGCGACCACCGTTCGCCGTGCAGGCGCTCAACAACCTCAGCTACGGCGCCACCGCCGCCAGCATCGCCGAATTCAACGCGCTGGGCAGCACCGACCGCCAGCGCCTGGCCAACTACGTGGACTGGCAGCTCAACTGGGACGCCATCGACGACAGCGCGGTGACCAATCGCCTCACCGCCGCCGGCTACACCACGTTGAACAAGTCGCTTACCCAGCTGTGGGCCGACCACGTGGTGACGGACCCGGAGTACAGCATCCGCATCCGCCCCGCCAACGAAGTGCAGCGCGCCGCCTTCGTGCGCGCGGTGTATTCGCGCCGGCAACTGCGCGAGGTGCTGGTCAACTTCTGGCACGACCACTTCAACGTGCTGGGCAACGACTTCAGCACGGGCCCGGTGTTCGTGCACTATGACCGCGACGTGATCCGCGCCAATGCCAAGGGCAACTTCCGCACGATGCTGGAAGCCGTCGCCCAGAGCACGGCGATGCTCTACTACCTGGACAACATCAGCAATTCGCGCTCGGGACCGAACGAGAACTTCGCCCGCGAACTGCTGGAACTGCACACCCTGGGCGCTGAAAACTACCTGGGCTTCATGGACCCGTTCCAGGTGCCGCCCTGCCCCGAAGACCCGGCCTACCCGATCGGCTACACCGACATCGACGTGTACGAAACCTCGGCCGCGTTCACCGGCTGGTCGGCGAAGAACGGGCACTGGCAGTTTCCCACCGAGAATGACGGCAGCTTCGTCTATCGGCAGTCGTGGCATGACGCCGGCCCGAAGTTCCTGCTCGGCATGCTGATCTATCCCGAGCAGCCCGCGCTGAAGGATGGCCGCGACGTACTGGACCGGTTGGCCAGCCATCCGCGCGTGGCCAAGTTCATCTGCAAGAAACTCATCCGCCGCTTCATCAGCGATACGCCGAAGCAGGCACTGATCGACAGCGCGGCGGTGATCTTCCGTGCCAACTGGCGCGCGCCGAACCAGATCGAACTCGTGCTGCGGCACATCCTGAACTCCGACGACTTCATCAATAGCTTCGGCCAGAAGAACCGTCGCCCGTTCGATGCAACGGTCGCGGCGATGCGCACATTGGGCGGCGACTGGACGATCCGGCTGGACCACGGCCGCAGCGGCGATTTCATGTGGATGTACGGCTTCACCGGCCACACGCCGTACAACTGGCCTGCGCCGAACGGCTATCCCGATAGCGGGTTGGCGTGGTCGGGTTCCAATTCCTACGCGATGACGTGGCGTCTGCTGGGCTGGCTGACCGAAAGCAGGGATGGCGACGTGCCGCTGCACCCCATCGTCGACACCACGCGCGCCAACGTGCCGGTGGCCAACTGGACGGCGAACACGCTGGTGACGTGGTGGTGCACCCGCCTGCTCGGCTATCAGCCCGGAGCGGCGCGCAAGCAGGCGCTGGTGGCGTTCATGGCGCAGAACGGCGACCCGAACACCTACGTCATCACCGACACCAACACGTGGCAGGGCAGCGACCTGAAGCGGCACTACAACCACGAGCGCCTGCGCAGCCTGGTGGCGCTGATCCTGATGACTCCCGAATTCATGAGCCGCTGAGGCGACGATGACCGACTTCCGACTGACCCGACGCGACTTCGTCAAAGGCTGCGGCGCAGCCGCCATCGTCGGCACTGCGGGCGGCAGCCTGATGTTCGCCGATCCCGTCGATGCCGCCGTCAACAGCTACGACACCGTCGTGCACCTGTTCCTGCGCGGCGGCATCGATGGCCTCAACCTGGTGGTGCCGACCGGCGGTGTGGACCGCGGTTTCTATGAAGAAGCCCGGCCCAGCCTGCAGATCGCGACCAGTGGTGCGTATGGTGCGCTGCCGCTGACCCTGTCCGGCGGCGCCGGCACCGGCTTCGGCCTGCACCCTTCCGCGACGGGCCTGCGCGACCTGTGGAACGACGGCAGGATGGCCATCGTGCACGCCTGCGGCATGGCCACCACGGTCACCCGCAGCCACTTCGATGCGCAGCTGTACATCGACCTGGGCACGCCCGGGAAGTACGGCTCACCGACGGGATGGATGACGCGCGCGTGGGAGACGCGGCCCAACGGCACCGGCACCCTGCCCGCGCTCGGCGTGAGTGGCACGCAGCCCGCCGGCCTGATGGGCGCGATCGATGCGCTGACCATGAGCAGCCCGTCCGACTTCTCGCTCAATACCACCGCATGGAGCTGGCAGCGCACGCGCAGCGATTCGCCCAGCGGACTGCGTGGCGTCAGCGAGACCGTGGCCTCGCTGTGGAACGGCCAGACCGGCATGGAGGTCAGCGGTCGCCGCGCGGACGGCGCGCTGCGCCTGATCGGACAACAGGGCTACGCCAGCCTGCCGGCCAGCTGGCCGTCGGGCAATTTCGCGCAGCAGCTGTGGACCATCGCGCAGACCATCCGCTTCAACCTGGGCCTGCGCTACGCCACGCTCGACCTGGGTGGTTGGGACACGCACGAGGGCCAGGGCACGGCAGGCAGCGGCTACCACTACTACCAGAACAAGATCGCGGAGCTCTCGCAGGCGCTGGCCGCGTTCTACGCCGAACTCAACGGCACCGGCGAGATGGCGCGGGTGACGGTGGTCGTGCAATCGGAATTCGGGCGCCGCGTGCGTGCGAACGCCAATGGCGGCACCGACCATGGCTACGGCAACCCGATGCTGGTGCTCGGCGGCCCGGTCAACGGACGCCGCTTCTACGGCAGCTGGCCCGGCCTGAATCCGGAAACCCTGTCGCCCACGTTCGGCGACGTGCCGGTCACCACCGACTACCGCCGCGTGATGTCGGAGATCCTGATCCGTCGCATGGGCAACGCCAACCTCAGCCAGGTCTTCCCCGGCTACACCGGCTACGCGCCGCTGGGCCTCATGCAGGGCACCGACATCGCGCCGAAGGTGGACGCTGCGGCAACCACCGTCACGTCGATCCCATCATTGGTGGCGCCGGATGCCCCCACCCCGGTGCCGGTGACCAGTACACCCGCCGAGCGCGTCGTCCCCGACTGGCAACGCCGCGGCCCGGTGAACCGCATGCTGGTACGACGGGAGCGATAAGCACCGGCTCCTGTAGGAGGGGCTTCAGCCCCGATGCTTGCGGGACCCGTCAGATGGCAGGCACCGCGCAGCACGCAGGCGTACACGTCCGTGGGCGGTGGGCGGCGACGCGCCTGGGGTGACGGGTCGGGGCTGAAGCCCCTCCTACAGGGATAGCGCCGCGCTCAGCCGCTGCGCGCGTGCCACGCCTTCAGCAACTCGGCTTCCTTGTCGCGGGTGATGCCGGCATTGAGCTTGGCCTGGCGCTCGGCCGGCAGGCCGCGGAACCAGGCCAGCAGGTCGGTGACGGTGGTCGCGAGCGGACGGAAGGTCAGCCCCGCCGCGATGGCGCGCGCATTGCTGACCGCGCCGTAGCCGCCGTACTGCGGATGGGTCGGCGACACCCAGATCGGCAGGCCGACCTGCTGCTGCTCGAGGAACTCGGGGGACACGTGCGTCAGCGTCATGCCGCCGCCGGTCACGGCCTGGCAGCCATGCAGCATGGCATCCATGCCGAGCGTGTAATCCGGGCCGCACGCGTTGAAGGTGCCGGTGGTCTTCGCTTCGGCCAGCCGGATCATCCATTCGCCCAGGTCGCGGCCGTCGATGATCTGGATGGGATCGTTGCCCTCACCGGGCACCAGGATCTCGCCGCCCTGCGCGACGCGGTGCGGCCAGTACGTAAACCGATCGGTTTCGTCGCGCGGACCGACGATGTAACCCGGACGCACGATGGTGACGTTCCCGCCGAACTGCTTGCGGGCTTCGGCTTCGCTCAATGCCTTCAATGATCCGTAGAGGTTCTCGATGTCGGCACGCAGGGTTTCCTGCGTTTCGGCCATCGCGTCCTTGCCCTTGTAAACGGCGAGCGGCGAATCCTCGTTGATGCCGGGCTTGCCGCCTTCGGCATACACCGAGATGGTGGAGATGAAGAGGTAGTGGCCCACGTTGCCCTTTAGCACCTGCCCGGCGTCACGTACCCAGAACGGCAGGCTGGTGGGGTTGTCGATGCAGACGTCCCACTTGCGCCCCTTCAATGAGGCGAGGTCGCCGGTGTTGCGGTCGCCGTGCAATTGTTCCACCTCGCCCGGCCATTCCGGCGAGGGCCGCTTGCCGCGGTTGAACAGGGTGACCTTGTGGCCGCGCTCGAGCGCGTAGGCGACCTGAAACGGCCCGGTGAAGCCGGTGCCGCCGAGGATCAGGATGTTCAACGGCTTGGCCGCCTTTCCCACCGGCTTGCCCTCGCTGGCAGCGGAGGCGAAGGACGGCAGCGCGGCCGCGGCGGCGGCCAGCGCGCCCAGCTTGAACAGGTCACGACGGGTGGTCATGCGGGTGCTCCCCAGCAACGGTCAGGAAAGCGACTAGATAGCACTGCCGCGGCCCGCCTGCCCCTGCCGGAAGTCTTCATGACTTCAAGTCCTATGCTCGGTATGGCCCGGCCAAGGCAACCTCGATCTCGACAGCGGCGTCCCGACCACTGCGAAAGGTCATGGGGCTGTCTGACCCTCACACCTGGGATCGCGCCGGGGTAAGGTGCCGCAACACTCGATGGAAGACACCATGCGTGCATTCATGCCTCTCGTCATTGCCGTGCTCTCGCTACCGGCCTTCGCCGAGAAACCCGTCGCGCCAGCGCGCGTTCCGATCCAGCAGGCGATGGCGCATCCGCTTTTCGATGACCCCTACATGTGTTCGGAGCACGCGGAGAACGAGCTTCCCCACCTTGGCGATGCTCTCGGCCAGGACTGCATGATCACTGCCTTCGGTGATGACACGAAGCGTTCGTTCCTTGGGTTGTACAGGAACGACGGAGCGAAGAATCAGGACTGGTACGGATGGAACCGTCCGGTCAATTCGCCCTGTGACTGCGAAGTCGTCAAGCTCCACGTTAACCCGCTCGTCAACGTACCGGGTCAGCCTCACGAAACCCGCGCCTCGAGCGTCATCCTCAGGGCAACCGATGGCACGATGTTCGTCGTGGCCCACCTGCAGGCGTTCGCAGTGAAAGAAGGTGACCACGTGGAAGCCGGTGAACGCATCGGCCTTGTCGGCAACAACGGCTACGCCCGTGCGCCTCATGTCCACATCGGCGCATGGCGCGGGAAACAAGCGCTGCAGGTGCGCTGGGACCAGCGGGCCATGAAGGTCCACTAGGCTGTCCGGGCATGCCCAGGCTGTGCTGTGCTGTGCTGTGCTGTGC
>CBIHLJ010000070.1:0-6104 GCA_966210745.1 uncultured Pseudoxanthomonas sp.
ACCCTGCTCACCCCGAACGACCACACGCTGGTGCTGATCGACCACCAGTCGCAGATGGCCTTCGCCACGCACTCCATCGACGTGGCGATGCTGCGCAACAACGTTGCGCTGGTCGCCAAGGGCGCGGCCGGCTTCGGCGTGTCGACGCTGCTGACCACCGTCGCCGAGAAATCGTTCTCCGGTCCGCTGTTCCCGGAAATCCCCGAGGCGTTCCCGAATGCGAAGGTGCTCGACCGCACCACCATGAACTGCTGGGAAGATGCGTCGGTCATCGCGGCGGTGAATGCCTCCGGCAAAGGCCGCGTGGTGCTCGGTGGCCTGTGGACCAGCGTGTGCATCGTCGGGCCCGCGCTGTCCGCGCTGGACCAGGGGTTCGAGGTCTACGTGATCGCCGATGCCTGCGGCGACGTCACCGCCGAGGCGCACGAACGGGCCATGCAACGCATGATCCAGGCCGGCGTACGGCCGCTGACCAGCGTGCAGTACCTGCTGGAACTGCAGCGCGACTGGGCACGCAGCGCGACCTACGACCTGACCACCGGCATCGCCAAGCTGCATGGCGGCGGCTACGGCCTGGGCATCCAGTACGCCAAGAGCATGTTCGGGGCGTCCGAAGGCGGCCATTGAATCCGGCAGCGCGCCCCGGACTTCCGTGATGCCTTCGATCGATGACCAGCGCCGAAGCCTGTTGAAAGGCGTTGCCGCGGCTGCGGTCTTGGTGAGTGCCGGCCGCGCCTATTCCGGAGACCGTCTGATGGCCGACCTGATCATCCGCAATGCCCGCATCACCACGCTCGATGCGGCCATGCCCTCGGCGTCGGCGCTGGCGATCGCGGAGGGTCGCGTGCTGGCCGTCGGCGACGAAGCCACGGTGATGGCCACGGCAGGTGCGGCCACGCGCATCATCGATGCCAGCGGACGCCGGCTGATCCCCGGCCTCAACGACAGCCACACGCACCTGATCCGCGGCGGCCTGAACTACACCCTGGAGCTGCGCTGGGACGGCGTGCGCTCACTGGCCGACGCCATGGCGATGCTGAAAACCCAAGTGGATCGCACGCCGGCACCGCAATGGGTGCGGGTGGTGGGCGGCTTCAGCGAGCACCAGTTCGCCGAAAAGCGCCTGCCCACGCTGGAAGAGATCAACGCGCTGGCGCCGGACACGCCGGTCTTCCTGCTGCACCTGTACGACCGCGCCCTGCTCAACCGCGCCGCGCTGCGTGCGGTGGGCTACACCCGCGACACGCCCGATCCACCAGGCGGACAGATCCAGCGCGACAAGGCGGGCAATCCCACCGGACTGCTGCTGGCCAAGCCCAATGCGTTGATCCTGTACGCGACGCTGGCCATGGGGCCGAAGCTGCCGGCCGAGTACCAGCTGAACTCCACGCGCCACTTCATGCGCGAGTTGAACCGGCTGGGCATCACCTCGGTGATCGATGCGGGCGGCGGCTTCCAGAACTATCCTGAAGACTACGAGATCATCCAGAAACTGCACGCGGACGACGAACTGACCGTACGCATCGCCTACAACCTGTTCACCCAGAAGAAGGGCCAGGAACTGGCCGACTTCCAGCGCTGGTCCGGCATGCTCTCGCCGCGCCAGGGCGACGACATGCTGCGCCACAACGGCGCCGGCGAGATGCTGGTGTTCTCGGCGGCCGACTTCGAGGATTTCCGCGAACCGCTTCCCGAGCTGCCAGTCGGCATGGAAGGCGAGCTGGATGACGTGGTGCGCCTGCTGGCCGAGAAGCGCTGGCCGTTCCGTATCCACGCCACCTATGACGAAAGCATCACCCGCGTGCTCGACGTCTACGAACGCGTGAACCGGGAGGTGCCGTTCGATGGCCTGCACTGGATCATCGACCACGCCGAGACCATTTCGCCGCGCAACATCGACCGTGTGCGCGCCCTGGGCGGCGGCATCGCCATCCAGCACCGCATGGCGTTCCAAGGTGAGTTCTTCGCCGAACGCTACGGCAGCGACGCGCTGAAGCACACACCACCGGTACGCCGCATGCTGCAGGCGGGCGTGCCGGTCGGCGCCGGCACCGACGCCACCCGCGTCGCCAGCTACAACCCCTGGGTGGCGCTGTACTGGCTGGTCAGCGGACGCACACTCGGCGGCCTGCGCATGTACGGCGACGACAACCGGCTGGAACGCGAGGAAGCACTGACGCTGTGGACCCGGGGCAGCGCGTGGTTCTCCAGCGAACAGGAGCACAAGGGACGGCTGGCACCGGGCCAGTTCGCCGACGTGTCGCTGTTGTCCGCGGATTTCTTCAGTGTGCCCGAGGCCGACATCCCGGACATCACCAGCCTGTTGACGGTGGTGGGCGGCCGCATCGTGCACGGCGACGGCCCCTATGCGGCGCTCGCACCCACGTTGCCGCCGCCGATGCCGGACTGGTCGCCGGTCAACCGTTTCGGCGGCTACCAGGGCGGCACCCTGGCACAGGCGACCGCGGCGATATCGCATGCACATGGCAAGCACTGCCAGGTGCATGAGCACGGCCATGCCGCGCACCACGCCACCCCCGCGCATGACCTGCGGAATTTCTGGGGCGCGATGGGTTGCTCCTGCTTCGCGTTCTGACCGATGGCGACGCCCGCACCCGCCGGACCCTGGTCACCGCTGAAACAACCGACGTTCCGTGCGCTGTGGCTGGCCATCCTGGTCGGCAACATCGGCACGTGGATCCACGATGTCGCCGCCGCCTGGATCATGGCGGAAACCACCGGTTCGCCGCTGATGGTGGCTGCGGTGCAATCCGCCACCACCCTGCCCGTCGTGCTGCTGGCCATCGTGGCCGGCACGCTGGCCGATATCGTCGACCGGCGACGCTACCTGATCATCGCGCAGTTGTGGATGCTGCTGGTCGCCAGCACGCTGGCGGTGCTCGCGCATCTGGACATGCTGCGGCCGTGGACGCTGGTGGCGCTGACGTTCGCGCTGGGCATCGGCGCAGCGATGGCGATGCCCGCGCAACAGGCGACCACGCCCGAGCTGGTGCCCCGGTCGATGCTGGGCCCGGCGGTCGCGCTGGGCTCGCTGAGCATGAACATCGCGCGCTCCATCGGCCCTGCGCTCGGTGGCCTGATCGTGGCGCAGGCCGGCATTGCATGGGCGTTCGCGGTGAACGCGTTGAGCTTCCTCGGCGTGGTCGTGGTGCTGTGGCGCTGGCGGCGCACGCCGGCATCCTCGGCGCTGCCGCCGGAAACGTTCGGCATGGCGCTGCGCGCGGGGCTGCGTTACGCCAGGCAGGCGTCGGTGCTGCAGTCGGTGCTGGTGAAGGCCGCCTGCTTCTTCGTTTTCGCCAGCGCGTTGACCGCGCTGCTGCCCATCGTGGTGAAGCAGGAGCTGGGTGCGAGCGCGGGCACCTATGGCCTGCTGCTGGGCTGCATCGGCATCGGCGCGATCGGCGGCGCCATGCTGCTGCCGGCGCTGCGCACGCGTTTCGATCCCGACGCGATGGTGCTGGCCGCCACCGGCGTCTACGCAGGCTGCATGGTGGCGCTCGCCCTGCTGCGGAACATCCCCGCGCTGTACGTCGTTTCGCTGTTCAATGGCTTCGCGTGGATCACGGTGCTGTCGTCGCTGCAGATCGCCGCGCAGACCTCGGTGCCGGCGTGGGTACGGGCACGGGCGCTGTCGTTGTACATCGTGGTGTTTTCCGCCGGCATGGCGGTTGGCAGCCTGGGTTGGGGCGCGATCGCACAGGCCTACGGAACGCCGATGGCGCTGATCGTGGCGGCGGCCGGCACCGTGATTGCCGCGCTGGCCAGCTGGCGGTTCCGGCTGGTTGAAGCCGCGCGGGTCAACGTCACCCCGTCCGGCCATTGGCCGCAGCCGGTGGTCGCGGAAGATGTCGGCGGTGACCGCGGACCGGTGCTGGTGACGGTCGAGTACCGCGTGGATCCCGCGCGGCGCGAGGAATTCCTGGCCCGCATGCAGTCCCTGGGGCACGCACGCCGACGCAACGGCGCCGTGCAATGGGGCGTGGCGGAAGACAGCACGCAGCCTGGAACCTACCTGGAATACTTCGTCGACTGTTCCTGGCACGAGCACCTGCGCCAGCACGAACGCGTCACCGAAGACGAGCGCGCACTGCAGGACGCGATCAAGGCGCTGCTGGAAGACCCGACCCACGCACCCGTCGTGCGGCATTTCATCGGCGGTGCACCAGGCAATCCCGTGCCGGCGCCATCACAGGCGCCGGGAGGCATGGCATGAACCTGAAATTCCTCGCAGGCGTGCTGCTGGGCTTCGCCATCGGCTTCGGCTGTGGCTGGATGGGCATCCCGGTGCCTGCGCCGCCGGTGCTGATGGGCGCGCTGCTGGTGGTGGCGATGACGCTGGGGTATGTGGTCGCGGACCGTTTCATGGCGCGCCGCGAAGCACGCCACGTCGCCCACTGTGGCGGACCGACCGGCGAAACGAAACGGGGAGGACGCTCCGGATGATGACGTTGCTTGGCCTCGTGCTCGCGCTGGCCATCGGCATGGGCTGCCGGCTGCTGGACGTGCCATTACCCGCACCGCCCCGGCTGCAGGGCGCGCTGCTGGTGGTCGCCATGACGGCAGGCTTCCTGGTCGCCGAACGCATGCTCGCCTGATCGCCCACTTCCCGCGAACGAAAAAGGGTGCGCATCCGCGCACCCTTCCCGACCGATGCAGGCGTCGCAGCGACGCTGACTACTTTAAAGGCGGCAGGTCGAACACCAGCACTTCCGCACCGATGCCCTGGCCCACGCTGACCAGCGGTTCTCCCTCGTACAGCAGCGCATCGCCGGCCGACAGGGCGTGGCCGTTGACGGTCACTTCGCCACGCGCCACATGCACGTAACCCAGGCGTCCTTCGGCCAGGCGCAGCACCGCGGCCTCGTCGCCGTCGAACAGACCCGCATACAGACGCGCATCCTGGTGGATGCTGATCGAGCCATCGGCCCCGTCCGGGCTGACCACCAGCCGCAGGCGGCCCTGCTTCTCTTCGGCGGTGAAGCGCTTCTCGTCGTACGACGGCGCCACGCCCTGCTTGTCGGGGATGATCCAGATCTGCAGGAAATGCGTGGTGCCGGTTTCGCTGTAGTTGAACTCCGAATGCTGCACGCCCGTACCGGCGCTCATGCGTTGCACGTCGCCCGGCACGATGCTGGAGCTGGTACCCATCGAATCCTTGTGGCCCAGCGCACCTTCCAGCACGTAGCTGATGATTTCCATGTCGCGGTGACCGTGTTCGCCGAAGCCGCGGCCGGCGGCCACGCGGTCCTCGTTGATCACGCGCAGCGGACCCCAGTGGACGTGCTTGTCGTCGAAGTAGCTCGCGAAGGAAAAGCTGTGCCACGAGTCCAGCCAGCCGTGGTTGGCATGGCCGCGAGCGTTGGCGGGGCGCAAGGTGATCATGGCGGTGCTCCGGTGTGTGGTGAGGCGTGCAGCATGATCCTCCGCATGAATGGGATAAAGCCGGCAAAAACCAATAGGTCGTTCCATTAATGGAAATATAGACTAGGCGACCTGAGTTGCGCCACGCCTACTGGAACGATCAGGCAGGAGGCGCCGCAGCCCTGCCCGTCGCGCACGCGGACATTCCCCCGATCCGCGCGCAAGCGCACGGAGGTTGCCGAGAAACATTTCCATCCTGGATGACGCGGTGATTTAAACTTGCATGGTTTCCTTCGCTGCACATCCAACCTCATGCCCTTCGTCGTCACCGAAAACTGCATCAAGTGCAAGTACACCGACTGCGTGGAAGTCTGCCCCGTGGACTGCTTCCATGAAGGCCCCAACTTCCTGGTGATAGACCCGGACGAATGCATCGACTGCACGCTGTGCGAGCCCGAGTGCCCGATCAATGCCATCTACCCGGAAGACGACGTGCCGGCTGGCCAGGAAGGCTACGTCGCGCTCAACGCTGAACTCTCCCGGGCATGGCCGGTGATCACCACGCGCAAGGATCCGTTGCCGGACGCGAAGGAATGGGAAGGCAAACCGGACAAGCTGCCACTGCTGGAGCGCTGACGGGCGCGCGCTGCCGCACCACGCACACATGAAAAAGGCGCCGCGAGGCGCCTTTTTCGTCATCCCGGCGAACGCCGGGATCCATG
>CBIHLJ010000071.1:0-6031 GCA_966210745.1 uncultured Pseudoxanthomonas sp.
GCCGCGAGGCGCCTTTTTCGTCATCCCGGCGAACGCCGGGATCCATGTTGCCTTTACCGTGACAGTCGGAGTGCACAGGCAGGAGCAAGATGGGTCCCAGCGTACGCTGGGACGACGGCAAACGCCGCTATCTCCGCCACAGCGGGCTGCCCATCGACCAGCTTGGCCTTCAGCGCGGCGGGCGACTCGACTGTAATCGGCAAGTTGGCGGCCCCGCCGCAAGCAAAAAAAGGCGCCGCGAGGCGCCTTTTTCGTCATCCCGGCGAACGCCGGGATCCATGTTGCCTTTGCCGTGGCAATCGGAGTGCACTGGCAGGATCAAGATGGGTCCCAGCGTACGCTGGGACGACGGCAGCACATCTTTCACCCTGCCGCAGCGGATTGCTCAACCGCCCAGCTTGGCCTTCAGCGCGGCCAGCAGCTTGGTTGCGGCCGGCGACGTGGCCGGCAGGCCGCGCGGATCAACCGCGGTCACGTAGGCACCCGCCTCGACGCCCGACACACGGACGAGGAAGCTGGCTCCCTCGTAGCTGACGTCGTAGGTGCCCAGCAGCTGGGCCCGGCTGGCGATGGTCACGCCATCCACGCCGGCAAGCGCTTCGCCCACGCGGGTGAACGCTTCGTCACGGGTGCCGGCGACGGTAAAGCCGCCCGCTGCCGCGGGTGCAGCGGTGGCCGTCGTGGCCGAGCTGGCCGCCGGTATCTGCATGGCGCCGCTGGTGTTGGGCAGGTTGAGGTCCGGCGGCACTTCCAGCGGACGCGCTTCGGGCGCCAGCGCGTAGTCGCCCTTCGCGCCCTTCTTGAACCATGAGCAGCCGGCGACGGAAACGACCAGCAGCACCAGGGCAAGCGGACGCACGAGGGAAGACGAAAGACGCATGAGGATCTCCTGGGTTCAGGCCGCGAGGATGTCGCGGTTGGATTGTGCTTCCAGCGCCTGCGCCACGGTGGCGAGACGATCGGCAATATCGGTATGGGCGGGGGACAGCGAAAGCAGCGGCAGGCGCAGGCCATGGCCGAAGCCTGCGCGCTGCAGCAGCGCTTTCACCGGGATGGGGTTGGATTCCACGCCGAGGAAGGCATAGATCTCCTGCAGTTGGGCATCCAGTCCGGCGACTGCGGTCGCCTCGCCTGCGCGTGCAAGGTCGCACAGGCGGCGAAAGGTGCGCGGCAGGGCATTCGAGCCCACCGAAATGAGGCCATCGGCACCGGCCAGCATGGCGCGGGAGGCCGTCGGATCGTCGCCGCTCAGGACCGCAAAGCCTTCCTTGCGCAGCGCCAGCAGGGCCGCCATGCGTTCGGGTTCGGCGCGCGCTTCCTTGATGCCCACGATATTCGGGTGATCGACGAGCTCGGCCACCGTTTCAGGCAACAGATCGCACCCGGTGCGGCCAGGCACGTTGTAGAGCACCACGGGCAATCCCCCCTGGTCGGCCACTGCGCGGTAATGCGCCACCAACCCGGCCTGAGTGGGACGAACGTAGGGCGGCGTGACGACCAGCGCGAGCTGCGCACCCGCTACGGCTGCCCGTCGGGTGGCGGCAATGGTCTTCGCGGTATTCATCTGGCCAGTGCCGGCCAGGACGGGGATGCGCCCGCGCACTTCTTCCACCGCGATGCGCAGCAGGGTGTCGTACTCGTCGTCGGTGAGCGCGACCGCTTCACCGGTCGAGCCTGCCACCACCACGCCCTGCGTACCGCCATCCAACTGCTGTTTGAGCAGCGAACGCCAGGCTTCCAGGTCGAGTTCGCCCGACGCCAGGAACGGCGTGGCCAGTGCGGTGATGCTGCCGGAAAGATGCAAGGGATGGCTCTCGGTGGGGTGTCCGGCGTCCGGCGGCGCCCACAAGCGCAGTTATTCCGGTTCGCCTGCAATGTCGGCCGCATGTTACTTGCGGGCTCAAAGGGCGGGCAAGTATGCTGCCTGCGTCGCCGGGACGCTGCCCGGCCGCCATTCAGCCTGACCGCAACGCCGGAAGCTCTCTTGACCGATTCCACGCCCCGGCCTTCGCCGACCGAAAACCACCTCCTGATCACCGCCTATACGACGCATCCGGAGTCGCCGCTTCTGTCGGTGACGCGCCGCATCGCCGACAGCGGCTGCAATCTGGTGGATGCCCGGCTGTCCACGGTGGGGCGCGACGTGTCCGTCACGGCACTGGCGACGGGTTCGTGGGACGCGGTCGCGAAGCTGGAGACCATGCTCACTCGGCTCGAGCGCGACGAGGGACTGAAGCTGGTGTTCTACCGCACCGGGCCGAAGGTGGTGCAGTCCAACCTGTTGCCGTACATCGTGGAAGTGGTCGCCGCCGACAAGCCGGGCATCCTGTTCCAGCTGGCCGACTTCTTCGACCGCCAGGGCATCACCATCGAAAACCTGCAGAGCACGCGCTACCGCGCCATGCAGACCGGCGCGGAGATGTTCTCGGCGCAGGTGACAATCGGGGTGCCGGCCAACATGCACATCGCCGCGCTGCGCGACGACTTCCTTGAATTCTGCGACCATCTGAACCTGGACGCGATCATGGATCCGATGAAGTTCTGACGATGACGGCGAAAAGCGCGAACGCCCTGCCCAAATCGACACTGAAACTACCGCTAGCCTTGTCCGGCGGCGAGACCACCACCCTCGCCGACTATGCCGGCCACTGGCTGGTGCTGTACTTCTATCCGAAGGACAGCACGCCGGGATGTACCACCGAAGGCCTGGACTTCAACGCGCTGCTGCCGAAGTTCAAGAAACTCGGCGCCACGGTGTTGGGCGTCTCGCGCGATTCGGTGAAATCGCACGACAACTTCTGCGCGAAGCAAGGGTTCAAGTTCCCGCTGGTGAGTGATGCCGACGAAGCGCTGTGCAAGGCCTTCGACGTGATCCACGAAAAGAACATGTACGGCCGCAAGGTGCTGGGCGTGGTGCGCAGCACGTTCCTGATCTCGCCTGACGGCCGCATCGCGCAGGAATGGCGCGGCGTGAAGGTTCCCGGCCATGCCGACGCCGTGCTGGACGCCCTGAAGGCCCACCAGGCCCAGTGACCGAATTCCCCTCCACCCCATCCACCATCCCGCGCCGCGGCGGGTCATGGTGGTTCGCTGCTGTCCGCGGAAAAGTCGCCCGTGTTCACACATCTTCCTCGATGAGGTTGCCCGAATGACCCGTAGCAAGCGTATCTATGTGTTGGACACCAACGTGCTGATGCACGACCCCACCGCGTTGTTCAAGTTCGAGGAACACGATGTCTTCCTGCCGATGCAGGTGATCGAGGAACTGGACAACGGCAAGAAAGGCACCTCGGAAGCGAGCCGCAATGCGCGGCAGGTCAGCCGCTTCCTCAACGAACTGGTCCAGGCCTCCGGCCTGGACAACCTGGCGGCCGGCATTCCGCTGATCCAGCCCAACAGCCTGCAGCTGCGTGGCTCGCAGAGCGCGGGCCTGCTGCGCTTCCAGACCAGCCATTTCGACGCCGGCAAGAGCTTCGGCGCGGTCATCCCGGACAATGCCATCCTGGGTGCCATCCTCGCGCTGAAGGAGAGCGAGCCGGAGATCCCGGTGGTGTTCGTCTCCAAGGACATCAACCTGCGCATCAAGGCGGCGATCGCCGGGATCGTGTCGGAAGATTACGAGAATGACCGCGCGCTCGACGATTTCAGCCTGCTGTACACCGGCGCGGATCCGCTGCCGGAGGATTTCTGGCAACGCCATGGCAAGGACCTGCGGTCCTGGACCGACAAGGGCCGCACGTACTACGAAGTCACCATGACCGAGGGCGCGGGCTGGTACCCGAACCAGTACCTCTACCTGCCGGGCGATGACGAGTCGGAGTTCCGCGTCAGCCGGGTGGAAGGCGACAAGGCGACGCTGCAGATCGTCGATGACTTCCGCCACAGCCAGCACGCCGTGTGGGGCATCAATGCGCGCAACCGCGAGCAGAACTTCGCGCTCAACGCGCTGATGGATCCGGAAGTCGACTTCGTCACCCTGCTCGGCACCGCCGGCACCGGCAAGACGCTGCTCGCGCTGGCGGCCGGTCTGGCACAGACGATGGACCAGCAGCGCTACCGCGAGATCATCATGACCCGCGCCACAGTCAGCGTGGGCGAGGACATCGGCTTCCTGCCCGGTACGGAGGAAGAGAAGATGACCCCGTGGATGGGCGCGCTGACCGACAACCTGGAGGTGCTGACGCACAACCAGGAAGGCGGCGCGTGGGGTCGTGCGGCGACCAACGACCTGCTGGCCTCGCGCATCAAGATCCGTTCGATGAACTTCATGCGCGGCCGGACGTTCCTGTCGCGCTACCTGATCCTCGATGAGGCGCAGAACCTCACGCCCAAGCAGATGAAGACGCTCATCACCCGTGCGGGCCCGGGCACCAAGATCGTCTGCCTCGGCAACGTGGAACAGATCGACACGCCCTACCTGACGGAGACGACATCCGGCCTGACCTACGCGGTGGACCGCTTCAAGAACTGGGCGCACAGCGCGCACATCACGCTGCGGCGTGGCGAGCGATCGCGCCTGGCGGATTACGCGTCGGAAGTGTTGTGAGCGCCAGCACCCGCTGGAGAGCGGCGTGCCTGCTGGTGGCGATGGCCTGTCCGGGACAGGATGTCCTGGCGCAGGCCCCGGCTGCTGCGCACCCCGGTGCGCAGCAGGTGCAGACCTTGAGGGAGATCGCGCTGTTTCCCCACAGCGATGCCTTTCCGGCGGAGGCCAAGGTGCAGCGTCTCTCCGGCGAGGTGATGATCCGGGCCGGGGTCCTGGCGACCGGAAAGTGGGTCGACGCCCAGGTGGAAACGTCATCGGGCTCGGCCGTGCTGGATGACGTGGCGCTGACCGTCGTCGCGGGACTCGCAAGCAAGCCGCGCGACGCGGATGCGCTGCCCGTACCGGTGCGCGTGCCCATCGGATTCTCGCTGGACAGCATGCAGACGCTGCCGGCAAAGACATGCGAGGAGTTCAACCACGACTTCGCCCAGTACCGCACCCTGAAGCCCAATGCGACCGCCGACGACATGCGCGTGTTCGATCTGGTCTCCGGCATCTGGGTGGCGACCAAGGGTACGATGGCACTCGATACCGTCAAACGCCTGCCGTCCGCGCCGGCCAAGGTGGCCAGCACCTGCGCGAAGCGCCCGCGAGCGAAGTTCATGGATACCTTCATGGAGGCGATGCGATGAACGCCTGCCGTGCCGCAACCGGCGTGCCGACCTTGCTCTCGCACGACTGATGGGCCTGCACCTCCCCCGCTGGGTCTGGATCGGCGCCGTGCTGCTGGCCTGCGTGGCCGGCATGGTCAACGTCATCGGCTATCTCGGCTTCGAGCATCAGGCGGTGAGCCACCTGACCGGCACCACCAGTCTGCTCGGCGCGGCGCTCGCGCAAGGCGACCTGCGCGCAGTGACGCACCTGTGGGGCATGCTGATCGCGTTCTGCCTTGGCGCGATGCTGAGCGGCCTGATCATCCAGGACCAGACGCTGAAACTCGGGCGCCGCTACGGCGTGGTGCTCGCGCTGGAAGCGCTCTTGCTGGTGGCCGCGATCCCGCTGTTCAAGCAGGAACAGATCTGGGGCGCCCTGCTGGCCGCCGTGGCCTGCGGCTTGCAGAACGCGATGGTCACCACCTACAGCGGCGCCGCAGTGCGCACCACGCATCTCAGCGGCATGTTCACCGACCTCGGCATCGGACTGGGGCACCTGCTGCGTGGCATGCCGTTGCCAGTGCGTCGGCTGACCCTCAGCGGCCTCATCATCTCCGGCTTCCTGGGCGGTGGCGTGCTGGGTGCGTGGCTGTATCGCCACCTCGGTTACGACGCCCTGCTGGCGCCTGCCCTGCTGACCGGTGGCACGGGGATCGGTTATGTGTTGTACCGCCAGTGGATGCAGGCACGGCGACCGTCGGCCTGACCCGGCCACCCGCACGCTGGCGTACGGATGGCACAATCCAAGGATGACGCTTCCCTCCGTGGTTTCCGCCCTGACCATCGCCGGCTCCGATTCCGGTGGCGGCGCCGGCATCCAGGCCGACCTGAA
>CBIHLJ010000072.1:0-5891 GCA_966210745.1 uncultured Pseudoxanthomonas sp.
CCCCGGCCCCGGCGCCCGCCGCCAAGGTTCCGTCCCCCCCGAAGCCTGTGCCAGCCCCGAAACCGACTACCAAGAACGCCAAAGCCTCTACCTCCGTCGAAGCCCCCGTGAGTCCACGTCCCGCTGTTGCCCGCCCCGTGGGCAAGGTCGCGGTGGCCGTGGCCGCCCGGCCTGCGGCGCCGGTCGTGCGCGGCAAGGTGAAAGAAGTGCCCTACAAGACCGATGAAGCCACCGGTCGCCCGATCGTGCCGACCGGCTACAAGCCCTCGCCTGACGAGGAATACATGAGCACGTTGCAGCTGGAGTACTTCCGCCAGCGGCTGTTGCAATGGCGTGCCGACCTGGTCGAGGAATCCAAGCAGACCATCGAGAACCTCAAGGATGAAGTCCGCGACATCGGCGATGAGGCCGAGCGCGCGACGCGCGAGACCGAAAACTCGCTGGAGCTGCGTACCCGCGACCGCTACCGCAAGCTGATCGGCAAGATCGACAGCACGCTGAAGCGGCTCGAAGGTGGCGACTACGGCTACTGCGTCGATACCGGCGAAGAAATCGGCCTGGATCGCCTGGAGGCTCGCTTGACCGCCGAGCGCACCATCGATGCCCAGGAACGCTGGGAACACATGCAGAAGCAGCAGGGCGACTGAGCCCGGCGTCATCCGCATACGGAAAACCCCGCCTCGGCGGGGTTTTTTTGTGCCCGGCGGAAGGCGTTGCCGGCTACTGCAGCTCGCGCAGGTCCAGCCGCCGCAGCCGCGGTGCCTTCCACGCGGTGAACCCGGCGACGGAGAGGATCGCGAAACCGCCCACGATCACGGCAGGCACCAGCCCCAGCAGTCTTGCCATCGTGCCGGCGTAGAACGCGCCCAGTTCGTTCGACGAACTGACGAAGATGCCGTTGATCGACGACACCCGCCCGCGCATCTCGTCCGGCGTGGACAGTTGCAGGATGGTCGAGCGCACCACCACGGAAACACCATCGCACATGCCGTAGAACAGCAGGATCCCCGCCGACAGCCAGAAGCTGCGCGACAGGCCGAAGGCGATGACGCTCAGCCCGAAACCTGCGACAGCGAACAGCAGTACCCGCCCCGCGTGCTTCTGCAGCGGATGGCGCGCCAGCCACAGGCCGACGCAGACTGAGCCCGCCGCCGGCATCGCGCGCAGGATGCCGAGGCCCTCGGGCCCGTAGTGGAGGATGTCGTGGATGAAAGCCGGCAGCATGGCCACCACACCGCCCAGCAGCACTGAAAACATGTCCAGCGCCATCGCACCCAGCATGATCTGGTTGCCAAGCACAAAACGCCCGCCCTGCGCGATGCTGGCGAAGACGGGCAGGCTGACCGCCGGTGGTCCCGGTTCTCCCACGCGCAACCGCGCGAGCACGGTGGCCGCCATCAGCGCGAACACCACCGCCATCGCGTACGACAGCGTCTTGCCGCCAAAACCGACCAGCAGCCCGCCCAGCGCGGGGCCGGTGACCAGCGCGGCCTGGAAGATCACGCTGCCCAAGCCTGCGGCACGCACGAAGTCCTCGCGCGGCAGCACCTTGGCAAACAGCGCGTTGTAGACAGGACTGAGGAACGAGCGCGCCATGCCGGTCAGTGCGATGGCGGCGTAGATGGGCCACGTCCCCTGGAAGGGCAGCCAACCCGCAGAGACTGCCACCAGGATCACCGCCGTGGTCGCCAGTGCGCCGCAGGCGACCATGCCGATCCGTCGTCGTGGCAGGTGGTCGACCAGATAACCGGCGAACGGCGCCACGCAGAAGAACGGCAGTACTTCGGCCAACCCGACCAGACCCAGCGAGAACGGATCGCGGGTCAGTTCGTAGATGTGCCAGCCGACCGTGACCGCAACGATCTGGTACGACAGCAGCGCGCAGATGCGGTAGGCCAGCACCGCCGCATAGCCGCGGTTGCGCAGCAGCGAGAAGGCGGAGCGGGAACCGGCTTCGCTCACTTCGCGTTGGCGGCCGTCTCGCGGATGAAGGCCAGCAACGACGCCAAGCCGTTGCTGCGCGTGGGCGAGAGATGCTTGGCCAGGCCGATGTCGGCGATGTAGTCGGGCGTGGCGGCCAGGATTTCGTCGGCCGATCGCCCTGAGTACACGCGCAGGGCCAGGAAGATCAGCCCGGACACGATGGCCGAATCACTGACGGCGTGGAAATCGAGTTTCGCCGCGTCGCCCTCGGGCACGATCCACACCATCGACTGGCAGCCGAGCAGGCGGTGTTCTTCCCGCTTCCACTCATCCGGGAACGCAGGCAGCTTGCGGCCCAGGTCGATCAGGTACTGGTAGCGTTCGGACCAGTCGCCGAAGAAGGCGAATTCGTCCTTGATGGCGGCCTGCGCCTCGGCGGCGGTGGGTTCAAGCGGGAAGATCGTGTCGGTCATGGGGTGGGCAAGCCTGGTTCAGAAGCCCCTCTGCCCTCGGGAGAGGGGTTGGGGTGAGGGTACGGCGGAGTCCTTGTGGTGCCGACGTCCCGATGTCGCCGGACCCTCATCCGGCGCTTCGCGCCACCTTCTCCCGGCGGGAGAAGGGAGGAGCGGTTCACGCACGCTTCCAGCGTACGCCCTGCGGCGTGTCCTCCAGCAGGATGCCTTCGGCCGCCAACTGGTCGCGGATGGCATCGGAGCGCGCGAAGTCGCGGGACTTCTTCGCGGCGGCGCGCTCGTCGATCAGCGTCTGGATGCGCGCGTCGTCATCGGACGAGGTGCCGCGGCCGAACCATTCGGCGGGGTCCTGCTGGAGCAGGCCGAGCACGAGGCCTGCGCCTAGCAGCTCGCCTTTCAGACGCTGCCGATCCTCTGGCGTCGTCGCCTTGCGGGCATCTGCGGCGATGCGGGCGACTTCGGCCAGCGCCTGCGGCGTGTTCAGATCATCGTTGAGCGCCTCCTCGATGACCTGCGGCGTGAGCGGCACGACCTTGATCTCGCCCAGGTCGCGCAGCGTGCCGTACAGCCGGTCCAGCGTGTTCTTCGACTGCTCCACGAGTGCTTCCGACCAGTCCAGCGGCTGGCGGTAGTGCGCGGAGAGTAGCGCGTAGCGCAGCGCTTCCGGCGGGTGCTGTTGCAACAGGTCGTGGACCTTCTCGATGTTGCCCAGCGACTTGCTCATCTTGGCGCCGCCGAAATTGAGCATGCCGTTGTGCAGCCAGAAACGCGCGAACGTCTTGTGCGACCCGTCGGCGTGCTTGTGTGCGCACTCGCTCTGCGCGACTTCGTTCTCGTGGTGCGGGAACTGCAGGTCCACGCCACCGGCGTGGATGTCGATGGTCTCGCCGAGGTGCGCGGCGGCCATCGCCGAGCACTCGATATGCCAGCCGGGGCGGCCGATGCCCCAGGGGGAGTCCCAGCCCGGCAGGTCGGGCGTGGAGGGCTTCCACAGCACGAAATCGCCGGGATCGCGCTTGTATGGCGCCACTTCCACGCGCGCGCCGGCAAGCATCTCTTCCGGGTCGCGCCGCGATAGCTTGCCGTATTCCGGGAAGCTGCCGACCGAGAAGAGCACGTGGCCTTCCGCGGCGTAGGCGTGGCCACCTGCGATCAGCTGCTCGATCATCGCGATGATGTGCGGGATGTGCGCTGTGGCGGCCGGTTCGATGTCCGGGCTGAATTCACCGGTCACGCCCAGGCCGGCCATGTCCTGCCGGTAGGCATCGGCGTAGCGATCGGTGATGGCCGAAATCGCCACGCCCAGTTCCTTCGCCGCCGCGTTGATCTTGTCGTCCACGTCGGTGATGTTGCGCGCGTAGCGCAGCGCGCCGTAGCGCCGGCGCAGCAGCGCGGCCAGCACGCCGAACACCACCGGCCCGCGGGCATTGCCGATATGGACGTAGTTGTAGACGGTAGGTCCGCACACGTACATCGTGGGGACGGGGCCGAGTGGTTCGAATTCCTCGACCCGGCGGGTGAGGTTGTTGTGCAGGCGCAAGGTCATGGAGGCGGGGCAGGGGAGAGCCGGTCGATTCTACCTTCTGCGCCGGGACTGGGGGTCGGAGCGGTTTCATGGCGCCGATGTTCAGCCCCACTCAAGGCGCGGTCCCTACACTGTGACACCGGGATACCACTTTCAGGCCACATGCACCGCCTCCGCTCCGCCCTTTTCCTGTCCTGCCTGCTGTTCGCCGCGTCAGCCATGGCGCAGGAGCGGGTGATCCCGGCGGAGAACGTCCGCCTGGACTATGCGCAGGTGCTGAGCGTGGAGCCGGTCTACCAGACGTTGCGGGCCAGCCGCACCGAACAGCGGTGTGACGAAGTGCCGGCGCCGAAACCCGAACAACCTGTCGAGGAAGACAGTCGCTGGTCGAAGGTGGTCAGCTCCGTGCGCGGATGGTTCGGCAGTGACGAGGCCGCAGAGCCACCGGTAGCGCCCCCGGTCCCGACGGTGAAGGTCAACTGCCGCATGGTGCCCGTCGAGCGCGAGTTCCAGCGGCCCATCGCCTACGACGTGGACTACATCTACAAAGGCGTGAAGTACCGTTCGCGTCTTGCCGAGGATCCTGGCAACCGCCTGCGCATCCGGGTTTCCGTGGCGCCTTACACGCCGCCGCTGCAGCCGTCGGCCAGTACGCCCTGATCCAGCGCCCACCGAAAGAAGCCTTGCGCTGCGCCGCAGCACATGCGAGGATTCGCGCCCATGAAGATGAACGCACACGCCCATGCTGACAGCGCGGCCCGCCAAGCCTCGAGCATGACGTCGCGTGCGCGTCGACCGGAATCCTGCATCTAGCTGGGTACCCCGGACGTCGTCGCCTGTTCACCGGAAACCCAGCCAGAGGCTGGGTTTTTTCGTTTCTGATACCCGCAATGCCACATTCCCGAAACCAGGATGCCGTAATGAAGCACTTCTTGAACACGCAGGACTGGAGCCGCACCGAACTGGACGCCTTGCTGACGCAGGCCGCTTTGTACAAGCAGCACAAGCTGGGTGACGCGCTGAAGGGCAAGTCGATCGCGCTGGTGTTCTTCAATCCTTCGATGCGCACCCGTACCAGCTTCGAGCTGGGCGCGTTCCAACTGGGTGGCCATGCGGTGGTGCTGCAGCCGGGCAAGGACGCGTGGCCCATCGAGTTCAACCTGGGCACGGTGATGGACGGCGACACCGAGGAGCACATCGCCGAAGTCGCGAAGGTGCTTGGGCGCTACGTGGACCTGATCGGCGTGCGGGCCTTCCCCAAGTTCGTCGACTGGGCCTATGACCGCGAGGACATCGTGCTCACGTCGTTCGCCAAGTACTCGCCGGTGCCGGTGATCAACATGGAAACGATCACCCATCCCTGCCAGGAACTGGCCCATGCGCTCGCCCTGCAGGAACACTTCGGCACCTCCGACCTGCGCGGCAAGAAGTACGTGCTCACCTGGACCTACCACCCCAAGCCGCTGAACACCGCGGTCGCCAATTCCGCGCTGACCATCGCCACGCGCATGGGCATGGACGTCACGCTGCTGTGCCCCACGCCGGACTACATCCTGGACGAGCGCTACATGGGCTGGGCCGAGCAGAACGTGGCTGAAAGCGGCGGTTCGCTGACCATCTGTCACGACACTGACAGCGCCTATGCCGGTGCCGACGTGGTCTACGCCAAGAGCTGGGGCGCGCTGCCCTTCTTCGGCAACTGGGAGCCCGAGAAGCCGATCCGCGACCAGTACAAGCACTTCATCGTGGACGAGCGGAAGATGGCGCTGACCAACAACGGCGTCTTCAGCCACTGCCTGCCGTTGCGCCGCAACGTGAAGGCCACCGACGGCGTGATGGATTCGCCGCAGTGCATCGCGATCAATGAAGCCGAAAACCGCCTGCATGTGCAGAAGGCCATCATGGCCGCGCTGGTGCAATAACCGTGATGTGCTCCTTCCCCCGCTCGCGGGGGAAGGCTGGGATGGGGG
>CBIHLJ010000073.1:0-5197 GCA_966210745.1 uncultured Pseudoxanthomonas sp.
GTTAGACCGCCAGGGCATTCGACGGGGGACCGGATGGGTATCAGCCTTGAAGTAGTTCTGGCCCTGGTGTGCGCAGTCACCTTCTTCCGCGCTGGCCGGTTCGAGTCCGCTGGGGAAGCACGCGACTACAGCTACTGGTGGGCCTTGATGTCCATGCTGCTGTCCGCGCTCGTTCTGCTTGCGCTGCAGGCCTCCTGGTTCGTTCTCTTGTTGTTCCAGATTGGCCTGTTCTTCGGCATTGGCGTATATCGTGCTGTTCGTGACCCGGCTTAGGACTTCCCAGTTGACTGCTCGGGGGCCTAATCGCTTCGGAGAAACTCAGTGAACCTGGCTGATCTCGGCTTATCCAATACTTCTCTGACGTTCGGTGTCTGGCTGCTGGCACTTGGCGTAGCGCTCATCCTCGTTTCGGCTGCGCTCGATCTACGCAACATGCTTCCGGTCGGATCGATTTTTCTTGCAGCCGGAATCATCGTTTACGTGATCGGGCGCATCATCAAAGCGACCAGGCCGCAGCGTGGCACCTAGCAATTCGTCCAAGGGGATGCCGCTTCGCGGCACCCGTCAGCTCAGCCAATAGCTGCCTAAGGAGGCACCACGTGAATACGACGCTGTTTCGAATCTCCGCAACTGCAGTTGCTCTTGCTCTCGCGACACCACTCGCCTACGCAGCTGACGTGTACAAGGTTTCCGCCCACATCTTTCATGGACACGACGCTGTTGCGAACCCTGTATTGCTGGTCGATGAGAGTTCACATGCCTCAATCGCGGTCTCTGGAGAAGATGGCTATGAGTTCGTGGTCGGACTGGAGCACGCCGATGACGCTGATCAGATCGAAATAGCTGTTCAGCTCAAGACCTCGTTGGGCAGCGTTTCGTCCATGGTCACCACCGATGTCGGCCAGCCAACGTCAATCACCGCGGGTGATATAGGCCTAACCTTGACCGTGGCTCGCGATGACAGCTAACGGCTTGTTCAACGGAATGCCGCTTCGCGGCACCTCCTGACTCAGGCGTCAGGCCCGCGTGGACAATCCGCTGACACCCGACGGTCGGTACATGGTGGTTCGCGGTCGCTTGTGGCGGGTCGCCAACCCGCGGTTGTCGCCTGATGCACGCGACGCCCTTGTCCGGGAGTTGATGGGCGCCAGGCGAGAGGTCAAAGCGGCCCTTGCGGCGGGCGACCAGGAACGCCTTGCCAGGGCCCGGAGATCGGTCGATTCGGCGAAAGTCGCGCTGGGCGAGCGAGGTCCGGTTTGGTGGCAGGATGGCGCCAGGGACTTCAACCGCCACTTGGTCAAGAACACGCCATATCGGGAATGGTATGACCAACTTACCGGGCCGCAGGCCCAGCAGGGAGCCCTGACGTGAAGACACTCATCGCCATCGTCGCGTGGGGCATCCTCTTCGTGCTGTGCTGGCCCCTTGCCTTGTTGGCCTTGGCCCTCTGGCCAGTTTTCTGGGTCCTTGCCCTGCCCTTCCGTCTCATCGGTATCGCGTTCTCCGCATTGTTCGCCCTCCTGGCGGCCATCCTTTTCCTGCCGGCCCGCCTCCTTGGCTGGCGTCCCAGGTCAGTGCAGACAAGGGCTGCGGCGGCCTAGCAATCCGTTTCGGCAGCGGCCCCTGCCTCGCGGCGGCGCCTGACGATTCCACCGGGAGCAAGCCATGCGCCAGATCGGGTTGACCATCCTGTTGCTGACGCTGAGCAACGTGTTCATGACGTTCGCGTGGTACGCGCACCTCAAGGAGCTCAGCGCGAAGCCCTGGCTGGTCGCAGCGCTGGTCAGCTGGGGCATCGCGTTCTTCGAATACATGCTCCAGGTGCCGGCCAACCGGATCGGCTACGGCACGCTGTCGCTGGGACAGCTCAAGATCCTGCAGGAAGTGATTACCTTGTCGGTCTTCGTGCCGTTCGCCGTCTACTACATGAAAGAACCGCTCAAGCTGGATTATCTCTGGGCCGGCTTGTGCATCCTGGGCGCGGTCTACTTCATTTTCCGTGGCGAGGCGGCCGGCGCATGAAGGCCACGGGCGGCCTCCCCGGGATCATGGCAAAGTCGCTCCCATCCCGACCTGCGGAAGGCGCCATGACCCGCCATCGACTCGTGTTCCCGGTGCTCGCGATGACCGCGATCGCCCTGGCGTCCAGCCTGCTGCTGCCCGACCTGGGGCGTTCCGCCGCCTGGTCGGTGGGGCAGTCCGTGCTGGTGTTCTTCCTTGGCGCGGCGGCCGGCGCCTGGCTTGGGGGCGGGCGGTTCGTCGTCCCCGCCCTCGTCGTCTGGGCGCTGTTCTGGAGTGCCGTGGCCTGGGTATTGCTTGCCATCGCCGCACCGGTGAACGGCCCGTCCCTGGGTGCCATCCTGCAGTACAACTGGCTGGCGATCCTGCTGTCGGGTGCGGCGACCCTCGCCGGTGCACTGGCCGGTGGCGTGCTCGCCGGCCACCAGGCACCTCCGATCGCGGGCCGCCACCCAGGTTACGAAGCGCGATAACGACTCGCAGGGGAGCGCGACGCAATGGCAAGGATCACCGGGATTGGCGGCGTCTTCCTGAAGTGCAAGGGAGACAAGGCCGCACTGGCAGCGTGGTACCAGCAACACCTTGGGATGCGCCTGGAGGACTTCGGCGGCGCCATCCTCAGGTGGCCGGACGACACGGCCGACGACCAGGGCCTCACCGTGTGGCATCTCGCGGACCGGGACAGCCAATGGTTCAGTCCGAGCGAAGCGTCCTTCATGATCAACTATCGCGTCGACGACCTCGACGGGATGCTGTCCCAGCTGCATGCGGCCGGCGTGGTCGTCGTGGCGGGCCCGGAGTCGCACGAGAACGGCAAGTTCGCCTGGATCATGGATCCGGACGGCAACAAGGTCGAACTCTGGGAACCGAAGGCCTGGGATCCGGCGAACAAGGATACGTAACGTCCGGCATGCGGCTCTGGTCCCTGCACCCGAAGTTTCTCGACCGGCAGGGCCTCATCGCCCTGTGGCGGGAAGCATTGCTGGCGAAGGCCGTGCTGCGTGGCGAGACGCGCGGTTACACGCGCCATCCGCAGCTGGAGCGGTTCACGACGCACCCCAACCCCCGCCTCGCGATCAACGCCTACCTGGCGGGCGTCCAGGCGGAGGCCACCGGCCGCGGCTACGCATTCGACCGGGCCAAGGTGGGTCCCGTGCGCATGGTCCGGCCCATCCCGATTCCGTCGGGCCAGCTCGACTACGAATGGCTGCATCTCCAGCGCAAGCTCGCGATGCGCGATCCGGCATTGCTCGTCCGCTGGTCGGGCGTGGCGACACCGGACTGCCATCCGCTGTTCCACCGGCAACCCGGCCCGGTGGCGCCATGGGAACGTCCGGGCAATCCCGGCTAGGCGTCCGCGGGCGCCAGCTCGCGCAATCGTCCTTCGTGCAGCTCCAGCACCCGGTCCAGCCGGCGCGCCAGGCCACGGTCGTGGGTCACCAGCACCAGGCTGGTGCGGTGCGCGCGGTTGAGCTCGAGCATCTGCGCGAACACGGCCGCCGCGGTCTTCTCGTCGAGGTTGCCGGTGGGCTCGTCGCCCAGGACGCAGGCCGGGCGGTTGACCAGCGCACGGGCGACGGCGGCGCGCTGGCGCTCGCCGCCGGACAGCTCGCCGGGCTTGTGCTCCAGGCGGTGCCCCAGCCCGACGGATTCCAGCAGTTCCCGCGCGCGTGACGTCGCGTCGGGGATCGACGCGCCGCCTAGCAGCACCGGCAGCATCACGTTCTCCAGCGCGGTGAACTCGGGCAGGAGGTGGTGGAACTGGTAGACGAAGCCCAGGGCCCGGTTGCGCAGCTGACCGCGCGCCGCATCCGACAATGCGCTCATTTTCTGGCCGGCCACGTACACCTCGCCCGCGGTGGGCGTGTCCAGGCCGCCGAGCAGGTGCAGCAGCGTGCTCTTGCCGGCGCCGGACGCGCCGAGCACCGCCACGGTTTCGCCGGGGTGCACCGCGAAGTCCAGGCGGTCGAACACCGGCGTGCGCAGCGAGCCCTCGGCATAGGTCTTGCCCAGCGCCTCGGCGCGGACGACGGCGGTCGCGTCGGTGTCACTCATAGCGAAGGGCCTCCGCCGGGGCCGTGCGTGCCGCGCGCCAGGCCGGGTACAGGGTGGCGACGAACGCCATGCCGAGCGCGACGAGGGTGATGGTCACCACGTCGTCCACGCGCAGTTCGGTGGGCAAGCCTGTCACGTAGTACACGTCCTCGGGCATCAGCACGACACCGAACAGGCGCTCGATGCCACGCAGGATGTGTTCCAGGTTGAGCGTGAGCAGGATGCCGCCGATCACGCCGGAGACCGTGCCGATGACGCCGATCAGCGTGCCCTGGACCATGAACACCTGCATCACCGCGCGCGGGGTCAGGCCCAGCGTGCGCAGGATCGCGATGTCGGCCTGCTTGTCGGTCACCAGCATCACCTGCGAGGACACCAGGTTGAACGCGCCCATCGCGATGATCAGCGACAGCAGGATCGCCATCATCGTCTTCTCCAGGCGCAGGGCGCGGAACATGTTCGCGTTCTCCTGCTGCCAGTCGCTGACGCGGTACGGCCCGCCGAGTTGCAGCGCGAGCTCGCGCGCCACCTCCCACGCCAGGTCCATGTCGTGCAGGCGCAGGCGCACGCCGGAGACGCCCTCGCCCATTCGCAGCAGCCGTTGCGCGTCGGCCATGTGCACGACGGCCAGCCCGCGGTCGAACTCCTGGTAGCCCGCCTCGAAGATGCCCGACACGGTGAAGCGCTTGAGCTGCGGCACCGCGCCGAGCGGCGTGCTGCGGTATTCGGGCACGTAGAGGATGACGTCGTCGCCGACCGCGACCCCCAGCCAGATCGCCAGTTCCTTGCCCAGCACGATGTTGAACTCGCCTGGCTGCAGCGCGTCGATGTCGCCCTGGACCATGCGTTCGCCCAGCACCGAAACGCTGGCTTCGGCATCCGGCAGGATGCCGCGGATCATCGCCGGCTGGTTGCGCGCGCCGTTGAGCAGGCCCTGCAGCTCGACGTAGGGCGCGGCGCCGGCCACGCGCGGATCCTCGCGCGAGATGCGCACGGCGCGCTGCCAGTCCGGGATCGCCTCGCCGTTGCCGCTGATCGTCGCGTGCGAGGCCATCTGCAGCAGGCGGTCGCGGATCTCGGTCTGGAAGCCGGTCATCACCGCCAGCGTGGTGATCAGCGCGGC
>CBIHLJ010000074.1:0-5054 GCA_966210745.1 uncultured Pseudoxanthomonas sp.
CGCAGCCGAGCGTTACGGCGTTAGCGGCGTCGGCGTCACCATTTCCCGCGAGCAGGCTGAATACGCGACCCGACTGTGTGCGGGGTTGCCGATCGAGATCCGGCTGCAGGACTACCGGGCGGTGGACGAGCCGTTCGACGCCGCGTTCTCGCTGGGCATGTTCGAACATGTCGGCGTGAAGAACTACGTCGGCTACTTCGATGTGGCCCGGCGTTGCGTGCCCGAGGAAGGCCTGTTCCTGCTGCATACCATCGGCGGCATCCGCTCGGTCAACCGCACCGATCCCTGGATCGCGCGCTACATCTTCCCCAATTCGATGCTGCCCTCCGCACTGCAGATCACGCAGGCCATCGAAGGGCGCTTCGTGCTGGAGGACTGGCACAACTTCGGAACCGACTACGACCGCACGCTGCAGGCGTGGCGCGACAACGTGGAATCGGCATGGGAGGAACTGGACGCGCGCTATGACGAGCGTTTCCGGCGGATGTGGCGGTTCTACCTCGCGGCGTCGATGGCCACCTTCCGCAGCCGCCGGTCCCAGCTCTGGCAGGTCGTGCTGTCGCCGCGCGGCGTGCCCGGAGGCTACGTGGCGCCGAGATGACGGGCTGGAACGAAAAGAGCAGGCCAGGCCTGCTCTTCGCATGTCGGTGGATGTCCTGCCGGGTCAGGCGGAAGGCGGCGACGGCAGCTCGCGGGCGTTGAAGATGCGCTCAATCACCTCGGCCAGTTCGTCTTCCGAGAACGGCTTGGTCAGGTAGGCCTTGGCGCCCTGGCGCAGGCCCCACATGCGGTCCGTGTCCTGGTCCTTGGTGGTCACCAGGATCACGGGGATGTGCTTGGTCGTGGCTTCGCGGCTGAGCGTGCGCGTGGCCTGGAACCCGTTGAGGTTGGGCATCACCACGTCCATCAGGACCATGTCCGGGAGCTCGCGCTTGGCGACTTCCACGCCGGCAGCGCCGTCCTCGGCGGTGATGGACTCGTGCCCCAGCTTCTCGACGATGCGCTGGATGCCCAGCAGTTGCGACGGTGAATCGTCGACGATCAGAATTTTTGCCATGGAGTTCCCCAAGTTGTCCCCGCCGTCGATTGTAGAGCGTGTTCGGGACAAGACAAATGGTCAGGAAGGCCAGCCGGTGACGCCTGTCGTGCCGCCACTGCCGTTCATCCCATTCGCACGAGCGTGCGTCCGAAGGAGCCGCCGGCCAGCATGGTGCGGAATACGTCGGGCAGCCCATCCAGGCTGGTCTCGCGGGCGCAGATGGTGTCCAGATGGGCGGGCTTCCAGTCGCTCGCCAGGTGCTGCCAGACCGCGTCCCGGATGTCGCGCGCGGTGCCGGCCGAGGCCACGCCCAGCAGGGACACGCCGCGAATGATGAAGGGCATGACAGTGGTGGGCAGGTCGGCACTGGCCGCCAGTCCTGCCGTTGCCACATTGCCATAGGGCACGGTCTGGGCCAGCAGACTGGCCAGCATCGGTCCACCCACATTGTCCAGCCCGCCGCCGAAGCGCGCGGTCTCCATCGGGCGTGCGGTCGCCAACGCGTCGCGCCCCAGCACTTCGCGGGCGCCGATGGCTTTCAGGTAGTCCGTGTTCTCAGGCTTGCCGCTGATCGCGTGCACGTCGAAGCCTGCCTTGCTGAAGATGTCCACTGCAAGGGAGCCCACGCCGCCGGTGGCGCCGGTCACGGCGAGCGGACCGAGGTCGGGGGTCTGCCGGTTCTCGCGCATGCGGAACAGCGCCAACGCGGCGGTGAACCCTGCGGTGCCCAGGATCATGCTCTCGCGCAGGCTGAGGCCGGCGGGCAGGGGGATGACCCACTTCGCTTCCAGGCGGGCGTACTCGGCATAGCCGCCATCGCGCGTCTCGCTGAGGCCGCAGCCAGTGACGAGCACGGCATCGCCTTCCCGGAAGGCGGGATCGGTGGAGGCCGCGACGTGCCCGGCCACATCGATGCCGCCCACCAGTGGAAATTTGCGGAGGATCTTGCCCTCGCCGGTGCCGGCGAGCGCGTCCTTGTAGTTGACCGACGAGTACGCGGTCTTGATGACCACTTCGCCCGGGTTGAGCGCATCAAGCGTCAGCGCCTCGATGCCGCTGCGATAGCCGGCGTCGTCGTTGTGGATGCGGAAGGCGTTGAAGGTGGTGGGGAGCGTCATCGTCGTTGCGCCTCTATCGTGTCAAAGGATGTCGGGGTACAGATCGCGCCACGTCGGATTCACATCCTCGATCAGTTGAATTTTCCACATCCGCTTCCAAGCTTTTAGTGCCTTCTCGCGCAGAATCGCAGATTCCATCCGCGCGTGGACTTCATACCAGACCAAAGTATGGATGTCGTAGCGTCGGGTGAAGCCGTCGACCTGATCGTGCTTGTGCTGCCAGATGCGGCCTGGAAGGTCGGACGTTACACCGATGTAGAGGGTGCCTCGTGGTCGGCTGGCCAGAATGTAGACACAGGGAATCCGTTCCCTAGCCATGCAGGCTCTCCTTTGCCTGTCCTTGGTTTCGTCAGTGGACTATAAGCGGATCCCGTCATTCCAGCGAACGCTGGAATCCATTGGCTGTGAGTGCCGTGGTGATCGACGCAAGAGCAAGATGGGTCCCAGCTTTCGCTGGGACGACGGAGGGGGAGTGCTGGCGCATGATCCGCCAGACCCGTCATTCCAGCGAACGCTGGAATCCATTGACTGTGAGTGCCGTGGTGATCGACGCAAGAGCAAGATGGGTCCCAGCTTTCGCTGGGACGACGGAGAGGCAGCTCAGCGCAACGACTTCCGCCGCTTCTCATCCATCCATTTGTCCGCCTGCGCCGGGGTATAGGCGCGCATCCACGCGACCATCGCATCGATATCGTCGCCATGCCAGAGGTCGTTGCGCTGCTCAGGGTGCAGGAAGCGCTCTTCAACCATGCGATCGATCATGCCCATCAGCGGCGTGTAGAAGCCTTCCACGTCGAGGAACGCGCAGGGCTTGTCGCCGATGCCGAGCTGGCGCCAGGTCAACATCTCGAACATCTCGTCCAGCGTGCCGAACCCACCGGGCAGGGCGACGAAACCATCCGACAGATCGAACATGCGCTTCTTGCGTTCGTGCATGTTGGCGACCACTTCCAGCCGGGTGACGCCCTTGTGCGCGACTTCCCAGCCCACCAACTGTTCGGGAATCACGCCGATGACTTCACCGCCAGCAGCGAGCACGGCATCGGCCACGATGCCCATCAGGCCGACGTTGCCGCCGCCGTAGACGAGTTGCATGCCCTCCTTCGCGATGCGGTCGCCCAGGGCGATGGCGCGTTCGGTGTAGACGGGCTTGTTGCCCGCATTGGAGCCGCAGTAAACGCAGAGGGAACGCATGGGTCAGTCTTCCTTCAAGGGCGAGGGGACGGCGGACGCGGCGTCGACGCGGCCGCAGTCCACGCTTTCGATGGTGCCGCCGCTGTAACGCAACGCGGACGTGCGGCGGATGCCCTGTGCATCGGTGGTCTGCCAGAAGTCGATCGCGAAGCTGCCTGCGGGTGGATCACCGGCCGGGCCGGCGGCGCTGTGGCCACTGAGCGTACTGTCAGGTGGGCGTCGCATGATCGCCAGCGCGTCGCGAAGGTTCATGCCCACGTTCACCAGCGCGCATCTTGTGTGCGGATCATCGTGCCCGTCGGATGATGTCATGGTGGCGGGCGATGTCGTCAGCGGAATCAGGAGCAGCAAGGAGAGCATGGTTTTCCGTCGGCGGTGGAATCCCGGAAGCAGAACGGCCCGGAAGACCGGGCCGTTCGTGCGAGAGGCCTGAATCAGTTGGCCTTGTGGATCGCGCGCTTGTCCACCGCCATGGCTGCATCGTGGATCGCTTCGGACAGGGTGGGGTGTGCGTGGCAGATGCGGGCCAGGTCGTCGGCGGAGCCGTTGAACTCCATCGTGATGACGCCTTCGTGCACCAGCTCGGACACGCCCACGCCGACCAGGTGCAGGCCGAGGATGCGGTCGGTCTCGGCATGCGCGAGCACCTTCACGAAGCCGGCCGGCTCGCCCATGGCGACGGCGCGTGCGATCGCCGCGAACGGGAAGCTGCCCGCCTTGTACGGGATGCCTTCGTCCTTGAGCTGCTTCTCGGTCTTGCCGACCCAGGCGATTTCCGGCTCGGTGTAGATGACCCACGGCACGGTGTCGAGATTGACGTGGCCGGGCAGGCCGGCGATCAGTTCGGCCACCGCGATGCCTTCCTCGAAGCCCTTGTGCGCCAGCATGGGACCACGCACGCAGTCGCCCACGGCCCACACGCCATCCACGCCGGTGTGGCAGTGGTCGTCCACTTCGATCTGGCCGCGCTCGTTGAGCTTCACGCCGGTACCGTCGGCCAGCAGGCCCTTGCTGGCCGCCTTGCGACCCACCGCGACCAGCAGCTTGTCGACCGTCAGGGTCTTCTCGCCTTCGGCATCGGCGTAGGTGACCACGACTTCCTTCTTCTTGCCCTTGCCGGTGACTTCCGTCTTGCTGACCTTGGCGCCCAAGCGGATGTCGAGGCCCTGCTTCTTGAATTCCTTGGCGGCGGTCTTGGCCACTTCCGCGTCGGCGGCGGCCAGGAAGTCGGGCAGCGCTTCAAGGATCACGACCTCGGCGCCCAGGCGCTTCCACACGCTGCCCAGTTCCAGGCCGATGACGCCGGCGCCGATCACGGCCAGGCGCTTCGGTACTTCGGTGAAATCCAGCGCGCCCACGTTGTCGACGATGGTCTCGTTGTCGAACTTGGCGAACGGCAGTTCGATGGAATCCGAACCGGCGGCGATGATGACGTTGGTGCCCTTGAGCTCGACTTCGCTGCCGTCGTGCTGCTTGACCTTGACGACGTTGCCGGGCTGCAGCTGGCCGAAGCCGTAGTACGGGGTGATCTTGTTCGCCTTGAACAGCATCGCGATGCCGCCGGTGAACTGCTTCACGATCTTGTCCTTGCGGCCCACCATCGCCTCGACGTCGATCTTCGCGTCCTTGAAGCTGATGCCGTGGTCGCCGAACAGGTGGCCCATGTTCCAGAACTGGCGCGAGGAATCCAGCAGCGCCTTGGA
>CBIHLJ010000075.1:0-5046 GCA_966210745.1 uncultured Pseudoxanthomonas sp.
CCCCCATCCCGCCCCATGTAGCGCTGCTTGAGCGAACTCCAGCGCGCATAGAGATCCGCAGGCAGGACTTCCTGCAGTTTCCGACCATCCGGATTCCTGGAAGCCTTCATGGCCGACGGCAACAGCGTCAGCCCCCGGAAGAACCCGACATCGGCATCGACGGTGATTCCGGGCGAAGCCAGGACTTCATCGGCGATCTGCAGGACCTGGTCGACCTCGTCCGAACGCCAGGTGATGCGCTTCGGCAGCGGTGACTGCGTGCCCAGCACGTACAACAGATGGTCGCCACGGCGCACCTTCCACAGCCCCGGCCCGGGTTGCACGCCGGCCACGACCACGGCATCCATTTCGATCACGCCATCCTCTGCTGCGGTCGATGCCTCCCCGGCTTCCTGCGCACCTGCGCGCGGCACGAGCAGCAACAACGCGCACAGCACCCCATAAAGCGGCAGACGCATCCGAGAGACTCCATGCAGAAGGATCCGCGGGAGTGTGCCCGCTGCAAGCCGGCATGGCGCGCGACGCCACGCGGCCGTGGGGGAGTTTGTTCAGGCGACCTTGCCGCCGGCCTCGCGCAACGTGCGCGCGACGTCGCTGCCGCTCTGCATCAGCTCGAAGCCTTTCCAGCTGAAACCCGGCGACACTGAGCAGTCGACCAGGGTGAAATCGCCAAGCGAGCGGGCGCTCTGCCAGACACCGGCGGGCACCACCTGGCTGGACTGACCGCCCCTGGCCGAGGTATCCAGTTGCACGCGGGTCAATGTGCGCTGCTCAGGGTCGAACATCGACAGTTCCATCGCACTCCCTTCATGCCAGTCCCAGACCTCGGTCGCGTCGACGCGGTGCCAGCGCGTCACTACACCGTGCGGCAGCAGGAACTTGATGGCGGTGAGCGTGGGGCGCTCGATCCCGTTCACCTCGGTTCGTTTGGTCGATTCGTAGACACGACGAAAGTGCCCGCCCTCGGGATGCGGCACCAACTGCAACGTACGGATCAGCTCTTCGCTGCGTGGATGCATGGGCTGTCCTGTACACGGCGTCCGGGAGTTGCCGTCGCCAGCGGCGCTCGACAGGCACAAAAAAGCCCACGCGACAGCGCAGGCTTGATGTCGAACCGCGATTGGTCGGGACGGCCGGATTTGAACCGACGACCCTCTGCCCCCCAGGCAGATGCGCTACCAGGCTGCGCTACGCCCCGAATCTCGCGGATCGGCCCGCCTTGCGACGGGCCGCGCATTATAGCCGGAATTCCTCGGTGACTCCCAGCAGGAGCGCCGTGGTTCATCAACGGCGGAGCAACTGGAGGATTTCCTCCAGCTCCATCCGCACCTGGCGCACAATCTGCGCGCTCATCGCGGACTCCTGTTTGGCACCCTCGCCTTCCAGGCGCAGGCGTGCGCCGCCGATGGTGTAGCCCTGCTCGTACAGCAGGCCACGGATCTGGCGCACCATCAGCACGTCATGGCGCTGGTAGTAGCGGCGATTGCCACGACGTTTGGCGGGCTCCAGGCTGGGAAACTCGGTTTCCCAGTACCGCAGCACGTGCGGCTTCACGTCGCACAGTTCGCTGACCTCACCGATGGTGAAGTAGCGCTTGGCCGGGATCGGCGGAAGCTCGCGGTTACTGCCCGGATCCAGCATAGGTCTCCACCCGCTCCTTGAGTTTCTGGCCCGGCCGGAAGGTCACCACCGTCCTCGCCGAGATCGGGATCTCTTCGCCGGTCTTCGGGTTCCGCCCCGGGCGCTGGTTCTTGCGGCGCAGGTCGAAATTGCCGAATCCCGACAGCTTCACCTGCCGGCCCTGTTCCAGGGCCTCGCGCAGCACGTCGAAGTAGGCGTCGACAAACTCCTTCGCCTCGCGCTTGTTCAGGCCGACCTCGTCGAACAGACGTTCGGCCATCTCCGCCTTCGTCAATGCCATGAATACTGCGTCCCCATTGCGGCCGTCGCCGGCCCCGCCACTGTCTTCTTCATCCGGTTCAACCGCGGATCCTCGCCCCGTGCACGCTGTCGATCGCGGCCACGACATTCGCCACTACCTGCGCCACGTCGGCTTCAGTGAGAGTGCGTGAGTTGTCCTGCAAAATCAAGCCCATAGCGAGACTCTTTTGACCGGATTCGACCCCTTGGCCGACATAGCGATCGAACAGCTGCACGTCCCTCAGCAGCGGGCCCGCCGCCACTTTCGCAGTAGCAGCCAGGGCAGCCCAGGACACCGCCTCCGGGACGACGAACGCGAGGTCGCGGCGGACGGACGGGTAGCGGGACAGCTCCACGGCACGCGGCAGCGCGCGGACGCTCAACGGCGCCAGGTCCAGCTCGAACGCGATCACGTCGGTGTCCAGGTCCAGTTGGCGTTGCAGGCGTGGATGCAGTTGTCCGATCCAGCCCAGGCGCACCCCGTCGCGGTAGACGTCGGCCGAACGGCCGGGGTGCCCGTGGGCGGCATTCGACGGGCGGAACTCGAGGCTCGCTCCCGCCAGCGCCGCGACACTTTCCAGATCACCCTTGAGATCGTGGAAATCGACCTTCCGCCCCGGCACGCCCCATTGCTCTGCGAGCGCATCCCCGGTGACGGCCGCCGCGATGCGCAGCGATTCGACGGGGGCGTCGCCCTGCCGTGCCGGCGCATGGAAGACGTTGCCGATCTCGAACAGGCGCACGCGTCCTGCTTGTCGCGCGGCGTTACGCTGCAGCGCCGCCACGACGCCGGGCAGCAACTGCGTGCGCATGATCGCCAGTTCGGCACTGAGCGGGTTGGCCAGCGGAACGGCGCCATCGATGGCGCCCCAGTGCGCAAGCCACTGTGCGTCGACGAAAGCGAAGTTGACGGTTTCGAAATAGTCGCGCGCTGCCAGTTGGCGACGCACCACGCCGGGTTCGACGACCGCCTCGCTGGGCACCGCGATACGGGTCGCGCCGCCCGGGAGCGTGGTCGGTATGCGATCGTAGCCGTGGATGCGCGCCAGTTCCTCGATCAGGTCCTCCTCGATGGCGAGGTCGAAACGCCGACTTGGCGCAGTGACGCTCCAGCCCTCGGCCACCGTGGCTGCCTGCAGGCCCAGGGCGCGCAGGATGCGTTCGATCTCGACGTCGGGAATCTCGACGCCCAGCACGCGCGCCACACGCGCACGACGCAACAGGATGGGGGCGGGCTTGGGCAGGTGTTCGGGAAGCACGGCCTCGGTCGTCGGGCCTGGCACGCCGCCGGCGATGTGGAGGATCAGGCGCGTCGCGTACTCCACCGCGATGCGCGGCAATTCGGGATCCACGCCGCGCTCGAAGCGATGGCCGGCGTCGGTGTGCAGGCCCAGCTTGCGGCTGCGTCCGATGATCGCGGACGGAATCCAGTGCGCGGCTTCCAGGAACACGTTGCGCGTGGCGTCGGTGACGCGGGTATCGAGCCCGCCCATGATTCCGCCGAGCGCGACGGCGCGGGCGCCACGCCCACCCCGGCCATCCGAGACGACCAGGAAGTCGTCGTCGAGCGACACCGTGCGGCCGTCCAGCAGCGCGACCGTCTCGTCCGCGCGTGCGGCACGCACGACAATGCCACCTTCCAGCGCGTCCTTGTCGAACGCGTGCATCGGCTGGCCGAGTTCCAGCATCACGTACTGGGTCACGTCGACCAGGAAGCTGATCGGGCGCACACCGCTACGGCGCAGTCGTTCCGCCATCCACATCGGCGAAGGTGCGGTAGCGTCCATGCCTTCGATCACACGGCCGACGAACCGGGGCACGCGCGCGCCGGCCTCCAGTTCGACGCTCAGTTCGGACAGGCTTTGCGCCGGAACGGAGGCGGCGTCGAACGGTTTCACTTCGCTGCCCAGCGAGGCTGCGACGTCGTAGGCGATGCCGCGCACGCTGAAGCAGTCTGCACGGTTCGGCGTCAACTTGATCTCGATGCTGGCGTCAGGCAGCTGCAGGTAGTCGGCGATGGGCGTGCCCACCGGTGCGTTGGCCGGCAGTTCCAGCAGGCCGGACGCGTCGGCATCGATGCCCAGCTCTTTCGCCGAGCAGAGCATGCCGTTGGACTCCACCCCGCGCAGCCTGGCTGCCTTGATGGCGATGCCGCTGACGTTCGCACCCACCATCGCCAACGGCGCGATCAGGCCCGGGCGCGCGTTCGGCGCTCCGCAGACGATCTGCAGCAAACCACCCTGCCCTGCATCGACCTGGCAGACCTGCAGGCGGTCGGCTTCGGGATGCTTGGCGCACTCCACGATGCGGGCCACCACCACGTTTGCCAGGCCATCGCCCAAGGCCGTGACCTCTTCAACCTCCAGGCCGATCGCGGTCAGCGTCGCGGATAGCTCGTCGCGGGTGGCCTGGGTGGGAACGTGGCTGCGCAGCCAATTCTCGGAAAATTTCATCGTCTCGTTACCGTAGGGTGGGCCTGGGCCCACCATTGCCATGTATCGGGTGTGTGATGCCGGAACAGCGGCGGACTGAAGTCCGTCCTACGCGAACTGCTTCAGGAACCGCACGTCGTTCTCGAAGAACGCGCGCAAGTCGTTGACGCCGTAGCGCAGCATCGCGAAGCGTTCCACGCCCAGACCGAACGCGAAGCCGGTGTAGCGCTCCGGATCGATACCGCAGTTGCGCAACACGTTCGGGTGCACCATGCCGCAGCCCAGCACTTCCAGCCAGCGCGTGCTGCCATCGGGCTGCTGCCAGGCGATGTCGACCTCCGCACCGGGCTCGACGAACGGGAAGTAGCTTGGGCGGAAACGCATCTCGAAGTCGCGCTCGAAGAACGCGCGCACGAACTCGGCCAGCGTGCCCTTGAGATCAGCGAAGGTGGAGTGCTCGTCCACCAGCAGGCCTTCGACCTGGTGGAACATCGGCGAATGCGTCTGGTCGCTGTCGCTGCGGTAGACCTTGCCGGCGGCGATCATGCGCAGCGGCGGCGTGTGGGCATCCATGTAGCGCACCTGCACGCCCGAGGTGTGCGTGCGCAGCAGGCGACCATCGCCGAAGTAGAACGTGTCGTGCATGGCGCGCGCCGGATGGTGCGGCGGGAAGTTCAGCGCCTCGAAGTTGTGC
>CBIHLJ010000076.1:0-4920 GCA_966210745.1 uncultured Pseudoxanthomonas sp.
ATCAAGCTTGATGACTCCCCTCTCCCCGCAAGCGGGGAGAGGGTGCCAACGGCGGGTGAGGGGCGAGCGGAGTCCGCCATCCATCAGCCCACTGTGCTGATCCAACACGCGACGCACGGACATACCCTCGTCTTGCGAGCGACGAAAAGCGCCCCTCATCCGCCCTCCGGGCACCTTCTCCCCGCGCGCGGGGAGAAGGGCGTCGGCATGCTGAGCATCGCGACAAGCTCACTCCACATCCAGCCACCCGCGGTAATGCACCAGCAGACCGATCAACGGCAACGAGGCCCACACGTCGAAACGATAGCGCCCATCCTCTGCGGATTCACGCGCGCCCACGCCGGTGAACCAGCGCGCGGGCAGCGACAGGCTGAGCACGCGGACGCGCACGACGCGCCACACGATGGACCCGTCTTCCACGGCGAGACGGAATCCGAACCTCGCCAGCCCCAAGCGTTCGCACAGTATTTCGCCTTCGCGCCACAGGCGGGACGGCATGGCGCGGCCGCCGATGAAACGAGTCCAGCGCTCCTGTACCGGCGATGCCTCGATCTCCACGCACAACGGACCCGCGCCTGCGGGCGGAAGATGCGTGGCCGCCGCCACCCGGCGCGACAGCAGTCCGCTGCCGCGCTCGACTTCGACCTCGCCTCGATACCGGCGTGTTCCCTGCGCCACGTGGAGCGCACGCACCGGCGCTGGCAGCCCGTCGAACGCCGGGCCCAGCACCTGCGCGAACAGCGACCTTACCGCTGAATCCATGCCAGCGTGGCGATGCGGCCGCTGCGGCCGTCGCGGCGGTGCGAGAAGAAGCGCGCGGGCTCGCAGATCGTGCAGAGGTCGCCGCCGTGGATGTCATCGGCCGACACGCCGCTTGCGACCAGGCGGCGGCGCGCGAGTGCAGGCAGGTCAGCCAGCCAGTGGCCCGGGCGCGTGGGCGCGAACGCCGCGGCCGCGCCGGCATCCTGCGAAACGAAGGCGTCGAAGACGTTCTCGCCGACTTCATAGCGCTGCGGCCCGGCTGCCGGGCCGATCCACGCGATCACTTCCGTGGCCGGCGTGCGCATCGCGGCGAGCGTCGCTTCCAGCATGCCCCTGGACAGGCCCGGCCAGCCCGCGTGCGCGGCGGCGATCTCGCGGCCGTCCTTCGCCGCGAACACCACCGGCAGGCAATCGGCCGTCAGGATGGCGAGCACCACGCCGGGAACCGACGTCACCAGTGCATCGGCTTCGGGCTCGGGTGCGGCGGTGTCGGCAGGCGCGTCAACGCGCACGACATCGATGCCGTGCACCTGCTTCAACCAGTGCGGCGCCGAAGGCAGGCCGGCCAGCTCGACCAGTTGCGCGCGGTTGCGGGCCACCACGTCCGGAGCGTCGCCATCCGCCGCGTACTTGTTGCCCAGGTTGAAATGGTCGAACGGCGCCTGCGACACGCCCGCGCCGTGGCGCAGCGTGGTGAAGGCGTGTATGCCCACCGGTGCGGGCCAGTCGGCCGCGACGGCGGGCGCGCGATTCACTTGCGTTGTGCCTGGCTGTCCGCGCGCAGGGCCGCCAGCAGCGCCACCATGTCGGCGGGCACCGGCGCGGTGACGCGGACTGGCTCGCCACCGACGGGATGGGCGAACTCCAGCGTCTCGGCGTGCAGTGCCTGCCGACGGAAGCTTCGCAGCACGGCGATCAGTTCATCGCTGGCGCCCTTGGGCAACCGCAGCGGGCCGCCGTACAGCGGGTCGCCGATGATCGGGTACTTGATGTGCGCCATGTGCACGCGGATCTGGTGCGTGCGGCCGGTTTCCAGCCGGCACTCCAGCGCGGTGTGCGCACGGAAGCGCTCGCGCAGGCGGTAATGGGTGACGGCGTCGCGGCCGTCCTCGCGCACCGCCATCTTCAGCCGGTCGCGGGGATGGCGGTCGATGGGTGCGTTGGCGGTGCCGCCGGACACCATCGCGCCGACCACCACGGCCAGGTACTGGCGGTGCACGTCGCGTGAGGCCAGTTGCGCCACCAGCGAGGTGTGCGCCGGCACCGTGCGTGCCACCACCATGACACCCGAGGTGTCCTTGTCCAGCCGGTGCACGATGCCCGCGCGTGGCAGCGCCGACAGCGACGGATCGCGGAACAGCAATGCATTGACCAGTGTGCCGGTCGGATTGCCGGCGCCGGGGTGCACCACCAGCCCGGCGGGCTTGTCCAGCACGAAGACGTGCTCGTCCTCGTACAGGATGTCCAGCGGGATGTCTTCGGGCAGTGCATGGGTCTGGGTATCCAGCACCACGTCCAGGCTGGCGGTTTCGCCGCCGCGCACGGGGTCGCGCGGGCGCACCACCTGGCCATCCAGCAGGGCATTGCCGGACTTGATCCACTCGGTCAGGCGCGACCGGGAGAACTCGGGGAACAGCTCCGCCAGGGCGGCGTCGAAGCGCCGGCCGGCCGCGCTGGCGGGCACGATGGCGGTGCGGAGGCTATCGGGGGATTCGGTATCGGTCATGCGGAAAGACATCCAGGGAGGCCATGGTCCGGTCCGTATTGGCCGATTGTTCATGGCGAAGGCGGCGCCTAGGCTATCATCGACGGCCTGTTTCCCTGCCGCGGCCTGCCGCCAGCCCATGACCCAGCGCGCCTTCCCCCGCTTCTCCCGCCCCTCCGCGACCACCCGCCTCGTCCTTTTGGCCCTGGTCATCGGCTTCGCCGGCACCGGCTGCGGCAAGATCTTCAAGAAGAAGGATGTGGCGGAGAACCAGCCCGTCGAGGTGATGTACCAGGAAGCGCACCAGTCCATGGTGAACAACAACTGGGACCGCGGCCTGCAGAACTACCGCCGCCTGATCGCCCAGTACCCGTACGGGCCCTATACCGAACAGGCATTGATGGAATCGGCCTATGCCGAGTACAAGTCGGGCAAGCTCGACGACGCGGTCACCACCATCGACCGCTTCATCCGCACCTATCCGACCCATCGCAACGTTCCGTACATGTACTACCTGCGCGGCCTGGCCAACTCCAACCGCGACACGGTGTTCCTGCAGAAGGTCTGGCGCCTGGAAGCCAGCCGCCGCGACCTGGCCACGCCGATGCAGGGTTACAACGACCTCAACCGGGTCGCCGAGAACTATCCCAACAGCCGCTACGCCGCCGATGCGCGCCAGCGCATGAGCGTGCTGCGCAACCAGTTCGCCCTGCACGAACTGGACACCGCGATCTACTACCTGCGCCGTGATGCATGGGTGTCCGCCGCCAGCCGCGCCAAGTACCTGCTGGAAACCTACCCGCAGAGCAGCCACCAGAACGACGCCGTCGCCGTGCTGGCCGAGGCCTATACCCAACTGGGCAACGAAACCCTGGCCGCCGATGCCAAACGCGTGCTGGAAATCAACGATCCGCAGCACCCCTGGCTGGCCGGCAAGTGGCCGGACTACCCGTGGATGGTGCGCCGCCTGAATCCGTTCGGCGCCGAGAAGTCGATCAATACCGCCGACAGGCGCAACGACGACTGATTCGACCCGGTCGCTGCAACGAAAAAGGGCCGCAAGGCCCTTTTTCATGTCCGGGTGCCGGCGCGCGCCGCATGCGCGGGATCTCGCCGCGAAGACTCACTCGTCGTTCGCCGCACCCTCCCAGTCGAAGCGGGTCAGCACCGCCAACTGCTGCGGCTCGATCACCCCGTTGTGCTCGATGCCATCGATCACCCAGGTGGGGAACACGGTCACGCCTGCGGCCGCGCAGGCAGAGGTCATGGGTGTGTTGCGTCCACCGGGCGAGCATTCCACGTACGGCAGCCGCTCCGCCGCATGACCGAAGTGGCGCTTCTGCCGGCTGCATTCCACGCACCATGACGCGCCGTAAAACTTCGCACCGTAGTCGGACAGGTGTTGCGCCAGCGCTGCCGCACGGCGACTTTCCGGCCGCTGGTGCAGCAGTCCGCTCTGGTGCACATGCAGGACGGCCACGACCAGCAGCACCGGCAACGCCTGCACAGCCCACCAGCGGCTCCATGCCTGGCCGGGAGCGGACGCGGGGCGCCGCAGCTGCAACCAGCCGAACATCACCACCAGCACCGCGAGCGAGGCCAGGCAGCCCACGCAGAACGCGTCGAGCACCACCGCCCCCACGGCGGTCAGGTAGAGGCTGATCGCCAGCCCCAACAGCACCAGTCGCCATTGCCGTTGCCAGCGCAGCAGCAGCGACGCCTTGCGCGACCGCGACACCAGCGCGACCACCGCATACAGGCCGAACCCCCACACCGCCATCGGCAGGCCCAGCAGCATGGACCAGCCGCTGCGCTGGATCGCATCGCAGCCGCCGGCGCTGGTGCAGAACGCCGATGCCGAACCGCTGCCCGCCGTCCACGCCAGATAGCCGGTGATCAGCAGGCCCAGCGCCGCCAGCGCCAGCATCACGCGATCCGGCGGCGTCGCCGCGCGCGGCGCGGTGGACGCCGGACGCTCATGGTGCGCCGTGCGCTTCTTCTTTCGGGTCATGCGGATCTCCGGATGGATCGTGCGCGGCGCTGGGGCGGACTCACAACGCGTACTTGTTGGTGATCGGGTAGCGGCGTTCACGACCGAAGGCCCGGCGCGACACCTTGGGACCGGGCGCCGCCTGGTGACGCTTCCACTCGTTGATGCGCACCAGCCGCAGCATGCGGTCCACGGTGGTGGCGTCGAAGCCGGCGGCGACGATCTCGTCGCGCGACTGCTCCAGGTCCACGTAGCGGAACAGGATGGCGTCCAGCACGTCATAGGGAGGCAGCGAGTCCTGGTCCTTCTGGTTCTCGCGCAACTCCGCGGACGGCGGACGATCGATGACGGCCGGCGGGATCACCGGCGCGCCGCCCACGGTGTTGCGCCAGCGCGCCAGCGCGAACACTTCGGTCTTGTACAGGTCCTTGATCGGCGCGTAGCCGCCGCACATGTCGCCGTA
>CBIHLJ010000077.1:0-4447 GCA_966210745.1 uncultured Pseudoxanthomonas sp.
AAGCCGTTCAACGTCCTGTGCCAGTTCACCGACCGCAGTGATCCGCCGCGGCGGACGCTGGCCGGGTTCGGCCTGCCGCCGCGCGTCTATGCGGCGGGGCGGCTGGACTACGACAGCGAAGGCCTGCTGTTGCTCACCGACGATGGTGCGCTGGCGAACCGGTTGACCGATCCGCGCCACAAACAGCCGAAGACCTACTGGGTGCAGGTGGAAGGCACGCCCACGGACGAACAGCTCGATGCGCTGCGTCGTGGCGTGGTGTTGAACGATGGGCCGACCCGACCGGCACAGGTGGAAACGCTCCATCCGGCGCCAGCGCTTTGGGAACGCGATCCGCCGGTGCGCTTCCGCAAGACGGTGCCGGATGCGTGGGTGTCGGTGACGATCACGGAGGGACGCAATCGCCAGGTACGGCGGATGACGGCGGCCGTGGGCCTGCCGACCTTGCGGCTGGTGCGCGTCGCCATCGGCGACACACACCTGGGAGATCTTGCGCCCGGTGCCTGGCGCCCGCTCTGACGCAGGCGCAGCGCAACTTCAGCTCTCGGTGGAGCGGGTGGTGCTGCGCGGCTTGCGCGGCGCGCCTGTCTTGCGTGCGGTGGAAGTCTTCGCGGAACCGTTGACCTTGCGTGCCTCCACGCGGCGCGACTTGCCCTCGATCGGACCGTTCGCCTGATCGCGCTTGCGCTTCCGATAGGCCACCAGTGCGAGCAGGCCCACGCCGATGCCGGTGGCGACGGCGACCGCCGGGTTGCGCCGCACGAAGTTCACCGCCAGCCTGCCGCCGGTCTTCGCAACGCCGAGCGCGGCACCCGTCTGCAGCAACCTGTCCGCGCTCGGCACGGCGTGCTTGAGGCTGGTGCCAGCCTGGCTGGCCAGTTCCAGCGCGCGGTCGGTGATGGTGGTGAGCTTGCTCATGGGCCTTCCCTGAAAGAGGTGGGTAGGACGCCAGTGTCCGTGCGGCGATGTTTACGCGGTGTTAGTTCCGCCGTCCGGCGCTGGCCGCCGGCTGAACGTAGCGTGCGCCATGCGCACGACCGCATGAAGCCCCGCCTCATGCCGATCGACACGGTCGCTTGAATCCGCATCGCGGGTCGCGCGTATGGCGCACGCTACGTGCCGCGCGGCTTCGCCCGGTGGGTCGCCTGGGCGCTCCATGGATCATCAGGCCACGGATGCTTGGGATACCGCCCCTTCATCTCCTTCTTCACCTCGGCATAGGTCGAGTTCCAGAAGTTGCGCAGGTCGGACGTCACCTGCAGCGGCTTGCCGCCCGGCGACAGCAGGTGCAGCAGCACCGGTACGCGCCCATCGGCCACGCGCGGCGTATCGGCCAGGCCGAACAGTTCCTGCAACTTCACCGCCAGCACCGGGGATTGGCCGTGCGCGTACTCGATGCGGCGCTCCATGCCCGAGGGCACGGTGATGCGCGTGGGCGCCAGCTGGTCGATGCGCTGGCGCAGCGACCAGTCGAGGCCCGACTTCAACGCGTTCGCGAGGTCGTCTTCGCCCAGTGCGTCCAGCCGCGTCTTGCCGGCGAAGGCGGGCTTCAACCAGGTGTCTAGCGTCGCCATCAGCGCGTCGTCGGACATGTCGGGCAGGCCGAGGTCCGGCATCCACTCGCGCAGGCAGCGCACGCGCTCGCGCCATTGCTGCAGCGATTCGGGCCACGGCAAGGCGTCCAGGCCGAGGTCGCGCACCGCGTCGGTCAATGCGGCGGCCGCAAGCGCCGGATCAACGCGGCCGGCGGGCCGCGCGTCGAACACGATCTGGTCGAAGCGCGATTCGCGTTGCGCCGTCAGTGCGCGACGCGACGCATCCCAGCGCACGGTGTCCTCGGTGACGAAGCGGTCGGCGAAATCGCGCCGCAGGCACCGTTCGTCCACGGGTGCCGCGCGCTGCACGAGCGCGTCACGCGCTTCGTGGCGCAGCTCGCTGACCACGATCCATGGCTCGCCAACGAGGGCGCTGTCGTCGAACAGCCGCGCGCTGCGTCCATTCGCCAGAAGGTAGCGGCGCGCGTCCTGGGGATGCCGGAAGCCGATGCGGTCCGGGAAAGCATGCATCAGCACGTCGCCCAAGCGGTGCGCTTCCACCGACGACGGCGGCACGGTGGCCTCACGGACGCGGCGCCGCCACTGCTTTGCGGCGGCCTCGATCGCGGCGAGGCCGGAACGGTTCGCGTCCTGCGGTGCGCGGCCGCTGCGGAACGCCGCCAGCGCACGCCAACGCGCGGCCAGCGCGTCGCCGCCCATGCGCAGTGGGTCGCGCGCTTCGACCAGCGCAGCGAGATCGCAGGCGAGCGCGCGATCCTCGCCCTCGCCCGCTGACAGGAGCATCGCCGCGAGCCGGGGATGCGTGCCGAGCGCGAGCATGCGCTTGCCGAGCGGCGTGATCGCGTTCGTCGCCGTCAGTGCGCCGAGGCGGCGCAACAGATCGCGCGCGGCGCTCATCGCACCGGGCGGCGGCGCATCGACGAAGCGCAGGTCGTCGCTGCCCCATGCAGCCAGTTCCAATGCCAGCGCGCCCAGTTCGACCAGCGCGATCTCCGGCCGCCGCTGCGGATCCAGCCGCTGGGACTGCGGCCACAAGCGATACGCCCACCCTTCGGCCACGCGACCCGCGCGACCGGCGCGCTGGTCGGCGGAGGCCTGCGAGATGGTCGTCACTTCCAGACGCGAGAACCCGCTATTGGGATCGTACGAAGGCTCGCGCGCCAGTCCGCTGTCGACCACCACGCGCACGCCGGGCAGCGTCACCGACGATTCGGCGACGTTGGTCGCCAACACCACGCGCCGACGGCCCTGCGGGTCCGGCTGCAGCGCTTCGGATTGTTTCTCCACCGGCAATTCGCCGTGCAAGGCGAGGATGACGATGTCTTCTTTCCCTTCTCCCCTCGGGAGAAGGTGCCCGGAGGGCGGATGAGGGGCGAGCGCAGCCGGGTTGCCGACACCATTGCGTCCTTCGTTGCCCCTCTCCCCAACCCCTCTCACGGCGGGAGAGGGGCTCAAACTCGCCTCCACGCGCGCGATCTCGCGCTGGCCGGGCAGGAACACCAGCACATCGCCGGGATGCGACTGCACGGCCTGTTCGATGGCGCGGCGCGCCTGCACATCGGTGGCCTCGTCGCGGCGCGCGGGGAAGTGCGCGACCTGGACCGGGAAGCCCCGGCCTTCGCTGCTCAGTCGCGGCGCGTCGAGGAACCGCGCCAGCTTCTCGCCGTCGAGCGTGGCGGACATGACGACGATACGCAGGTCGTCGCGCAGCTGTGCCTGCACATCCAACGCGAGGGCCAGGCCGAGGTCACCGGCCAGGTGTCGCTCGTGGAATTCGTCGAACAGGATGGCGCCGACCTCTTCCAGCATCGGATCGTCCTGGATCATCCGGGTCAGGATGCCTTCGGTGACCACCTCGATCCGCGTGTCCGGCCCGACCTTGTTCTCGAAGCGGATGCGGTAGCCGATCGTGTCGCCGACGGCTTCGCCCCGCTGCTTCGCCATGAACCCGGCCGCCGCGCGCGCCGCGACGCGGCGCGGTTCCAGCATCACGATCTTGCGGCCCTGCAGCCACGGCTCATCCAGCAGCGCCAGCGGCACCTGCGTGGTCTTGCCTGCACCGGGCGGGGCCTCCAGTACCAGGCGCGGATGGTCGGACAGGCTGCGGACGATGTCCGGCAGCAGCGGCGTGATGGGGAAGGTGGGCGACGGCATGCGCTGCACAGGATAAGGCCTCCGGCCTCTGTAGGAGCGACGTGAGTCGCGACCGCACGGCTTGCGCAACGGTAGTTTCGGGAAACTTCCGATGGAGAGGGGATTTCGGTTCTCGCGGTCGCGACTCACGTCGCTCCTACAACAGCGGAAGCCAAGGCTTAAAATGGTCGCCATGGATCTCATCGACATCGGCGCCAACCTCACCCACGAAAGCTTCGACCACGACCGCAACGCCGTACTTCAGCGCGCGCGGGAGGCGGGCGTGGTGCAGCAGGTGGTCACTGGCGCCAGCCGCGAACATTCGCCGACGGCGCTGCGTCTGGCGCAGTCGCATCCCGGCGAGCTGTTTGCCACGGCGGGCGTGCACCCGCACCACGCCACCGAGTACACCGACGAATGCGACGCCGAGATGCGCGCGCTGCATGCGCATGCCGAGGTCGTCGCCGTGGGTGAATGCGGGTTGGACTACTTCCGCGATTTCTCGCCGCGACCGGCGCAACGCAAGGCATTCGAGCGCCAGCTGCAGATCGCCGTGGACACCCGCAAGCCGCTGTTCCTGCACCAGCGCGACGCGCACGACGACTTCGTGGCAATGATGAAGAACTTCGACGGCAAGCTCGGGCCGGCCGTGGTGCACTGCTTCACCGGCACGAAGAAGGAACTGTTCGACTGCCTGGACCAGGACTGGCACATCGGCATCACCGGCTGGCTGTGCGACGAGCGCCGCGGCCTGCACC
>CBIHLJ010000078.1:0-4055 GCA_966210745.1 uncultured Pseudoxanthomonas sp.
GCCGGAATCGATGCAGGCACGCAGAGCCTGAAGGTGGTGGTGTACGACCCCGCCGCGCGCTCCCTCGTGGCCACGGCCAGTGCATCGCTGGAGCTGATCAGTGGCGACGACGGCAGCCGTGAGCAGCACCCCGCCGACTGGGTCGCCGCGATGCAGGCGTGCTTCGACCGCATCGATCCGGCGGTGCGCGCACGCATCGTGGCGCTGTCGGTGTCGGGCCAGCAGCACGGCTTCGTGCCGGTGGATGCGCAGGGTGAAGTACTCGCGCCGGCCAAGCTGTGGTGCGACACCAGCACCACGGCCGAGTGTGGACAGATCATGGACGCCGTGGGTGGCGCGTCGCGCACCATCGCACTGGCCGGCAATCCCATCCTCGCCGGCTACACCGCCTCGAAGCTGCCATGGACGAAGGCACATCGCCCAGACGCCTACGCGCAGTTGGCGACCATCCTGCTGCCACACGACTACCTCAACTTCGTGCTTACCGGCCAGCGCTTCTGCGAGTGGGGCGATGCCTCCGGCACCGGCTGGCTGGACGTGCGCACGCGCACCTGGTCGAAGGAGCTGCTGCTCGCGACCGATGCCGATCGCGACCTGGCGGACTGCCTGCCGCCGATCGCGGCACCCGATGCGCTGTTCGACATTGATCCTGCTGCCGCCTCGCAGCTGGGACTGCCTACGACGGTCAAGGTCGCCGTCGGTGGCGGCGACAACATGATGGCGGCCATCGGCACCGGCTGCGTGGAAGAGGGCCGGCTGGCGATGAGCCTGGGCACCTCGGGCACGCTGTTCGCCTATTCCAATACCCCGGTAGTCGATCCGGGTGGCGCCTGGGCCGCGTTCTGTTCCTCCACTGGCGGCTGGCTGCCCCTGATCTGCACGATGAACTGCACCGTGGCGACCGAACAGGTGGCGAAGGCGTTCGGCTTCAGCACGCGCGAGGGCGATGCCCACCTGCACGCCACGCCGCCCGGTGCGGACGGGCTGGTGATGCTGCCCTTCCTCAATGGCGAGCGCACGCCGGACCTGCCGCGGGGCAAGGGCGTGCTGGCCGGACTGGACACGACCAACATGACCCCGGCGCACGTCTACCGCGCCGCGATGGAAGGGGCGACCTACAGCTTGAAGTACGGCTTCGATGCCTTCGTCCGTGCCGGCATGGGCTTCGAGCGCATCGTGCTGACCGGTGGCGGCAGCAACAGTGCGGCGTGGCGACAACTGGTGGCCGATGTGTTCGGCCTGCCGGTCGATGTGCCGGTGCAGGCCGAGGGCGCGGCCTTCGGGGCGGCGCTGCAGGCGCTGTGGGCACTGGGTCGTTCGAAGGGCGAGAGCGCTTCCATTGCCGACATCACGCGCGAGCACATCGCCTTCGATGCGGCCTTGTCCGCCACGCCCGATCCCACCCGCACGCAGGTCTATGCAGCGGCCTACCGCCGCTTCCTCCAGCACCTTGATGCCCTCACGCCGCTGCAGCGCGGCTGACATCCCCACGTACATCACGCACAACCATAGGACCCCGCACCATGAGCACCCAGCCCTTCATCGGCGCCCAGGAATACTTCCCCGGCATCGGCCGCATCCCGTTCGAAGGCCGCGGCTCGGACAACCCGCTGGCGTTCAAGGTCTATGACGCGCAGAAGAAGGTCGGTGGCAAGACCATGCAGGACCACCTGCGCTTCGCCGTCTGCTACTGGCACACCTTCTGCAACGCCGGTCATGACCCCTTCGGCCCCGGCACGCGCCACTTCCCATGGGAAGCCGGCACGCCGATGGCCACCGCCGAAGCCAAGGTCGATGCCGCCTTCGAGTTCTTCACCAAGCTGGGCGTGCCGTACTGGTGCTTCCACGACATCGACCTGGCCCCGGATGCCGAGGACATCGGCCAGTACGAGAAGAACCTCAAGCACATGACCGCCCTGGCCAAGGCGCGCCAGGACGCCACCGGCATCAAGCTGCTGTGGGGCACCGCCAACCTGTTCTCGCACCCGCGCTACATGAATGGTGCGTCGACCAATCCCGACTTCGCCGTCGTCGCGCGTGCCGCGGTGCAGGTGAAGGCGGCGCTGGAGGCCACGGTGGAACTGGGGGGCGAGCACTACGTGTTCTGGGGCGGCCGCGAAGGCTACGCCTCGCTGGTCAACACCGACATGAAGCGCGAGGTGGCGCACTTCGCCCGCTTCCTGACCATGGCCCGTGACTACGGCCGCAGCATCGGGCTGAAGGGCAACTTCCTGATCGAGCCCAAGCCGATGGAGCCGATGAAGCACCAGTACGACTTCGACAGCGCCACGGTGGCCGGCTTCCTGCAGCAGCACGGGCTGGAGAAGGACTTCAAGCTCAACATCGAAGCCAACCACGCCACGCTGTCGGGCCACACGTTCGAGCACGACCTGCAGGTGGCCTCCGACCACGGCCTGCTGGGCAGCATCGATGCCAACCGCGGCAATGCGCAGAACGGCTGGGACACCGACCAGTTCCCCACCGACCTGTACGACACGGTCGGGGCGATGCTGGTGGTACTGCGTCAGGGCGGGCTGGAGGGTGGCCTGAATTTCGATGCCAAGGTGCGTCGCGAATCGACCGACCTGGAAGACCTGTTCATCGCCCACATCGGCGGCATGGACGCGTTCGCGCGCGGGCTGGAAGTGGCGCATGCGCTGTTGACCGACTCGCCGTGGGAGCAGTGGCGCAAGGAACGCTACGCCAGCTTCGACAGCGGCAAGGGCAAGGATTTCGAGAACGGCACGCTGGGCCTGGCCGATCTGGCCGCACTGGCGGCCGGCCAGGGCGAACCGAAGCAGACCAGCGGCAAGCAGGAGCGTTACGAGAACCTGCTCAACCAGTATCTGCTGCGCTGAGCGCGGCGGACCAACGACATCAGGATCGAGGAAGGGGACGGCAATGAGTCAGGCAATGACGGGGGGCGAGAACACCAGGCTGATCGTGTTGATCAGCGTGGTGGCGACGATCGGCGGGTTCCTGTTCGGGTTCGACAGTGGCGTGATCAACGGCACGGTGGATGGACTGAGACAGGCGTTCGACTCTGATTCGGTCGGCACGGGATTCAACGTTGCCTCGATGCTGCTGGGTTGCGCGATCGGTGCCTTCTTCGCCGGTTGGCTGGCGGACCATTACGGTCGGCGCAATGTGCTGATCGTGTCGGCGGTGTTCTTCCTGATCTCGGCATGGGGATCGGGCATTGCCACCGGGTCGTTGGAGTTCGTGATCTATCGCGTGCTGGGCGGATTCGCCGTGGGCGCGGCCAGCGTGATGTCGCCGGCCTACATCAGCGAGGTGTCGGCCGCGCAGTATCGTGGGCGGCTGGCCACGGTGCAGCAGATCGCGATCATCGGCGGGCTGTTCGCCGCGTTCCTCAGCAACTATCTGCTGGCGAAGGTGGCGGGCGGGTCGGTGACGCCGTACTGGTTGGGCTACGAAGCCTGGCGCTGGATGTTCTGGGTGGAGATCCTGCCGGCGGGTCTGTTCCTGGTAGCGCTGCTGTTCATTCCCGAGAGCCCGCGCTATCTGGTGGCAAAGGGCAGGAAGGAGCAGGCACTGGTTGTGCTGAAGCGGCTCTATGGCGAAGCGGCCGGTGTCCGCAAGCTGGGCGAGATCGATGCCTCGCTGGCTGCAGACCACCATCGTCCACGCCTGTCGGATCTCATCAGCAAGACAACGCGCAAGGTGCGTCCCATCGTGTGGGTCGGCATCGGCCTGGCCACGTTCCAGCAACTGGTGGGCATCAACGTGGTGTTCTACTACGGCGCGGTGCTGTGGCAGGCAGTGGGTTTCTCGGAGAACGACGCGCTGCTGATCAACGTCATTTCCGGTGCACTGAGCATCGGTGCCTGCATCGTGTCGATGTTGCTGGTGGACAGGATCGGCCGCAAGCCGCTGTTGTGGATCGGCTCGGCGGGCATGGCCGTCACGCTGGGGTTGGTGGCCTTCGCTTTCGCCACAGGCAGCCTGGACGCGGCCGGCAAGTTGCAGTTGTCCGACAGCATGGGCGTGCTGGCGCTGGTGGCCGCGAACCTGTACGTGGTGTTCTTCAACCT
>CBIHLJ010000079.1:0-3622 GCA_966210745.1 uncultured Pseudoxanthomonas sp.
GGCCGGAGCTAGGCCCCGCAGGAGCGGGGCCGGCAGCGTCAGACGGTGTCTTCGTGCCAGGTGCGGCCGTCGCGTTCGACCAGGGCCACGGCGGCGCTGGGGCCCCACGAGCCGGCGGTGTAGGGCTTGGGGGCTTCGCGCAGGTTTTCCCAGGCAGCCAGGATCGGGTCGACCCACTTCCAGGCCGCTTCCACTTCGTCGCGGCGCATGAAGAGCGTCTGGTTGCCGCGCACCACGTCCATCAGCAGGCGTTCGTAGGCTTCCGGCTGGTGCACGCCGAAGGCTTCGGCGAAGCTCATGTCCAGCGGCACGTGCTGCAGGCGAAGGCCGCCGGGGCCCGGGTCCTTGATCATCAGCCACAGCTTGACGCCTTCGTCCGGCTGCAGGCGCAGCACCAGCTTGTTGCCCATCACGGGGCCGGCGCTGTCCTCGAAGATGGAATGCGGCACGTGCTTGAAGGCGATGACGATCTCCGACACGCGCTCGGACAGGCGCTTGCCGGTGCGCAGGTAGAACGGCACGCCGGCCCAGCGCCAGTTGTCCACCTCGGCCTTGATGGCCACGAAGGTCTCGGTGCGCGAATCATCGCGGCCCAGTTCGTCCAGGTAGCCCGGCACGGCCGCGCCATTGCTGGCGCCGGCGCGGTACTGGCCACGCACGGTCAGTTGGCCGGCGTCCTCGGCGGTGATCGGGCGCAGCGAACGCAGCACTTTCAGTTTCTCGTCGCGCACGGCGTCGGCCTGCAGGGCGGCCGGCGGTTCCATGGCTACCATGCACAGCAGCTGCAGCAGGTGGTTCTGCACCATGTCGCGCAGCGCACCGGAGGTGTCGTAGTAGCCGGCACGCTTCTCCAGGCCGACGGTCTCGGCCACGGTGATCTGCACGTGGTCGATGCGGCTGGCATTCCACAGCGGCTCGAACAGGATGTTGGCGAAACGCAGCGCCAACAGGTTCTGGACGGTCTCTTTGCCCAGGTAATGGTCGATGCGGAAGATCTGGCTTTCCGCGAACGCGCTGCCGACGGCGTCGTTGATGATGGCGGCGCTGGCCGAGTCGTGGCCGATGGGTTTCTCGATGACCACGCGGGCGCCGCCGGTGTTCAGGCCGTGCGTGCGCAGGCGGTCGCAGATGTTCACGAACAGCGTGGGGCTGGTGGACAGGTAGAACACGCGGATGCGATCGCCGGCGGTCTGCAGGCGGGCGGCGAAGTCGTCCCAACCCTCGTCCTTGGTGGCATCCAGGGCCTGATAGCCCAACTTCTCGAGGAACGCCGGCAGCCTGGCCTTCAGCGATTCGTCGTTGCCGCAGGCGCGGGCCAATGCATCACCGACCTTCGCCCGGTACTCGGCATCGCCCTGCTTGTCGCGCGCCACGCCCAGGATGCGGCTGTCTTCGGGGATCTGGCCGTCGGCGTAGCGGCGCAGCAGGCCGGGCAGCAGCTTGCGCAGCGCTAGGTCGCCGGTGCCACCGAAGATGACGAGATCGAAGATGTCGACGGGCAGGGTCTTCGCAGTCACGGAGTGTCTCGGTGCAACGGGAATGAGCGATTACAATACCACCGCGGTACCACGTGACGCCAACAGGTCCGACGTATAAAAGGATTGTTGCGGTATTGGTACGGCACTGGTATCTTTATTCTCATGCAAAAGAACCTGCTCGAGGAATACCAGCGGTTGCAGACCGGAGAGTCCACCCGCGCCGTGGCCTACCTGCGGCTGCGCCGCGCGCTGCAGAACCTGATGGACGCGGGCGTGCTGAAGCCGGGTCAGGCGCTTCCCAGCGAGCGCGACCTGGCCCAGTTGCTGGATCTCTCACGGGTGACTATTCGCAAGGCGTTGGCCGGGCTGATCGAAAGTGGTCTGCTCGTGCAGCGTCAAGGCGCCGGCACCTTCGTGGCCGAACGCATCCTGCGCCAGTTCTCCCGCCTGACCAGTTTCACCGACGACCTGCGCGAGCGCGGGCTCAATCCGCAGGTGAAGTTCCTGGAGCGTTCCGTGGGTGAAGTGACCCCGGAAGAGTCGATGGCGCTGAACCTGTCGCCCGGCAGCGGCGTGGTGCGCATGTACCGCCTGCGGCACGTGGACGGTTCTCCGATCGCCATCGAGCGCACCCTGGTGCCCTACGCATTGCTCCCGGACCCGGAAAGCGTGACCACGTCTCTGTATGAGGCGTTGGACGCCTACGGCCACCGGCCCAGGCGGGCCCTGCAGCGCCTGCGGGCGGTGGCCCTGGACGAAGAGGCGGCCCGCCATCTTGAGCTTCCGGTCGGAGCCCCGGGCCTGCTGGTCGAGCGCCGGGCCTTCCTGGAGGACGGACGGGTCGTCGAGTCCACCCGGTCCTACTATCGTGGCGACGCCTACGACTTCGTCGCCGAACTGCAGAGCGACTGACGCCTGCCGCAGGCCCTGACGGGCCTGCCCACCCTGATCCCGATCCCCCTGACCTGCCACCTCTCGGTGGCGGGACGCATTCGCTTGCACGTCACTCGAGCCCCGCCTGCCCGGTTCTCCGCCCGAAGGCGTCAAAAAACTGGTGTACGGCACGTGAAAAGTGTGATCATGTATATGAATGTAGTGTTATCCGTCTACAATTTGACGCTAAGATTTCGTAAAGACGTAATCATCGTCACATTTCTGGACCCGATGTCCTCTCTAGGGCATGGGTCGCGAATTGTGACGTAGACCCCAAAAAAACCGCGGCGAATGGGCGGTGCGGTGAGGGGTGGCAACTTCAAGACAGCCTTGGGGGAGGCAGTCCCCGGCTGGCTCGTCCAGATTCAGCGCAAGGGACTACCGTGCACGGCCTGACCTACTTCTTTAAAGCGGCCCTTCGCCGCCACATGGTGACCACATCGGGTTTGATGTTGGTCACTCTGGCGGCTCTAGCGCCCGCCCATGCGCAGACCTCGGTCCAGAACACCGCTACGGTGGCCCTGCCTCCCGGTTCTCCGGTGGTCGACAGCAACGCAGCGAACAACACCTCTACCGCGACGGTTGGTGTACTTGCGTTGCCCCGCCTGACCTTGGTCAAGCAGGTCGTCAACGACAACGGCGGCACCGCCGCGGCCACAGCGTGGACGCTGGTCGCGACGGGGACCTCAAGGACTATTTCAGGCACTACCGGCGCGGCGGCCGTTACCGGCGCAGCGGTCCCCGCAGGGACCTATGCCCTTTCGGAGACGGGCGGCCCCACGGCCTACACCGCCAGCACCTGGAGCTGCGTCAAGAATGGTGGCGCAGCGGTATCCGCGAACAGCATCAGCCTGGTTGGCAATGATGTCGCGACCTGCACGATCACCAACAATGACCAGGCGGCCACGCTGACGCTGGTCAAGACGGTGGTCAACGACAGTGGCGGCACCGCCACGGTCACCAGCTTCCCGCTGACGGCGACCGGCCCGACGACGATCACCGGCGTGAGCGGTACGGCCGCGGTGACCAGCCGGTCGGTCAATGCCGGCGTGTACACGCTGTCGGAAGTGACGGCGGCCGGCTATACCGCTGGCGCGTGGAGCTGCACGGCCGGCACCCTGTCGGGCAGCCAGCTGACCCTGGCCAATGGCCAGAGCGCGACCTGCACGATCACCAACAATGACCAGGCGGCCACGCTGACGCTGGTCAAG
>CBIHLJ010000080.1:0-2922 GCA_966210745.1 uncultured Pseudoxanthomonas sp.
GGTCGGCGCCACCGACCTGGACGCGGTGATCGTCACCGGCACGCGCGCCACCGACCGCACCGCACTGGAATCCACCTCGCCCATCGACGTGCTGACCGCCGAGGACATCCGCAAGGCCGGCGTGCTCAACGGCGAACTCGGCAGCGCGCTGCAGGCGCTGCTGCCCTCGCTGAACTTCCCGCGCCAGTCCAATTCCGGCGGCGCCGACCATGTCCGCGCCGCGCAGCTGCGCGGCCTGAGCCCCAACCAGGTGCTGGTGCTGGTCAATGGCAAGCGCCGCCACACCAGCGCGCTGGTCAACACCGACAGCAAGATCGGCAAGGGCAATACGCCGGTGGACTTCAATGCCATCCCGGTCAGCGCGATCAAGCGCATCGAAGTGCTGCGCGACGGCGCCGGCGCCCAGTACGGCTCCGATGCCGTGGCCGGCGTCATCAACGTGATCCTCAACGACACGCCGGAAGGTGGCGCCTTCGAAGCCAGCTACGGCGCACACCACACGAAGGTGGAGCCGATCGACCAGACCGTCACCGACGGCCAGACCGGCTTCTTCAGCGCACAGGTCGGCGACCGTATCGGCGATGGCGGTTTCTTCCGGGTCGGCCTGGAGTACAAGCAGCGTGAGGGCACCAATCGCGCCGGCTTCGACCAGATCCCGTTCTTCGAGGAGCAGACGCCCGACAACCTGGCGCTGGCCGGCCAGCGCAACTACGTGCTGGGCGACGGCAGCTCGCGCGACATCAACGCGTGGGTCAACGCGGCCGTGCCGCTGGGCGAGTCGGCCGAGCTGTACGCCTTCGGCACCTGGCACCAGAGCGATACCGAAGGCGCCAACTACTTCCGCTACCCCGACGGCGTGGCGAACTGGAAGGAGGTCTATCCGAACGGCTACCGTCCGATCTCCGAGGGCGAGAATCTCGACCTTGCCGGCGTCGCCGGCGTGCGCGGCCAGTGGGGCGAGTGGGACTACGACGCCAGCCTCAACCACGGCCGCAATGAGTTCACTTACCGCCTGCGCAACTCGCTCAACGCCTCGCTCGGCCCGACCAGTCCGACGCGCTTCAAGACGGGCGATTATGAATCCGGCCAGACCCTGTTGAATCTGGACCTGAGCAGCGTATTCGGCGCGCATACGTTCGCGACCGGCGTGGAGTTCCGTCACGAGACCTTCGAAACCGGCGCCGGCGACCCGGCGTCCTACGCCGCCGGTCCGTTCACCGACCGGCCGACCGGCTCGCAGGCCGGCGGCGGACTGACGCCGCAGGACACCGCCGACCTCGACCGCGACGTGTCCAGCCTCTACGCCAGCCTCAGCAGCCAGTGGGGCGAGAAGTTCACCACCGACCTCGCCGCGCGCTACGAGCACTATGACGACTTCGGCGGCGAACTGACCGGCAAGGCGGCCGCGCGCTACGAGTTCGCACCGGCGTTCGCCCTGCGCGGATCGGTATCGAACAACTTCCGCGCGCCGTCGCTGAGCCAGATCGGGTTCGAATCCACCTCCACCGGTTACGACGCCTCCGGCCAGCTCACCCAGGGCCGCCTGCTGTCGGTCAACAATCCCATTGCCCGTGCGCTGGGCGCACAGGATCTGGACCCGGAGAAGGCGCTGAACCTCAGCGTTGGCTTCACCAGCCGCATCGGCGATCACTTCGATGTGTCGCTGGACGTGTTCCGCATCGACATCGACGACCGCGTGGCGATCACCGAGCGCATCAGCGGTGACGCGCTGACCGATTTCGTGCTGGACAACTTCGGCGTGCCCGGCGTGCAGAGCGCCAACTTCTTCATCAACGCCGCCGACACCCGCACCGAAGGCGCCGAACTGGTCGCCAACTGGCGCCAGCAACTCGGCGACGGCAACCTGCTGCTGACCGGTGCCTACAGCTATGCCAAGACCGAGCTGAAGAACATCGTCGCGACGCCGGCCGAACTGCTGGCGATCGATCCGGGCTACGTGCTGTTCGGCGTGGAAGAGAGCAACACGCTGACCGATGCCGCACCGCGCACGCGCGGCATCTTCACCGCCAGTTGGGACAGCACGGCCTGGTCGCTGCTGGGACGCGTCACCCGCCATGGCAGCGCCAAGCGCGTGTTCAACTTCGGCGGAGGCTTCGAGCCGGAGCAGACCTATGGCGCCGAGTGGCAGCTGGATGCGGAAGTCGAATACCGGTTCTCGCCGAACTGGAGCGTGGCGCTGGGCGGCCTGAACCTGACCGACGAGTACCCGGACCTGTCCAGCGCAGACATCTCCTACTTCGGCAATCTGCCCTACGACGTCCTGTCGCCCATCGGCAGCAACGGCGCGTACTACTACACGCGGGTGCGGCACACGTTCTGATCGACGCCTGCCGTCATCCCGGCGCAGACCGGGATGACGGTCCCGTAGTGTGCGCCGCGCGCACGACCGCAGGGTTTCCGTCGTGCGCATGGCGCACGCTACAGGAACCGCGCGCGCTGCTCTTCCGTAGGCAGGTGGCAGGCCGTGGTGCCGAACAGGCGATAGCGGTTGCGCGCGATCCAGCGGTACAGCGGATCGCGCACGAAACGCGGCACCCACCCGATCGCGCCCGCGAATCGCCACGCGCCACCCAGCCCGGTCAGCACGCGCTGGATCGCATCGCTGTCGGTCCATGCGTCGTCGCCATCGACGAGCAGGAACGAGGCCGGATCGTCTGCGTCCAAGCCATGCGTCGCCAGCAGCGTGCGCCCTGCTTCCGACTGCATAGCGGCGAAGCGATAACGTCCCACGCGATCATGCTTCAGCAGGAAGCGTACCCAGCCGTTGCACAGCACGCAGATGCCATCGAAGACGATGACCGGGCCATTCGCGCTCGATGAGACCCCTGTCGTCATGCAAACTCTCCATCAAGCTTGATGACTCCCCTCTCCCCGCAAGCGGGGAGAGGGTGCCAACGGCGG